>NZ_JBXSOQ010000011.1:0-212257 GCF_057784475.1 Martinezella sp. CNPSo 3795 | reverse complement strand
ATACGGACGGCGACAAGCTGAACAAATATGCAGGCACGAACCAGGACATCTCAGCTTGCACGAGATCGAACGGTACGGTGAATGCCGCCAAATGTGGTTGGGGTGACTGGGCGCTTTGGGGTGGCGTCGGCGTACCGGTCAACGACAAGCTGAAGTGGAATCTGCAGCTTGCCTATACCGAATCCAAGATGTTCGAAGCGACCACAAACCTCAAGATCTATCCGGTCAAGGATTTCCTGGTCGAGCCGGAACTCACCTATGTGCACTACGACTACATCAAAGATGATACGGTCGCCGGCATCCTTCGTTTCGAACGGAACTTCTGATCTAAAACACGCCCGCCGTCTCGATGGGCTGCGGGCGTGCAAATCGGATATCAAGGCCCCGTCTCAACGGGGTCTTTTCATTTTGCACTATGCTGCTATCCGGCCGTTAAGCACGATGCCATCCTTGCGTGCAGTTTTGCCACGATTTGACGGATTTTCGCGCGGTGCTTGATAAGGTTGGCTTGCTAAAGCTTACCTTTGGCTGTATTTCGCTTTCTGGGGTTGTATCCTAAATTGCCGGAGGGAATATGCGCATACGTGCCACGATGGCGGCGAGCCTTGTCGCTATATCAACCATTCTATCGAGCTGTCAGACACCGCAGGAATCTGCGATGAATGCGGAAATGACCTGCCAGTCGCAGGGCTTCCGCCCAGGTACCCAGCGCTATAACCGCTGCGTCGGCGCGACCTACCAGTCCAATCGCGCTCAGGCGCAACAGGCTGAAAACCAGGCTGCTGCCCTGGCCGCCGCCGGCATCATCGGCGGCGTTCTCGTCGGCGCCGCTGTCAGCGATAATCATCATCACCGCGGCTATTACGGCCGGCCTTATTACCGTCGGTGCTACCGCTGCTGGTAAGCGTGGCTTTTATCTGCATTCCAATACGCTCCGTCGGCTCACGCTGACGGAGTTTTCGTTTCAGGCCAACGAACCTCCAGAGCGGCTCCAGGAGACTGCGGCGATTTTCCGTCCAGAGATATGGAAAGACAAGTGGATGGGCGTTTTCGCGTTTCGAAGAAAACGGCTCTAGTCTGGCGGGCTCATTTCCTGGCGGTTCACGAGCTTCACGCTTCGGTCCGGCTGGACAATATAGGTTTCGATAACATCCTGGCCCCACTGGTTCGTGAAGTGATGCTGGAATTGCGATCCGGGAGGCGATTTCGTCAATTTCATATGCGGCTGGCCGCCATAGGTAATGCTGCCCGGGATGGGCTGCACCGATTCCGTCGTATTGCACGAGGAAAGCAGCGGTGCACATAACAGGAGAGTCATTATATAAGGCTTCATTGCTTTGACTTTCCGCCCACTTTCCGTCTTGCGATATCCGTCGCACATAAAGACGGAAGGGCATCTATGAGTGTGGCTCCAAATCACTATATACAGATAATGACGGCGTGCTCGGCAGCAAGGTTGTTGTGCAGATTTACTTGATTGCGCCGCCGGATTTCGAAGGAGTCGCATATGTTTACGATTGCGAGATCGATAACTGCCGCAGGCTTTGGTCTTTTGCTGGCGGCCGGTGCCGCCATGCCGGCGAATGCCGTCACCATGCCGACCCTGACCGTGCCTGCAACCGGACAGTCGGACATCATCCAGGTGCGCGATCACGGTCATGGCCACGGCCATTGGCATCATCACCATAATCGTTGGGGCAGCGGCCATCGGCTGCATGGCTCGGACAGCTATTATGACGACGATTCGGATAGCGGCGTGCTCTTTAAATCCTTTGTGACCGGCACGCTGTTCAACAGGCAGGGCTCACAGAGCTATTACGGCGTTCATGCGCGTGACTGCGCAAGCCGCTACCGCTCTTATCGCGCCTCCGATAACACCTATCAGCCGAGCCGCGGACCGAGGCAGCTGTGCCGTTGAAACGGCAACTTTTTCTGAGCAGGCCGACACTTTTCGCTTGCGTCGGGAAACGCTAAACTCTAAACGAAACAAGCCGTTTCGGCAGGTCGGGGCGTAGCGCAGCCCGGTAGCGCACTTGACTGGGGGATATAGTCCCTCAGTTGGATTTTCCCTTAGCTTTCAAATTCTTATCAGCTTCTCGCGCAGTATCCGTGGGATTTTTCGTGGGACTTCTTGCCGCCTCCAGAGCGTTGCGAATATCGTCGTCGAGCGCGTGCGCGTACTTCGCCGTCGTGGCAACATCGGCGTGCCCGAGCAGCTTCTGCACGACGCGCAGGTTCGATGATCTAAGCACTCTGGTAGCGCCGGTATGGCGCGTGTCGTGGAACCTGAAGTTCGTTACGCCGGATTTCGGGACAGCCCGGCGCATTGCGCTCTTCAGGCCGCTTTCCGTCAGCGGGTAGCGGCGACCTTTGATCAAGCCATCCTTTTTCCTAGTCTTGCGAGCGACGAAGGTGAAGACCTTTTCATCGTGATTGCCGCGTTGCGCCCATAGTAGGTCGAAGATTTCCTGCGACATGGGGATTGTCCGGATCTTGCCGCCCTTGCCATGGAGGGTGAAGCGGCGCGAGAAGAAGTCGACATGCGTCCATTCCAGCGCAAGGATCTCCATCCGCCGGCATGCGACCAGGAATGCGAAGTTCACCGCATCGTCATAGCCTGGCGCCAATTCCTGCATGATGGCGCCTTCCTCGTCGATCGAGGCTTCGCGAACACGCTCGTCCGGCTCCTTCAGCATGTGCTTTCCGAAACTGACGTCTCCTACCGATACCTTCCAGACGTCCCTTGCGCGAAGGAAGATCTCGCGAAGAGGCTGCGTGCAGGTACGGTTGACTGTCGCAGGGCTGACGAGCTTCCCTTCGTGGATCGTACCATCCTTGTGTATGCGGCGCACGCGCTCGCCGCGGCGGCGCGCCACGAGGTTGGCGACAACGGCATCATTGACATTTCGCAAATCGGTATCAGCGCCGAGGTTGCGCTTGAGCCAGTCAAGGTTCCGAAGGGTGGTCTCATAGTTTTTATGATGCTGGCCGATCTCGCGGTACCAGCGCAGGGCGGCGGTCTCGAATGACATGATGCCGCCCGGATCTGGCTCGCCTGCGATTACTTCGGCCTTGGCGAGCGCCCGTTCCCTGTCTTCGAATGCTTTTGCGTCTCGCTTTTTCGTTGCGCCAGTATCGCCAGAAAATCGACGGCCCCTGACGATGAAGTCATACGAGTAGGTCTCTTTACCGGGGCGCTTATAGACGGACATTGCTGGGATCGCCTTTGCTTGAATTCGTCAAGATCTTCCTGCGTGTAGCGGCGCGAGGGGCGCTTGCTCCCCCGACCGACGTTAATCCAGCGCACGAGGCCATCATCCGTCAAGTCTCGGAGCTGTCGCTCTGATATCCGAAGCTGATCAGCCGCTTCCTTCAGAGTGAGAAGATCGCTCATTTTCCATCGGCTCCAATTTCCGTCGGCGACCGACCTGGCAGAGGCGAGCTGGCCGGCTTCGTCGCCTGCTTTGCCCGGATCTTGGCGATCATCGTCGGTGTGTTCACGCGGGCGAGTTCCACCTCGCCGCAGATGAACATGTCGCGTTTGACGGCGTTGCAGAGCGCCGCGAGCGTGAGCACCACGCCGCCGACTTCCTGGCTGATCGAGCCTATTTCGCGGTCGAAGACGTAGTCGACCAGCAGGTGCGCTTCCTCGCGCGTGCAGTCGTTGGCCTGCACAAGTTCCAAAGCCTCCTCGAGGAATCGATGGTTACGCTCGTGGGCGTCCGCGGCGACGGTTTCGCCGAAGCATTCGTGCATCCAGGCGCCGAGGCGCTTCTGAAAGGTGATGATGTCGTTCATCAGAGGAAACTCCGTTGCGCGGGCTCGGCCGGGATGGTTTCGGGTGGCTGGTCGGCCAAGTTCCTTCGCCAGTCGAAAAAACCGAGCGCGCCTTTGACGGGGATAAAATCGATCGGCTTTGGATTGCGGAGGACGAAGCCATAGCGGCCAAAAAACCAAGGGCTGTCCATTGATGTGACGCAGTCGACGATCTCGACCGTGCCGACGATGCCGCCGAATTGGAGATTGGTCTTGCCCGGGAAGCGCGTGCCATCAGGAAACGGATTGCGAAGCGCGGCTTCGCGAGCTACGTCCAGTGCGTCATACCATTCATCATCTGTCATGTCCTTGCCGGCATGCAGGCAGATCGGCCCGCGGATCTTCGTTGACCATTTGCGGTTTTCTACCGGCTTGCCGAGATGGAGGATGCAATGCACCCAAGGCTGACGAACCGAAAGGGCGAGCCTTGGAAGCTCGGTCATGTTTGTCATTGGGGGATACTCCATGGGACGAGCGGTGTGGCGTAGGCGAGCGTCAGGGGATGGCGAGGATGACCATCGAGCGCGGTGCCCCAGCACATGGGCTTTGCCCCCGCACGATCGAGAACGTCAACGACAGAGCGCCAACGGCCGCGCAAAGGCTTGGGCAGCTTCGAAAGCGGTCCCCATGCGACAATGTGAATGTCGGCGCCACGGATCGCCTGCTCGATATAGGCATCGTTCTCTGGGCCCACAGGATCGCCGGCGTTCCGGAGATCGCGAACGTCTTTGCTTATTAAGGCAAACGGGTTCCATACGGTCACCTTGCTTGCGCCAAGACGAGCGCAGAAGCCGTCGACCTTCGTCATCGTGGGATCGTTCCGCTCTCGGTCCGCTTTGGATGGATTGATCATGCCGAGTGAAACGACAGGACCCTCTACGCCGAAGTCATGTTCGAGCAGATATCGATATAATCCGCATTCGGAAAACACAGCGGATCGGCGCAAGAGAAGATCAACCATTGCCTGTCTCCTGCTGCTGAAGGGCGGCAATCTGTTCCGAATGGGGGCCGAGCGGTGAAACGATCGAGCACCACATTTGTGCGGTCTCCGGACGATTATCCCAACTGCCGGTGCTCCAATAGCCTTCTTCGTCGTCGCTTTCGACGCACCAGAAGGAAAGCAGAGTATTCATCTGGACTTCGTGCGGCGGTTCAGAGATAGGCCGCCAATTTTCATAGCGCGACTGTAGCTCTGCAACCTTGCTGCGCAGCTTCACAAGCTCGGCGCATGCGTGATCCATCATAAAATACGCTTCCGGCTGGTAGCCAGTGATACCGGCGCCAATCGCCTTCATCCACCTATCCAGATCGCCTTCAAAGCGAAGGCGTTCACGCTCCGCGGCTTTGGCAGCCTGCGGCTCTGCAGATGTCGATGGAGCGCCGAAGTCCTTGAGCGCAAAATCACGCTCCGCTTGCTTCTCGATATCGAAAGCACGCAAGAGCCATTGCGCTTCAGGGTGCCAGTCTGTGGCGCCGAACCAAATATGCAGCGGCTTGAGCTTCCTGACGGCAGTTTCGCCGCGCCAATTGGTGTAGATCAATTCGATCGGGCTGCCGATCGAACGGGTCGGCGCGGCTTCTCTGGCTGCTTTCCCCGCCGCTGCCAGAGTACGCTCCATCCGTTCGATGACATTTGGATGGAAGTATCGATATCTTGCTTCGACAGAAAACCATTCCTGCAGTGCGGCAAGGGTTGGCTCGTCCGGTATTTTCTGGTCATCCATAATCGCCTCCTAGATCCGCATTGGCATGAGGACGATCAGGTCGTCGGGTTGGCCGCCGCGGGCGCGCAGGATGGCCGGCGAGCCGCTGTCGCTCATAGCGAGCGAGATGATGTCTCCGCCAAGCTGGGATAGGGCTTCGGCCACGTATTTGCCGTTGAAGCCGATCTGGATATCGGCGTCGCCGGTAAAGGTCAGCTCGTCCTCGGCGTCGCCGCTATCGGGGTTTCGCACCGAGAGGACCAGCGCTTCGTCGGCAAAGGCGAATTTCATGGCGTTGCTTTTTCCGTTCGCCATGGTGGCAACGCGGTCGACCGAGCGCTTGAGATCGTCGAGGTCGATCTCGACCGTCGTCGCCTGCTCACGCGGAATGACGCGCTCATAATCTGGGAAGGTCCCGTCGATCAGCTTCGTCGTCAGGATCGTATCACCGGCGACGAGCTGAACGAGAGATTCGGAGACGCGGAGCGTGACATCGCCGTCCTTCGGCAGAACCTTGCTGAAGATCCTCGTCGCATAGCGCGGCAGGATGACGCCGATCATGTTCGTATCCAGCCCTTTATCTGGCGCGATGACGCGCTTCGAAAGGCGATGGCCGTCGGTTGCCACTAGCGCTAGCCCGGCATCGATCGCGTGCAGGAAGATGCCATTCAGATAGTGCCGCGTCTCCTCGGTCGAGATCGCGAATGAGACCTGGTCGATAGCTGCGGCAAGTGCAGTTGCCTTCAGCGCGATCTCATAGGGGAAGTTCTCCACCTTCATGGGGGGAAAGTCCGACGCCGGCAGCACGGGCAGGCTGAATTTCGAGCGGCCGCAGGCGATCTTTGCGTCGCGATCGGTGACCGTCACCTTGATGTCGCTTTGGTCCGGCAGCTTGTTGACGATATCGGAGAGCAGCCCGGCCGGGATGGTGAAGGGCGAGAAGGCGTTGTCGATCTCGGCCGAGAACGGCACTTGCGCCTCGACATCGAGATTGGTGAGCTTCACCATCAGCCGGTTGCTGCCCGTGCCGGGCCAGAGATCGAACAGGACGTTGTGCAGGATCGGGATGGTGTTCTTGCGCTCGACGATGTTCGACGTGAGCGAGAGCGCCGCCTGCAGGGCGGATTTCTTAACCGTGAACATGATTGGAAGCCTCGGAGGAAACTGGCGTCAGGCTCTTGCCGTCCGCGCTGATGATGAAGGAAAGTCGATCGCTCCAGCGGGTCATGAGAACCACGATGTCTTCCCCGTCAGGATGCATCCACCCAGTCATGGCATCCGCATATACTCTCGCGAATTCCTCGATCGTGGTTGCGACGACATCGCCATCTTCATCCCAGAAGGCATTCGTCTCAGCTGGGATGATGTTGGTAGATCCCTCGGGCGCTTTATTATCGAACATGTCCAGCGTCTCCGGGCAACGGAGCGACGATGTGATGGTGCCGTCGGGCATAAGATGTACAACGACGTGCCCGCGTTGTTCGACCCATTTGAAAACGACGGTATCGCCGGGATACCAATAGGTGACGGCTTCCATGCTGGTTTGTTCGTCGAAATAAACTGCTGTTTGGCCGTTGAATTCATCCGGATCGAGCCATGCTTCAGCACTATCTCTGCCTTTGGGCAAGCATTCGTCGATAAGGATCTCAGGATACCATTCGCGTGACATTTTGCTGTCTCCGGCGTGGTGGGCGGCCTGCCGGCCGCCCTGGTGGATGGCCTTAGGCCGACATTTCCGGCGCGCCCTGGAAATGAGGCAGCTCGGTTTCGCTGGCGGCGCGCTCCAGATCACGCATAACCTGCTGGGTGATATGGACATCTGGACGGTAGAGCTGGCAGATCCAGACAACCGCGCCTGCTTGGACGCGGTACCGCAGGCGGACGGGAATGCGAGCTGCGTCGCCCATGAAGAAGGGCGGAACCGACAGGATGAACATGCCCGGCACGTTCAGCTTATTGCCGCCTGCGTCGCGATGTTCTTCGTCCCAGGTGATTTCGCCTTCGCCTGTCTGAAGCACGACGTTGTTCTTCACGCGGCTTTCGGTGTGCACTTGGAGGCCGCGCGAGAGCGCAACAAGTTCGTTCGGATAGGCGACCTTAAAGCCGAACTTGGTGCGGAAGTCTTCTTCTTCCATGGTATCCGGTGCCGACAGCTCCGCGATATGGTCCTCGATGAATTCGGCGAACTCGACCTGTTGAAGCTTCTCGCCGTTGATCGCGTTCCATGCCTTCCACTCTTCCGAGAGCGGGAATTCATAGTGGATGCGATGCTTGCCGTTATCGGCCGAGCCCCCGTTGGCGTTTTCGTGATAGTCGATGATGGCGGTCAGCGACGGCTTCTGCCAATCAGTGGACGCGAAGATAGCTGTGTCGCTGGTCTTATGGCGGTTGACCAGTTCGATGAAGCTCTCAAGCGTCGTGACCTTGGCCGTGCCAGATTTGCGAGCCGGCGCGAAACGATAGGCTTCGAACAGGTTGAGGATGCCTACCGCCTGGCCGCTATCACGATTGATGAGGACCGGGATGGCATCAGGCAATCCATGGATTGGTGTGCCGAGTTTGGCGACGGATAGGTCGGTACCTGCAGCATCCGCAAGCGCCTTGATTGCCTTGATAGAGTCACCTTGCGGCAAAGCGTTTGTGCTGCCGGTAGTCTGGTTGGAAGAGCTCATGAAACGTCCTTTCAGGTTACGGAGAGGTGTCAGCCACGGCGCTCGGATGCGTCGCGCGGGCCGGAGAACATGTCGTGCTGCTGGGGATGCTCCGTGGAGAGCTTGCCGCTATCCGTGATCCAGTAGGCTGTCGAGCGGCGGGTCCGCTTCGGCGTCTTGGTGGCGATATCGGCATTGATGGTGACCATGCCGTTGGCGACCGAGAAATCGAGCTTCAGCGTCAGGCTGCCCTTGTGCGCCACCTTCGGATTGTCATCCGAGAGGGTGCCAAGCTCGGCCAGCGTCTCGTCGAGCTTTTGCGTCAGGTCGACATTCAGCTCGCCGCCTTCCAGCATGCCGATCAGCGCCTGCGAATTGGGAATAATTTTCATGGAAATGTCCTTTCAGAGGAAACCGACTGGATAGGAGGGTGGAAGGCCGATGGCCCGGAACTGCGCGCCGAGCTCGGCCTCGACACGGGCTGCGTCTTCATCGCGGCCGGGTGTATGCGCCTGGCGGTAGTAGGCGACTTTGTGACGCGCGAGGGCTTCCTGTAGCCGCGCCTTTTCGGGGCGCGGAAACAGGCAGGCGAACATCTTGTCGGCGATCTCGGTGATGTAGATTCGCCGCTGCTTCTGCAGCTCGATCGCCGCCAGCCTGTGTGGTCCGATCAGGTGCAGGCTGCCATCGCCGAGCGTTTGGAGAAGGGTTTCCTTGCCGTTCATGGCGGTCACCGCCATTCCGGGGCGAATGGGATATCGTCATCCAGATCGCGGGCGAAGCTGCCAGATGAGCCGGTCGTGCTGCGGCCGGAGGCGCGGTCTCCATCGAGGCCGTAATCGTCGGCGCCATTGCCGCCGGGGCGGTATCCGGAGCCTTCGGCCTTATCGAGCATGGTCAGCGTGGCGTTGAAGCCCTGCAGGATGACTTCGGTCGAATAGCGATCCTGGCCGTTGCTATCCTGCCATTTGCGCGTCTGCAGCTGGCCTTCGAGGTAAACCTTGGCGCCCTTGCGCAGATAGTCCTCGGCGATCTTGGCGAGGCCTTCGTTGAATATCACCACGCGGTGCCATTCGGTCTTTTCCCGACGCTCGCCCGAGTTCCGGTCGCGCCAAGTCTCCGACGTCGCGACATTGATCGTGGCGATCGGTCGACCGTCCTGTGTGCGGCGAACTTCCGGATCGGCGCCGAGATTGCCGATGAGGATGACTTTGTTGACGGAGCCGGCCATCAGGCAATACCCCTGTCTTTAGCGTCCTCGCGATCGAGGCGCTCAATCTCAGCAACTATTAGGGCAGCAGCCTTTACGAGGTCGCGCCGACGGCCTGTCGGCTTCCACCATTGGGTGCTCCAGGGCCAAAAATATTTCACTCGGAAAGGAGTGCCGGATACGCCATTCGTATCCATGACCGACCGCTCCGCGTCATCCAGAGTCGCGCCGATGGCATAAGCGCAAGCTGCCTTGGTGAGGCTGTAATCCCAATGATCATCGTCCTGCTCGGGCGTCCAGCCTTCTTCCTCGATCTGACGTCGTCTCTCTGCAGTGACATCGCCGATAGCCTTGGACTGTTCCGTCCTGGCGCTCGTTTCGATCCCGACGGAGCAAGAGGCGAGGAAAGCGCTGGCGATCAGCAGCATTGCGCCCGGCGTGGTGAGCGCGCGCTCATTGCCCTCGACGATTGCCGTTGCTAGCAACTGAGCGTCGGCGAAGTTCTGCGGGCCGGCGATAATGTCGCCTGTTTGGTTCATGAGCGCGATCGCGTCTTTCTCGAAAATGTAGCGCTGGGTCAGGCCGACCTTGCTGACTCCTTCGTCATAGGCGCCGCCACCGACAGTCAGGCCGATCGCGCGGCCGTTGACGAAGGTTTGCAGGATATGCATGTCAATTCCCGGCATGGTTATTTCTCCAGCTCGCGTTTGGTCGCGTGAACGGCAGATGCCTGATAGAACCGATCTTCGCCGATCAGCCGCTTGACGCAGGCGATGAAGGCCTCTTCCGCCTTCATCGCGCCCCAGGGCCGGATGGCGCCCTTTGTTTTCGGCGCGGGATAGCGGGACAGGGGAAACTCACTTTCGGCCCTGGAGCCGAGCAGGCAGCGCGCCTCGGCGCCGCACATACGGTCATCCATGCTCTTGACGAGCTTGCGGATTTTCGGCGTCCAGGCTGACGGTGCGGGCAGCCCGGCGGCGGCATAGATCGCCTCGTCCCAGCGCTCGCCAATGCCTTCGAAGATGTCTGTGAATTCGCCGGCCATCTTGGCTGACGCTTCCGTCATCGTCGCTTCGATCAGTTTCTGCGTCGGGCGGATCACGTCGCCGATCACAGCTTCGCGCCCATCATGCAAAAGGAAGATGCCGGCGACGAATTCATCCGCGCCCTCGTTGAGCAGCGCTTCCGCACCCATGACTGAATGCTGGGCAACGGAATAACCGCCGGCAGTCGGCACGCCATTGAAGCGATTGATCCGCGACAAGCGCCCGGCCATGACGGCAAAACAGATTTCTGCCGGGTCGGGCGCGCTCATGTCGAAGCGCGAGCCATCATCGCGGAATGCCCAGATCGTCTTGCTGCAGAGGCGCATAATTGCATTCATCGGCCGACCTCGTGCTGCCCGGCATTCTGCATGCTGGAGGCCGTATGCCAGTTGCCACTGATCATCATGACGAAAAGAACCATCCCGAGCGCCCAGCACACGGCGCAGGTCACTGTGGTGACCGTCAGCATCAGGCAGCGGCGGTCACGCTTCGGCTTGTGGCGTGGGCCGGGATCGTCGACGATGAAAGGGGTGAAGTGATTGCGGTCCATTACAGGCACCTCACGGCAATCTCGAAGCCAAGCCAGTAGAAGATGATGCTGACGAGGGTCAGCTCGATCAGCCGCATGCGCCAGATCTGAGCCTCGCGAAGAAAGGCGATTTGCGCCTCGACGCACGAGCGCCTTGCCGGACAGGCGGATGGCGGCATGTCCGAAAGCTCGCTCTGAAGCCGTTGGCGGCGATCGTTGATGGCGCTGGAACTGAGGGCCAAAGTAAGGGCGTTGCGCTGCATGGTTCGCCCTCAAACGTGCTTCACGAAGCGGCGGCGGGCGGCGGCGCGAGCCTGTGGCGCCAGGCGGCGGACCACGTCGGGGGAGAAGTCGCGGGCGAGCAGCGCCTCCTCGGTCACCGGCTCGCCGGCGCCGCCGATCTCGCAGATTGCTTCGGCCATGCGGTCGATCACGGATGGAATGCAGCGCGGGCGAACCGCAATTGCGGCAGACCCGGCTTCGGGCGACTTCACAAAGCGGATCATGGGCGCGGGCCTCCTCTTGCGCCGCCATGAAAAGCGGCGATGATGCAATGATGGGTTGAACGAAGGGGATTGGGATGAAGAGAGTTTTGATCGCCGTGGCGCTCACTGCCGCTTTGGCGCAGGAGAGCCTTGCCGGAAGCCGCGAAAACGCGATGCATCACATCGCTCAGGTGACCGCCGCGGCTTCGCTTTGTCACAGCATCGAGCCGCAGCCAGTGCTGATGGCGCTTGTGGCCAATGCCAATGGCATCGATATGGACCGTGACCAGCCGGAAATGCTGCAGGATGCCTTGAAGCTGAAGGCCAAGATGGCTGATCTGCCGGAGCAGGCCGTCTGCGAGAGTGCGCTCGCCCTTTACGGGCCGGGCGGCAGAAACGTCAGTGGGCTGGTGAAGAAGAAATAACATCCGCTCTCTCCGGTCCTGCCTATCCAACAAGGCTCAGCGGCATGCGGCGCTGATTTGAGGCGGACTGTGATGCGGACAATAATGCGGATAAATGACCGCTGTCAACTGGATAAGCGGTCAAATGTCCGCATTGCGGATAAATCGCATGAAAAGACTACAGGAAATTTGGGTGTTGCCGCGAATCAGTAAGCCCGGAATGCTGAGTGCATCCGGGCTCCATCAATCGTGTTCGGGTTATTGTTTGCGTTATGCGCCGTAGATCTCGTTGTTGGTCAGGACCTTGTGAACGGCGATAATGGTCGTCCGCAAGATCTCGATCTCGGCGCTGGGATTGTGCTTGCGGATGACGAACTTTTCGCCTGTCATGCGAGCGTAGATGCCGATCGTCGCCTCCATGCTATCATCCGTGCCGTTCCGGCATTGGACGATGACGGCATCTCCTGAGCGCGGCGGCTTGTCCGGATGAACGAAGATCAGGTCGCCTGGCCAATATTGAGGCTCCATTGAGGTGCCTTCGATGTAGAGCGAGTAGACTTTGCGCGCGTTCATAAGGCTTGCCGGTCGGCGGACATAGTCGACAGGGTCATTTGAAAGCTGGAACGCGCCGCGTATATGCGAGCCGGCCGCGGTCCCTAGGACCGGAACGTCCTTCGCGAGAAGGCCGAAGGCGGGGGCTTCAGCATCTGCTCTTCTCAGTTCCGGCGGCTGCACGATTTTGCTAGGCGCCAAGGGTGCGCCAAGGATCTCCTCAATGGAAACGCCGAGGCCGGTCGATATCTTCGCAAGTGTATTGCCACGCGGCGCGGCGTCTGGGCGTTCGAATAGCTTACGAAAATAGCTCCGCTCCAGGCCGCACTTTGCCGCGGCAGCTTCGGGCGTAAGGCCTTGTGCCGCAATGATATCCTTTAATCTTTCGACCACGGTTTTCTCCATGTGCGGATTATCGTCCGCATCGAAATTTATTGAAAGCGGTTATTTGTCCTTGACAGATGCGGCTATTTGACCGCATTTATTGCCGCATGATGCTCCGGGAACAAATCATCGTTGTTGCTGATCGATACGCCGAAGCGGCCGGTATTGGCCGCAAAAGGGTCTCGACCATCGTGCTTAATCGGGGCTCGAAACTTGATGACATCGCCCGAGGCGGCGATTTGGCTACCGGCACTTTCGAGCGGGCGATGATGTGGTTCTCGACGAACTGGCCTCAGGACCTTGATTGGCCTGATGGCATTGATCGCCCTGTCGCGATCAAGGAGGCAGCCGAATGATGCTGTCCTTCCGCATTTATCCTCTCCAGCGCCGCCATTCCTCCCTGGCTGGCTGCGCAGCGCACCGGAGCCGCGTGTATGGCTCGACGCCGGTTTCCGGCTCCGGTGCTCTCTTTTCGTTTTGCATGCCATGCGGGCCTCCTTGAGTTCCGTCCGCGTCGTCTGACGCCTTGAAATCATCACTAGCCTTTGCCTGCGCGCGGATCAGCGAAATTCGCGCGGGAAAATTTCGTTGACTTTTGGAGCCGCGACCATGCGCGCATCGAATGAACATCAGAGAACGCGATTGAAGACGGGGACGGGTACGCTCGTCCGCTCCGTCGGCATGGCGGAAGACCTGCTGCAGGTGACGCGGCGGATCAGCGAGGGTCAGCTCACCCGCTACAAGGGCATCGACTATCCGGACTTCATGCCGATCGATGTCGTTCTCGATGCCGAGCTGGCGGCGGGCGATCCGATCGTGACGCGCGTCCTCGCATCCATCCAGGGCTATCGGCTGGTCGCGGCGGAAGGTGCCGTCGATGCACCGATCAAGTCCCGCGACGTCTTCGCGCTGGTCGAAAGCTTCATGGCGATTGCCAAGGTGATGTTCGAGGCGACGGCAGACGATCACCTCGACGAGGGCGAGAAGCGGGAAATCGAAGCCAGGCTGACCGAGCACAACATGGATGTGCAGGACATGCTCGCTCGCGTCCGTCAGGGAGGGAGCAAGTGATCACGCAATCACTCTATCTCCACGTAGTCACGCGGATCGATGCGCCATTCGGGCGCGTCATCGTCCGCCGCGGGACGGCGACAGACCTGGTCGCGCAGATCGACATCGAGCGTGGGCATGATGGTCGTCGCGGTCAAAACCGGTTCACGACGAAGAATGTCATCGGCAGCGATGACAGGGGGGCGCAATGACGGACAAGATCATTGCTCGCCTCCACGAGGAAATTGAAGTTCTTCAGGAACAGGTTCGGCAGCTGCGATCGATCCTCGTTGATGAAGCAACGGTCGTACCGTTGGAATATAAGCTGACACGCGCTGAAATTATACTCTACCGCCATCTTTCCAGCCGGCGTTTGGCGACATACGACAGCATCGCGGCCGTGCTCTACGGCATTGACGATGACGTGGCATCAAGTAATACCGTTAGTGTTTTCATCCATAAAATACGCAAGAAGCTGCGACCGCACGGTATTGAGATCGTCAACCATTGGGGCCGTGGTTACAGCATCAAGGGCCGCTACACCGAGAATAATGACGGGGTGGTGGCGTGATGGATTATGCCAGCTTCCTCGCAAGCAAGATCCAGATGGCGCCGGTCGGCGGTTTCGAGGTTTCGGATGACGAAATCAATCCCATCCTGTTGCCGCATCAGCGCGCCATGGTCAAATGGGCCTGTCTTGGCGGCCGCCGCGCGATCTTCGCCGCCTTCGGCCTCGGCAAGACCATCATTCAGATCGAGTTGATCCGCATCATTCTCGCCCGATTTGGCGGCCGCGGCCTGATCGTCATCCCGCTCGGCGTGCGGCAGGAATTCCGGCGCGATTGCGAGACGCTTGCGACCGGCAAGCATCCGAAGGTGACGCCGGCGCAGCGCAAGGCCTTGCGCGCCTGGCAGAAGGGGCATCCGGAGCGCATACCGTCGATCACCTTCATTCGTTCGATAGCGGAGGCAGGGGAGACCGGCCTCTACATGACGAATTACGAGACGGTCCGCGACGGCAAGCTCGATCCGAAGCATTTCACCGCCGCCAGCCTCGACGAGGCCTCGTGCCTGCGCGGCTTCGGCGGCTCGAAGACTTTTCGCGAATTCATGCGGCTCTTCGACGGTCTCCCGTTCAAGTTCGTCAACACCGCGACGCCGAGCCCGAACGAATTCATCGAGCTGCTGGCCTATAGCGCATTCCTCGAGGTGATGGATGTCGGTCAGGCGAAGACGCGCTTCTTCAAGCGCAATTCGGAAAAGGCCGACACGCTGACGATCCACCCGCACAAGCAGCGGGAATTCTGGCTCTGGGTCGCGTCCTGGGGCCTGTTTGTCGAGAAGCCGTCCGATCTCGGCTTCTCCGACGAAGGCTACGACCTGCCTGACATGATCATCAACTGGCACGAGCTGCCAGCCGATCATTCTGCGGCGGGACACGAGAAGAACGGGCAGGGCAGGCTGCTGCGTAATGCCGCCGCCTCGCTTTCCGAGGCCGCACGCGAGAAGCGCGACAGCATGCCGGCGCGTATCGCCAAGATGATGGAGTTGCGGGCCGAAGATCCCGATGCGCACCGGTTGATCTGGCATGATCTCGAAGCCGAGCGTCATGCGATAGAGACGGCCATTCCCGGCATTGCGACCGTCTACGGCAACCAGGACCTTGAGCGCCGCGAGCAGGCGATCATCGACTTTTCCGAAGGCCGCATTGCAGAACTTGCAGGCAAGGCATCGATCATGGGCAGCGGCTGCAATTTCCAGCGCCACTGCTGGTGGGCGATCTTCCTCGGGATCGGCTTCAAGTTCAACGACTTCATCCAGGCTGTCCACCGCATCCAGCGATTCCTGCAGACGCACAAGGTTCGTCTCGATCTCATCTACACCGAGGCCGAGCGGCCGGCGCGCGACAGCCTGGAAGCGAAATGGCGCCGTCACAACGAACAGAGGGCGATCATGACCGCGATCATCAAGGAATACGGCCTGTCGACCGCCGCCATGGCGCAAACGCTGCAACGCGCCATGGGCGTCGAGAGGATTGAGGTGACGGGCGACGGGTACAAGCTCGTCAACAATGATTGCGTCCTCGAAACGAAGACCATGGCCGCCAACAGCGTCGACCTGATCGTCACCTCGATCCCGTTTTCGACGCAGTACGAATATTCGCCGAACTATGCCGATTTCGGCCATACGGACGACAACGAGCACTTCTGGCAGCAGATGGACTATCTGATCCCGGAGCTGCTGCGCGTCCTGTCACCAGGCCGCATCGCGGCGATCCATGTCAAGGATCGCATCGTGCCCGGCGGCATGACGGGTCTCGGCTTCCAGACCGTCTATCCCTTTTCCGACGATTGCGTCGCGCATTTCAAGAAGGCCGGCTTCGCCTTCCTGTCGCGCAAGACGATCACGACCGATGTCGTTCGCGAAAACAACCAGACCTACCGGCTCGGGTGGTCCGAGCAATGTAAGGACGGGTCACGCATGGGCAACGGCCTGCCGGAATATCTGCTGATCTTCCGCAAGCCGCCCTCCGATTCATCGAACGGCTATGCCGACCATCCGGTCAAGAAGCTGAAGAAGGAATGGGCGGGTACTGGGCACAATGCCGGCTGGGAAAATCCGGATGCCTATAGCCGCGCCCGCTGGCAGCTCGATGCCCATGGCTACGAGCCTTCGTCTGGCGATCGGCAGCTGCGGCCGCAGGAACTGCTCGGCCTTGAAGCTAACCAGATCTTCAAGCTTTGGAAGAAATACAGCCTCGAAGCGGTCTACGACTTCGAGCACCATGTGAAGGTGGCGGAGGCGCTGGAAGAGCGCGGCATGCTGCCCTCGACCTTCATGCTACTGCCGCCGCATTCCAAGCATGACGATGTCTGGTCCGACATCACGCGCATGCTCTCCATGAACACGCTGCAGGCGGCGGCCGGTCGGGAACTGCATCTCTGCCCGCTGCAGTTTGACATCGTCGACCGCGCCATCGCGCAGTACAGCGAGCAGGGCGAGATCGTCTTTGATCCGTTCGGCGGCCTGATGACCGTTCCCTATCGCGCCTTGCGGCATGGCCGGCAAGGCGTCGGTGTGGAGCTGAACCCGACATATTTCTTCGACGGCTGCAAATATGTCGAGGCGGAAGCGCAAGCGCGCGCCATGCCGAGCCTCTTCGACCTGATGGAGGCTGCGGAATGAGCGACGGCATCCGCCTTTATATCGTCACGGACGATCCTGCAAAGGCCGCTATTTCCGAGATCGGCTGCCTGCTGTCCGAAGTACCTTCCTTCATCTGTATCGTGACTACGCCGGCGATGATCCGGGCCATTCCCAATGGCTCGCGCTGCATTGGCCGCTGGTTCCGCTGGTCCGACAAGCGGCCGACGCCTGAGCAACTTGCCTGGCTCGACCGTCGCGAGGCCGGTGGCATCGAAGGTGTCAGCGCCGCCTTCTATTCCCGTATCGACGAGTGGAACGACAAGCGTCGCGCGGCCGAGGCCGAGATCGTTACTGAAGCACTCGCCGAACGCGGCGAGTTTCAGCTGGCCACCGACATGCCGCCATCTTCCGCCGTCGTCATTCCCATCCATCGTCCATCGCAATCGAGGTACACCTGATGCAGCTCGTCGCTTTTCAGACTATCGACATTGAGCCGAAGAATTTTGCGGCCATGGCTCCGCATCTGCAGACCGAACTGGTGCTGCTGGCGATGGAGCGCGGCAGCAGCGTCATGCTGCTGGCTGCAAAGCTGGGCATGCATCATTTCGATGTCCTGCAGATATCCAGAGGCAGGCATCTGCACAATCTGCCGAGCCTCGGCGCGTCGCCTTTCGACGATGTCCAGCCCAGCAGTCGTGAGCCTGAAAAGCGCAGAGATCGCATCGATATCGATGGTCTGGAGGTCTCGCGCTCACAGGTATCGGTGCTGCGATGGATCGCTGGCGGCAAGAATGGCCAGGTTTGCGCCTTGCGCGCTAACATGGCTGAGGCCGTCAAGCTGCCGATCAAATCGCTCGATTCTGCCTTGTCAAAGCTGCTCGATGAGGGGCTGGTCGCCCGGTTGCGCGTTGCCAGCAAGAACAAGCCGGCGAAGTGGTCCGTCACCAAGGCAGGCCTCGCTCTGCTCGCCACGATCGAGCATGGAGAGGCGGCATGAAATCCGAGCGCCCCAAGATCCTGCTGATCATCGCGCCAAGCCTCTTCGAGTGCTATCACGCCGCGCGCGCACATGGCCTTGAGCCGGGCCGGATGCAGAATTTCCGCAACATCACGAAGGCCACCGACCTTCGCGGCATTCGCACCGGTACGGCTTTCATTACGGCCAACCGGAGCAACTGGCCGGCAACGCAGGCTGGCTTTGATCTCGATCGCACGCTGGAGACGCTTCAGCGGACCGGTATCGTTCGCATTGCCCAGCCGGACGATCTGGACGCCTGCCGCGTGCCAGACACGCCGCTTGCTGATCGGCCGAGGATCGGAGGGCAGGCGCATGTACGCTAAATCCCTCCTCGATGGCCTGTCCGATACAGCGCTCACGCCGATGTCGCCATCCCGGCCGATCATCATCGACAGCTTCGCCGGCGGCGGTGGAGCGTCGACCGGGATTGAAAAGGCGCTGGGCCGTTCGCCGGACTATGCCATCAATCACGACGCGGCGGCGCTCGCCCTGCATGCCGCCAACCATCCGGGCACGATTCATCTTTCGGAAAACGTCTATCGCATCGATCCGCTAGACTATTTGCGCGGCAAGCATATCGGGCTCGCCTGGTTCAGCCCGGATTGCAAGCATTTCTCCAAGGCTAAGGGCGGTAAGCCGGTTTCGCGCAACATCCGCGATCTCTGCTGGATCATTCCCGGATGGATCGAGCGCATCCAGAAGAGCGGCGGTAAGGTCGACGTCGTCATCATGGAGAATGTCGAGGAATTCAAGGATTACGGCCCACTGATCAAGACGGACAAGGGCGAGATGCCAGATCCGGAGCGCAAGGGCGAGACCTTCCAGAAATGGTGCAAGAAGCTGCGCCAGCTCGGCGCCAAGATCGAGATGCGCGAGCTTCGCGGCCGCGATTACGGTGCGCCAACGATCCGCAAACGCCTCTTCATCATCATGCGCTTCGACGGCCTGAAGATCGTATGGCCGAAGCCGACGCATGGCGCTCCGGATGATGCCGATGTCGTCGCCGGACGGCTGCAGCCGTGGCCGATCGTCGCCGACTGCATCGACTGGAGCATTCCTTGCCCATCGATTTTCGATACGGCCGAAGAGATCTGGCAGAAATACGGCCTGCGCGCCGTGCGGCCATTGGCTGTCAATTCAAATGCGCGGGTTGCCAGGGGACTGGATCGTTTCGTCATTCGCGCTAAACGGCCGTTCCTGGTCAACCTCACGCATGGAGGGCGGCTCGAGAGTATTGACGAGCCAGCGCGCGTCATCACAGCTGCGCATCGCGGTGAGAAGGCGCTGGTAGTCCCGACCGTGGTAGGTTGCGGCGGCAGGGCCGGACAAAGCCGTCCGCGTGGCGGGGCTGAACAGTTGGCAACCGTTACGGCGAAGGCGGATGCATGTGTTGCTATGGCGTTCATGGCGCAAGCGAACAATGACAAGAGCATGCCAAGTGGCGTCAATCCCGGTCGGCCGATGAACGAGGCTGCCTCGACGATCACGCAGAGCGGCAGTCACCAGCAGCTCGTATCCGCTTATATTGCGCGCCAGTTCGGCACCTCGACCGGGCATCCCGTTGATCAGCCTTCCGGCACGATCATGGCAGACGGCCAGGGTAAGAGCCAGCTGGTGATGCCTTATCTGCAGTCTTATTACGGGACCGGCGAGGGCTCTCGCGAGGATGAGGCGATGCGCACGGCAACTGTCAAGCCGCGCCACGCCCATATCGAGGCGATCGTCGGTATGCCGCCCTTCACTGAAGCGCAGGCTGCGCGGGCTCGGCAGGTCGCTGAATTCATGCGGTCGCACGGGCTATGGGACGAGCGCGAGTTCGTCACTGTTGAGATCGACGGTTACGTCTTCGTCATCGTCGATATCGGCATGCGCATGCTGACGCCGCGCGAGCTATACAACGCCCAGGGCTTCCCGGCCGATTACAAGATCGACGGCTACTTCGACGAATCTCGCATCGGCCACAATGGCGGCCCGGCCTGGGTGCCGTTCTCGAAATCTGTCCAGGTATCCTGCGTCGGCAACAGCGTCTGCCCGCCGGTCGCGGAAGCGCTGGTCGCTGCCAATTGCGGTCACCTGGTAGAAGAGAGGTTGGCGGCATGACGATGCATCAACCGACCTTATTTGGAGGGGATAATCGCCTCGTCTATGACGAGGCGATCGAGATGACGATGCAGTCGATGCAGGCCTATGGACCAGCGCACGATCATTGGGTTTTTGCCTTCTCCGGCGGCAAGGACAGCACCGCGACACTCACAGTGATCATCCATCTCATCGATGTGGGACGGCTTTCGGCTCCGAAAAGCATCACGGTTCTCTATGCGGACACGCGCATGGAGCTGCCACCGCTAGCGATCGCCGCTGCCAATCTTCTCGATCGGCTTCGTGCTCGCGGCATTCACTGTGAGACGGTCTGCGCGCCGATGGATCAGCGCTTTCTGGTCTATATGCTCGGGCGCGGCGTTCCCCCACCGAACAACAATACCTTCCGTTGGTGTACGCGACAGATCAAAGTCGATCCGATGACTGCGGCGCTGGAAAGACGCATCAGCGAGCTGGATGGCTCGATCCTGATGATCACTGGCGTTCGCCAAGGTGAGAGCGCGATCCGCGACGGACGAATCGCCATGTCATGCGGCAAGGACGGCGCAGAGTGCGGTCAGGGCTGGTATCAGCAGGTTATTCCCGAAGTCAAAGGCATCAGAGGCAAGATCGCGACGCTCGCTCCCATCCTGCACTGGCGGGTCTGCAATGTCTTCGATTGGCTTAAGATTTACGCCAGAATGGCAGAGTATGGCGCATGGGATACTGCAGCCGTCGTCGACGCCTACGGCGGAGACGAGGCGCAGGAGATCAATGCGAGAACCGGCTGCAACGGCTGCCCGCTCGCTGCCAGAGATCTCGGTCTTGAAACCGTGCTGCGCGTTCCATTCTGGTCGCATATCGCTCCTCTGCTCGGCCTGAAGCCGCTTTATCGCGAACTCCGCCTGCCTAAAAACCGGCTGAAGAAAACCGGTATCGACACCAATGGTGATGTTGCGACAGCCAAGAACAAGCAACGGATGGGGCCACTTACTTTCGAAGCTCGCCTTATGGCGCTTGATCGAATTCTTTCAATCCAATCCGAAATAAACCTACAGGCCGCGCGCCTCGATCGCCCGAAGGTTGACCTGATCAACCCGCAGGAGGAAGCAAGGATACGAGAGCTGATCGATCTGCAAACGTGGCCTAATGGCTGGGATGGTGACGAGCCAACGGCAGACACGCCTCTCGATACGGTCTTTCCCGATGGTTCCATACAACCATTGCTGCGGTTTTGAGGCTGTCATGCGCGATCCCGCTATCACAGAATTCATTAAAAAGGCGAACGAGGTCTCGGTGACCGAGGCCGCCAGACTGCTCGGCATCAGGGTGCTGAGTGGCGATCGTGGCCAGCCTTGCCCGGTCTGTGGCGGCAAGGATCGTTTCTCGATCAATGCCGAAAAGCAGGCCTGGTATTGCCGGGGTAGCGAGATCGGCGGCCGTACAGGCATCAGCCTTGTCGGCTACGTCAGCGATCTCGACTTGCACAAGCTGCCCGATCTGCTCGAGGCATGTTCGATCGCGCTAGACGGGGCTCCAAAACCTGAACTTGGCAGGCAGGAGACTGAAGAGGAAAAGGCAGAGCGTATCGCCCGTATAGCCAGGCTCGCAGATCGACGGCAGCGGCGGGAAAAGGAAAAGCAGGAACAGAACGATGCTCACCGCGATCGCGAGGTGCGAAAAGCGCGCGGCATCTATCTCAATGCCTTGCAGCTGCCGCATGAAATGGATCGCGTCCTGCGCGACTATCTGCGGCTGCGCTCTGGCTTCGAGATGGCTCCTGGAGTCTTCGACAGCATCCGCTTCGCGCCGAATTGCACCTATTGGCATCGGATGGACGAGCGCGGCAATCCGATTTCCCATCATGTCGGGCCGGCCATGATCGCTCCGATCGTCGACCTGCAGGGGCATGTCGTCGGCTGCCATCAGACATGGATCGATCTGTCGCGTCATCCTAAGTATCGGCCCGATCTCGGTCTTGACGAGAAGGGCGATCCTCTTCCGACCAAAAAGATGCGGGGACTGAAGAAGGGATATCTCATCCCGGTGTGCGGGGATATGTCGGCCACGCGATGGTTGGGCGGCGAGGGGATAGAGAATGTAGCGGCCGTCGCCGGCTTCGAGCGCTTCCGTGACGACACCTTCTATTTCGCGGCCGGAGACCTCGGAAACCTGGCAGGTCCGGCTGATCGAAGCGCCGGACGGAGCGAGGCTGTCATTGACGCATCCGGCAAGAAAATCCGCGTTCATCCGTTTCCTCGGCCGAACCAGTCGCCAACGGACGGCATTCAGATCGCCGACCATTGCACGGCGCTGATCCTCTTGGCCGACGGCGACAGCGAATTCTATTTCACCGCAGCCGCGATGGCGCGCGCAAAGGCGCGACAGGCCCGCGATGGACGCGACATCACCATCTGGTGGCCGCCGCAAGGGACGGACTGGGCCAAACTTCTTTCAGAAAAGGCATAGGGCGAGCATGCAGGATAATCTATCGACGGCAATGCCAGACGGGCTGCGCGAAATCGTGCAGGAGGCCTTGGCGCAGCGCGGTATCGGCGATGACCCCGAAACCCCATCCGTCTCAGACGATTCGGATGAAACTATCGATCAAGGCGGCGAGCCTCCCGCGGATGAAGAGCTGAAGGCGACTCTAGAGTATTGCTCGGGGCTCGATCATTCCGACACTGACAATGGCAAGCGGTTGCTGAAGCATTTCGGGCAGGATCTGCTCGTTGTCAGCCAGGAGAAGGCGAAGCAAGCGCTCTACGGCGTCTGGACCGGCACCCATTGGGACATTTCCAACGGCGGCCCGAAGGCGCTCGCCATCGCCCAGCAGCTCGGAGACCGGATCGCGCTGGAGAGGCTTTACATCAAGCCGACGCGATCCGAGCAGGAGAAGATCGATGCCGGAAAGGCCGCGGCGGATGCAGATGCTGCCGGCGAGGATATCGACGTTGCCATGCGCCGACTGATTGCCGCCCGCGAAAAAGCGCTGGACGCCTTCGGAAAGCGGGTCAAGAGACGCATGGATCATGCTGTTTCTTCGAAGAATATCGCCCGCATGAATGCCGCACTCGCCTGCGCTGCGCCGCATATCATCAAATCTCCCGACGAGCTGAACGCCGACCGGATGCGCTTCGCCGTCCAGAACGCCACCTTGCGTTTCGAGCGCAAGATGAACCGGCAGGCCAATCCGAAATATATCAGCAAAGAAGAGACGCCTAACGTACCCGAGATGGTCGATGTTTGCGTCTCGGCCGACGTGAAGGTCATCAAGGGGCATCGCCGCGAGGACCTGATTACGCATGTCGCGCCGGTTCGCTACGAGCCGAAGGCCACATGCGAGCGATGGATGCGGTTCCTCGAGACGATGCTCCCCGATCCTGAGGTCAGGAGGCTAGTGCAGGTATCGTCCGGGCTGGGGCTCGTTGGCATTACGGTGCAATATCTGTTCTTCCATTATGGGGATGGCGCCAACGGCAAATCAGTCTACATGGAAACCCTCTGCAGATTGCTGGGCGAGGTTGCCGTGACCTTGCCGGCGACGAGCCTGATCGGGGAAAGCGGCTCATCGGGGGGCGCGTCGCCGGATCTGGCAAGACTGCTCGGCCGCCGCCTTCTGCGCGTCAAGGAGCTGCCGGAGGGAGAGGACCTGAAAGAGAACCTGGTGAAGGAATTGACCGGCGGCGAGACGATCACAGCCCGCGACCTCTTCATGGGCTACATGGACTTCGACCCGATCTTCGTCGTCATCATGAGCGGCAATGGCTATCCGAAAATCAGCGGCAACGACGACGGAATATGGCGACGAATGGCCGTCGTGCATTGGCCTGTCAAGGTGCCGGAGCGGGAGCGGCGGGAGTTCGAGGAAATGCTCGCCTATTTCAGGCCGGAGTATCCCGGTATTTTGAACTGGCTGATCGAGGGTGTCAGAATCTACCTCAAGGAGGGGCTGGTCATCCCCGACGCGGTGCGAAGCGCGACGCAGGAATATCGCGACGACATGGACAGGACATCTGCCTTTGTGGCGCGCTGTGTCGTGAGAGATGAGCAAGCTGATCCGCTGCAGGCGAAATTCCTCTATTCGGCCTACTGCCGCTTCACGGAGGACGAGGGCGGCAAGCCCATCAATGTGACCGCCTTCGGCCGGGCCATGTCGAAGAAGTTCAAGAAGGATACGTCGCAGCGCCTGCACTACTATCTTGGCATTCGCCTGCGCGATGTGCCGGAAGCCCATGCCAGCGAGATGCCAGAGCCGCCACCGGGCCGCTTCCGCGATGACGAGCCATTGCCGGAGGTCTTCTGATGTTCCCCGAAACCCCATCCGACCCTTCGGATACCATCGCTACGCGCTCCAAAATTGCGATAGTTGCGATAGTTCAGGAGACGGTTTTGCGACAGTTTTCAGGGGGTGTGGGGTGAGCAAAATCAATGACTTGCGATAGTTGCGACAGTTTTCGCGCGTTATATCTATGAAAAACGGCGGGGTAAGGGGGATTAAAATTGTCCCTTATAGGTAGGAAAACTATCGCAACTATCGAACTCATTGAAATTCCTAATAAAAACTATCTCTGAAACTATCGCAAAACTATCGAAACTGTCTCCAAGGATACCAAGATGAAGAAAGTGACCATAGATACGCTTCTGACCTGGGCTTTTACTCAGGAGCTTTGCAAGGTCGGGGCGACTGGCACCGAAGGCGGCTCGATCGCCGGTGGATGGCAGGCTTTCGCCGGCATGGCGGAACTGGGGACGCTGATCGACCGCACGCCGAACTATTACGGGGTCATCCCTGATTTCGTGACCAATGGCGGCAATCCGCATCCGGATGCCGTCGAGGTAGGCGACGCGGTGCGCGAGCTGGCAGATCGCGGCGGCTTCGAGATCGACCTGTCGGTCAACCCGTTTCCGGAATGGACGGACGAACGCGGACTGATCGCGGCGGAAGTCGCGCGCGTCGTGGATGAATTGCAGATCAAGCGCGATGTCCAGCAGGGTGCGCATGTTGTGAACCTGGTCATCACGTCCGCGATCCTCGGTCGTGGGCCGGAATGGTCTGCAGTGCGGCCGGCGGAGCGGATGGTCGAGCGGGCCGGCAAGCCGGCATGGTTCATTCTTCGGACGGCCAAGGATGCTTTCGGCAGGGCCTATGAATACGAGACCGATGGTCGTGACAAGCGCAGCCGCCGGCCGTTGCGGGGCGCATACCGGAAGTTCGAGCTTTCCGCGCCGCTGCGCGGTGCGATCATCTCCCGTTTCGAATGGTCGATATGGCAATCTGCCCTGTCAGAGCTGCACAATGCCCTTTCGGGGAGGCTGGCGGCACACGAACTGACAGAGTTTCGCGGTGATTTTCAGCCGTGGTTGCGCGAGTATCTGCGGCAAAATTCCGCGCAAACCTCTGAAATCGTTGGATAAGACTATTTGAGAAGTGGCCTTGCAATGCGCCACGGTGTTGACATAGAGTAAGCACACTGAAAAAGGTTAGACGAACCCGCTAGGCGCAAGCCCGGCGGGTTTTGCGTTTCAGCCCTACCCACCAAGCGGATGGAGGCGGCCATGAAACTCTGCCGCTGTAATGGCGGCGCGCAGCATTCGGTCTGGTCGCAGCCGAATGCGTATGATCAATGCGACCAGCAGCAATAAAGTTGCGTGAAACATCGATGTTTCACGACCCGTCACCCCCCCCGACCCCCTCCGGTCAAGGGACCGTACCCCGTTTCCGCCCGCCTGCGGGCCCGGAGGACCCCGCGGGGGTGGGCGTTTGAATAGGTTTTTCATTGGGTTAACGGGGTTAACGGGTTAACGGCCTAGTTAATGGGCCGGTTAACGCCGTCAACATTTCACAGAGGGCCTAGAGGACACGCCGGAGAGCCCGGCCGCTGCCGTGGTGACAGCGAAATAGGTCTTGGGCCCGCCTACCGAGAGCAGTTCACCGGTGAAGCCACGAAGCCGGGGAGAAGGGATGCAGGTTAGGCCGACTGCATGCCGATGCTGACCAAGGACCAAACAAGCCCGCTGTAAGCACCTCGGGCGAACAGAGGTGGCGGTGGCCGCAAACCACCACAACAGTTTTACCGAAAGCGATCCATGGCTGACGATTATCTTGTCATGTGGTCGATCGGGAAGATCGCTGAGCGCGACGGAGTTTCGAAGGCGGCAGTCTCTAAGGCCGCCAAGAAGCTTTTGGAAGAACGGACAGACACGCCCGTCGAGCGAGGCTCGCAAGGGCAGGTCATGAAGATCTCGCTCGCGCACTACGACGAGTATCGCCAGAGGTTCGTCAATCCAGCCAAGGCGACGGCGCCAATCCGCTCTGTAACGAGCGCCGGCGCTCCGAGCGCACCGATCAACCCCAGCGAAAGCTTCGATGAAGCGCGTCGCCAAGCCGAATGGCTGAAGGTTGGACGCGAGCGTATCCGCCATCAGGAAGAGCTTGGCCAGCTTGTCCGCAAGGACATGCTTGAGGCAGCTCACCGGACGGTTGGTTTGGAAATCCAGCGCATCGTTGGTCGGCTCCAGAATGCGGCGGACGAAATCGCCCTTGCCGTCTCGAAGGAGGGCGTACATGGCGCTCGTACGGCGCTTCGAAAGGTGGCCTTTGATCTCGGCAATCAGATTGCCGATGCGTTGGCTACCATCGCTGACAGCGCGCCGGAACATGACGAACAGATTGAGGCTGACGAGCAATGAACGCCCATCCCGGCGCGTTGCGCATCGCCTCACGAGCGCTGTCGGTATCCATCAGGCCGACGCCGCCGGTACCATTTTCGCAGTGGCTGCGAAAGAACGTCGTCCTGGTCGATGGCACGGGCAAGGGCGAGTTCTGGTCTCCGGATGGCGCGCCATATCTGGTCGAGATTGCCGATTGCCTTAGCCAGGAGCATCCTTGCAACCTGGTGACGGTGCGCAAGTCGCAGCAGACCGGTGTGTCGATCCTGGCATTGTCATGGATGCTCTATATCGCGGAGATGTGCCCGGACAACGCTCTCTATGCTGTGCCGGGCAAAGACCTCTTGGAGGATCTAAACTCAGGCAAGCTGCAGCCGCTGATCGACAAGTGGCAGGAGACGACCGGAAAAGCCGTGATCGCACCGCTTGGGGCCGGTTCCTCGATCTATACGAAGAAGATCGGCGCCGACACGTTTATCTATCTAGGCAACACCAACACCAAGAAGGATCTATCGGGCAAGACGACGCGCTTCGGGGTCAAGGACGAGGTCTCGAAATGGGAGATGTTCTCGGACGGGACCGATCCCGAGACGCTGTTTTTTGGGCGCTTCACAGCCTTTCGCCGCCAGAAGACGTACAAGATCCTCGAGCTTTCGACGCCGGAGCTTGATAGCGGCGATCCGCTTGGCGATGGTCCCGGCCATTGCCGTATCGATCGCTCGTTCCGTCGCTCGGATCAGCGCTTCTGGCATATTGCGTGCCCGGAATGCGGGACGATGCAGATCCAATTGCATGCCAATCTGCTGATCGATCGAGCGCATCCGCACAAAACCGTCATGCGATGCATCCAGTGCTCGCACCATATCTCGGAGATGGAGCGTGTCGTCGCTGTTCGCGGCGGCCGATACATCCAGACGCTGCCTGGCCATGATCGTCATCCTGGCTTTCATGTCGACGCCTTCGTCTCTCTGATGATGTCCTATGAGGCTATCGCGGAGGACTTTCTTGGCTCCGAGGGCAAGGGAGAGAGTGGGGCGAAGGATTATCACAATCTGACGCTGGGCTTGCCCTATGCGATGAAGGGCAATGCGCCGGATCACAAGCGGCTGATGGAACGACGGGAAGATTACCCGCAATACGTCATTCCCGCCGGCGGACTGATCTTCGTCGCCGGCGCCGACGTGCAGGGCTACGGCATCTATTGCGAAGGCATCGCCTACGGTCAGGATCGCCAAAGCTGGACAGTGTTCGCCGAATTCTTTGAGGGCGCGACCGACAATCCTCAGGCTGGCGCCTGGAAACTCTTCGAGGCTTTCGTCAGTCAGGAATTCGCCGACAGCTTCGGCGTCCTGCATCGGATCGAGGCTCTTGCCATCGACAGCGGTTATCGCACCAACCAGGTGCTAGAATGGTGCCGCCGGCATCCGAATGCCTATGCGATCAAGGGTATGCCTGGTCGCGGCATTCCGGCGATCAGCGCGCCGGTCCGCAAATCGGTCACGAAGCGCGGCAAGAAGAAGCGCTATGGCTCGGCGATGAGCTGGGCCGTCGGCACGTGGTCGCTGAAGGCGGAGTTCTACGGCAACTTGCACAAGGTCGGCCTGAAGGCCGGAGAGCCGAACGATCCGCCTGGCTATTGCCATTTCGGCGAATGGCTTGGCGAGGAGTTCTTCCAGCAACTCACGTCGGAATACTTCGATGTCAAGCTGGTCAAGGGGAAGCTCAACGAGGAATGGAAGAAGCGCCGCGAGCATAACCACTTCCTTGATTGCCGCATCTACGCAATGGCGATGGCTGAACATCTCGGTATCTCCAAGATGTCGCCGGCTGATTGGGCGAAGCTTCGAGCCATGAAAGAGCCTGAGACGCCGCTCGATCTTCTCGCCGCACCGAGCGTCGTTGCGGCAGCCGCGCAAAAGCCAGTCCAACAGGCGCCAGCAGAACCGGCGCAACCAAAACCGGAAAAGCAGAACCGATGGAAAAAACGCAGCTGAGCAAGCCGCGCAGTCGCGCCGCGGCCAGCGGCAAGGCGATTGCGCCTGCCTCTGCACCATCCGGCGTGAAGCCAAAGGCCTATCTGCGAGACACGCGCTCCGGCGTTATTTCGTCGAAGCCGGCCTATCTGCGGGAGCATCGCGACGAAATCCGCCGCGTCTGGGACCGTGTCGCGGCACTTTCGATGGACATGCTGCAAAACAGCGGTCGCCTGAAAGGTGCATGTGACCAAATCATCGCCGATACGGTCGGTACCGAACTGACCTTGAACCCGGCGCCGGATCTCGAAGCGCTCGGTTATAACGATGCCGAGCGCCGCGACTGGATTTCTCTGGTCAAGAAGCGCTGGAAACAGTGGGCGTGGAACCCGGCCGAATGCGATCACCGCGGCAAGCTTACCGTTCCGCAGATGGCCGACATCGGCATCCGCTGGTTCATTGCCTATGGCGAGAGCACCGGGCGCCTGACCTATATGGATCAGTCCGATCGCCGTCGATACGGCATTGGCACCGGCACGAAGATGATGATGGTGCCGCCGACATGGCTGGTTCGGGATACGCAGGAGGTTGTCGGCCTATATCAGGGCATTTTTCATGATGCCAACGGCCGATCCACGCATTACCGCTTTCGGTACCGTCAGGACGGCCTTTTAGTCACGCAGGATTTTGCCGCGCGAGACGCCGAAGGACGATGCATGGTGCTTCACGCCTTCGATCCGCAGGATGCCACCGATGTGCGCGGCATTTCGCCGATCGCTCCGGCCTTCCGGCGGCATCTGCAGGCAGAAATGCTAGACGATGCCACGCTGCAGATGGCGATCCTCCAGACGGTCTATGCCATCACGTTGACCAGCGATGCGCCGAGCAGTGATGCTTTCGAAGCCCTGGAGGCGTTGAAGGAAGCGGGAGGCCTTGGCGCTGACGCGATCGCGAGCGATTTCGTCGACTACTTCAAGGCGCAGCTCGATCGCGCCGCGGAATCGAAGATCAATGTCAGCACCGATCCGACGGTTTCGCATCTCGCGCCTGGTGAAAAGCTCGGTATCGAAACGGCCAAGATCCCCGGCGGAGAATATCTGCCGTTTGCGGACAGCCTTGCCCGCGATATGGCAAGGGCACTCGGCATCACTTTCGGTGGCCTTACGATGAACTATACCAGCGCAACCTATTCGTCGGTGCGCATGGAAAATTCATCGATCTGGTCTGTTGTCCAGCGTCGCCGAGATCGCATCGCTTCGCCGCACTATCAGATGCCATATGAAGCATGGCTCGATGAGCAGATCGGTACCGGCGAGATCCCGTTCAAGGGCGGATATGACGCATTCTTTGCCAACCGTGACAAAGTCTGCTGGGCAACGTGGCAAGGTCCGGCGAAGCCTACGGCTGACGACGGCAAGGCCGCGAAGGCGTCGAGCGAGCGGATCAGAAACGGAACGACGACCCTGGCTCACGAGTGCGCCGAACTCGGCCTAGATCCGGATGAGGTCTTCGAACAGCGCGTGCTTGAGCATAAGCGTTATGAGGAGGCCGGCCTGCCATCGCCATTCCGCATTGGCGCTCCGAGTGATCCCGCGGCAAGCGATCAAACCGACAACCCGAAGGCTCCGGCGCAATGACGACAATCAAGATCGGTGGCGTGGACGTCGACATCGACGACCCGTGCGCAGTTTACCAGGCGCTCTACGCCGTCAAGCTAAAGCGCCTGGCCAACGAGCAGGTCTCTGAAGTCGAGATCAAGTCGCCTGTTGGCCAGCGCCGCATGCAGATTGCGAGCACGAGCATGGATGACCTTAACGTCGCGCTGAACCGGCTGGCCGATGCCTGCCAGAAAAAGACCAATGGCAAGCGCACTCGCTTCGCCAAGTCGATCCGCTGGCACCACTGAGGAAACCGACGATGAGCTTCGCTTTCGCGCAGATCTCGCAGAGGATCTTCGATACGCCGCTTCTCTATGACGAACGCAAGGCGGAGACCTTCGTGCGTGCTCTCGGGCCGCGCATCACCGGTTCGGAGATCGTTATCGCCAATGGCAACGGCGGCGTCGACCATACTGCGTTCGCTAACGGCCGGCCATCCGCCGGCAAGGTCGGCGACAGGCTCGGCCGTGCTTACCAGCGTGCCAACCTGCAGCCGTTCGACGTCGTCGACAACGTCGCCATCATTCCGATCGAAGGCAGCTTGATCCACAAGGGTGCATGGGTAGGGGCTTCTTCAGGCGAGACGTCCTATCAGGGCTTGCAGGTGCAGATCGCCGCAGCTCGGCAGGCCTACGCGCAGAAGCGGATCAAGGGTGCTGTCTTCGAAGTCGATTCATTCGGCGGCGAGGTGAATGGCGCTTTTGAGACTGCTGCCGCCATGCAGGCCATGTCGCGTGAAATGCCGACGCTTGCGATCCTGACCGACTATGCCTATTCGGCTGGCTACCTTCTCGCCAGCCAGGCGCGGCAGGCCGTCATGCCGGAGTTCGGCGGCGCGGGCTCGATCGGCGTCATCATGATGCATGCCGATTATTCGCAGGCTCTTGAGGATGCCGGCATTCGCGTGACGATCATCCGCTCCGGCAAGAACAAGGCGGAAGGCAACCCATACGAGGCTCTGCCAGCCCGTGTCGCCGATAGATGGCAGGCCCAGATCGATACCATGCGGGACAAGTTCGCCGAGACGGTTTCGAAGGGTCGATCGCGCCGCATCACGAAGGCGAGGGCGCTCTCGACGGAAGCTGACGCCTTCGACGCCAAGGAATCTCTCGCGCTCGGCCTGGTGGACGCGATCGGCGATCCGGTCGACGCCTTCAATACCTTCGTCGCTGAAGTCAACCGGAGTTGATCCAATGACCAGTTTGCTTGCCGCAATCCGGGCCGCCGTGCGTCCCGGATCGGCCGACCTATCCCTGGAAGGGGACGAACCGGATGCAACCGCATCCATTTCCGAAGCGCCGCCAGCGGCGGCAACAACCGAAGAGGGTCAGATGTCTGATACTCCGAATGCGGCCGCCGCAGCCATTGCTGTTGCCGCCGATGCTGCGGCCATCGCCAACGCTACTGCCGCAGGCAGAGCCGAAGGCGCCAAGGCCGCCAATGAACGCCTCGGCGCCATCCTTGGAGCCGAAGGCATCAAGGGCGATGGCAAGCGCATGAGCGCGGCGCTCGATCTCGCCATGGGATCGCCGGACATGGCCGCCGAGGCCGTCACAGCCTTCGTCACGGCGAATGTCGCCGCGACAACGGTGACCGAGCCGAACAAGCAGCAGGCCTATGACAGTCGCCGCCAGGCGGCTGCTCCAATGGCAGCGCCTGCGGCCGCAGCTCCGACCGAACAGAAAAACCAACTCAGCGCTCAGTCGATCTATGACAAGCGCCGTGCCGACCTGAAGGGAGCATGATCATGGAGACCTTTATCGAAAAGGCTCGTTCCCTTGCCTTCATCCTCTCGGAAGGCAATGGCTACATCTCGCGTGAGAGCATCGTCATCAAGTCCGGTTCTGGCAAGCTTGAAGCCGGCACTGTTCTCGGGAAGGTGGCCTATGGCGCTGCAACCGCCGCCGCAAAGGCTGGTGGCAATACCGGCAATGGCACGATTAGCGCGGTGACCGTGCTCGATGGCGCCAAGGTCGGCATCTACAAGCTGCGCTTCACCGCCGCCACCGCATGGACGCTGACCGATCCGGACGGCTTCGCCCTCCCGGACGGTGTCAATGGCGTGGCGAACGCCAACGATATCGGCTTCACCACGACGGCCGGCGGGACTGCCTTTGTCGCCGGTGATGGCTTCGATATCACCGTCGCCGCCGGTACCGGTAAATATGTTCCGTCTCCGGCCACGGCCGCCGATGGTTCGCAGGTTGCGGTAGCCATCCTCGGCTATGGCGTTGATGCCACCTCGGAAGATGTCGAGGTCGTGGCCGTCACCAACGACGCCGAAGTGAAGAACCCGATGCTCATCTTCGACGCCACCGTCAACGATGACACCAAACGCAACACCAAGCTGACGCAGCTTCGCGCCGTCGGCATCAAGGCACGCTAAGGAGAACGCCCATGCCTGCACCCAATGTCCATACCGGCGATCCCTTCAGCCTTGAAACGCTGACGGCCGCCGTCAACCAGGAGCATTATCGTCCTGGCCAGGTCTCCAAGAGTGGCCTCTTCGAGGAAGATGGTGTTCCGACGACCATAATTTCCGTCGAACTTCGTGATGGTCAGCTTGCGCTCGTAGAGCCGTCTGCCCGTGGCGGCGATGGCGAGACGACTGGCGACGATACCCGCAAGAAAATCCCTTTCGAAATCGATCACTATCAGCGCAACGACAGCGTGCTTGCTGACGAAGTGCAGGGTGTTCGCGAGTTCGGCACGGAAAACATGCCGGAAGATCTGCAGGGGCGCGTCGTTCGAAAGGCGCAGCGCCACGCCTCCGACCTGACCATGACGCTCGAACACCAGCGCGTCGGCGGCATTAAAGGTATCGTCACGTCGAAATCGGGCAAGGTGCTGCACGATCTTTACAACGTCTTCGGCATTGCCGTGCCGGCGCCGGTCAGCCTCCACCTCGATGTCGACACGACACCTGTTCCCTCGCTCTTCCAGGATGTCGTCTATGGCGTCGAAGATGCACTCGATGAACCATATACAGGCATCCGCGTCTTCACCGGCAGGGATTTTCACAAGGCTCTATGGAACCATAAATCGGTCCGCGAACAGTTCGTGATCAATTCCGGTGCTGTCGTTCTTCGATCGGACGTTCCGGACGTCTTCACATTCGGCGGAGCGACTTGGGAGCGCTACAAGACGGGCGCGAAAGCGACGTCGGATCTTGGTGCGCCGTACATCGCCGCCGATGAGGGCCGTCTTGTCGTCGAAGGTGTTCCTGGCCTCTTCCTCACCAGGTTCGGACCAGCGGATTACAACGAGACCGTCAATACGCGCGGCCTTCCGTTCTACTCCCGCATGATCGAGAAGCGGAATGGCAAGGGTTATGACCTCGAAGTGCAGATGAATTCGATTTCGCTCTGCACACGACCGCAGGTCCTGCGCAAGCTGACGCTCGCCTGAATAAACATCGTCAACAAGCTAAATAAAAGAAGCCGGTGACATTCCGGCTTCTCGTTTTCCGACGCTCATTCGCGTGGGCATCTGGAAACGAGAAGGAGCTGACCATGGCAAAGAAGACAATCTTCATCGCATTCGCGCACGGCGGCATTCTTCCCGCTGCTATAATCGGTGAGAAAAAAGACTTTAAAGTGCCGGCGCATACACCGGTACCGGTTCCGGCTGATTATGGCCAGCATCTGATTGACGACAAGTTCGCTTACGATGCGACAGAAATGGCCGAGGCCATCATTGAAAAGCGACTAGCAGAGCGCAAGGCCACAGCAGCGGCAGAAGACGCCAAACGCAAGGCTGATGCTGATGCCGCCAACCAGGCGCGCATCGCCACGGAGAAGGCTGCAGCAGATCAAGCGCGGTTGGCGGCCGAACAGAAAAAGGCTTCCGATCTCGCAGCAGCGCAAAAGGCGGTGGATGACGCCAATGCCAAACTCGCTGCTGCTGCCGACGATGCCGCAAAAGCTGATGCGCAGACCGAACTCACCAAGGCCGAAGAAGCCCTTGCCGTCTTGCAGGCCTAATCATGAATTGGTCGTCTGCCTTAGGCAATCTGGAGACGATGTGCGCCGATACCTTCGACGTGACGCCATGTCGTTTCCGCGGCAGGGCGGTCAGCCAGTCCGTCAATCATAAGCCGCGGGATGATCCGGACCGACCTGCTTTCGACTTCATGGGCACCGTCGAGCTGGAGCCGCCGAGCACAAAGATCTGGCGGCATTTGTCTCCCGATCCGGGCCTTCGCGGCGATCGCAGCGATACGGTCTCCTATGATGCCGTACTGACGGCGCATAGCGGCAATTGGCCTTGGCAGCCGCAGCGCGAAGATTTCGTCGAAGCGGATGGCGTTGTCTGGAAGGTTGCGGCGATCGGCCAGGATGGCACGGTCCGACCTGCCTATTTTCTCGTGAGGGCCTGATATGCTGAGTGCGGAAGCGCTGCGATTGATCGCGATCGAGGTGCTGTGCCCGACCGCCTCGCAACCGAATGGACCCTTTCCGACGCTTGCTGGCAGGCTTGTTTATGATAGCCGTGCAGCGCCGCTTGAAGACCTTCGCCAAGACGCGCCTTACACGCCGGTCCTATCGCTGTACACGCCGGAGAGCGGCGTCAAGTTGCGCGGTGATCACGCAGCAGCCTGGGACACCGAGGCTGACGCATGGCTCGATATCGTTGCGGAACTGGCGGTAAAAGCCTCCGAGAATGGTGTCGATTTCGTCGATGCAATGGCTGGCGATGATCCGGAAGCGCGTCTGGTATTGGCGGCGCTGTGCGCTCAGGTGCGCAGGCTTCTTGAGCGCAGTCAGGCTGGCCTCGCCTGGCGTCGCCTTGTCCGCTCTATCGAAGAGACCGAGTACAAGACAATGGCAGTCCCGGATTTCGGTTTGCGATGGCATCGCGTCACGATCCGTATGCATTGTTCCATCCGTGATGACGATCTCAGTATGGATCAGGGTGGCCTGCCGGAACCGATCAAGTCCGTTTACGAGGCGCTGCCAGATGGCTCTTACGCCAAGGAAAAGCTTGCCGCGCTCGCGGCCCACTTCGTGGCCGAGCCATTGCCGGCGCTAACTGAAATCAGCGGCACCATCGGATCGGTTGAGGCCGGTTTGAAAAATCTCTCTCCCTAAAATCGGAGCCTGTCATGCCTGACGACATTTACGTGCCGCGCGACGGTGCGCGCCTTCCTGTTCTGTGGCCCGAGGAGGGCAGGGCGGTCAATCCGCTCAACCATTTCGAGCAGCGCCTCATCCTCGAAGGCGATCTCGTCCTGAAACCCGAAACACCGTCCGCCAGCCAGAAGAAGGGCCAGGGCGTCGATACCGGAGGTGACCAGCCATGACCTCGAATATTCCCGCCAACCTGACGGCGCCGCTGATGGCCTTCGACGTGACAAGCGGCGGTGCTTTCGAGAGCGAAAACCGTCTTATCCTTCTCGGTCACGGCTTGGCCGCAGGAGCGCTCGCCGCCGGCGCTATCGCAGCATGCGGCTCGTCGATGGATGTTCGCATTCTCGCCGGCGTCGGCTCGCAGCTTGAGGCGATGTTCCTGATCGCTCGCCTCAATGCTCCGGCGCAAGAGATCTGGATCGGGCGTGTCGACGATACTGGTACCGCCGAGCAGCGCACCATTACGGTCGGCGCGGTACCTGCCGCAGGAGGTCAGGGCGTTCTGCAGATCGCGGGCGAGAGCATTTCGCTACAGATCAATGCTGGCGACACAGCAAATGCTGTTGCAGCCGCTCTCGCAGCCGCCATCAATGGCTACTACAATCCGCTGACGAAGGTCTCCCTTCCGTTCACGGCGACCGCTGCGACCAATGTCGTGACCCTGACGGCGCGCCACAAGGGCGCTTATGCGACCGGGATCGATGTCTATATCCCCGTGCTCGATACGGTGAACGCCTTCACTGGGCTGCTGACCTTCGCCACCAGCGTAGCCGGCGCCGGCGTTCCGAGCGTCGCCAATGTTCTTGCCGCCATGAACGATGATCCTTTCGAGATGATTGCCTCCGCCTTCGGCGATGCAGCCAATCTCACTCTGCTGGACGCGTTCCTTAACACCGTCTCGGGCCGCTGGTCCTATGCACAGCAGCTATATGGCCATGCCTTTTATCCGGCGACGGATACCTCGTCTAACCTCATCACGAAGGCGCTCAGCAAGGACACCTGGCACCTGACGATGATCCCGCGCTTCTCCGCCGGCGGCTTCGCCGAACCGGATTATCTCTGGGTTGCGGCATTCACGGCCCGCATCGCTCCTTGGTCGGGCGGCGGCGCCAACGGCGATGTGTCGCGCAACCAGACCGGCCTTGTCGTCCAGGGCCTGTCCGCACCGCGTGACCGGAACTATTGGATGGACTACGCGACGCGCGACACGATGCTGAAAAATGGTGTTTCGACGTGGAAGGTGGATCGCAGCGGCAATGTGATGATCGACAAGATCATCACCCAGCAGCAGACGACCAATGGCGCGCCGGACACGACTTTCCGCGATGTCCAGAAGATCTATCAGCTCACCTATGCGCTAAAGAAATTCAGGGCCGATCTCGCGGCAGAGCATTCGAACAAGGCGATTGCCGACAGCAATCCCGACAATCTGCCGTCGATCTCGACCGTCAAAGACATCAAGGCGACGCTGTTCCATAGCTATCAGCAGATGTCCGGCGTGCTCGAAAATTCGGAAGCCGCGCTCGCCGCAATGGTTGTCACGCGCGATAGAGACAACGCTGACCGCGTGAACATCTCGCTGTCGCTCGATTTCGTCAACCCGCTCGACATCTTTGCGGGTCTTGCCACCGCTTACAGCCAGTTTGCTGCCGCCTAAGGCGGGCCAACAAAGGAGACACCATCCATGTCAGGTCAAGATTTCGGCGGCATCATCACCGTGCGCCTGTCGACCGGTGTGACATTGCCCTTGCGCGCCACGCTCAACATTAACGTGTCCCGCATCTCCGTCCAGGCCGAGACGAACGATGACGGGTCCATTGATCGCACTGGTACGAATAAGCCGGCAACAGCTGAGATCAGCTTCGCTGATCGCGGGCTCGACTACGATGCTCTGATGCGTTCACCGAGGTTCAATGTGACCTTCATCGAAGACTTTTCCGGTGTGACGCATTACTTCACCGACGCGTTCTTTACCGGTGAACCCCAACAGAATCGCAAGACCGGTGAAGTCACCGGTCTCACAATCAATGCCCCTAAATATAACAGGACCAATAGTTGATGTCGCGCGAGCCTGTTAAACTCTCGAGGACGTACACTGCGCACGACAAGGCCTTTAAGGAGGTCATTTTGCGCAAGCCCACGTACGTCGAAATCTTCGTGGAAGGCCTCGGGCGCCCTCAGGAATGGCAGCGCGCCAGCGACGGCTCTATGGTGATGGTCTCGTATCCCTCCGTTGTGGATGCCTATCTCCAGCGGATTATTGTTGAGCCTGGTTACGACTGCATCATGCAGCTTGAGCCGCTCGATGCCCTGAAGCTGGAGCGAGCCGTCTGCGATTTTTTTTGGGATACGACGGCATCGAAGACGCCGTCGACATCCTCGTCTTCCGGCTCGGATGGTCCGCGACGCAGATCGAAAGCCTGACGCTCCCGCAGTTGGCCTTTTGGCTTGCGCGGGCTGGTAGCTTTTTCAAGAAGCAGAGTTCCTGATGTTTTCCGATCTTCGGATTGACGATCGCGACCTGGTACGGTTGCGTCGGGCTCTTGAGCGCGTTCCAGGCGAGATCAAGTCCAAGGCCATGGCGCGCGCCATGCGTCGCATGACGCAGATGGCGCGGCCACGCATCGTCGAGCGCAATGCCAAGCATGTGAAGCTTCCGAAAGAGATCGTCGCCAAATTGACGACGGCCGCTTTCAACGCCGGCGGTAACACATCGAGGGTCGTCGTCGAGTCCGGCTGGATACCGTTGCAGCGTCTCGGCGCGGTGCAGAATGCGCAGGGGGTCTACGTCAATCTGCGCGGATCCTACAAGCACGCCTTCATCGCCATGATGAAGAGTGGGCACGTCGGGGTGTTCCAGCGTATCCCCGGTACGCGCATGGGAAGCAATCCGAAGCGCGAGCAGATCCGCGAGCTTTTCGGGCCGAACCCGGCGCACGCCATCACGAACAACCCAGACGTCTATCTCGATGTTCTGGCCGAACTCATCGAAACTTCGCTCTTGCCCCGTTACGTGCATGAGCTGGAATTCATCCTCTCGAAACTGGGGCGCTGATCCGTGGCAAATCGCAAGATCCGTGCCGAGCTGGATATCGACGGCAAGGACAATACCTCGCCGGCCTTTCGCTCGGTTGCCACGCGCATCGGGGGTGTCGAAAAGCAGATCGCCGGCTTCAACCGGGTTGCCAAGGACCTCGGCAAGACGACGGCGGAAGTCAATCGCCGCCTGCGCGATATCGAGAAGTCGTCGCAACAGGTTACGCGCCGGACAAGCGCGATGGCGGGTGCGACGCGTGAGGCGTTCGGTACCGTTGCCCGCTATGCAGCACCAGCGATTGTCGCGGCCGGCGCCAAGAAGGCGCTGGTCGATTTCGCCGCGGTCGAGCGCGAGATGAACCGCATCGGCATCACGGCCGAGGCGACGGGCGAGGAAACCACAGCTGCCTTCACGCAGTTGCAGACCATGTCGAAGAGCATGGCCTTGCCCATCGACAAGGCAATCACCGCTCTGGACACGCTCGTATCGTCGGGCATGAACCTGAAGGACGCGATGTCTTTCCTTCCGTCGGTTCTCGCGACAGCCCAGGCCTCTGGCGCCGCGACGGAAGATATCGCCAATACAGCGTTGAAAGCCTCGTCGGCCCTGAAGATCCAGGCCGGCGATATGCAGCATGCCTTCGATATCATGGTGACGGGCGGCAAGGCCGGCCAGTTCGAATTGAAGGACATGGCGATGTATATCCCGGATCTGGCGAATTCCTTCGCCTCTCTGGGCTATACAGGCGAAAGCGGCCTAAAGCGACTGATCGCCATCCTCCAGACGGTGCGCGAGGATACTGGCAATGCCGCCGACGCGGCCGTCTATGTCCAGAACATCTTCGGCAAGATGAACTCGCAGGAGACGGTCAAGAATTTCAAGAAGATGGGCGTCGATCTCAATAAGGAGATGGAGAAGGCCAAGAAGAATGGCGAGGATGTTATCTCAGCCTTCACGCGGCTGTCCATCCAGGCGACCAAAGGCGACCTTTCCAAGCTGCCATTGCTGTTCAACGACCAGCAGATGCGGCTCGGCATGCAGTCCCTGATGACCAGCGCCGACAGCATGGAGCGGTTCCTGAAGGCGGTAAATGGCGATAAAGTCGATGGAACTGTGTTTCGCGATCTCAATCGCGTCCTCGGCGATACCCAGGCTTCGGTCGACCGGCTGCAGAGCAGCTGGGACAAGATGTGGAACAGCGCCGGCAAGGCAATTGCCGGGCCTGCCGTGCCGGTTATGAATGCGATTTCGAACGATCTCGACTACGGAACGGCGTTGCGTGAGGGGCTGACGAAACAGGGCAAAGGCTATTGGGCACGCGAGACGTGGATTGCTGCCCATTTGCCATTTGGTGGAGCGTCGCAAAGCGACGAGGCGGACGATATCGCCAAAGGTGCCGGCTATAGCGATCCGGAATTTCTGGAGCGATATAACAAGCGGCGGTACGAGCGTGGGGTCAACAAGCCTTCGGTCGGTCGACAAGGCATGCCGATCGTCGTTCCAAGCCGAGCTGGTCCGGATCTTCATCGTGACGGCATGCAGTATTCGACCGTCCCGGAGCCGCCGCCGGTCAAAGCTCCGCCAAGCGCTTTTAGTAGCTGGCGCGGCACACTCGAAAATTTCTTCCGCGTCCCATCCCGGCGAGATTGGAAGAATGCTCTAAGTATCGATGTCCCGCAGATGCGCGGCTCGGCGCTTGGGCCTGGTGAGCATCCGTCCAAGGATGAGTTGCCCATCAAGGTTGATACTGGTGATTTCAAGCAGACGGCCGATGAGGCCGGCAAAGCAGTTGCCGATGGCGGTAAACAGGCGAGCGATTCTATCAAGGATAGCGCATCGGCATTCCGGGTTGCCGGCATGGATGTCGGGGCCGCAATCTCGCGCGCGGCTGCCGATCTCTCGGCCGCTGCGAGGGTCTTCAACACTGGCGTGGCCGCCGCGCCTGCCGCAAGCCGGACTGGACGCGTCAACGCGGATACCGGCAAGAGCAACACCTTCGCAGCCGCACCGCCGGGAGGAAATACCGGCGGCAATGGAGGCTTATGATGGCAACACGCGATTGGCGAAAAACCCTGCAGCCGGCGAGCTTTCGCGGTGTGCCTTTTCTCGTCGACGGTGAGGATCTGAGCGGCGGTCGTCGGCTCGCGAAACATACCTATGCCGGCGGGGAGGTTACCCTGCCGGAAGATATGGGCAAGGCCGTCGAGAGCTTCGATGTCACCGGCTACCTGCTTGGTGATGACGCTGATCTCAAGGCCAAGGCCATTCAAGCGGCTTGCAGCGTGCCTGGTCCGGGGATGCTCATCATGCCGATGGATGGTGGCATGATGGCTCATGCGGAGGGGTTTCGTCGTACGCGCCAAAGGGATCGAATCTATTACATCCGCTTCGACGTGACATTCGTTCCCGATGGCGCATTGCCGGTCGCGGCCCTATCGATTGGCGATATCTCCGCCGTAGTGGCGGCCGGAATTTCCTTAGCTGCCTCCGGCTTTTCGCGCTTGTTCTAAAGGTATTTTCGATGGCTGCGAATAAAGACACGATCCTGTCGTGGCTGGCGGACCTGTGTGCGGCCATCGTCACGGATGCGGACGATCTCGCCGACACGGCTGATCGCATCGTTGCGGCGACTAACCTCGATGTTGATGCTTTCGCGCTGGAAGTGCTGGACATCACGCGGGTGATCGCGGAGAGCGTGACGGACGCAACCGGCTTCGACATGATCATCATCCCGGACACGGTTTCTGCGGGTGATACGTTCGACGCGATGACCATTCTTGTCGCGCTTGGTCTCTCGATCGCAGCGGGCCGGGTCAGCTGGCGGTCGCGGCCGCAGGCGCGGAAGGCACGCAGCCGGATATCGGCGGCCGGTGATGCCGGTCTGGCCGTGGCGTCTGCCATGGGCGGCGATGGAGCTGATCTTTATTCCTGGCTTGCGTCGATCGTCGAGGTTGCCTGCCGTCTCGTTTCCGATCTTGCCGCCAATGCGGTTCCGATCGTTCGCATCCAGACCGGGATTTCCCTGCCGTCGACGGTTCTGGCCTATCAGCTCTATGGCGATGCCACCCGTGCAGGCGACCTGGTCGATATTGCCGGCTCGGCGACGCCGCTCGTCATGCCAACTGCGTTTGATGCTCTGGCTTCCTGAGACTGCAAATGTTTGAAACTGTCATTATCGAGGGGCTGCCGCCTCACAAGGAAGTAACGATCAAACTGTCTGCTGAAGAGGCTGCACGAACCGCCACCGTCGATGTTATCCCGGAGGGTGTTGGCGTTCCGGTGGCGCCGGATCAGGCTACCAAAATCACGGCGACCGGAGACCTGGTGCTGACGGGCTACGTTCGGGATGTCGAGCCATCACATGACGCCGATAGCCGGTCCCTTTCTATCTCCATCGTCTCGCGCACAGTGGATGCGGTCGAGTGCTCGGCTGATCACAAGACTGGCGAGATCATGGATAATGACCTGGCAGGCATTGCACGCGAACTCGACGACAATGGTATTGGCATCGAGGATGATGGCAGCTTGCCAATTGAGCCGAGGCATAAGCTGCGGGTGGGAGAAAGTCTCTTTCATTCGATCGAGCGCCGCGCCCGCGGTCGCGGCGTCCTGATCTACGACACGCCCAAGGGAAAGCTGAAGCTTGCGACTAAGCCGGAAGGAACGCATAGCGGCCGCCTCATCTTCGGCGTGAACATCAAGAAGGCCAGTTCGCATCTGACGGGTCGCCATCGCTATTCCGAGGTGAAGGTCCGTGGCCAGTCGAGCGATGGCGTCGGCAAGCAACAACTCCGCGCAGAGGCGAGGGTGAAGGACAAAGGTGTCTCACGGCGCCGCGTCCTGATCCTGCGCCACGAAGGTGAAACAACCACGGATCGCATGAAGAAGCGCGCAGGGTGGCATTCGAAGCGTGGTGCCGGGAACGGAACGACTGCTTCGATTACAGTAACCGGGTGGCGCGATGCGGCAGGAAAGATCTGGTCGCCGAACTGGCTGGTACAGGTTTCTGATCCATGGATAGGAATTGACGGGTTAATGCTCATCAAGGGTGTGACCCTGCATCAGGGCGACGACGGCACAACGTCAGTTCTCGAACTTTGCGACCCTCGAGCGCTGGGTGGCGAGAACCCTCGCGGAAAGTCGGCGAAAGTCTATTCGGCGCCGCTCGCCAACGATGTGGACTTCGAAGAACAATGACAATTGATCGTATCCAGCTGGATGGCTCTCTAACCGAGCGTCGTGGGCAGCAGTTTCTGAGTGGCCGCTCGCTGTATAACGATGCCTACACCAAGATCGCCCGCATCGAGCCGCACGGCTTCATGTCTAACCCGCCGGCCGGATCGATAGGCCTGTTGTTTTCAGCCAATGGCTCCGCAGACCAGGCATATATTCTGGGTGGAGAACACCCTCAACATCGGCCGACCGGCCTCCCGGTCGGCGCTTCCGCCATCTACGATATGTGGGGCGGTATCGTGAAGCTGATAACGCCTGGACTTGTCATCGATGTCGGCAGCCGGACGGCGACGCTGACAGCGAACGGTGGTTGGACCATCAACGGGCCAGTGACCATCAATGGTGATGTCACCCTCAACGGCAATCTCAGCGCGACCGGGTCGATCACCGACGGTGATGGCGACGGTGGAGCGTGATCGAGACATTTGAATGCGCGGGCGACTGCGCGGCGATCGTGTGCGGACGCGTGCAAGGATACCGCGTGACAGAGGCAGACTCGCCGAAGGGGAAACCGGGCGCTTCGACGGTCGCGCAACGGTCCCCAGAGTTTCGATGAATTGGGCGATCGCTCGCGCCCGATCACGGTAACGAATGAGCGACATCAAGGAGAAGACGCATGAGCGCACCCGTTGTAAGAGCCAAGTTCACTTGCACTGGAAAACAGGACAATACCGTTTTCCTCCACACGGTTTATTCCGAGGATATTCAGTCCGAGGATGGCCGCTTCACCAAGGCGACGCCATGGGGCGAATTGCGGATGCTGGTCGATAATCCCGACGCAGCAATCGTGTTTGTGCCGGGTCGGTCATACAATCTCGATTTCACGCCGGCTGACTGATCATGCTCAAAATCATCCCGGTCGAGGATGTCGACGATCCATATCGCGCGCCGGATCTCGGCTGGGATGGTGAAGTTGGCGACCTCATCATCAATTCCACAACGCATCCCGACGCGCCCGGAGATTTCCGGTCGGAGCAGGGGCTTGCGACGGCGGTCCTGATCTATCTGATGACGGATCGCCGGGTCGATGCGAGCGAGCTGCGCGATGGCGATGAAAATCGCGGCTGGATCGGCGACAGTTTCGACATGGGGCCGGGTGAGCAGCCGCTCGGCTCCCGGCTCTGGCTGCTTCGGCGATCGGCAATTTATGACGGGATCGAAGTCAAGTTAGAGGCTTACGTTCGCGAAGCCTTGCAGCCACTGCTCACGGTCCAGGTTGTCGCACATATCGATGTCGCCGTGACTGTCGACCGGCCCGGCAACCGGGTCTCCTATCAAGTTTCGCTCTATGGGCGGGACGGCGCGAAAATCTACGACAATAAATTCGAACTTCTCTGGGATCAGATCAATGGCGTGGAATATCCGCTCTCTGACTGAGGTTTCCGCGCGCATTCGCGGCGCATTCCGGCAATATCTGCCCGGGACCGACACCGCGCTTCCGAACAATTTCGTGACGATCATCGGCAAGGTGCTTGCCGGCCTGATGCACGAAGCCGAGCTGCGCATTGCTTATCTCGTCAGGCAGATGTTCATCACGTCGGCGACGGGCAAGTGGCTGGAGCTGCTGTGTTCTGATGTCGGTATCTTTCGAAAGCCGGCAGCTGCCGCCTCCGGGATTATTGGCGGCGCTGGAGCGGCGCTCGTCACTTATCCGGCTGGTGTGAGGTTCATCTCCGGCAATGTAACATACTTGTCGACCGCTCCTGCAACTGCTGCGGCTGATGGCACCCTGGTGCTCTCGATCACATCGGAGACGAAGGGATCAAACGCAAACCGCGAAGGCGACGGTCTGCTGTCGCTTGCCGATCCGGTGCTTTACCCTGATCTCGGTACGAGCTGGACGATCACATCAGCCGGGATCGGTGGGGGTGCGGATATCGAGCTGGATGATAGTCTTCGTGCACGAGGCCTGCAGAGAAAGCGCAATCCGCCAGGCGGCGGCACCTTGACGGACTATGAGCGTATCGTGCTTGCCGTTCCGGGTGTCAAGGCGGCCTGGGCTTTTCGAGGCACGCTGTCGCCGGGAACGCTGTTCGTCTTTTTCCTTTTCGAGGGGCGCCCGAACTACATTCCTCTGTCAGCAGACGTAGCTGCGGTACAGGACGAGGTCGATGCCAAGCGATTGATCCGTGTTGATGATAGCGTTGTTGTCGCTCCCACGGCAGCGCCGATCGACATCACCATCGATGGCCTGTCCGCTGACACGCCGGAGATCCGTGCCGGGATTGCCGCAGCGATTTCGGCCATGTTCCTCGCCAGGTGCCGCCCTGGCATTGTCGGCAACACGTTTACTGTTTCGCGGTCGTGGATCGATGAAGCGATTTCCGGGGTTTCGGGCGAAGATCGTCATGTATTGGCGGAGCCTTCAAGCGACCCTATCATGACCAACGGACAGTTTCCTACCTTGGGGACGATCACCTATGGCGCGTGATCCGGCTCTCAATACGGTCACGTCGCTCCCGTCAAATGCCGATGACGTGGTCGCTGTTACGGCACCCTTTGATGCGCTGGCTAACCCGACCAATGACGACCTGATCGGCGCGGCGTTAGCGATGCTACCGCAAGGGCCTGCATGGGGATCGCCGGACGGTCAGGCCGTATCGCTCGTCAGTAACACAGCCAGCCTGATGCGTGTGCTGCTCGACAGCTTTCAGTGGTTCTATCAGAGGATCTGGAAGCTGGCGCGTAACGCGAGCGTTCAGGGTGTCGACGAGCTTCTGCCAGAATGGGAGGCAGAATACGGCCTGCCCGACAATTGCGTGACGGGCGAGACCAGCGTGGCGGAGCGGCTTCGTGCGCTGGCGGCCAAGGTCAACAGCCAGGCCGTCATCACACCTGGCGACTTTATTCGTGTCGCAGCCGCTTATGGTTTTGAGATCACGATAGAAGAGCCCGCTATCTTTGAATGTGGTTTCTCGGAGTGCGGTGGCGAACACACAGTCGGCGACGCCAGACAGGAATGTTACTGGATCGTCCAGGTCAGCAATCTGGCGGTCGATTACTTTACTTGCGGAGAATCGGAATGCGGCCTCGATCCGCTCTTCGACCTCGGCGACGGCGAGCGCTTGCTCTGCATTCTGCGCCGCCTAGCGCCTGCCTGGACAGAGCCGGTTCTCGTTCTCATCGAGCATCTCACCGATAGCGCTGGAAACCGGCTCACGGACAGCGCTGGCAATCATCTCATTGTTAAAACCTATTGAGGGTGTCCCATGCTTTACTACCAGCCTTACGGGTCTGAAGATCCGGATGCCTCTTATGTCGACCGCAATTCACCAGGCGCTGTCAGCGGCTCGCGCGTGCCAGCCAAAGCCATCGAAATGCCGCAACGCGAGCTGGTCGATGTCATTCAGAAATCTGGCCTGGACCCGGCCGACCAAAGGCAGCTAGCGCAGGCAATCCAATCTCAGGGGATGAATGCTGCGATTGCTGGTGGTAGCGCCAATCAATTGAATGCTACCCTGACCCCGGCTCCCGCCGCGCTTTCGTTTGGGCTTCCGATCGTGCTGCTGATCGCCACTCCCAACGATGGGCCAGCGACACTCAACCTGAATGGCCTTGGAGCCAAGCCGATCGTCAACATTTACGGTTTTGCGTTAAGCGGCGGAGAGCTGAATGGCCTCGTTCGGTTTGTGTACGACGGGGCGGCGTGGTGGGCCGGTGTTGCCGAAGCGCGGTTGGCGGCAAATACGACTTACTATGTGAACGCCGCAGGCGGCAACGATGCCAACTCTGGTCTGAGCCCGGCCGCAGCGTTTGCAACGATCCAGCGTGCGATCGATGTTGTCAGCAGGATCAATTTGAACGGTTTCGCGGTCACAATCAGTGTCGCTGATGGCACTTATCCGGGTATCGTTTCGAAACCGCTGACAGGCTCTGGCACGGTTAGGATTACCGGCAACCTCGCTAGTCCTCAAAATGTCCAGGTAAATGGAATAGCCGGGAAGAATGGTATTTTTATTACCGACGCAGGCTACATGGTCGAAGGCATGTCGCCGCTTGGCAGCGGCGCAGGTGTTCACAATATTGCTGTCGGCAGTGCGACTTGTACAGTCGGAACGATGTATCATCGGGCGTCACCGACGGGAGCCGCGCACATGTTCTCTGGCGTTCGTGGTGGCATTAGCCTGACTGGCACTCATTATATTGCCGGAATTGCGCCAGCTGGCCACCTGTTTGCATCTGGTGGTGGATCGATTCAGAGCGCAGTCGCATCGCCGCCGACCATGAATTTCGTTGCTGTGGTCAATATGCCGGTTGGTCTCGTCATCGCAGGCGATTGCTCCTCAATTGCTGCGGTCTATTCCTCGTTTGTCAATCCCGGCAACGCGACGGGCGTGAAGTTTGCAGCCAAGGCCAACGGCGTCATCAACGTGAATGGCGCAGGCGACAATTATTATCCTGGCGCCATCGCCGGGACCAAGTCTGATGGCGGCGTCGTCGTCTGATCGCGGGCTTTCTGTCGGAGGAAAATCATCCACCCTAGCCCAGCAACCATCTTCTCAGAGAGTTTTCAATGGATCGCATCCTTGCTGAGTATCTGGGCGAGCCTGGCCCGGATAAGCCGCCGCTGAAAGCTGCCATCATCTCATTGGGCCTAGCATCATCAGATCAGGGTGAGCTTGCCGAAACGGCGATCCAGCCGGGAGATACCGTTGACGGCCTTGCGGATGGTGTCATCAAAAAACTGCTGACCGCCAGCGAGCGCTCCAAGCTTGCGGGCATTCAGGATGGGGCAACCGCCAATGCTACGGATGCGCAGTTGCGCGACCGATCGACGCATACCGGCTCGCAGGCGATATCCACGGTTACGGGCCTGCAAGGTGCGCTAGATGCCAAGGTGAACACAAGCCTGATTGGCGCGGCAAACGGTGTTGTTCCATTGGATGCGACGTCGAAGATCTCAGCGATCTTCCTGCCGTCCTATGTCGACGATGTTATCGAGGTGGCCAATTTTGCAGCCCTTCCGGCGACGGGCGAAACCGGCAAGATCTATGTCACTCTTGATGCCAATCTCGAATATCGATGGTCCGGCAGCACCTATGTGCAACTCGTAGCATCGCCAGGCTCTACGGATGCTGTCCCGGAGGGGTCTGTCAATCAGTATTTTACCGCGTCGCGTGTTCGAGCGGTAGTTTTGGCTGGTCTCAGCGTGGTCACGAATGCAGCGATCACGGCTGCGGATTCTATCCTGAGTGCTTTCGGAAAATTGCAGGCGCAGATTACCGCATTGTCTACCGGCAAGCTCGATGTCGGCGCGAATGCGGTATCCGCCACGAAACTTGCTACGGCGCGAACTATCAATGGCGTATCTTTCGACGGTACCGGCAACATCACGGTCGTCGATAGTACGAAAGAGCCGGCAATCGCAGCCGGAACGTCATCGCAATACTGGAATGGCGCAAAAGCCTTCACCGACTTTGGCGCATCGGTTCGCGCGGCTGTTCTGTCGGGCCTAGATCTCACGACTAGCACGGCAATCGTTGCTGCCGATAGCGTGTTGGTCGCGCTAGGCAAGCTGCAGGCGCAGATCAGTTTACGTGCGCCGTTAGCCTCGCCCCCTTTCACCGGGTCACCGACGGCGCCAACCGCTACCGCCGGCACAAGCAGCACGCAGATTGCCACCACCGAATTTGTCGCCACCGCCCTTGGGGGCTTTGGCATCATAGTCGCTGATAGGGCCGCTCTGAAGGCGTTGAGCACCGCGATCTATAAGGTCGCCCTCATCCGCGAGAACGGCCGGGAAGGTGTGTTTACGTGGGAGACCGGCAATTATACAGCTCTAGCCGCGGCTGATACGCTTGAGGGTGTTTGTGTCAAAGCAACGGGAGTGGCGATCACGGTCGGCGCGTGGGTACGTGTATTTGACGGTGATGTCGAGGTTCGGTGGTTCGGTGCCCTTGCAACGGGTGCGACAGGTGATGCCGCAGCCATCCAGTGTGCGATGCGCGTATCCGCCGCCTTGGGCGGCGGCGTGGTGCGCCTTATGCGTGGTGTCCACGGGCTGGAGGCTACCCTTACCCATATCGATGGCGTCTTCCTTATTGGGCAAGGCATGGGTGTTTCGGAGCTGCGTGGGCTCGGGAACTATGCCATTTACACCGCAAACGGTACGAGTTCATCGGTGTTCACGAAGGGTGGCCTTTCTCACGCTACGATCCGCGCCAATGGTCTTGGAAACAGCCTGAATGTCGGGTTGCAGATTGCATGGTGTAACCGCTTGCAGTTCCATCATCTCCGATATTTTGGCTGTTACATTTGCTTCGACTTCTCGAATGTTTGGCAGGTAGAAGCCTATTATCTCAATGGCGATGGAGCTGGCGCTGATCAGAACGCAATCGGCTTCTACGGTCGTGAAGTCGATCCCACCAACCAGAACAATGCAGTCATTGCGCATGGCTGCATGTTCCAGAATGTGTCGACGACCGGGTATCGGTTGATCAATTTCAATGGATCGAAATTTACGTCCTGCGAGGTTGCAGGCTCGGGCGGCAAGGGTTGGCATCTCGGCAATCCGACCAGCGGCACAGAAATGATCCGCTGGGGCCATTTCGCAAACTGCTTGGCTGATACCTGCTCCGATAGTTTGCTGGTCATAGAAAGAGCCACAGCTACCGCCGCGAAGCAGATCCAATTCAACGGCTTCTGGTGCGGTACCTCGACAGCCCAAAACGGCGTTCACATCAAGAACTCAAGTCTTGTGCAGATGGGCGGTCTCTTGATCACCTCGGTCAACAAGACTGCGATACTGCTCGAAGGCTGTTCGCGCGTCAGCATAAATAACGGATGCATCGATACCTACGATGCCGACAATTCAGGAGATGTCGGGATTATTCTTACCGACAGCACGCATTGCATCATCAATGGAATGCAGGTCTTTGGAAATGGCACATCAGCCAGGTCGATCGGGGAGGGTGGAACGTCGAACTACAACGTCATCACCAACAACGACATGGAGGGCGGCGGCACGTTCGTCGGCGCCAACACGGTCGTGAAGGGTAATTCCGGCATTATCACCCGCAACGCCGGGCTCGCCACGGTTCCGACGAGTGGGTCATCCGTAACCGTAACCCATAATCTGGCAAGAGCGCCGGTCAGCGGAGAGATCCAGGTGACGCCCGCCTTCAACAATACCCCGCAAGGCATTTCCGACTTTTGGGTCGACACGCTGACCGCGACGACATTCACCCTGCGGGTCAATACCAACCCGGCGAATGCGCTCGGCTTTCATTGGTCAGGCGACGTCTCCCGCGGATGACGATCATTATGGGCATGGCTTGCTGTTGAACTGCTGGCCATCGGATCGCCAGACGAGGCAGCGGAACCCGGTCCCGTCAGACCATTCTGTCAAAAGATCGGTCTTTCCATCTTCATCGCCATCAAAGGCAAAGAGCTTCTCAACGCCTCCAAAGCCGTTGATCCATGGCGTCGGGGCCGCAAGGCCATCCTTGCTACCAAGGGAAACCATGTACTGAAGGGTCTTCTTGTTGATCTGCATGCGATCCGGCCAGCCGTCGCCATTGAAGTCGCCCCATATTTCTGTTCCAGAGATATCGCCGATCTCTTGGTTGCAGTAGCCAGGAACAAAGCTCATCGTGCTAAGTCTCGTCTTCAGATGAAGGCATAAGCCATCGGGATTTCTGGCGATAAGGCCGATGGTCTTGCCTCCATCGTTCCATGGTTCTAACGTCTCAATCTTCCCGAGCCCGTTTATCCATGGCTGTTGGGTATCCTGAAGTCCAAGAGCAACGCGAAGGGAAACCCAAATCGTTCCCTTCGCATCCATGTCAATGATGTCTTTATAGCCGTCCCCGTTGAGATCGGTCGACACTGCATCGAGCAGTTCCCCATATGGCTCAAGTCCAGGATCGCCGATGATGAATGCCGCAAAATCAAAGACGATGGCTTTCGGTGTCGATAGTTTCGCGCGAACACTCAAGCGATCGTTGGGCTTTAAGGTAATGTCGTAAGGTACGATGAGCGGGATAGCCGGCGATGTCTTGCCAGGAGTGTGATCTGGCGTTTCGATCGTCTTTACAATTTTATCGTTGACGCTGACCTCGACCTGATGAGCAGATTTTTCCACGCTGGTCAGATTGCTCAGGAAAATTCCAGATCCGTAGATCTTCACATCCCCTCCAGATGTGTTGATGAATTCAGTGAACGGAGCATAGCGACGGTTCCCGTCGGCAACATAGGAGCGATCGCGATAGGGAGAGCGGTAGCTGACCGCCGCCGGAAGCTTTATTTGATCGGCCCGAACAAGCTCAACACGGTAGCGCAATGACATGAGCTTTCCATCGGCCAGTCTAGCATTATCAAGTTCCTTGACACCTCGCCCAGGCATAAAGAAACCGGACGTGGAGCCGACGTTCAAAACGTGACCTGCTTGCAACGCCAAGCCGCCTGCTGGGATATCGAGGCTCTTTTCTATGATCTGGCTTGGGCCGGCATCATACTGGTGTGTGATTAGGAGTTCTTCACCGCTCGTGAGTGAGTTTTTTGCGCCGATAGGGAAAACGGAAAAACCAATGTCTGTTTCAACGGTCTCGCCATTCTTAATTCCGGAAGTGTCAAGCGAATAATCGAACTTGACGATGCGATAGTCGGCCTTCGTGCTGTTGTTTAGAAACGAAGAAACCCCGAGAACCCGCGGATCTTGTGTTTTCTGTTTGCTTAGAACGCCCTCGAAAATCACACGCTCCGCTCCCTCTGGGATAGGGCAACCCGCATTGCGGCAATCTTGAGAGATCGTCACCCCGGCGGCTGAGGCATGCGCGGCGCCCCACCATAAAAGAAGGGTGACGGCGGCTATGAGTTTTGATCGCATCAGCTCAACGTTTACCATCAGTTTCAGACTTCAACCGGATGACGCTTCCGACTGACGGTTGTCAATAGCCACCTTCTTTCCTCAGGACACTTTTATGAAACCGAAACTCGTCCCAAACGCGGGCCGGGTGTTTCGCCGCGCGTGGAGCATCCGCCTGATCATCTTGGCCGGTATCCTATCCGGTTGCGAAGTCGCCCTTCCGATCATCGATCAGTTCATCACCATCCCGCGCGGCACCTTTGCTGCCCTCACGGGTCTCGTCACCTGTGGCGCGCTGATCTCTCGCCTTGTCGCCCAAGAAAATCTGAAAGGTAATTCTGATGCCGATCAATAAGATCGTCGCCACCAAGCGCGGCAAGGCGGCGATCGCCGCTGCCCTTGTCGCCGCCGCTGCTGCTGGCTGGCAGTCCACCAAAGACACCAATCCGGCAAAGCATGTTTATCCGCCGGCCGTCATCCTGGCGACGGACAATCTCATCAAGCCTTGGGAAGGGCTCGTGCTCAAGGCGCATTGGGATCCATATGCCAAGATCTATGACATCTGCTACGGCAAGACCAGGATCAACGGTAAACCCGTCACCGCGGGCATGAGCTTCACCAAGGCTCAATGCGATGACTTCCTCGAGCAGGAAGTCTACGAGGAATACTATCTGCCTCTCACGAGGCGGGTGCCTAATTTCACGAGCTTTCCAGTCAGCCTGCAAGCCTCACAGATCTCCGGCGGCTATAACTTCGGGATTGGCGCTCTAGTCGGTTCCAGCGCTATGCGGGAAGCCGGCAAGCGCAATTATCGTCTGGCCTGCGAAATGCAGGCCCGTTTCAACCGCGCGGGCGGTCAGGTCGTCAACGGTCTGGTGAAGCGCAGAGAGATGGGCGATGCCCAAAGGCTCGGCGAGGCTGAAACCTGTGTGAGTGGCCTCTGATGTTCGGGCTCCTCGATTATATCAAGCTCGCCGCCGGCGCCGTCGTTGGCGGCTTCCTCGTCTATGCCTTCGTGAGCCTGATCAGCATCCCGGCCGCAGAGCATCGCGCTCGGGCCGGATATGTCGAGCTCGCCGAGAAGACGACGGCAGAAGCCAAGGCCGCCGAGATGGAGCGCCAGCGCAACGCCGCTTCCCAAGCCCTCACCGAAGCCGCCAAGCGCCAGGCCGCGGACGAACTAGCACAGCAGGCAAAGGATGCCGAAACCGATGTTGCAATTTCCGACTATGAAAAGAAGCTCGCTGCTGCAAATCGTCAGTGCCTTGCTGATCCCGCTGACGTTCAGTTCCTGCAGTCTCACTGACCGGCTGGGAAAGGCATCATCGGCAAAGGGCGTTATCGCCGCCGGCACAAATCTGCCGCTGCTGCCCGATGACTGCCGAAAGAAAGAACCTCACGCCGCCGTCAGGGTCGGCGACGAGCTGCGTTCTGTTCTTGTGCGGGAGCGAGGCGCCCTTGATCGAGCAAACGCGCGCAATGGGCGTTGCGCGTCTTTCTATGACGACACGAAGGCCAGGTTCAGCGTTAGCCCCAAATGAGGGCAGCAGCAACATTCTCGGCTTCTTCATTATAGCTACCACGCTGGCGGCACTTTTGCTGCTGGCGTGGCATTCCATTAGCATTTCATAGGGCAGGGCGCGGAATAAATGGGCAACGGCAAAGAGGATACGGCTATGAACAGGCCTCGCATAATCTTTGACTTCAATCTTGGCACACTCATTCCGCTCCTCGCCTTGGCGCTGGCGGGATGGGATCGATACGCGGCCCTGGAGGCGAAAGTTCAGGTCATCGATACTCGTGGCCTCGCACGCATGCAGATTTCAGACACCTTTCAGGCTGAGACGAAGAAGGCACTTGCCGACGTCGCCAGTGCTCCGAAGGATATTGTCGAACTGAAGAAGGGGCAGGAGGTCGCCAATGCCCGAATGGACCGGCTGGCCGATCTGATGATCAGTGGGCAAGACGCGATGCGGCAGACGATGCAAACCGGCTTCGATCTTCTGCGCAAGGATATGTCTGCGATCTCGACAAAGGTGGAAGTCGTCGGGTCCAAGGTTGACATGATGACGGGAAAGCCGTCGCCCGGAGTTTATCGCCCGAGGTGATCGGTGAAGTGCTGTCAAGACAGATGACCGGTTCCGCTTCGAGGTTTTGGGCGCGACCGAACATGCGGCTCGCGACATCGCAGGGGAAACACATTCGCACCCCTGCCGTTCCATTCGCCGGACTTCGCGAAATCGCTGGGCAGCACGATACGGCCGCCCAGCAGCTGCTGTGCCTTGATCAGCGCGGCCTCAGTTCCGAAGCAAAGTACCTGATAAGAATCGCCGCGATAATGCGCGTGCTTCGTCTTATAGGTCGGCTCGATCCCGCGCGCCTTGTCGTGAAGAGGACCAAGCTGCCGGAAGGTCATATCTTCCGTCAGGATCATGAGGCGATAAGGCCAGCGCCTGTCGAGCTTAGCTCGGGTGAGCCGCATCCTCTGATCCATTTTCCATTCCTTATAATCTAATGTCTTTCCAGATCGGCTTGCGGACGACTTTGATCTCGACCAGTTTCCGCACCTTCATGCCCACCATTTCCTTGGCGGTTGGGCTAAACAGCTCGGCCGTGAGATAATCCTTCCGCTTGCAGAGCTGGCAGCGAAACTTCCCCGCAATACGCCTGACAGGAATATCGCCGCAGAGCGGTATAAGATCCGCTGGATCATAAACGTGCTTCACGGAACAGTGGGCGCAATCGATCTTGATGTAATAGGATCGCTCCGTGTAGGCCGACAGCGTCGGCGCGCCCAGGACCTGGTCGCGGCTTGGCGGTTTTTCGGGCATGTCTCATGCTTGTTGTTGGAAGTATTGAACCCATGCCGGATGCGTCTCAATGCCATCGACGATGAGCCCCAGTGTCTTCTCCAGATCGTCCCCGATAGCATACCAATTCGGCCCGAGGTTCAGCTCCGCGCCCGCGAAAGGGATGCTAATCAAGGTGCAAATCTTCCCTTCGGCTTCATCCATCGCAAATTGCAGGTCTGCGAAATAGGCCGATGGCAGCGCGGTATTCACTTGCACTCGCTTGAAACAAAGGCCCTGGCGGCCCTGTGTTTCACTGGCGAGCGCATCCTCGATTTCGTTGCCTGGTAGATCGAAGGGCCCTTCCCACCAAAAGGTATAGGGCGGCAGATCCCCGTCTTCCTCGTGGTCGAAATCATAGGCGCCGATTTGCTCCAGTGCACCGCGCGCCTCGTCGATCACTTTCAGGAATGCCGCTGACTTCGCGATCTCCCCATCATGCCGGCGTTCATCGAAAACGTCCTGGCTGACAAAGGCAACAAGATCCTTGAATGCCTTCGCGTCGCTATGCGTGATCTTATATTGGGTCTGATGCATGACGCACGTCTCCATCCCGCCGATCGATGGCGGATTTCTTCGTCAGATTCTTGGAAAACTCAGGCTTGGTCAGCCTTGTTTGTTCTCAAAATGTTCTCATTCTTCCGAAGAGTCAAGCTGCCTCAATCGAATGAGCTTTTGCTTCAGGCGCTCGATGTCCGAGAGGATATCTGAAAGCTCGATGTCGGGAGCTTCTAGCGTCGACGGCGGATTTGTAACGAATGATGTTTCAAGCCGCGCAAGGATCTCTGCCGTCATTGATCTGTCGTTGGCGCGGGATGCTGCGGCGATGCGCCGCTTCAGATCCTCCGGTATCCGGAGCTTGAAATGTAAGTCTTCTCTTGCCATGCCAGGCTATTCCCCCGGCTTATTCGTTTCTGTCACCCCCACGGCCAAAGCATAGCACGGAACAAAAGCAAAGTCTTAACCATCGGCGCAGCTCGCTGCACGCGCCGAGAAGGTGGGCCATCGGTGGGATATATCGCGAAGAGTGTATCTATGGCATTCCTTATGATCGTAAGGGCTTTATTTGGGGGCAATAACGAAATGAAATGTGATGAACAGCGTGCCGCGGTTGCCGCCGGCGCGATGGAAACTCCATGTCCGACGCGGCGGCGAATTCTGGGCGGACTTGCGACCTTCGCCGCGGCGGCCACCCTGCCGAAGATGGTCGCCGCTGCCGATCAATATGCCGCGGCACTCCGCTATCTTCATGCTGAATTTATGAGCGCGGCTTCCCGTATGGGGAAGGCGGACGGGAACCTGCAGGAAACCCTCTATCGGCGCATGATCGCGCTTGCGACGGCCCTGACAGTTATTCCCGCCTCGTCGCCTCATTCATGGGGGCTAAAGAAGGAAGTGGCTGGCTGGTCGCTGGAAGACGGCGGGAGCACGATGTTGTTGCCATACGACCTAGTGCTGGCGCTGACCAGAGATAGCCCGTTATAAGCGGGCTACTTGTCTTTCCGAAGCTTTGCGACCTTTGATTTCAGCTGTTCAAGCTCCTCGAGGATATCGATGATCTCGATGTCCTGTTGGTCAATTCCCAGCAGGCGATCAGCGTGGAATGATCCCTCCAGGCGCGCGAGGATTTCCGCATTGATTGAACGGTTATTCCTGGCGGCCGCACCCACGATGGCGGCCTTGATCTCGGGAGTCATCCTGATCCGAAACTGGAGCTTTGTCTGATCTTCTGCCATGGGACACGAATTGCACCAAAGGGGTCCTTGATGCAATTGGGCCATATTGGTACTAGTACCATTTTGGTCCATATATCGGAGCTTCGAAATGAACGGGAAAAATCTGGTCCAGGTGAAGATCAAGCTTCCTGTCGAAATCAAGAAGTGGGTAGAAGGTGAGGCGGAAAAGAACATGCGCTCCCAGAGCGCCGAGATTGCTTTCGCCTTGAAGGAAAAGATGGACCGGCAGAGAGCTAACAATGACCGTTAGATATCTTGTAGCCGCCTCGGCTGCCGTTGTTGTGACTGCCCTCTCTTGCCACAGCAGCCTGGCGCAAACCACGCCGAAGCAATTCACCATTTGCGAGGACGGCGTAGCGCGGACCGATTGCGTCGTTGACGGCGATACCTTCTGGATGGATGGCGTCAAGATTCGGATCGCCGACATCGACGCGCCGGAGACCCACCCAGCCCGATGCTCGAGCGAACAGGAGCTGGGTGATGCGGCCACGTATCGCCTTCAGGATCTGCTCAACGCAGGCCCCTTCGACCTCGTGTCCATCGATCGTGACGAAGATATATATGGCCGGAAGCTGCGGATCGTCGAACGCGATAATCAATCCATCGGTGCCGAGCTGGTGAGTGAGGGAGTGGCACGCGCATGGCGCGGCAAAAGAAGCCCATGGTGCAATTGACGCGCATCAATCTGTGAGCTTGTCGGCCACTGCATCTAGGTCGCCTTCAACGACATACCAAAACGGGGCGCTGTTGTTGCCGCCGGGCGCATCAACGACGATGCATGTGTCTTTTCCCATCAGATGGACAGCGATTACCTTTTCCGGGTTTATGAAAATTACTGGGCTGTCGGAGTACTTAGGTTCGAACGGAACGAGCTTCATGTATGTCTCCTTTGGTAGGTGTATGCCGGACCCTGAAATAGGGTCCGGCTGAGAGTATGGCGTAGCGGACTGCACAAGGCGATCAGCTTGTTCGGCTCTGCGGCCTGCTGGCGGATGGGCAGCACATTACCGAGAGATTGCGGAACATCAAGGCAACATCTGGTGGGACTTCTGTGGGACTTTCTGCACCGATCCATGCACCATCCCCCGGTCTGTTCCATTTTTATTCCCACAAGCCGATTTTTCCCCTTGCGTCCTAAAGCCCAAAAGTCTAGGGAAATCTTGCTTGTAGAGCAGGTCGGGGCGTAGCGCAGCCCGGTAGCGCACTTGACTGGGGGTCAAGGGGTCGCTGGTTCGAGTCCAGTCGCCCCGACCATTTATCTCCTTGAACTCCCAATCGAATTTCTGAAAGTCAGCTGCACCAGGACGACGCCTGGCCGGTCCAGCGGCGTGCGAGACCTTCCGACACCATCTGATCGCCGAGCGAGCGCCCCGCGCGCATGGCAATGCGCAGTTTGCCGCCATTCGGGTCGTCGCGACGGCTGCTGCCGGAAAGCACGAAGCTTCCGTCATTGAGAATGGCCTGCAGGCGCAGTTTCGCGGCTACGCCTCTCTGTCTTTCGCTCGGGCAACGCGCGGCACCGGCGTCCGGTACATCGATATCGGCCAACTGAATCCGGATGCCATCCTGCCAGAAGGTATTGCCATCGACGACGCAGTTCGTTCCAGAGCCAGCGCCGCATAGCACGAAACGACCGCCGGACTGCGCACGCAGGCTGGGTATCGGCCGTTCGACCGGTATCTTGTTAACCGGCATCGCCACAGGAATGGCGGCAGGCGGTACCGGCAGGGCGGATGTCGCGCGCGGCTCCGAAGTCACTGCTGCCGTCTTTATTTGCGGTTTTGCCGCTGGCACCGGTGCTTCCCGAGCCATATGCGGCATGCCTGCGACTGCGCCGGCATGCGCCAGCATCGACGGCATGTCCTTGCGATGCTGATAGGCGTAGATGCCGGCTATCGTTGCCAGGCCGACAACACCCCATAGCCACATCGAATTGCCCGCCTTGGATTGCGGCCTGCGCCGCGTGCGTCGTTTCGCTTTCGCCATGGTATCATCCCTCAATTGCGAGGGGGATTATCGCCGCCATTTCTTACCGATCCGTTGGCTTTGGCGGCGATCATGAACTGCGATGGGGCAGGGCTATTTCGTGGCCGCCGTCGGCGGCTTCAGTTTCACCGCCATCGTCACCTGTCCGTTGATGGAAAGTCTCGTGCCGCGATTGTCTGGATTGTTGACCGAAGTATTGCTCGACAGAGCACTGATCTCGCAGGCATCGGCAATCGTGTCGAGCAGGGTGGCGCAGCTGCTTGCGGCAATCTTATAGAAGGATTTCAACGCCTTCTCTTGCTGCTCCTCGCTGTCGCCATCTGTTATGGGATAGGAGATCGATATTCCCGATTGCACAGAAATATATCCTTCGGGCGGCTGGCGAGGGTTACGCAGCGGAAGATTCGAAAAATTCTGCGCGAGGGCGGGCAGGGCCGCCGCTGCAAGCGTCAAGCTGAGAGCAGCCCGGATCAGAAATCTGGTCATCATTATGCCTCCGTTTTTTCCGCTTATTGCAGATGCGGATAAAGGCTTGGTGATGCACTAACTTAAAATTGTACCTTCGATCGAATTTCCGTAAAATCTGCGAATCAGAAATGCGTCGGCCGAAATGCTTCCTTGCCAACCCCACGCGCAAGGCGCATAGTCTAATCCTATCGTCGGGAATAAAACGGGTGCCGGCGAAGTACTGCGTGCTTCTGCCCCACGGACAATGAGACGCGCAAATGCTGGACACACCTATCCATCCACGAGATCTGCCGCTGTTTTCAGACGATCTGGACCGACTCGAGAAGGTGCTTGATACGGTCTGCAAGGATCGTGGCATGAGCCCGCGAAGCCTCGAAGCAGAGCGCCTCGGCGCATTGATTATTCAGCTTTATCGCCAGGGCGTAAAGGACGACGCGAAGCTTCTCGCACTTGCACGGGCTTATTTCTGACGCAGCTGCGTTTTTTTGTGGCCGAAAATCTAATCGATTTAAGCTGATTTCACATAGCAGCAATGATGCTTTGTGCCTGTTCGAAGCGGGGCAGCCTCCCTATATTTGCTGCGTTGCACAAAGAGATTCGATTTCTCGATGTCACTGATTCTGGAAAGGAACAGTGCGCGTCAGCCCGCAGCGGAGGAAAAAACCGGCCGTGGCTGACGTGGATAGAAAGGTCCATGATGAATTTTAAAGTTCCGAGCCGGCTTCGCCGCTTGCTCGTCGATTCCGTCGAGCTGCCGCAGCTCAAATTTCCGATGATGCAGCCGCAATCGCAGCCGTCGCGCCGTCGCGTTTCCACGCGCCCGTCGCCGCAGCGGCTGACGGAAGTTTTGTGGTTTGGCCGCAATCCCGGCGATTTGCGCATGCTCGAATATGTACCCCCGGGGGTAAAAGGACCGATGCCGCTCGTCGTTGTCCTACACGGCTGTCATCAGAATGCCGAGGATTTCGATCGCGCGAGCGGATGGACCGCACTTGCGCGCCAGCACGGATTTGCCGTGCTTTATGCGGAGCAGAAGGCATCGAACAACCCAAATCTCTGTTTCAACTGGTTTCGCCCGAGCATGGTCACGCGCGATCGCGGTGAGCTCGGATCCATCAGAGAAATGATTGATTTCAGCCGCCGCCTGCATGCGATCGACGATAGCAGGATTTTCGTCATGGGCCTCTCGGCCGGTGGCGCTATCGCAGCTGCATTGCTCGCGACCTATCCGGAACTCTTTGCCGCAGGCGCCATCATCGGCGGCCTGCCTTTCGGCGCTGCCCGCGATGCCATATCGGCGCTTGACGTCATGAAGCGCGGCTCAAGCCGCCCGGCGGAAAAATGGGGCGAGCTCGTTCGCGAAGTTTCCCCCGAAGCTGCTCGCTATCCCGTCGTCTCCATCTGGCATGGCGATGCCGATAATGTGGTGTCTTTCGCCAATGCCGAGGCATCCGTGGCGCAATGGCTGACTGCTCGCGAGCGTCCGCGCACCAAGGGTCGGTTGCGTCTCTTCGAAGGTGGCGAGCGGCGCGAATGGCGCGACGACTATGGCCATATGATCCTGGAGCTCGTGACGCTGACCGATTTCGGGCATGGCCTGCCGGTTGGCTCCATTGTTGAAGGCTGGGAGCCGGCAAACAACACCGAGCGCTACATCCTGCCTGCAGCCCTCTCTGCGCCCGAAGAGCTTGTCAAAGGCTGGAAGCTCGCGGCCTGAGGCAGATCGCAAGACCTAAGGCCTGAAGGCGAAGCGGCGCTGGGAGATTTCAGGCACTGCGTCAGCCGTCAATCGTCATTGGTGGCATTCAGGTTCTCAGGCCGGATGCCATCATTTTCGGACCAATGCTTGAAGCGAATGCCAGGGCCACCCATACCGTCACTGCCGCCGGCGAGGAAAAGCACCCCGTGGCTCTCGAGGACGGAGCGAACTGTCGCAAGCGCCCTCATATCCGCCGGGCTTGTCCCTGTTTCCAGCGCTTCGATCGCCGAAACCGGGAGTTTGCTCTCGCTGGCAAGCGTCTCCACCGTCAGTTCGAGCATGGCGCGCGCGCCGCGCAATTGTGCTGAAGTAATCATGAGTTAAGTCTATCGCATCGGCTTGAAAAGCGGAACCGATTTCCGGCGAAAATCCTCTGCGAGTTTAAAGGGCAGCCGCGCTTTTCTCCCGGCCCTCGCGCTTATTGTCCAAACTGGAATTTGCTACCAATTCCAGCGGGGCAGGGGCGGGATAGCCGAGCAGGTCGTGATAGATCTTCTCGGTCGCATCCGCCATGCCGGCGAGCGTATATCCATCCTTGCGGCGACGGGCTTCGGCAGTAAAATTCGCCAGCAACGTCGGATCGCCAAGACGTGCCATCGCGGCCGCCAACGCTTCCGGATTATCGCTGTTCGGCACGATGTAGCCGTTCTTGCCGTGCTCCAGCACCGTGCGCGCGCCACCGACATCGGCGAGCAGCAGCGGCTTGCCCGCAGCTGCGGCCTCCAGCATCACATAGGACATCGCCTCATAGCGGCTTGGCATGACGACAACATCGAAGGCGTCGATGGCCGTCACCCCCGGTACGCTGCCATCAATGCGGGCGCGATCTTCAAGCCCGGCCGCCTTGATCATCTCCCTTGCAGTGTCGGCCAGCTCACCGATCCCGATCATCAGCAGATGGGCTTGCGGCAATTGGGCTGCTATCCGTGCAAAAGCCGCGACCAGGCGCTCAGGCGCCTTCTGTTGCGTCATTCTGCCAACGAAGCCGAAGAGCAAAGCTTCCTGAGGAATGCCGTATCGTCTGCGGATGGCTGCTCGCTGGCTGAGGGGAGGTGCGTTGACGCCGTTGACCACGACCCGCAGGCGTTTTTCCGGGATGCCGAGCGACAGGGCGTGATTATATTCATCTTGCGAAACGCAGACCAGGCGATCGGTCAGCCACGTCCCGAGAAAGCGCTCGATACCGCCATAGATCAGGCGGCCTTTCGCACCGAGCGTCGGGTCCATGGTGCGGAAGGCATGCGGCGTGTAGAGAACGGGGACATGGCGCCCCGGCAAACGCAAGCGCGTTAACGCGCCGGCTTTCGAGCTATGGCCATGGATAAGATCAAACGGCCCATGACTGGCCGCGATCTTGCGCAGTTGCCACCATGCAGTCAGATCCCAGGCGCCGGGCGCGCGCCGCATGCCAAGCGGAATGACATTGTCCAGGCCGATATTTTCCAGTTCTGTGACGAAAGCGGGCTCTGCGCGCACCGGGGAATAGACAGCGGTCACGGAATGGCCGCGATGCTGCATGGCCCGGCATAAGTCGAGAAAATGTCGCCCGGAGCCACCGCCGCTCGGCTCGAGAACCTGCAGCAACGACAGGCGTTTGACGTTGGTGCGAATGTTCACGGCGCAGCTTTCCTTTTGTTCAGGTCACGCTGATACTTTTGCTCCAGGGCGCCGCAGCCCCAGACGATGCCGATCAGCATGTAGAAATGGCGCCAGTGGTCGGTATCGATGACGTTGCCGATGCCGACATGGCCGAGAATGACGATCCAGGCGATCATCAGGTAGGGCTGCCAGGGACGCTCCCTCAGGAGGTTGCGGAAGCCGATATAGATGGTCCAGCAGATCATGCTGACCCAGGTGACGAAGCCGAGCCAGCCATAAGTGGTCAGTGTCTTTAGCCAGGTATTGTGTTCGTCCTCGCGGAAGATCTGACCGAAGACCAGCGGCCCGATGCCGAAAGGCCGTTCCATGGACATTTGGAAGCCGATGCTGTGGCGTTCGAAGCGGCCGAGATGTCCGCCGTCATAACTCTGAACCAGCTGCAAGCGCGTCGAAAACAGGTCGCTGACCTGGGGAAATTGCAGCGCAACGACGAGCAGAACGACCATGAGGATGATGGCCGCCAGCGACATCACCAGGATCCGCAGCCGGAAGGTATTGCTGCGGTGCTTCAGCAGCATGCAGAAGATCAGCATCACCGAGGCGAAGGCGAAGAGGGCCCAAGCGGCGCGGGAGAAAGACAGGAAAATACCGAAGGCGAGCACGAACAGGCATATGCCTTTGATCGGCGCTTTCTTCAGGTCACCGATGAGCAAGCCGTGCATGAGGTAAAGGCTTGGCGCCACGAGATAGGGGCCGAAGACGTTCGGATCCTGGAACGCACCCATGGCGCGATCATAGCGGGTGAAGATGTCGAAGCCCGGTACGGCGTGGAAGTAGCCGAGGATGCCGAGGCTCGCGGTGATCAGCGCCGCCACCACCCATGTATTGAAGATCAGCTTCAGCCGCTTTTCGTTGTCTTCGGTGATGGCGGCATAGAAGACGGAACTCAGCGCCAGGAAAGTGGAAACGGCGATATAGATCGGGCCGGCGAGATGATCGCTGGCGGCGAGATCATGCATCTGAGTGATCGACAGCATGCCGCCGATATTGAACAGCAGGAACAGCGCCAGCAGTGGTGCGACGCTGCGCGAGATTTTGAGCCCGAGAATGAACCAGGTACCGATCAGAAAAGCGAGCCACAGCTCATAGGGTGCCGGCTCGGCGATGACGAAGCCCGACAGAAACACGCCGACAGCAACGCTTGCCGTACCGACCAGCCGCATGGCGGCAAGCTGCGGCTGCGCGACGCGGGGCGATGGCAGGTCCAGCGTGGTCAATAGGCGTTTTCCGTATTGAGCAGACGGAACGGCGTCAAGAACAGGATCTTCAGATCGAAAAGCAGCGACCAGTTCTCGATGTAGTACAGATCGTAAGCCGTGCGGAACTTGATCTTGTCGTCGCTGTCAATCTCGCCGCGCCAGCCGTTGATCTGCGCCCAGCCAGTGACGCCGGGCTTGACGCGATGGCGCGCGAAATAGCCTTCGACGACGTCGGCATAGGTGCGGTTATGGCTGGCGGCCAGAACGGCGTGGGGGCGCGGTCCCACAAGCGAGAGGCTGCCGAGCAGCACGTTGAAGAGCTGCGGCAACTCGTCGATCGATGTCTTGCGGATGAAGCGGCCGACGGGGGTCACGCGCGGATCGTTCTTGGTCACGGCATTGCGCGCCGAGGGATCGCTCATATGGGTGTACATCGAGCGGAACTTGAACACGTTGATAATCTCGTTGTTGAAGCCGTGGCGCTTCTGCATGAAGAAGATCGGCCCTCTCGAGGTTGCCTTCACGGCAATTGCGGCGCCGAGCATGATCGGCCAGAGCAAAGCAAGTGCGACCAGGCTGAAGAAGATGTCGAAGATGCGCTTGGCAACGCCATCCCAGTCACGGATCGGCTTGTTGAAGATGTCGAGCATCGGTACGGCGCCGACATGCGAATAGGCGCGGGGGCGGAACCGCAGCTTGTTGGCATGGGCGGCAAGACGAATGTCGACGGGTAGCACCCAAAGCATTTTCAGCAATTGCAGAATGCGATCTTCGGCGCTGATCGGCAACGCGATGATCAGCATGTCTATGCGCACGAGCCGGGCGAATTCCACCAGTTCCGATACCGTGCCCAGCTTCGGGTAACCGGCGACCATGACTGGCGAGCGCTTTTCGCCGCGATCGTCGAAGATGCCGCAGATACGGATATCGTTGTCGGGCTGATGCTCGAGCGCGCGGATGAGCTCCTTTGCCGGTTCGCCGCCGCCAACGATGACGGCGCGTCTTTCCATGACGCCGTTACGGGCCCAGTGGCGGATACCGTAGGCGAAAAGCAGGCGGGCGACGAGGAGGAAGCCTGCACCCGCCGCAAACCAAAGGCTGAGAAGTGAGAGCGAATAGATATTGTTGATGTCGAAGGGGAAGAGGGCGATGACCATGACCGCGAAGGCGGCTGCCCAGGATCCCAGTATCCGGTGCAGGAAGTGATGCGGCGAGCGCAAGACCGGTATCTGATAGGCATCCGCAATCTGCAGGAAGACGATGGCAAGGCCGCAGAGGGCGATCGTCACCACGGCCTTCGACAGGAAGGGATGATTGTCCGACGTCCCGAAGAGGAGGATCGCAAGCCCGAATGCAAGCAGCGACAGAAATTCGAACAGCCGGTATTGTCCGACGATGATTGCCGGGGACTGGTTGGTTTCGCGAAGCTGTTCGGCGATTTGCCGCGCATAGGCATTCATGCTGTCTGGGCGATCGCTATGAGGCTCGCTGGCACCGCGAGTGCGGATTTCCGAAACCTGTTTGCGAAGATGGTCCAAGTTGAATTGCTCGGACTTTTCGGTAGTGTTCATGGCAACTTATCCAGTCGTTACCGGACAAGGCCTATCAGATATCAGCTAAAAAACACTTACAACACTTGCCTGTATTCTAACCGTCTTCGTTCAGGCCAAGTATATTTTGATACAAGTGCAAAGTATCCCGCGCCATGGCTGAAGCCGAAAAATTTGATCGTATCGTTCCGATATCGGGCATGTTGCGAGCGCCCCACAGCGGTTCTGTGATCGCTTCGGCCATGATGCGCGAGAGGTCATCGGCATCTTCCAGTTTGGCGAGTGCTGCGCTGTTTTCGCCAAGCGCTTCCGCAACGCCGCCGACGCGCGAGGCGATGACGGTCTTGCCGGCTGCGAGCGCTTCAAGAACGATATAGGGCATGGCCTCGGCGCGCGAGGGGACGACGATGTTCTGTGATACCGTGAAGGCTTCCTGCACGCGCATCGCGGGTAGCATGCCGATACGGTGACCGAGGCCCCGTTCGACCATCATTCGGTGATATTTGTCTCTATCCGGTCCGTCGCCGATCATCAGCGCTGACAGCGGCCTGCCGATCCGCCGCTCCGTTTTTGCAAAGGCGTCCACGAACAGATCGGGACCTTTGAGGTCCCGCAGCATGCCGATATAGACGAAATGCACGGAGTCCGATCGTGTCGGTATGGTGCGAAAATCTCTTTCGCTGATGCCGTTATAGATCATCACAGAGCGGGTGCGCGGCTTGCCGATCTTTCTTTCATAGGTGCGGCGTTCGAAGTCGCAAATGAAGATCAGGCCATCGGTGAGAAACTCGAGCATCCGTTCCAGGCTGTGCACCAGCATGCCCTGGAACGAGCCGCGCGAGAAATGCAGGCTTCCGCCATGCGCTGTATAGAGGCGGGCTACGCGACACCTGTTGACCCGCAGGATCGAGCCGAGAACGCGCGCAAGCAGGCCGCCCTTGGCGCCGTGCCCGTGCAGCACATCCGGCCGCAAACTCTTGATTTCTTTATAGCTGCTCCAAAGTGTCGCAGCATCCGAGAGGGTAATTTGCCGTCGGATCGGCAGACGGACGACGCCAAGAGCCAGGAACGGCGCGATATCGTCGAACAGACGATCCTCATGCTCGCCGCCCGTCAGGCTGTCGCAAAGGATGCCGACCTCATGGCCCGCTTTGCTTTGTTCCTCCGCCAGATCCCGGACATGGCGGAACACGCCGCCGACGGGCGATCTGAAGCAATGAAGGATTCGAAGCGGTCGGGCCATGAGCGGTCGCGGTTAGAACAACCGCTCTCTGACATAGATGGTGTCGCCTGCCAGCACCGGATCGGAGATGCCGACCCGTCCAGTCATGACATGACCGTTGATCTTGCGGGTGACATCCGCGTTGGATTGGTTGGCCCGGCTGGTGAAACCGCCTGCGACCGCGATGGCATTCTGGATGGTCATGCCCGGCACATAGGAATATTGGCCCGGCTGGCCGACTTCGCCCATAATATAGACCGAGCGATAGCGGTCGATGTCGATGGTGACGTCTGGATCGCGAATATATCCCTGGCGAAGCTTCTGCGCGATCTGGCCGGAGAGCTGTTGCAGCGTGCGGCCGCGGGCAGCAACCTGGCCGATCAGCGGGAAGGCGATATAGCCGGCCTGATCGACAGTATAGGTGTTGGTCAGCCCGGCTTGATCGAACACCGTGACGCGCAACCGGTCGCCGCTGTCGAGGGTATAGGGCTGGATCGTGGCCTCGTTGAAGGCCTTGGGTGCCGGTTGATAGGTGTTGCAGCCGGTGAGCGCGGCGCTCACGGCAGCCATGCCGAGTGCAAGGACAATCTTTGACTTTGCGAAGGGCATTTCGCGCTCATTAGAAAGGGAAGACACTGCCGTCGTTATCGATCCGTTAGGGTTAACGGTCGGTAAAGAGCAAATCAAATTCCAGGAAAAAATTAGAGATGCCAAAAATAATGCTGGCGAAATACTATTAACGCTTGGGTTACCATAGTCGTTTACGATTAATTTTGGCTTTCTATTACGGAGTTTTGCATATGTCCGGTGTCAACAACACCCAGCAGGATGTGGACATCGATCTCGCTCAGCTCTTTCGCGCTGTGTGGCAGCGGCGGGTGCGCGTCGTTGCCATCACGCTGGCAGGCGCCTGTGCGGCATTCGCGATCGCCAAGGTCATGTCGCCGGAATATCGCAGCGAAGCCCGCATCCTCATCGAGCAGCGTGCGCCTGCCTTTGCGGCGACGACATCGGGCAACGATGCCGGTGCCGGACCTCTATTGGACGAGCTGAACATTGCCAGCCAGGTGCAGATCCTGCAGTCGGCGGATCTGGTGAAGCAGGTCATTACCAATCTCAAGCTCTACGATCGTCCCGAATTCGCCGCCGGCAACAACGGTTCTGCTCTCTCTGATATTCTGATCAAGCTGCATCTGAAGCGGGCGGCGGCCGACAAGGCCCCGGAAGAGCGGATGCTGGACGCCTTCAACAGCCGCCTGCAGGTCTATCAAATCAACAGCTCACGCGTGATCGGCATCAGCTTCACGTCCCGCAATCCGGATCTCGCCGCCAGCGTGCCGAATGCCATGGCGCAGGTCTATCTATCCATGCAGAGCGGCGCCAAGCTCGATTCCAATAGCGAGGCGACGCGCTGGCTGGAGCCGGAGATCGCCAAGCTGCGCGATAAGGTCAGCGAGGCGGAAAAGAAGGTTGCGGATTATCGTTCCGCCAACGGTCTTCTCCAGACCAGTCAGAACAACAATTTCGCCACGCAGCAGCTCGCGGATATCTCGACGCAGCTGGCGCAGGTGCGTGGCGACAAGGCCAATGCCGAGGCGAGAGCGCAGGCGGTGCGCAGCGCATTGTCCAGCGGCCGTTCGACCGATACGCTTGCCGACGTCGCAGGCTCGCAAACTATTCAGCGGCTGAAGGCGACCCAATCTAATCTCGAGTCGCAGATATCGGATCTGTCCACGACGCTGATGGATGGGCATCCACGGCTGAAGAGCCTGCGGGCGCAGCTCGTTGATATCCGTCAGCAGATCGATCGCGAGACCCAGAGGATTCTGGCAAGCATCGAGAACGAGGCGAAGGTAGCGCAGCTGCGCGAACAGCAGCTCCTCGCCCAATCGAATACGCTGAAGGCCGATAGCGCCCGGGCAGGGGAGGACGAAGTGGGCCTCAATGCGCTGGAGCGTGAAGCTGCGGCAGAGCGACAATTGCTAGAGACCTATCTTGCCCGTTATCGCGAAGCGGCCTCTCGCGTCGACAAGAATTCCAGCCCTGCCGATGCGCGCATCGTTTCCACGGCGGTCGAACCGGTCGATCCCTCTTTCCCGAAAGTCGGCCCGATCGTCATCGTCGCTACCCTTGCCACCTTCATCCTCACGGCCATCGTTATCATGCTCGCGGAGCTGTTCAGCGGCCGTGCATTGCGGCCGGTCGGGCCTGCCCGCAGGGAAGATGCCGTCATGCTGGAGACGGCGAAGCGCACTCGACCCGTCGTCGAACCTGCTCCGGTTCGGGCAGTTGCGAGCGCGAGCGGTGCCGAGGCGCCGGCAAGCATGCTTTCGATCCCGCCAGAAGACATCGCGGTTCAGGTTGCAGACACTGCAATTGCGCCCGACGCCGCTGCCGCCCCGGGCACTGCAATCGCTCCGGACCATGAACCCAGGCAGGCTGCTCGCGCGACGGAGGAAGAGGAAGATTTCTCCATCCAATCCGTCGCGGATTATCTGATCGACAGCGGCTCGCGGCTGGCGATCGCCATATCTCCGACCGGTGATAATGGTTCGACCGCGACTGTCATGCTGGCGCGGACCATCGCCGATGCGGGGAGCCGTATCGTGCTGGTGGATATGACCGGCACCGGATGTCCCTCCAGGCTCATGGCAGAGCATGACGAACTTTCTGGCGTAACCGACCTGCTGTGCGGCGAAGCGGCCTTTGCCGATACGATCCATCCGGATCGCCTGTCGGATGCCCATCTCGTGCCGCAGGGCATGAGCGACCTTGCCCGTGCCATGCGCGGCGCCGATCGTCTGTCGCTGATCCTCGACGCACTCGGTTCGGCCTATGACATCGTTCTGGTGGAATGTGGCGCGGCTGAAGTCTCCGGCGTCGCACGGCTGACGCGCAGCAAGGAGACGGAAATCATCCTCTCCATGCCTGAGCCCGACGAAAGCCAGTTCATCGCTGCCATGACGGAATTCCAGAAGGCCGGCTACGAGCACATCATTCTGATGTCCGGCTGGCGCGAGGAGCATGATCCGGACACGCGCCGGGACGCAGCCTGATCAATCCGCGTCGCCGCCTCCATCATCCGATGCGGTGCCGGCTCCATGCCGTGCCCGCAGCCGCTGGATGAAGGAATAGAGCTTGCGATTGGATTTGATCGCGACCTTCGTACGCGTGATGACCCGGTTCGCCATCGCCGCGAGACGCCCCATGCCTGAGACGGGCAGGAAGAGATCATACTGCACCGTTTCCATCGGGCACCAGGAACGCTTGTAAATCTGGTCGCCGATACCGAAGTCGAAGAGCGCGACGCCTTCGCGATGCAGCCGCTCGATCATCAGCCAAAACAGCAATTCGCCGGGGCTCGCCTCCGCAACCAGAGCCTCATCGATAGAGGCAAACTGGCAGATGACATGATCTCCCTTGCGGGACAGGGCAGCGATGGCTGGAATATGACCCTCGTGTTCGCCTTTTAGGCGCAGCGCATGCATCTCCAGCGTCGCGCCGATGCCATCGCCTTGGCGTCGGCGCAACATGGCGTGCAGCGCAGCCTTGATCCGGCCATCCTTGAACGCATCGGGCAGGCCGGCATCCTCGAAGCGGATCGCCTTCTGCCGGAAGAACAGATCGAGCAATGCGTCCTGCTCGTCAGGACCGGCGATCACATATTCGTAGCCGCCCCTGGCATCGAGAAGCCGGCTCTGATGCTTGAACTTCTTGCGCCGGCGCTTGGCATTGACCTGCTTTAGGCTTGCTTCAAAACTGCCGAGGAAGGGCATCTGAAAGGCGTGGTTCTGATTTTCGATCGACGTCAGCAAAGCGAGCGGATTTTTGCGGCCGCGCCATTCGAGCGGGACGTTGCGCAGGATGACGACGTCCACCTTGCCGCGCAAAGCCGCCGAGATGGCGCTCGCCTGGGGAGCCGTCAAACCCCCATTCTCCAGGAACTCGGCTGAAAACAATCCGGTATTGATATTGTTGTGGTGGCCTCCGATGAACTCGGCTCGTCTTGTCCCGCGACTGCGAATGATTTCGAGCGGCAGGATGAAAGCAACCTGGTCTCCGATCGAGCCCCGGATGATGGCGAGAGGACGTTCGAGGTTCTCCACCCAAGCTGCGCACCAGTCATAGCTCTGGTGCAGCGAGTTGAGATCGTCCCGTTCCAGCGCGCGCCATTCGGCTTCGAGCGGTGCCATGCTGTCGAAGATGTCGACCCGCAACTGATCGGCGGCGGCGGGCTCCATCTCGATGGACGCAATCCGCTTATCCGCTGCTTCGGCGGCCATGCCAGCGATATCTCGCGTCTGGGTCTGCATCCGATCTTCTCCGCTCCGGCGGTATTCGGGCGCAGTCTGGCGGGCAACGGCTTATTTTTGGCTTAAGATGGACACTCGCGCCGGACAAGGTGCGGATCAGGGTTAGCCTAATGTAAATCCTGCCAGAACGCGCGTTACTGCGGGCGCGGCCCGGCCATCCACTTGATGATGCCCATTGCCGGCAGCACCCAGATGATGCCGCTGAAAAGGAAATAGAGGAAATGCACCCAGCCGGGTTGATCTGCAAGCGTTCGCACTGCAACGATCATGGCGACGATCGCATAGATTGCAACCAGCAGCACCAGCAGGATCATGCCAATGAATTTGCGCAGGCGAAGGGGCACGGGGTTTTCTCCTCATTATGGCAGCATGCCGCGACGGCATGCCGCAAACTCCCGGGACTTGTTTTGCACGCCCCTATCGGGCAAATCAACAGCCTGATCGAAGGGAGAAGCCATGGCTGCCACTAATTTTACGACCGAGCAGGCTATTTTGAAGGAAGTGGCTCGTCAGGACCGCAATCGCCGCGCCATACGCATCTGGCTCGCCTGCGTGCTTCTGGTTCTCTTCGGTCTCGTGCTGGTGGGAGGTGCCACGCGCCTCACCAATTCCGGCCTGTCGATCACACAATGGCAGCCGATCCATGGCGTCATCCCGCCGCTGAATGCGCAGGAATGGCAGGACGAATTCGATCTCTACAAGCGCATCCCGCAATTCCAGATCCTGAACAAGGATATGACGGTCGAAGAGTTCAAGGGCATCTTCTGGTGGGAGTGGGCTCATCGCCTGCTGGCCCGCACCATCGGTATCATCTTTGGCCTGCCGCTACTGTTCTTCGTGTTGACGGGCCGCGTCGAGCGCAAGCTCTGGCTGCCGCTTGCGGGCATTTTCCTCCTCGGCGGCCTTCAGGGCGCGATCGGTTGGTGGATGGTCTCCTCGGGGCTCGAAGCGCGCACCGACGTCAGCCAATATCGCCTTGCGACGCATCTCGTGACGGCCTGTCTGATCTTTGCCGCCTGCATGTGGTTCATGCGCGCCCTGTCGCCGCATTCGAACGAGCCGCCGCCTACACGTCATTCAGCAAAACTCGCCGGTTTGATTGCTTTTATGGCCTTGTTTCAGATCTATCTCGGCGCGCTCGTCGCCGGTCTCGATGCAGGCCTCAGCTACAATACCTGGCCACTGATGGATGGCGCCGTCGTACCGAGTGATCTTTTCATACAGTCGCCGGGCTGGATCAATTTCTTCGAGAACCCGAAGACGGTCCAGTTCGTTCACCGCCTCGGCGCCTATGCGCTCTTCGCCGTGGTCGCCGTCAACATGATCATCTCGCTGCGCGCGGCGGCGCAAACGACCCATGCGCGGCGATCCGTCGTTCTCTTCGTGCTTGTGCTGATCCAGGCGATCCTTGGCATTTCGACGCTGCTGCTGCACGTGCCGCTGCATTTGGCCTTGGCGCATCAGGCCGGCGCCCTGATCGTCTTCGGCTTCGCGATTGCCAATTGGCGCGGGTTCTATGGTGAACTGCCGCGCCAGACATCGATCGTCGTGAGAGATTGAGGCGCTTTGCGCCTCGAATCCTTTTACCGCGCAGAAGCGACGCTTGCCGCCGACGACATCCGCGAGACGACTTTCAACCGCTTGATTTCGCCGCGCCGGAAGGCAGCCAGGAAGCGATTGTAATCCTTGAAGACCACGCAGCCATTCGATTCGCCACGGCCGCCTCTGAGCATGTAGGTGTGAGCCAGCAGGCCATCGCGGCCATAGACGCGAGCGCCGTTTGCAGGTGTCAGGCGCAGCGCCTGCACGCCATGGAACAGGCTTTCCCTATAAGTCAGGTTATACGTTTCAGGCGGCGTCGGGCCGGTATTCTTGCGGTCGACATAGCGGGGATTGTCGCGCATGTGGCCGAGGCCGGAATGGGCCTCGAGGCGCTCGCCGCTCGGCAAATAAACGGTTTTCGCCTCGATGTCGTAGATCGCCGTGCCTGCGCCGGGGCTGATCGCCGCAAACGGATTGATGAACGGCTTCGTCTTGCGCACGGAACTGTCATCCGGATCGGCATACGCCGTGAGACGTGATGGTGGCTGAGCGGTTGCTTCGTCGCCCGTCGCTCTGGCGATCGCGCTCGTGGCATTGGCGCGCTGCATGGGTGTCGGTGTCTCGCGGGCAGGGCGGGCCACCGGAATGACGTTCAGAACGGCTTCGGCCACCGCAATGTCGGCGTCCTTGGCGGGCAAAGGCTTGGCTTCCGCAACGGCGGGCAAGCTTACCGCGGGGGCTGCCGAAGCAACCGCAGCCGGCTGTCCGGTCGTCTTTAGAGGACTTGCGGCAGGTATCAGCGCGGCTGCATACTTTGCTTGGCTCAGCGATTGCATTGCAGTCGCGAAGTTTATGGCGATGACCTTGCGCAAATGGTCGATCTTCTCGGGTGAAGCCGCGGCCACTTCGATACGACCGCTCTTGATGCTCGCCGCTACGTCCTGCGCCTGTTTCATTTCGGAGGTCTGCTGTGCAAGCGCATAGGCTAGTTGCAGTCGAACCGCGTCCGCACCGACACCTTTCGTTTGAACATCCGCGTCTGCGATGCTGCCGAAGCGGCTCTGTCCATGCAGCGAGGTCGTCTGGCTGGCGTAGCGGACGGGATGGGCCGCGCGGCTTGGCGGAACGATGAATGCCGATGCGCGGGGCGCCAGGAAATTATCGGTCGGCGCCGCTGCGCCGGGAAGCGATAGCACCATCGATTGCGTCGTCATCAGCGTCGCCGCGATCCAGGCGAAAGCAGCGACTGCGACGCCGGTGGCCAGGGTGCCGGGACGGATGCTGAAGGATTTTTTTGATCGCGAGGCGTAGCCGGAGCGCGAATTGAAGTTACCGAACGTTTCGGTCACGAACGCCATGATACTCGTTATCCAAACTACACAGACACCAAGCCGGCTCAAGAACGCACACGCGCCCTAACGCGAGTGTCGCGTTCGGTCGCCAACTTGCCGGCTGTCTGGAAGCATGCCGAATTATGGTAACCAATTCCTTTACGATGGCTCATTCTTGGATATTCATTGAAAAAAGGGATAGTTTTAAACGTCCCGCCCATTCGGACCAGCAAAGCCGTTAAAGAGGAAATCCGGCCGACAATTGGTCGCGGAGCCTCGCAGGCATTCACTTTTCCGTGTAGCTTCGGCTAATTTAGAGCGGCGGCAAAAATAAGGCCGCAAACAATGGCGAGCTCGAAATCGCGCAAAACCCCTTGCGGGCATGTAAAAAGCCCGGCCTGATCGATCCTCTACGGATGAACGGGCCGGGCCGAACAAGCTTCGATTTGCGTCGGGCTGAGTTAGGCGCTCAGCATCAGATCCATGTTCTGTACGGCTGCACCCGATGCGCCCTTGCCGAGATTGTCGAGCAGCGCCACCAGATTGACTTGCGCTCCGCCCGGCGTGCCAAAGACGAAGAGCTTCATCGTGTCCTTGCCGGCGAGCTCGACGGCGTTGATGCGGGGCAGGGCGCGGCTCTCATCGAGCGAAACGACTTGAACGATATTCTGACCGGCATAATGCTCGACGAGCGCGGCATGAATGCTCTCCAGCGTCGCGCCTTCCGCGAGATCGCCAAGATGCAGCGGCACCTGTACGATCATGCCCTGGGGGAAGCGGCCGACGGAGGGCGAGAAGATCGGCGCGCGCTCCAGCAGGCCGTGGGTCGTCATCTCGGGCACATGCTTGTGGGTCAGCGGCAGGCCATAGAGGAAGTGCGGCGCGGTGATCGCATCCGGATGATCCGGATTTTCCATCTGGGCGATCATTTGCTTGCCGCCGCCCGTGTAGCCCGACACGGCATTGACCGTCACGGGATAGTCCGTCGGAAGGATGCCGGCGGCGCGCAGCGGCCGAATGACACCGATCGCACCTGTCGGATAGCAGCCGGGATTGGCAACGAAACGTGCTGCCTTGATCTTGCTGCCCTGGTTGCTGTCCATTTCGGCAAAGCCATAGGCCCAGTCGGGATGGATGCGGAAAGCCGTCGAGGTGTCGATAACGCGGACGTTGTTGTTGCCCGCCACCATCTTCACCGCTTCCTTCGACGCGTCGTCGGGCAGGCAGAGGATGGCGATATCGGCGCTATTCAGCATGTCCTCGCGCATGGCGGCGTTGCGGCGTTCGGCTTCGGGAATGGACAGCAGCTCGACATCGCGGCGGTCGGCCATGCGCGTGCGGATCTGCAAGCCCGTGGTTCCGTGTTCGCCATCGATGAAGATTTTCGGTGCCATCTTATTCCTGCTCTTTCAATAGGTTCAGAGTGTTTCCGGACTCAGTTTGCCATGCAGTTGATTCAATTTCATAACGGCCGCTGTGGAAGCAGAAGGCGGCTTTCGAAAACCGTCCCACCTATCCCGAAATCATGTCTCAACGACCGCTCGCACGTCGTTCGGCGTGGAGACCGAGCGTATACATCGCCACGGTCGCCCCCGCAATGGCGGTGATGTCGGCGTGGTCGTAGGCGGGCGACACTTCGACGACATCGGCCCCCCGGATGTCAAGCTGATGCAGCCGCTGCAGCACCGACAGGATCTTGGCGCTGGAAGGGCCGCCCGCGACCGGCGTTCCCGTGCCCGGGGCATAGGCCGGATCGAGGCAATCTATATCGAAGGTCAGATAGGTTGGTGCGCCTTTGGTATGAGAAATGATCATCGAAGCGATATCGCCGGCGCTCATATCTTCAACCTGATTGCCATAGAGGATCTGGATACCAAAATCCTCCGGCGCATGCGTGCGGATGCCGATCTGGATGGAGCGATCGGGGTCGATCAGCCCGTCACGTACGGCGCGCGCGACGAAGGAGCCATGGTCGATACGCTTGCCGTCATCGAACCAGGTGTCCTGATGGGCGTCGAACTGCACCAGTGCCAGCGGCCCATGCTTGGCGGCATGCGCCTTCAACAACGGCCATGTGACGAAGTGATCGCCCCCTAGGGTCAGCATGAAGGCGCCGCTGTCCAGGATCGTGGCCGCCTGTCTTTCGATTGCAGCGGGTGTCTCCTGATGATTGCCGTAGTCGAGCAGGCAGTCGCCATAGTCGATGACGGCCATCTCGGCGAAAAGATCGCGATTGAACGGATATTGCGGATCATTGTCGAAGATGGCCGACGCACGGCGGATCGCCTGCGGTCCGAAACGCGTTCCCGGCCGGTTCGAGGTGGCGGCATCGAAGGGGATGCCCCAAACCACGGCATCGACACCATCAAGCGATTTCGTGAAGCGGCGGCGCATGAAGGAGAGCGCGCCGGCAAAGGTCGGGTCGCTCGCAGCCGAGGTCAGGCTTGCCGCGGTAAAGGCATGGTCAATCGATGTGCTCGGCAAGGGCCTCTCCTTTGCTCGCTTGAAAGTCGTAGGCCCATTCTATCCTACCTATGCGAACCTTGTATTCTTCGTACCAGCGCTCGCGCCCGAGTTTCTGCGCAGCCAGATGCGACACCACGTTCTTCCAGGCGAGGATGCTTTCCTCGTCCCGCCAGAAGGAGTTGGTGATGCCGAAACCATCGGCACTTCTCGCGCTTTCAAGCCCAAGAAAGCCATCCTGCGCCCTTGCCAGTTCTTCCATGCGCTCGCCCATCGAACCATAGCCGTTGTCGCCTTCGGTGCGGAGCGACGCGAATGTGACGATGTAATAGGGCGGCTCGGGAGTGGCCGCGAAACGCGATGAAGTACTCTTGCTCATGGTGTTTCTCCGGAGAGCGGTCAAATCTGGAAATTCAGGCTGGAATTATAAGCCAAGATCCGGTGATTATTTGCTCGATCTAGCGGTGCATTGATATGCCTTTTTCACACAGGCGATCTGCGGCGTGGAACACTCGGCCTGCCCATCGGTCACGACACAGTAGGAGCAGCTGTCGTTGAACTCGCGACAATCGGCATTTGCGTGGAGAAAATCCTTCATGCTCTGCATATCCGCCGTCGTTTCTGCAGGCGGAGCTGGCTGGGCATCGTCACACAGAACGGGTACGGCGCTGGCAATCAAAAACAGAAGCGAAAAGATGAATCCACGCATTGAACTCTCCCGGTGCTTGTATCGGGACTTTGCCACAAAATGTGCCGCTTGCCTTCGCGGATCTGCATCTTTTCTCATGATGTAAAAGAAAAAGGCCGGGAAAACCCGGCCTTTCCAAAAATCCGATCTCGGGTAAGCGATTAACGCTTGGAGAACTGGAACGAACGACGTGCCTTTGCGCGGCCGTACTTTTTGCGTTCGACAACGCGGCTGTCGCGCGTCAGGAAGCCACCCTTCTTCAGGACCGAGCGCAGGCCAGGCTCGAAGTAGGTGATCGCCTTGGACAGGCCGTGACGAACGGCACCAGCCTGGCCGGAGAGGCCGCCGCCGGCTACGGTTGCTACGATGTCGAACTGGCCGTCACGGGCAGCTGCGACGATCGGCTGACGCAGGATCATCTGCAGAACCGGACGGGCGAAGTAAGCCGTGTAGTCCTTGCCGTTGACGATGATCTTGCCGGAGCCGGCCTTGACCCATACGCGGGCGACGGCGTCCTTGCGCTTGCCGGTCGCGTAGGAGCGGCCGAGCGAGTCAACCTTGCGGACGTGAACCGGAGCAGCAGCTGCTTCAGACGTCGTGCCGAGGTCCTTCAGGGAGGAAAGGTCAGCCATTATCAGGCGCTCCTTACGTTCTTCTTGTTCAGCTTGGCGACGTCGAGGACGACCGGCTGCTGGGCTTCGTGGGGATGGTTGGAGCCGGCGTAGACGCGCAGGTTCTTCATCTGGCGACGGCCGAGCGGGCCGCGGGGAACCATGCGCTCGACGGCCTTCTCAACGACGCGCTCCGGGAAGCGACCTTCGATGATCTGGCGAGCCGTACGCTCCTTGATGCCGCCGGCATAACCGGTGTGCCAGTAGTAAACCTTGTCTTCGTACTTCTTGCCGGTGAAGACGACCTTGTCGGCATTGATGACGATGACGTTGTCGCCGTCGTCGACGTGCGGCGTGAAGGTAGCCTTATGCTTGCCGCGCAGACGCATTGCGATGATAGAAGCGAGACGGCCAACGACAAGCCCTTCGGCGTCGATGAGAACCCACTTCTTCTCCACCTCTGCAGGCTTCTGGGAGAAGGTTGCCATGTTGCATACTCTCTTTTAGGACCCTTGGCCCGAAGGCGTCTGGGCGTTTCTTGTTGCTTGGTTTGGCGCGTATGAATGCGTGCCAAAAAAGAAAGCAGCCGGGAGAGGCTGCAATCTGCGGCGGCTTATAGATCGATTAAGGGCCAGGGTCAATATCGCCTGATTGACAGGCCGCAAAAATTATAAAGTAAAATCAATATGTTGTTTATGTGGTAAAATAAGACCACATAATTTATCGTCAGCCAAGCCGCAAAACCAGCACTCCGCCAGCAATAATGGCGCCGGCAATATAGCGCCAGATGCTGGACCGCTCCTTCAAAACGACGACGGATATCACCAAAGCGAAGAGGATCGAAGTCTCGCGCAAGGCGGCGACCATGGCGACCGGCGCCTTGGTCATCGCCCACAAGGCCAGCCCGTAGGAAGCGATCGAACCGCCGCCGCCGATAAGCCCGCGCCACCAGTTGTAACGGACGTGGGCGGCGACGGCATTGATGCCGCGTTGCGATATCGCCCAGGCGAAAAGGAGAATGGGGGGAGGGAGTGCCATCCACAGAGTATAGGATACCGAATTGCCCGATATCCGCGCGCCGATGCCATCCACATAGGTATAGGTCGCGATGACAACGGCATTGGCGAGGGCGAGAACGATCGCCCGGCGGCTGCCCTTTCGGGCCTCGAAGGCAAGCGTCAATATGCCGGCACAAATGGCCATGGTGCCGATCAATGCGCCGCCCGAAAGCGTTTCCTTCAAAATGAAGCTGCTTGTCGAGACAATAATGAGCGGTGCGACACCACGCATCAGCGGATAGACGAGCCCGATATCCCCGGCGCGATAAGCGGCTGCCACCAGTTGGAAATAGGCGAATTGAAGGATGGCCGAGGCACCGATGAACGGCCATGCCGCTGAGGCGGGCAGGGGAAGGAACGGCAGAAGGGGCAATGCCGCGACCGCGCCGCCGGCCGAAACCAGCGCCGCATCGAGCGATTTGTCGGTTCCGGCCTTGATGATCGCATTCCACGTCGCGTGCAGCAGGGCGCCGAAAAGAACGAGCGCGATAACGTCGAGAGACACGGAAAACCTCGGAAATTGGCAGGCGTAATGGCAATGCTTGGTATTTTGTGGGAGTGCGGTCCCCATATGATCAGCAATACATCGAAAAGCAACGAAATATCGGTCATTCTGACGGCTTGCCATTTGCTCCGGTCATGTCGGGCGCTGAGAATGGTGTTTTTGTTATGTTCCAGATCGCTCTTTTCAGCATTATAAGTAACTAATTTATTGGAGTATGAAGCGCGAACAAATATCGCATGTCCTGTGAACGCGAGAGTAGCATTAGACACTTCTTACTTAAAAACGACAGAGGGCTGTGTCGCCTGCAACGCCGCGTGTTGTCGGGCGTGGGAAAATCGACGCGAAAACGCCGCGCGCAATCTCTCTTCCCCTCATGAATAGAGTGGATAATTCTACAAGAGGTGAAAAATATTACAGGTAGAGCGCGCGATGCTGCTGATGAAAATCATACTAAGAGATAAGTATAGAATCGTCGAACCAAAAATTGGCAGGGCAATATCATTGCGCGAACTCGAAAATTATTCTGTGGGAAAATAATCAAATAGCATATGTTCCGCGTTCGCATTCGGTTCTCGTTGGAATTGACTATCTATGCGAAGTTTCTAATTTATATGCGAATAAAAAGCGAACAAAGATTGCATTTCCTGAGAACGCAACCCCGCGGCTTCAGGAAAATTTATGAAAGCGCTTTGGAGGGGGGCTTGAACGCAGGCGTATAAATGCCCGCGCGCGGCCATAGGGCCCAAGATGCACCGTGCCTGGGACAATCAATGGTCGTATCGAACTCGTGAGCCGTCCGTCATATCCAGCCGTAGTCTATTGCGATCAGCGTCGGAAAATCAAATCATCGTCATCGAGGTCGGTCGTCGGCCTGCATATATAGACCGGACAGGAAGCGCGATCCTTCGTGGGGAGATAATCCTGATAGGCGTAAAAGCCCATATCGCATGCGCCGCTGTCCGCAACATAGCGATCATAGAGCGTCATGTTCGGTGTTCTTCTGGCCGGATAACGCATGATGACTGCACGCTCCCGATTGATGACCGCCCTGGCCTCGGCGCAGGTCATGGACATGGAATTATATCGCGAAATCGCCAATGCCGGCGTCGCGGCCGAAGTGACGAGCAGGCCCAGCAGGATGAAATTTTTCATCTGAGTAATCCTCCCTGAAGTTGTTATAATACAATATATATACGCGGAGACCGCCATTGCGGTTTCCATATTTGTGACAAAACGCAAGTGTGATCGAGGTGGGAGGCTTCGTGATGAACCACGATAGTTATGACGATTCCTATATAGCCGATATCCTCTTGTCCGTAAGGACCATCGCGCTCGTCGGCGCTTCGCCCAATCCCGCGCGCCCGAGCAACGGTGTGATGGCCTATCTCCTGAACAGGGGATATCGCGTCATCCCCATCAATCCCGGACAGGCAGGCAAGGAAATTCTGGGGCAATGGGTCTATGCACGCCTGGCCGACATTCCCGAGCCTGTGGATATGGTCGATGTTTTTCGGGCGCCGGAATATCTCCGATCGGTCGTGGAGGAGACGATCATGATCGAGCCGCGGCCCCCGGTCATCTGGGGCCAACTCGGCGTGCGTGACGATGCGGCTGCGGCGAGAGCGGAAGCTGCGGGGGTAAGGGTCGTCATGGACCGCTGCCCGGCTATCGAGTATCCGCGTCTGGTCGCTTGACCGAGATCATGCATGACGGCTGCATTCGGCCGTTTATCGCGCGATCTCACTGAAAGATGGCAAGTTTTTTCCGCGAGCCGAGAAGCACGGCAAAGTTCGCGGTTAACTTTCATATGCCAGGCGTTATGCTTTTCCCGTTACGAACAAGATCCGGCGGGAGGAAAAATATGCCAACCAGCAACCCAGGTTTCGACACGCTTGCGATCCACGCCGGCGCGCAGCCAGACCCGGCGACAGGCGCGCGCGCGACGCCGATCTACCAGACGACCTCCTTCGTCTTTCAGGACGCCGATCATGCCGCTGCACTGTTTGGATTGCAGCAGTTCGGCAATATCTACACGCGCATCATGAACCCGACGCAGGCGGTGTTGGAAGAGCGGGTGGCGGCTCTTGAAGGCGGAACCGCGGCTCTCGCGGTGGCCTCCGGTCATGCGGCACAGCTGCTCGTTTTCCATGCCATCATGCAGCCGGGCGACAATTTCGTTGCGGCCAAGCGGCTCTATGGTGGCTCGGTCAATCAGTTCGGGCAATCCTTCAAGAATTTCGACTGGCGAGTCCGCTGGGCCGATTCCGCCGATCCTGCGACCTTCGAGGCGCAGATCGATGGCCGCACCCGCGCCGTCTTCATCGAAAGTCTTGCCAATCCCGGCGGCACCTTCGTCGATATCGCCGCGATCGCGGCCATCGCGCACAAGCATGGCCTGCCGCTGATCGTCGACAACACCCTTGCAAGCCCCTATCTCATCCGGCCGCTGGAGCATGGAGCCGATATCGTCGTGCACTCGCTGACAAAATTCCTCGGTGGCCACGGCAATTCCATGGGCGGCATCATCGTCGACGGCGGCACTTTCGACTGGTCCGCCTCGGGCAATTATCCTATGCTGTCTTCACCGCGCCCGGAATATAACGGCGTCGTTCTGCATTCGACTTTCGGCAACTTCGCTTTCGCCATTGCTTGCCGGGTGCTAGGCCTGCGCGATCTCGGGCCAGCCATCTCGCCATTCAATGCCTTTCTGATCCTGACCGGCATTGAGACGCTGCCATTGCGCATGCAGCGCCATTCCGACAATGCGGCTGCCGTTGCGCGTTGGCTGAAAGCGCAGGAAAAGGTGGCATGGGTGAACTATTCCGGCCTGGAAGACGATCCGAACCATGCCCTCCAGCAGCGTTACTCACCGAAAGGCGCGGGCTCGGTCTTCACCTTCGGACTGAAGGGTGGTTATGAAGCGGGCAAGGGGCTGGTCGAAGGTCTGGAGCTCTTTTCGCATCTTGCCAATATCGGCGATACGCGTTCGCTCGTCATCCATCCCGCCTCGACGACCCACAAACAGTTGACTGACGAGCAGAAGGTTGCCGCCGGTGCCGGCCCGGATGTCGTGCGTTTGTCGATCGGCATCGAGGACGTCAAGGACATCATCGCCGACCTGGAACAGGCGCTCGCGAAAGTCTGATGAGGTTCCTCACATAGCTTTGGCAACACTTTTTTATTGGGTTGTATTGAGGCGACCGGCGAAAAAACGTGAAAAACGGGGCGCTCGCATATATGGCCTCTTCAAATCTGACCCTATAGGATGCCGGTTACGAAGCGATCCAGCCGGGTTTCTGGACGATAGAGCGTCTTGACCAGGATCGCCGCGAAAACGGCGGTAAGCACCCCACCCATGACGTCACCGACATAATGCGTGCCGACGTAGACTCGCGAGAAGGAGACAAGGATCGCGCCGAGTAGGAAGAAGAGGCTTCGCTCTGGCATGCGTTGAAGCGCAAATGCGGCAACGATCGCGAACGCGGCCGTCGCGTGGTCGGAGGGAAAGGACGGGTCATTGCTGCGATTTATAAGTAGCTTGGTGACTCCGACATCATACGGGCGAACGCGACTGACAAAAAACAGGATGACTTGGTTGATGCCGAGACCGATGACGAAGGTCAGGCCCGCGGCAACGAGTGCGTGTCGGGTTTCCGATCGACGTTCTCCGACCCACCATTGGACAGCGACGAGAGCGATCAACAAGGGAACGCCGTAAGCCGTGATTAGGATCATCAGGCTGTCGACTGTCGGGTTTCCGGCTATGCCATTGATCCACTCTGTTATAACGACATCTAGTCCATACATGCTGGCCCCTTCTGAACTACGATTGCGATTTCGGCCTGATTGAGATGGTCGAGCCAAATTAACGAAGCGCACTAGGGCATTGTTTTCTGACGTTTCCCTGAAAGGTGGGAGCCTGGTGTGGGGCGGCAGGTCAGGATGATATGCTTTTCGGGTTCGCGCTTTATTGGGTTCGCGGAGAGCCACATAAGGCAATCGACAGGAGACATTTGTGACGACTTATCTGGCAGTGGATATCAGCGACATCGAACCGGAAACGGGCGCGCCCGCAGCCGATCGCCTCGTTTCGGGAGCCCCAATCTTTCGCACATGGAATGTTGAAGAGGCCGATGGCGGCCTTTACGTCGGCATATGGGAGGCGACGCCTGGCAAATGGAAGGTCGTCTATGACGAGTGGGAATACTTCCATATCCTCTCCGGCTACTCCGTTGTAACGTCAGACGATGGCGAGGCCTTTCATCTGCGTGCGGGCGACCGCCTTATCTTGAAGCCGGGCTTCAAGGGGGCCTGGGAAGTGATTGAAACGACTCGCAAGGATTATGTGATCCGTCTTTGACGATGCTCTTGAATCAGAACATGAAGTTCGCGTTCATGCGCCCTTTGGCGCGCTTCATTTCCTGCCGTTCCGCGATGGCCGTGATGATTGCCGCAGGTTGTGTCACTGCCGCTTCATTAAACTGTCATCAAACTGAAACAATGCGTCTTTAGAGCCAAGTCTGTCGCCGGGAGATTTCAGGCGGGGAGGTTCGTTTACCATGGGGACCTCGCGCCGATCTTCTGCTCGCCATCCTTTCATTCACTTGAGGAAGTGAGTCTACTATGCTTAACCTGAAACTCCGTTCGCTTTGCCTGACTGCAGGCCTCATCGCGGCTATGTCCGCTTCGGCCTCCGCTGCCGACATCACGGGCGCCGGCTCGAGCTTCATCGCACCGGTTCTGTCCAAGTGGGCTGAAGGCTACAAGGCTGCGACGAACAATGTCGTCAACTATCAGTCGGTTGGTTCGGGCGCCGGCATCAAGCAGCTTCTCGACAAGACCATCGTATTCGGCGCTTCGGACAAGCCCATGAGCGACGCCGACCTCGAGAAGAACGGCATTGCCCAGTTCCCGATGATCTCCGGCGGCATCGTCGTTTCCTATAATGTCGAAGGCGTAAAGCCGGGCGAACTCGTTCTCGACGGCAAGACGCTGGCCGACATCTTCCTTGGCAAGATCGCCAAGTGGGACGATGCAGCCATCAAGGCTCTCAACCCCGATGTAAAGCTGCCGTCCACGCCGATCTCGGTCGTTTACCGCGCCGACAGCTCGGGCACGACCTTCAACTTCACCGACTACCTGTCGAAGGTTTCGCCGGAGTGGAAGGAAAAGGTTGGCTCGAACACGGCTGTTGAATGGCCGGTCGGTTTCGGCGCCAAGGGTTCGGAAGGCGTTTCCACGACCGTCAACCAGACGGCTGGTTCGATCTCCTACGTTGAATATTCCTACGTCGTCGCCAACCACATCGGTTTCGCGAAGATGAAGAATGCTGCCGGCAAGGTTATCGAGCCGAGCCTGGAAACCTTCAAGGCTGCCGCTTCCAACGCCGACTGGGCCAAGGCCAAGAACTTCAACCTGATCATCACCAATCAGCCGGGCGAAAAGAGCTGGCCGATTGCTGCCTCGACCTGGGTTCTGCTCTATAAGAAGCCGGCCGATGCTGCTAAGAACGAAGAGGCACTGAAGTTCTTCAAGTGGTCCTATGAGCATGGCCAGAAGGACGCGACCGCCCTGTCTTATCTCGCGGTCCCGGACAATGTTGTCGAGATCGTTGAGAAGTCTTGGAAGACGGACTTCGGCACGAAGTAATTTGTGCTAGGCGAGAAAGTTGCGGCGGGCAGGGTATTTCCCTGTCCGCCTTTCGTGACAGGACAAGGGGAAATCGATGGCTGACGCGACTCAAATGGCGGGCTTCCAGGCTGTGAATACCTCCGCCGCGACCAGAAAATTCCGAATCCAGGATCGGATTTTCTATTTGATGACGCTTGGCTCGGCTGTTCTTGTCGTGCTTCTGCTGCTGGCAATCCTCGTGGTTCTTGTCATCGATGCCTTGCCCACATTTCAGACCTTTGGCTTGTCGTTCCTCTGGGGCACCAAGTGGAGCGCGCCGGCTGATATTTATGGCGCCGTGCCCGCCGTGGTCGGTACGCTTGTAAGTTCGTTCATCGCCATGCTGATTGCCGTTCCCCTCGGCATCGGCATCGCCATATTCCTGACGGAACTTTGCCCCGGCAGCCTGCGCCGTCCAATCAGTACGGCCATCGAGCTTCTGGCAGGCGTTCCCTCCATTATCTACGGCATCGTCGGCCTGTTCATTCTCGTGCCGCTCATGCAGAACTATATATTGCCATTCCTTATCTCTACGGTCGGCCAGGTGCCGGTGATCGGTCTGCTGTTCCAGCCGCCGGCCCCGGGCGTCGGCCTGCTGACGGCAAGCCTCGTGCTCGCCGTCATGATCCTGCCGTTCATCACCGCAATCTCCCGCGACGTGTTCAGCACCGTGCCGCCGATGCTGCGCGAATCCGCCTACGGCATGGGCATGACGACATGGGAAGTGGCCCGCCACATCCTGATCCCTTATACACGCCGTGGCCTCGTCGGAGGCATCATGCTTGGCCTTGGCCGCGCGCTTGGCGAAACCATGGCTGTGACCTTCGTCGTCGGCTCGGTAAGCCGTCTGCAATCGTCGATCATTTCGCCGTCCACGACCATTTCCGCCCAGATCGCGAACAACTTCGGCGATGCCGACGGTCTGCAATTGTCGAGCCTGATCGCGCTCGGCCTGCTCCTGTTCGTCCTTTCCTTCTGCGTGCTTGCAGTGGCGAGATGGATGATCGGCCGCGGCGACTCGCTCTGAGGAAAAAACCATGGAAAATGCAGTTCGTCAGAATCTCGTGTCGAGGCGTTATACGAAGAACAAGGTGATGATGGCCCTGTCCTTCCTCGCGGCCATTCTCGGCATATTCTTTCTCAGCGTGATCCTTGTCAGCCTGGTTTATCGTGGCGTATCGGCGCTCAGCCTCGACGTGTTCACCATGTCGATCCCGGCCCAGGGCTCGCGCGGCGGTCTGATCAACGCGATCTACGGCACGGTGCTGGTCACCGGCTGCGCCATCCTGATCGCAGCGCCGATCGGCATTCTAGCCGGCACCTACCTGGTGGAATATGCCAACGGGACCAAGCTTGCCGAGGTCGCCAAATTCATCAACGACATTCTGCTGTCCGCACCCTCGATCATCGTCGGCGTGTTCGTCTACGGCGCCGTGGTCGTGCCCATGCACGGCAATTCTGCCATCGCGGGCATCCTAGCGCTGGCGCTGATCGCCCTTCCGGTTGTCAACCGAACGACGCAGGATATGCTGTTGCTGGTGCCGAATGCGCTTCGCGAGGCGACTGCCGCGCTCGGTGCGCCGCGCTGGAAGTCCATGATGATGGTGATCTACCGTTCCGCCTGGACCGGTATTCTCACCGGCATTCTGCTGGCCATCGCCCGCATCAGCGGCGAAACCGCACCGCTTCTCTTCACTGCCGGCTATAGCAAATTCATGAATACGGGCCTGACCGGTCCGATCGCCACGCTGCCGGTTGCCATCAACACGCTTGCCGCCGATGCTGGCGAGGATCTCAAACAACTGGCCTGGGCCGGTGCGCTGATCATCACCGTCGCCATCCTTGCCCTGAACATCCTTGCCCGTGTCTTGAGTGGGCGCCGTCAATGACGCAGCCGTCGAACGATAGGAATGAGACCATGAACATGAGCGACAGCAAATTCCAGAGCGTCAACGCACAACAGGGGAAGGACGCCGCTTCCCAGTCGGATCTCGGTGCGCTCGCGAAGCTCGAGGTGAAGAACCTCGATTTCACCTATCAGAACGGCCATCGCGTTCTGAAGAGTGTGAATATGAATATCCGCAAGAACGCGGTCACCGCCTTCATCGGCCCTTCGGGTTGCGGCAAGTCCACGCTGCTGCGCACCTTCAACCGCATGTATGATCTTTACCCCGGTCAGACCGTGGCTGGCGAGATTCTGCTGGATGGCCGCAACATCCTCACCAAGGACGTCGATCTCAACGATCTGCGCGCCAAGGTCGGCATGGTGTTCCAGAAGCCGACGCCGTTCCCGATGTCCATCTACGAGAACGTCGCTTTCGGCATCCGCCTCTATGAGAAGATCTCCAAGGCGGAAATGGACGCCCGCGTCGAGGCGGCGCTGACGGAAACGGCACTGTGGAGCGAAGTCAAGGACAAGCTGCACCAGAGCGGACTTGGCCTTTCCGGTGGCCAGCAGCAGCGCCTCTGTATCGCCCGCGCCATCGCCATTCGTCCCGAAGTCCTCCTGCTCGACGAGCCCACCTCGGCTCTTGACCCGATCTCGACCGCCAAGGTCGAGGAACTGGTGTCGCAGCTGAAGGGCGATTTCACCATCGTCATCGTCACGCACAATATGCAGCAGGCAAGCCGTATCTCCGACAGCACCGCCTTCATGTATCTGGGCGAGCTGATCGAATACGGCGCGACCGAACAGATCTTCCAGGCGCCGAAGGTCAAGCGCACGGAAGACTATATCACCGGTCGTTACGGCTGATACGGCTGGACATTGCCGCACAATTTGCGAAGGCGCGCCTTTCAGGCGCGTCTTTTCGTTATATCGATAATAAACCTCCACCTACGGTGGAGGACTGGACGAGTTCTACACGGTAGTTGAGAGACCTCCTGCTTGAACCGCTGGGGTGGCCCAGACTTCGAACAAGGAGGTTTTATGGATGAGCAGACGCTCTCGCATGCGACGTGGGACTGCAAGTATCACATTGTTTTTGGCAGCAAATACCGAACGAAAAGGCTGTACGGGGACGTACGGCGTGAGTTGGGAGAACTCTTACGTCGGCTGGCACAGCAGAAAGGCTGCCAGATCGAAGAGGGTCATTTGATGCCCGATCATGTGCATATGTTGATCTCGATCCCGCCCAAATATTCGGTTTCGCATATTGTCGGCTTTTTGAAGGGCAAGACAGCCCTTTATGTTGCCAACAAATATGCGCGCAAGCGCCGCTACAAGGGTTATCACTTTTGGGCGCGCGGCTATTTCGTATCGACGACGGGCTACAATGAGCAGGTCGTCAGACAATATATCCGTCATCAGGAAAAGGCCGACAAAGCTTCCGACTTTGCCGACCTCTTCAATCGTAGCTACTAAGCGCTAACAATACCGTTTCTAGCGGTTCAAGCGCAGCGTTTCAAACCTCCACCTCTGGTGGAGGTCATGACTGAGAATGGCGGCCTTGTTCGGCACTCGCACCATTTGGTCAAGAGAAAGCTTATAGGATGGGTGTGCCGAATGAGCCGATCACATCCTCGCGAGCGTGCCCATGCGCCGCAAGGCGTGGATCTGGTCGTCGAGCGTCGGCACGAGCTCGCCTTCATCCGCTGCGGTCGCCGCGTCGGGCTCCCTCGCAGTCTCCATTTCATTGAAGACGATGGTGCAGTTGCGGCCTGCGCGTTTGGCGGCGTAAAGCGCACGGTCTGCAAAGGAGACCAGCCGGTCCCAGCTGACGGTATCGTGGGGCATGATCGAGACGCCGATGCTGACGGTTGCCGGCACCAGCGAGCGACCAGCAAGCAGCGGCACGCGGCAGAAATCGGCGCGGATGGTTTCCGCCAGCGCTTCGGCCTGCGATTGCTCGTCTATCGGAACGAAGGCGACGAATTCCTCTCCGCCCATTCTGCCGAATGCGCCAATGCGAGGCACGAACTGACGCGCGATGCGGGCAAACTCGACCAGAACCGCATCGCCTGCCTGGTGGCCATGGCGGTCGTTGATCTTCTTGAAATGGTCGAGATCGAATAACAGGGCGGCAAGCTTTTGCGGTTGTTGCTGCCCCTTGCCGACGAGAATCTCGTAGCTTTCCTGAAGCCCGCGCCGGTTCAGAACTCCCGTCAAAGTATCGGTGATGGATATTGCCCGCCAACGGCGCTCGGCGCGTTCCATGAGAAGCTTGCCATTGAGAACGATGGCGATGATGATGAGCAGCCCGTAGCCAAGTGCCATGTAGCCACGATAGATCATGGCCTGTTCCAATGGCGGGGCCATCAATACCATCGAGAGGGCAGAGCCGAAGCAGAAACAGGCGAGTGTCACGAAGATGATGCCGAGCTGCCCGCGCGCCGGTTCGCGCCGGCCATCGGCCGGGTGGACGGCAAAGGCGAGCAGGGTCGCGCCGACGGCGCCTGCGAGGTCATAGACGATAATGCGACTAACGAAATTATCGGTGACCCAGGGCAGGCTGACGCCGATCAGCCAGAGCACGGGAGGCAGGAACGCCGACCATTCCAGCTTGCGCTTGTCCATGACGCGAAATCCGACGATCCACGCGCTCTCGCCGAGCAGGGCCACGGCATTGCCGATCTGGATCGACCAAATGTCGGGAATGAGGCCTCGGGCAGCCACCAAGGCGAATCCCACAGCACTGACCGTGAAGCCGAGTGCCCAGATCAAATAGGCTGGGGATTTGCGATCATGCCTCCAGGCAAGAAGGAGAACGGTCGCCAGGGTTATGGCTTCCGAGCACCAGATGGTGAGGCCTGTGGTCATATTCAGCACGATCGGACGTCTCCGCTTTTTTGAGCCGTCGGCGCAAGCGGCACGACGATCTCTGCGATCGTTTCATCCTTGCCCAATAAGATGGCAAGTTCCTTAAATGAGTTGGTAAATTTTGCCTGTGGTGGAGATCTCCGCCCGATGGGCACAGACCTTCATGCTTCCTTCACCTTGCGACCGCGAATTGTAGTGGGTAGCGGATGGTCCGTCGCTACGGCACCTTGGAATTCGAGGAGCCGTGGTTAGAAATGCTTTGTGAACGCTTCGTGGGGCATTCGTGCTTTTTGACGTTATGCTTACGGGCGTCTTGAAGTGCAGGGCAGGGACACTCTATGTAGGAGTAAAGGATTTTTACTTCGATTCCCGGCGTCTCCGTCGCCGGGGCAAGTTTGATAAAGGACGCACATGAGAAATCCAGTCGATACAGCTATGGCTCTGGTGCCGATGGTTGTCGAGCAGACCAACCGCGGGGAGCGGTCTTACGATATCTATTCCCGCCTGCTGAAGGAACGCATCATTTTCCTGACCGGACCGGTCGAAGACCATATGGCGACGCTGGTGTGCGCACAGCTTCTCTTCCTCGAGGCCGAAAACCCGAAGAAGGAAATCGCGCTCTATATTAATTCGCCGGGCGGCGTCGTGACCGCCGGCATGGCGATCTACGATACGATGCAGTTCATCAAGCCGGCCGTTTCGACGCTCTGCATCGGCCAGGCTGCCTCGATGGGATCGCTGCTTCTGGCCGCCGGCGACAAGGACATGCGTTTCGCAACGCCGAATTCCCGTATCATGGTTCATCAGCCCTCGGGCGGCTTCCAGGGCCAGGCTTCGGACATCGAGCGCCACGCGCGCGACATCATCAAGATGAAGCGCCGTCTCAATGAAGTTTACGTCAAGCATTGCGGCCGGACCTATGAAGAGGTCGAGCAGACGCTCGATCGTGACCATTTCATGTCTTCGGATGAGGCCAAGGAATGGGGTCTGATCGACAAGGTGCTGACGTCGCGTACTGAAATAGAAGGTGAAACCGCCTCGTGATTATCCACTAGGCGGTGACTTCTACGCCACAGTTCTATCCCATTTGTGATCGAATAGGGGTTTAATGTGGAGCGGAACGCGGTAATAGTACGCATTAATGCTATGTAGCGTTTTTGTGACATAGCATTCGGCATTCGAAGGGGGATTCGTTGCCACGCAGTTCCGGTTTGGTTGCCTGGCCTGCGTTCAGTACCCTGAAGGGCGCCGCGATCTGCAAACGAGGGGCAGGTCCGGCGGGCGCATAGAGTGGACCGCGATTTCAATTTGGAAATTTGCGGCGTGCTGGAAGGAAAGTGATATGAGCAAAGTCAGCGGCAGCAACGGCGGCGACTCAAAGAACACACTTTATTGTTCGTTCTGCGGTAAGAGCCAGCATGAAGTCCGGAAGTTGATTGCCGGACCGACCGTATTCATCTGCGACGAGTGCGTCGAGCTATGCATGGACATCATCCGCGAGGAAAACAAATCCTCGATGGTGAAGTCTCGTGACGGTGTTCCGACCCCGCAGGACATCATTAAGGTTCTTGACGAATACGTCATCGGCCAGCGGCAGGCGAAGAAGATCCTCTCCGTGGCTGTTCACAACCATTACAAGCGGCTCGCTCACGCATCGAAGAACGGTGACGTTGAGCTGGCGAAGTCGAACATCATGCTCGTCGGCCCGACCGGCTGCGGCAAGACCTATCTTGCCCAGACGCTCGCCCGCATCATCGACGTTCCCTTCACCATGGCCGATGCGACGACGCTGACGGAAGCTGGCTATGTCGGCGAAGATGTCGAAAACATCATCCTCAAGCTGCTGCAGGCCGCCGACTACAACGTCGAGCGCGCACAGCGCGGTATCGTCTACATCGACGAAGTCGACAAGATTTCCCGCAAGTCGGACAATCCGTCGATCACGCGCGACGTCTCGGGCGAGGGCGTGCAGCAGGCGCTTCTGAAGATCATGGAAGGCACGGTGGCTTCGGTTCCCCCGCAAGGCGGCCGCAAGCATCCCCAACAGGAATTCCTGCAGGTGGACACGACCAACATCCTCTTCATCTGCGGCGGCGCGTTTGCCGGCCTCGACAAGATCATCTCTGCCCGCGGCGAGAAGACCTCGATCGGCTTCGGTGCGACCGTCAAGGCGCCGGATGACCGCCGCGTCGGTGAAGTGCTGCGCGAGCTGGAGCCGGAAGATCTGGTGAAGTTTGGCCTCATCCCGGAATTCATCGGCCGTCTGCCCGTTCTGGCGACGCTGGAAGACCTCGACGAAGACGCGCTGATCCAGATCCTGTCCGAGCCGAAGAACGCGCTGGTGAAGCAGTATCAGCGCCTGTTCGAGATGGAAGACGTCGAACTGACCTTCCACGAGGATGCTCTGCGCGAAATCGCCCGTAAGGCGATCGTCCGCAAGACGGGCGCCCGCGGTCTGCGCTCCATCATGGAGAAGATCCTCCTCGACACCATGTTCGAGCTGCCGGCCCTGGAAGGCGTGCGCGAAGTGGTCATTTCCGAGGAAGTGGTTCGCGGCTCCGCCCGCCCGCTCTACATCTATGCCGACCGGCAGGAGGAAAAGGCCAACGCAACGGCCTGATCCATCATCCGTGATCACGAATCGGGGGCTCGTCATCGACGGGCCCCTTTCTGTTTGAAAAATCGCACGGTTTGCTGATAAAGTCTTGGATAAGCTTATGGGAATGCCGTCGAAACCGGTTGTGAAGAGCCCCTGCTGCGGCCATGATGGCATGATTCTGGAGCATGAGGCGGATGGGGCGCAGGCCCGGCGTTTTTTCTTCGGATCTTAGCGTCGCCGGCAGTGTTCGAGTTGTCGGGCTTTGGTGTTTTGTTGTTGCGTTCCTTCTTGCAGACATGCGGGATCGTTGCCTCGTGGCGGGCGTTTCCTGTGACTTGAAATAGGCAGTGTGAAGCTCCACTTGTTTACCAAGTGAGAGAGCCGGCTAATTCCCCCCAGCCGGCAGAGAGCCCGGGAACGGGACGACGGAAAGGAAATGACATGAGTAAGAAAACGTCTGCGACACACGACAGCATTGCCTATCCGGTATTGCCGTTGCGCGACATCGTGGTCTTCCCCCACATGATCGTGCCTCTGTTCGTCGGACGGGAGAAATCCATTCGCGCGCTGGAAGAGGTCATGGGTTCGGACAAGCAGATCATGCTCGTCACCCAGATCAATGCCAGCGATGATGATCCCGCGCCGGATGCCATCCACAAGGTCGGTACCGTTGCAAATGTTCTGCAGCTGCTGAAACTGCCCGACGGCACCGTCAAGGTGCTGGTGGAAGGCCGTGCGCGTGCTGAGATCGACGAATATACCGGCCGTGAAGACTTCTACGAAGCCCTTGGCCATGTCCTGCATGAGCCGGAAGAAGACCAGGTTGAGCTCGAAGCTTTGAGCCGCTCCGTCGTCTCCGAATTCGAGAGCTATGTGAAGCTCAACAAGAAGATTTCGCCGGAAGTGGTCGGCGCCGCCAGCCAGATCGACGATTATTCGAAGCTGGCCGACACCGTCGCATCGCATCTTTCGATCAAGATCACCGAAAAGCAGGAAATGCTGGAAACCACCAGCGTGAAGGCTCGCCTGGAAAAGGCGCTCGGCTTCATGGAAGGCGAGATTTCGGTTCTGCAGGTCGAGAAGCGCATCCGCTCGCGCGTCAAGCGCCAGATGGAGAAGACGCAGCGCGAATACTATCTGAACGAGCAGATGAAGGCGATCCAGAAGGAGCTCGGCGACGGCGAGGAAGGCCGCGACGAGATGGCCGAACTGGAAGAGCGCATCTCCAAGACCAAGCTGTCGAAGGAAGCCAAGGAAAAGGCCGATGCCGAGCTGAAGAAGCTCCGGCAGATGAGCCCGATGTCGGCTGAAGCGACCGTGGTGCGCAACTATCTCGACTGGCTGCTGGGCATCCCCTGGCACAAGAAATCGAAGATCAAGGCCGACCTGAACAACGCCGAAAAGATCCTCGAAGCGGATCACTTCGGCCTGGAAAAGGTCAAGGAGCGCATCGTCGAATATCTAGCGGTCCAGGCCCGCGCGACGAAGATCAAAGGCCCGATCCTGTGCCTCGTCGGCCCTCCGGGCGTCGGCAAGACCTCGCTCGCCCAGTCGATCGCCAAGGCGACCGGCCGTGAGTATGTCCGCATGGCGCTTGGCGGCGTTCGTGACGAAGCCGAGATCCGCGGTCACCGCCGCACCTATATCGGCTCGATGCCCGGCAAGGTCATCCAGTCGATGAAGAAGGCGAAGAAGTCCAACCCGCTCTTCTTGCTCGATGAGATCGACAAGCTCGGCCAGGACTATCGCGGCGATCCGTCTTCGGCACTGCTTGAGGTGCTGGACCCGGCGCAGAATTCGACCTTCATGGATCACTACCTGGAAGTCGAATACGACCTGTCGGACGTGATGTTCATCACGACAGCGAATACCTTGAATATCCCTGCGCCCCTGATGGACCGCATGGAGATCATCCGTATCGCCGGCTACACCGAAGACGAGAAGCGCGAAATCGCCAAGCGGCACCTGCTGCCGAAGGCCATCAAGGAACATGCGTTGCAACCGAACGAGTTTTCGGTCACCGACGGCGCCCTGATGGTCATCATCCAGCAGTACACCCGCGAAGCTGGCGTGCGTAACTTCGAGCGCGAATTGATGAAGCTCGCCCGCAAGGCGGTCACCGAGATCATCAAGGGCAAGGTGAAGTCGGTTGCCGTCACGGCTGAGAATGTCCCGGACTACCTCGGCGTGCCGCGCTTCCGCCATGGCGAAGCCGAGCGCGACGATCAGGTCGGTGTTGTCACCGGTCTCGCCTGGACCGAAGTCGGCGGTGAGCTGCTGACGATCGAAGGCGTGATGATGCCGGGCAAGGGCCGCATGACGGTCACTGGCAACCTGAAGGAAGTCATGAAGGAATCGATCTCGGCGGCGGCCTCTTACGTCCGCTCGCGCGCTGTCGATTTCGGAATCGAGCCGCCGCGCTTCGACAAGAGCGACATCCACGTGCACCTACCGGAAGGTGCGACGCCGAAGGATGGTCCGTCGGCCGGTGTCGCCATGGCAACCGCGATCGTCTCGATCATGACCGGCATTCCGGTCTCGAAGGACGTCGCCATGACGGGTGAAATCACGTTGCGCGGCCGTGTGCTGCCGATCGGCGGCCTGAAGGAAAAGCTGCTCGCGGCACTGCGTGGCGGCATCAAGAAGGTGCTGATCCCGGAAGAAAACGCCAAGGATCTGGCGGAGATTCCGGACAACGTGAAGAACAGCATGGAAATCATCCCCGTGTCGCGCATGGGCGAGGTGATCAAGCACGCGCTTATTCGTCGTCCCGAACCGATCGAGTGGGATGGCACCGTGGAAACGCCTGTGATCGCAACGGTCGAAGGCGTCGACGAAGTGGGTTCTGCCATCGCTCATTGAGCCCCTTCGCCTCAATTCTGTCGAATTGACGTAAATGGACGAAAAGACCGGCATTTTTGCCGGTCTTTTTTTGTGAAAAGCGTATGGCAACGCTTGCTTTTCCTTGATTTGCAGGGCTTTTGGGGTTGCGGCGGGTAAGAGCATTGCTATTTTGCGCCCCGCTTACTGATAAGTCGTTTCATACCAGAGAAAGGGGTGGAAACATGAACAAGAATGAGCTCGTGTCCGCAGTGGCCGAGAAGGCCGGTATCACGAAGGCTGACGCTGCTTCCGCTGTCGACGCTGTTTTCGATACTGTCCAGGCCGAACTGAAGAAGGGCGGCGACATTCGCCTTGCTGGTTTCGGCAGCTTCACCGTTTCCCACCGTGCAGCCACCAAGGGCCGTAACCCGTCCACCGGCGCCGAGGTCGATATTCCTGCCCGTAACGTACCGAAGTTCACGCCCGGCAAGGGCCTGAAGGACTCGGTCAACAGCTAATTCGTTTTCACCCGCTGCGAGGCTTTAGCCTTGCGGGTGGACAAGATTGGGGCCCGCAAAAGCGGGCCCTTTTTTATGGTCTCATGCCGCATTACGCCCTGAAAGTTCAATGCCGGGCCGTGCGAGCAGTTGACAGGAGATGCGAATATTCGCGGCGTCGTCAAAGCGGATGGCTCAGTGCGCGTAGATGACCAACGATATGATGGCCTCATTTCTTCAAGACGATGTGCGTGGCCTTCGCCGTCGCCTCGTGGGCGGAGACATGAAAGCCGAGCGAAGGCAGGTCGATGCCGGCAAACATTGCCTCGCCTTTCCCGAGCACGACTGGCGAAATGGCATAGTGTATCTCGTCGACCAAGCCCGCCTGGAGATATTGGCGCACCGTGCTGACACCGCCGCCGATCTTGATATCCTTGCCTCCTGCTGCGGCCTTGGCCTGCGTGAGCGCCTCCTCGATCCCGCCCGTGACGAAATAAAAGGTCGTACCACCTTCCATGACGATCGGCTCGCGCGGATAATGGGTCAGGATGTAGGTCGGTGCGTGATAGGGCGGATTGTCGCCCCACCAGCCTTTCCAGTTTTCATCGGGCCATTCGTCGCGAATGGGGCCGAACATATTGCGGCCGAGGATGAAGGCACCAAAACCGGTATTCGCCAATGCCGCGTATTTCGCATCGGCACCTTCGGTTTCACCCTCTTTGCCGAACATCGCCTGGAATGTCTGGGTCGGGAAAAACCACTCAAACAATTCCGGCCCGCGCTTGCCCAAGGGGTCATTCAGGCTTTGCTCCGGTCCAGCCCCGAAGCCATCGATCGAGAGCGAGAATCCTGCAACACGAACTTTCGACATGCCGTCCTCCATCTAATTGCAATTTGCAACTGGTTGTGTGATAGCATGGCTCGTCCTACATTGCAATCGATTCACCAAAGGAAGCGAATATGGATATCGAGCGGCGGTCGGGGTGCCCGATCAACCTGACAATGGAAGTGTTGGGGGATCGCTGGAGCCTGATCGTCATTCGGGACATCATGTTCGGCAATCGCCGGCATTTTCGCGAACTGCTCAATCGGTCCGAGGAGGGGATTGCCTCCAATATACTTGCCGCGCGCCTAAAGCGTCTCGTTTCACTCGGCTTGATCACCAAACTGGACGATCCCAGCCACAGTCAGAAGGCGATTTACAGTCTGACGGAACCGGCGATTCAGCTTGTGCCGATGATCGCCATGATCGGCGCCTGGGGTAGGAGGCATCTGCCCGTCAGCGAAGACCTAAGCATCCGCGCCGAACTTCTTGAAAAAGGCGGACCGGCCCTTTGGGACGACTTCATGAACGATCTTAGAAACATTCACATTGCGGACCCGATCGGCGGAGCAAATGGGAGTGTCACATCGCCCGTCTTGATAAGCCTTACAAACGCCTTTCTCGAGGTCCGCGCAAAAATGGAACGCAAAGAGTGAGATCGTTTTACGCCGCTAACGGCGGGAATGCTCCGGTTCGATGACTGTGCGCAGGAACCGGAGTGTCCGCCAGTCGCACCAAATAGCGGCAAGCACCGTTTCTTTGCCTGGCGGCGTCAGAGCAGCGTCCGGCCGCCGTTGACGGCAAGTTTCTGGCCCGTGATGAAATCCGCCTTGCTCGATGCGAGAAAGACGACGGCGTCGGCGATGTCTTCCGGCTTGCCGAAATGGGCCATCGGCGTCTGCGCGAGATAGCCTTCCTTTGCCTGCGGGGAAGCCTCGGCATGACGCTCGACCGGAATCCAGCCAGGCGCGATGAGATTGACGGTGATGCCTTCCGGCGCGAGCTCTCTCGCCCAGGAGCGCGTCATCGACAGCATAGCGCCCTTGGCGGCAGCATAATTGCCGAAATTCGGATTGCCGAGCTCCGCCACTTCGGAACCGATGTTGATGACGCGGCCCGACTTGCGCGCCCGCCAGTCCGGCAGCACGGCTTGCAGCAGTTCCAGCGGCGCCTTGACGAAGAATTCGAGCTGGTCGAGGTAAGTCCGCCAGGATTGCTCCATGAGCGGCATGTCCGGCTGAGGGCCTGTGGCGTTGTTGACTATGAGATCGACCGGTCCGAGCGATGCCCTGATCTTTTCCAAACCGTCCGTAAGCTGGTCCTTGTCGATCACGCTGAATTGCGCGGCACAAGCCTGCCCACCACGCTGCTTGATAGTGTCGACGATCTTCTCGGCCCCCTGAGTGTCGCTCGCATAGTTGATGGCAACGGCCCAGCCAGCCTCGGCAAGCTCCAAGGCGATCACCGCACCGAGACCGCGAGAGGCGCCCGTTACCAGCGCTACTTTCATGGTATTCCTCCTTGGGCCTGTCCGGCCCTTTTTCCTCAATGGCGTCAAGCTTGGGCAGCAGCATATTGATGCTGTCTCTGCACCCAGGGAAAAATATGCCCATGGTGGCCGAAAGCACGTTCCGGCCACCCATTTCAGATATGGATGTTACCAGCGATGATGAACATGCGGCGCGATCAGGCGATCGTAGATCTCGCGCGTCGCTGCCATGACATCGGCCGAAAGTGGAGCGAGATCGGCGGCGGCGGCATTGGCCTTGGCCTGCTCGGCATTGCGCGCACCCGGAATGACGACGGTGACGGCATCGTTCATCAGGATCCAGCGTAGCGCAAAAGCTGCCATGCTCGCACCGGCCGGAACCAGCCTGCGCACCTCTTCCACGGCCTGCAGACCGACTTCGAACGGCACGCCGGCAAAGGTTTCGCCGACATCGAAGGCCTCGCCATGACGGTTGAAATTGCGGTGGTCGTCGCTGGCAAATTGCGTATCGCGGGTGATCTTGCCGGAGAGCAGGCCGGAGGCGAGCGGCACGCGGGCGATGACGGCGACGTTCTTGCGCTTGGCCTCCTTGAAGAACAGATGGTCGGGACGCTGGCGGAAGATGTTGTAGATGATCTGGATGCTGAGCACGCCCGGATATTCGATCGCCTTCAGCGCTTCCTCGACCTTCTCGACGCTGACGCCGTATCCTTTGATCTTGCCCGCCTTCTGCAATTCGTCGAGCCCGGCAAAAACGTCCGGACGATAGAGAACTTCGGTCGGCGGGCAATGAAGCTGCACGAGATCAAGGCTCTCGACACCGAGATTCTTGAGGCTGCGATCGATGAAGCCTTCGAGATTGGCCTTGGTATAGCCGTCGGCCACATGCGGGCTCAGCCGGCGGCCGGCCTTCGTCGCCACCATCGGGCGCTCGCCGCCGCGCGCCTTTAGCACATCGGCAATGATCTTTTCCGAGCGGCCATCGCCATAAACGTCGGCGGTATCGATGAAGGTCATGCCGGCATCGAGGGCGGCGTTGAGCGCTGCGCGGCCGTCAGCCTCGCTGACATCGCCCCACGCGCCGCCAATCTGCCAGGCGCCGAAGCCGACATCGGTCACGATAAAGGGCGTCCGTCCGAAGGCATGATGTCTCATGAGTAGTCTCCTCTCTTTTATTCATAAGATGATAGCGCAGTAGCAGCCGCCCGACAGGGCCACAAGCGCACATTGGCGATCGAGGATCGCAATCGCGTGACTGAACACGGCAGGGCGAGCCGGCTTACGAAACCGTTGGATGAAGTTGCCGGCGCGGTATTCATTGCGCCTCTATTTCCTTAAAAGGAAAGACCGGATTTCTGACCGTTATCGGAGCCCATGCCCTCTTTCAGCTTCATCCACGCCGCCGATCTCCATCTTGGCAGCCCCTTCCAGGGTCTGGCCTTGAAGGATGCCACCGTCGCCGCCGTTTTCGTCGAAGCAAGCCGCAAGGCGTTCTCGACGCTGGTGGGCCTGGCGATCGAAAAGTGCGTCGATTTCTTCGTCATTGCCGGCGATGTCTATGATGGCGACTGGAAGGACAACAAGATCGGCCTGTTTTTCAATCGCGAAATGGCGCGGCTGGAGCGGGCGGGCATTCCGGTCTACCTGCTGCGCGGCAATCACGATGCGGCAAGCGTCATCACCAAGACCATCACATTGCCGCCGAACGTTCATGAGTTTCCGACCAGCAAGCCGGGCAGTGTCAGGCTGGAGGCGCTGAAGGTAGCGCTGCACGGCCAGGGCTTTGCCGAACGCTCCGCCAACGACAATCTGGCGATTGCCTATCCCGCGCCCGTTTCCGGCTGGTTCAATATTGGCATTCTCCATACCTCGCTGACCGGGCGCGAGCCGCACGCACCCTACGCGCCGTGTTCCGTGGATGACCTGCGTTCGCGCGGCTATGACTACTGGGCGCTCGGCCATGTGCACGATTTTGAAGTGGTGGCGCAGGACCCGCTCGTTATTTTTCCCGGCAATCTGCAGGGCCGCAATATCCGTGAACGCGGTGCCAAAGGCGCGGTGCTGGTGACCGTCGAAGACGGGCGGATCGATCACGAGCGGCTGATCGTCGATGAGGCGCGCTTTGCGCAAATTGATGTCGTGGTTGGATTGGAGGACGATCAGGCGGCGATCCTGCGTCATGTGGAGCAGGCGGTGCAGCCAGTAGCCGATGAGATGGCGAGTCGCATGACCGCGCTGCGTGTGCGGCTTTCCGGCGTAACGCCGCTGCAGGGTGCGATCGCTGCCAATCGCCAGCAATGGCGTGACGAAGTGGAAGCTGCCTGTCACCGCGTACATGAGGATATCTGGCTGGAAAAGCTCGAGCTGCGTCTTGAGCCGCCGCCGGAAAGATCGGCGGAGGCGGACGGTGCGCTCGATCTGCGCCAGTTACTGGCAGACCATGCCGGCGACACGGATATTGCAGCAGAGGCGGCCCGGTTGATCGATGAGATTGCGGTGCGGCTGCCGGGCGGCCTCGGTGCGACGGAACAGCCGCTGGACGACAGCATGGACACCCTCATAGAAGAGGCGCGGCAATTGCTGCTGGCGCGCGGGCAGGGGGCAAGCTGATGCGCTTCACCCGCCTCGATATTCTCCGCTATGGCGCGCTGACCGATCGAGCGATCGATTTTCGCCCCGATGCACAGCTGCATGTGATCTATGGTCCGAACGAGGCGGGCAAATCCTCGGCTTTGAGCGCGATCTCCGATCTTCTCTTCGGTTTCCCGACTGCTGCCGAGCAAAGCTTCCTGCATGAACCAAATACCTTGAGGATCGGCGCCGATATCAGCGCGCGTGATGGTGCAAAGCTGAGCTTCCGCCGCCGCCGTGGCCGCAAGGGGACGCTTCTCGCACCCGACGATAAGGAGACGGCGCTCGCCGAAGATGCGCTTTCGCCCTTCCTTGGCAATTTGAGCCGCGATGTCTTCGAGCGCGCCTTCGGGCTCGATTCGCAGCGACTGCGGCAGGGCGCGACTGCGATGCTGCGCAGCGGCGGCGAGATCGGCAGTCTGCTATTTTCGGCGGCGTCCGGTCTGACGGGCCTGTCACGTCTGCGCCAGTCGCTGGAAGCGGAGGCCGACGGCATCTATGCGGCCAGACGCTCGAAGGATCGCGGCTTCTACCAGGCTCTCGACCGCTATGAGGATGCCCGCAAGGCCGAGAAGGACAACGAGCTGAAATCCGGCGACTGGAAGAAGCTGCTTGCCGAAGCGGCCGAGCTGGAAACGGAGCTGGAGCGCCTGCAGGCGGAGCGCCGCAGCACGCGTGAGGCGCTGGATCGGCTCCAGCGGCTGAAGACCCTGCAGCCTCTGCTGTCAGAAATCGATGCGGAAACTCTTGCGCTCGATGGCCTTTCCGATCTTGCCGCCATACCGGACGGCTTTGCCGATAAGCTAGAACAGAGACTGCGGGATAAAGAGGCGAGCGAAGCGGAACTGCGACGCGCGCGGCAAGCCGTTCTGCGCGCGGAAGAGGATCTCTCGCGCATCCAGGTGGATGAAGCGTTACTGCAGATGTCGGGCGATATCACCCAGCTCTTTGCCGATACCGGCAACTACCGCGCCCAGCGTCACGACCTGCCGCGCGTCGATCAGGAACTTGCCGGCTACGATACGACGCTCTCGCAGCTTGCCCGTCGCCTCGGTCTTGCCGAAGCCGAGCTGGAACGGCAGCAGCCGAGCGATATCGATCGCGCGCGCCTGTCCGAATTGGTGGAGCAGGGCACGCAGCTTGCGCGGCAGATGCAGTCGCTTGCCGAACAATCCGACAGCGAGCGCAGGCAGTTGGCCACGCTCCAGAAGGACAGCCTTAACGGGCGGCTGATCGATCCGAGACCTTATATTGACCAGCTTGAGGCTTTGGGCAGCGATCTCTCAGCCTTGGCTCGCCTTGATGGGCTGGAAACCCAGATACGTCGCACCGATGCCGATCTCCACGAGGCCGCGGGACGATTGCAGCCACCGGTCGGTGACATTGATCTGCTCTTCTCGGTACCGCTTCCCGAAACGACGGAGATTATAGGACATCGCGATGCGATCGACGCGGCGCGATCGAAGGTGCGCGACGCTACCGGCAAGCTGCAGACCTATGATGAGCAGCTGGCTGAGATAGGGCGAATCCTCGCGGATGCCGAGCGCACCGGGCCAGTTGTCACGCGCGAGCAGATCGCCGCTGCACGCGAAAGCCGTGATGTGCAATGGGCCTCTATCCAGGAAAAGTGGAAGGACGGCGCGGCTCCGGAAGCGAAGACCCTTGCGGCACTGACTGTCAGCGTGGCCGAGGCGGACCGTCTGGCCGATGCCGCCCTGAGCGATGCGGATCGGGTCGCGCGCCACGCCGACTATCATTTGCGGCAGGCGCGTCTGCTGCAGGAGCGGGAGGAGGCTTCCGGTCGGCTCAAGGGCTTCGAGAAGGCGCTGAAGGATGCACAGGAAGCCTTCGCAGCCCTTTTTGAGCCTTGCGGTGTCGATGCCCTCGATCCATCGACGATGCTGGAATGGCGCCGCGGAGTGGAGCTGCTGCGACGTGAGCGCAAAGCGTTGCGGGATCTAATCGATCAACGGGATGAGAATGCGTTGGCGGAAAACCGCGTCTTGCCCGCTCTGCAGGATATCGTCGAGGCAAGCGGCTACAGGAGCGGCCGCCTTCCGCCGGCAGCGATTGCGGAAGGCCTGCGCAAGCATCTGCGCCTTCTGTCCGAACGCTGGAGCGAAAGCCGCACGCGGGAAGGGGAGATCGGCGCGGCGCGTGAAAGGCTGACCCGGTTCGACGACCAGCAAAAGAGCTTGGAACGACAATACACCGATTGGCGCGGCGCATTCGCCAAAGCCGTGGAACTGCTCGGTCTGCCATCCGACACGACCCTGGACATGGCCAATGCCGCCTTGAAGGCATGGCAGGAACTGCCCGATGTCCTGGCGGAGCGCGAAAACCGCCTGCGCCGGGTCAATGGCATGCGGCGCGACATGGCGGATTTCGAGCGGCGGCTGGCGACCCTTGGCGCCAATAGCGGCTATGAGCTGGATCATCTACCGCCAGATGCCGCTGCCGAGGCACTGCATACCCGCGTCAACGCCATGCGCGGCGAACTGAAGAAGCGCGACGCCCTGGAGGAGGAACGGCAGCGTGGGGAAGGGCTCGTCGTCCGCCAGGAGGCTGCGCTTGCCGCCATCGCCGCCGATCTGGACGGGCTGACCGCCGATCTCGGCGGTGTCGAAGATCTGCCTGCACTCCTCTCTCGACTGCGCGAACGCACGCGTTTGACTGCCCGGCTCGTCGAAAGCCGTGATCGCTTCCGGCAGCAAGCCGACGGCAAGACCGAAGACGATCTTCGCGCCGAGCTTGCCGGCTTCGAACGGGTTGCGGCCGATCTCGAAATCGAGCGATTGACGGAGGAAGATCAGCGGCAGTTCGCCGTGCATGGCGAACTTTCCGCACGGCTGGCGGAGAACCGCCGCCAGCGGCAGGCGCTGGAAACAGGCGTTAGCGCCGAATACGCGGTTTTCGAGAAGCTCTCGGCCGAGCAGGATGCAAAGGATCTCGCGCGACAATGGGTCGTGCTGAAGATTGCGGCCCGCATGCTTGCCGGCTCGATGGAGGCTTATCGCGAGAAGCAGGCCGATCCGGTCATCCGGCGTGCCGGTGAGCTGTTCTCGCAGCTGACGGGTGGCCGCTTCTCCCGTCTGGTCGAAGCCCACGATGAAAGCGATGCGCTGCAGTTGCTGGCGGAACGAGCGGCCGGCGAACGCGTGCCGCTCGACGGCTTGAGCGAAGGGACGGGCGACCAGCTTTATCTCGCGCTACGGCTGGCATTCCTCGAAGACTATTCCGCCCGCAACGAGCCTGCGCCGCTGATCGTCGACGACATCTTCCAGACCTTTGACGACGAGCGCGTTCGGGCGGGTCTACAGGTACTGGCCGCAACGGCCGATCGCTTCCAGACGATCCTCTTTACCCATGAGAGAAGTGTGGTCGACATTGCCAAAAGCGAAATCGGCAAGGATCTGGATCTGATCCAGCTCTGACCGGCTCGCAGATCGCGCTACGGCATCGACGGGATATGCAGTTGCGTCGGTATCACGATCCTCGGGTCCGACTTGTCCCGGCTGTAGGCTGGATTGAGCGCGCGGTCGATGAAACCCTGCGTGGCGTGGAGCCGGCGCAGGTTCTGCTTTTCCTGCTCGAAACGCTTTTTCCGCTCGCCGGATTTGTCCGAGCCGCGCGACAGCGATTCATGGTGATAAAGACAGGCGAAGGGCGTCCAGACGATGCGATAGCCGGCTTTGTGTGCCCGCAGACAATAGTCCACATCATTATAGGCGACCGCGAAATTCTCCTCGTCGAAAAGGCCGATTTTTCGTAGGCAGTCCCCCGAGATCAGCATCACCGCTCCGGTTACGCAGGTCATGGTGTTGCGCACATGCAGCCGGTTCATCGGTCCGCCGAACTCCTTGGGCTTGTTCAAATACCAGTGACCTGCAAGTCCGCCGAAACCGATGACTACACCGGCATGTTGCATCTTGTCGTTTGCGAAGAGCAGTTTCGCGCCGACGATGCCGGTCCTGTCATAGGCGAAGCAGGAGACCATCTCCTTCAACCAGCCCGCTTCGATGACCTCGATGTCATTATTCAGGATGAGATAGTGCTCCCCCGTCGCCGCGCTCAGGCCGCGATTGACCGAGCGCGAGAAGTTGAAGGCTTCCGGTGTGACAGTTGCCGAAAATCGCGGCTCGCGCTGGCGGTAGCGCTCGTAGAGATCGAGGACTGGTTGATCCGTGGAACCGTTATCGATGACCAGAACTTCGAAATTCGGATAATCCGTCTTTTCAAAGAGATCGCCGAGGATGCGTGAAATGAGATCGAAATTGTTTTTGCTCGGAATGACGATCGAGATTTTCGGCCACGCATGCGGGGCTTCAAAGATGATCCGGTGCAGTGTCGTGGTGAGAGCGCCCTCGACGGCGATCGGCTGCTTTAGCCGCTCAAATCGTTCGACCAGCGCTTTCCTGGCGTTCGTGGTAGCGGCCTCCATGAACTTGCGGGAAAAGGTCTTGCCATTGCGCCGCCACCAATATGCCGGGTAGGGCAGGTGGAGGACGCTCTCCTCGGGGACGCCCTCCAGATAACGCAGCAACAGATCGTAATCCTGCGAGCCGTCGTAGCCCATGCGGAGATAGCCGATCTCCCGGAGGCGGTCGTGGCGGTAGATAGAAAAATGATTGATGTAATTGACGCCCGTCAGCAGCACGGAATCATAAGCAGGCTTCAGCATGACGCCGGTCGGCTTCAAGATGTCGTCGACCACCAGTTCGTCTGTATAGAGGAAATTCGCGTCCGGATTTTGCTCCAGCGTATGCCGGATGAGCTTGAAGGCATGCGGTGCGATGACATCGTCATGATCGAGAAAGGCGATCCATTGCCCTCGTGCCTGGGACAGACCTGCATTGGTAGCGGCCGCGATGCCACCGTTGCGCTCATTCAGCACAAAACGGATATTGTCTTTCGATTGTTGGCTCCGATACCACTGCAGCGTTTCCGGCGACGTCGAGCCATCATCGCTCAGGATGAGCTCGGTGCCTGTTTCACCCTGTTCTTCAAAGGATTTGGCGAGGTCGTCCAGATAACGGGGCGGAGCATTATAGACGGGAACTACCACACTGAGCCAGGTTCCCACCGCCGGTACCGATGCTGTCTCCAGTTCTGCAGCAAGCCTATAGCTCGCCTCGGCATATTGTATCGTCAGGTTAGGCGCGCGGCGCCCCAAGCGCAGTCTGGGCAATTTCAGCCAATACTGGGGCAGCCTGCCGAGATCGACACGTTTGGTTCGTTCCTCGCTTCGAAGAAGGGTTGCAATATATCTTTCAGCCGATTTTTCGGACGCAAAGGCCCTGGCGGCGAACTGGAACGTCGTCGGGAAGCTGGCCGGATCGGCACGCAGGGCGCAGATGGAGCCGACCGAACCGATGTCCGCGGTGATGACGAAACGATGCCCTTCCGGAAGAGAGACCGTATCCTTCTCGCGGAAGCCGTAGCCGCGATTGATATAGAATTTGGGATCTAGCGGCTCGTCGGTTGCGACTACATGGATGACGATCAGCTTCTTTCGCACCGGCGAAAATCTGATCTCGAAAGCCGGATCATCCCCCATGGATTTCCATAGGCTGGGATCGGCGTCAACGGAGATTTCCCGTTCGAGATCGGCGTTCGGTATAATTTTGAGTGTCATCAAAATATTGATTTCTTCTAAATGCGAGCAGAGGCATTGCCTGAGAAATTCCTGGCCTAGCCCGCGCCGCTGAGAGGTTCAAAACGTATGCCTGGAAATGTCGGACTGGCATACAGCCGCATTTTCTCGATCGAATGTCGTGTGGCATCGCGAGCAGAAAGCCGTCGCGCGCGGTCGCCGATGAGCAGGTCGATAGCGGCAAGCCACTCGTCGGCGGTATTGCCGATGTGAAGTTCCCCGGCGACGACGCATCGTTCGAAAGTCGGGCATCGGGAAAATATGGCTGCTGCCTGCAGGCGGCTGATGTCGATCCGCTTGGTATCCGAGCGGCTCGCATTGGTCTTTCCGGACAGAAGAGGAGCCAGAGCGATATCGGCTTGATGATGTGCTGTCTTTGCGAGATAGGCCGGCCACGGGAGCGGCGGAATGATCGCCATTCTCGCCGGGTCGATCCCTTGCAAAGCCCAGCGTCGAGCGAGAGTGCCGGCGGCAAAAACCTCGAAATGCAGGTTGCCGTGTTTTTCCATCGCGGCTTTGACGATCGGCATGAGGAACTCGTGTTCGCGGCGATGGACGCCGGTGGCATGGTAGACCATCCTCAGCGGCGTGCCTCCGTCATCCCTGCCATTGACCACGATTTCTGCTGCATCCGCTGGAAGCGGCGGCAGGATATCTATCCGATGGCTTCTCATCGCGAGCGCGTTTGCCAGGGGTTCGGTCGAAGTCCAGACATGAGTAAGGAGCCTATTGACCCTCGGCATTGGGCGGACCGCCAATTTGATCAGCCTGAACTTATAGAGCCAACCGGCTTCGTTGCCGGTCACGACGGCGGGGATGTCGTCATCGACGAAATAGGCGACCCCGGCAAGCGTGCCTCGCCTTTCCTCCAGCCAGCGCAATTGCGGCTGCTTAATGTAGCGGCAAATGATGACGAAGAGTCCGTCGCTATCGATGGCGTCGAGGGGGTCGTCGAGGCCTTTCATGATGACCGGAATGTGGCCGAGTGTCTTGGCCCGCTCAGCAAGATAGTAGCTGAAGCTCGGATTGGGGTGGCGCGACAAGATGAGCAGACGCCTGGCAACGCGCTCACCATCTCCCGCCAACGCACTGGATGGCCGCGGTCTTGGAAGCAATTGATAGACGATGTCGCGCAAAACTTGCATGGGGCTTCCGCGCAAAATCACGCCAGGCGACTTCGGAGATTTGCGAGGATGCCGAAAACGGCACCCCAGGCAAGGAGCGTCACACCCAAGATCCCGCCGATCCAGAGTGCCCGCTGAGGATACTCCGCCTCGTCGGGCAGGCTGGGCGCCAGGAACGTATCGAGGTAGAGCAACTGCTGCTTGCTGACGAACTTGACCTGCTCCAGCGTCTTCATGCTCGAGGCAAATTGCTGCTCGGCAAGGCTCTGTTCCAGTTCGCGCTGCGACATATCCACGGAAACGTCCGCGAGATTCTGTTCGGATTTGTTCTGCCCGGCGACTTGGCTGTTGAGCTGATCGATCTGCTTCTGCCTGCTGTCGATCTCGCGTTTCAACACGCGCATCTGCGGTGCATCGGCGGAGACGGTCCCAAGCAGCGCGTCATATTTCTGTTGAAGCTCTATCCTCTCCTTCTGCACGGATGAGATCAGGTTCGTGATAACGGTCGACGATCCCTCGACGCTGAGGACGCCTGTCTGGTTGCGCGCAATCAAAAGCTGATCTCGCGCCTTCTGCAGCTGATCCCTAGCATTGTCGAGATTCGCCTGGGCGGTTGCGATGACGTCACGCCAGATGCGGGTGTTGACGTCGTTAACAACGACCTCGGACGCGGCGACAACCTCGCGCAATACCTTCTGAGCATCGGCCGCGGTGAAAGCCCGTGCCTTGACCGTCACGATGCCGCTGTTCGCATCGATTTTGACCGAAACCATGTCTTCCCAGTAATTGAGCAGCTTTTCCGAGCTCGCATCCTTCTTTAGGCGCGCAATCCGATCGATCGAGTCGTTGCCGTAGATCTTTTGAAAGTCGACCCTTTCCTCGAGGGCGGTAACCATGTCCTTGCTCTTGATGAAGTTGGTGACGATCAGGGTGTTCTGGACGATCTGTGCCGGCGGCAGGCCGGTCACCTTGGTAATCTGATTGCTGCCGAGTGCGGGCGTGGAGGTGCGGACCGTAAAGCGCGTTTCCGATTGATACTGATCGGACGCGACACAGGTAAAATAGTAGATCGAAGCAACATTGGGGACGACAATCAGCAGAAAGGTCGATGCCAGCATGACCTTGCCGATGATCTGCTGCATCGGCCGCGGCCGCAGGCCGACGGCCTTGAACAGCTGGCTGCGCCTCGATGTCGAGAAGCGCAGTTTCCGCGCGGTCACCGACAGATTCGTGGCCACGTTCCGGCTACGCTCCGTCGCGCTGAGCTGAAGCGTTTTTGGCGCGTTTTCGGTATCATGAGCCATATTGGGCCTTGCTGTCGATTCCTGATCTTCTATCGATTCAATCTATAATAGGCTTCGATAGCCTGCTCTACCTTATCGAAGACGATAAGTCTGCCATCGACAAGTACAATACCCCTGTCGCAATGTGTATTAATCATGCTCATGCTATGGGACACCATGATGATATCGGAATTCTTGCGCCTGTTCTCGAACGCGATGCGGCAGCGCTCCTGGAAGCGCGCATCGCCGACCGCCAGAACTTCGTCCACGAGATAGCATTCGAATTCGATTGCCATCGAAAGCCCGAATGCCAATCGAGCGCTCATGCCCGAGGAATAAGTGCGTACCGGCGCATCGAGATAGTCGCCCAATTCGGCGAACTCTTCGACGAAGCGGGAGACGCGCCTGACATCCTCGCCGTAAGCGCGCGCAACGAAATGAACATTGGCCCGCCCCGTCATGAAGGGATTGAAGCCGCTGCCGAGGCCCAGCGGCCAGGATACCCGAACATTTTTGCTGATCTTGCCCGAATTCGGCAGCATCGTGCCTGCAATCATGCGGATCGTTGTCGATTTTCCGGCACCATTCACGCCGAGCAGGCCGTAGGAATAGCCGGATTCGAACTCGCAATGCACCCGGTCGAGGATGATCTTCTTGCCGCTCTGTGTCTTGAAGAATTTCGAGACGTTCTTGAAGCTGATCATGGTGCTTTCCCACTCATATCCGGTGATCCTCGACGGATGCCCAGATGAGAGAAAGGGTCGCCCAAGTGACAACAAGCGCAAGCAATATGATCAGTGGTGTGCTGACGCGACGCGGAAATATCGATTCGTCTGGCAGCACCGGCTTGACGAAAACGGCGAGATAGAGCGTCTTGCGCAGAGCTTCGGCTAGCACGGCATCGTAGTTCTTCTGCGCGCTTTCGTAGAGCTTTTCCGCGATCATGCGATCGGTCTCCAGCCTGGAATAGTCCAGCAGGGCCTTTGCAAGGCTTGCATTCTCAGGACCTGTCAACTCCGATCTCATCTTTTCGATCTGTGCATCGAGACTGTCTTTAGCGAGATTGAGCTGCTGATAGGTCGGAGAATTCTGGGCATTGGATTGCCGCATGACGAAGAGGCGCGTTTCGAATTCCAGTTTCTGGGCCAGCAGCCCTGTCAGAAGCGTGCCGCTGTTCTTGGCTTGCATCTGCGGGCTGAGAAGGCCGGATGCATTTTGGAACTGGTTGAGGGCGATCAGCGTGTCGCCATAAGCCTTGCCGCTTTTCTGAACGTCGGCCTTCATGCTCTGCACGATGTCATTGCGCGCCCGTTCGGAGAGCTCGTTGATGAGCTTTTCGCTTTCCTCGATGATGGCGTCAGCGAGCTTGACGGAATCATCGGGCGTGAAAGCCCTGACCTTCAGTGTGATGATGCCGGAGGTGACGTCTATATAGGCGCTGACATGATCGTTCCAGTACTTCAGGAACTCTTCGTCGGATCGCGCCGAACTGAATCGCGACAGGAAATCCGCATCCTGCCGGGTAAACATGGCCCGATAATCGAGTTTCTTGCCGATCCGGTTCAGAATTTCCGTCGAGTGAATGAAGCTGGTGACGACATAGGCGTCCTGCGAAGCCGAGCGCATGTTCAGAGCGCTGGTGGCTCCGCCGGGGTCGCCGGCATCGCTGGTGTTGCCTGCTCCCGACACGGCACGAACGGCAAAACGTGCTTCCGCCACATATTGGTTCGAGGCAATGAAGGCGTAATACACCGAACTGGCCAGGAAAGGCAGAATAACGAGCAATACGAAGCCGATAAGTCTCAGCGGCGGCTTACCGCCCGACTGTGTTTCGGGCTCGTTGCTGTCATGCACCGGGATGTATTCGATGTCCTCGAGATCGGTGCGCGCACGCTGCGCCGGCAGCCTGCGCCGAAACAGCGAAGGCAGGATATGCCGGCTCGTTTTTACCCGCGGAGAGTCCTGAATTATCGCGTCTTCAATGACTGGCTTCGGCATGTCAGCTTGCAATCGTTTCCGGCAGTCCGGGCGCGGTTGGTTTCATCGCCTGACGCACATAGTGGTCGAAAATCAAATCCTCTTCGAGCATGAGCTCGGCAATATGCAATGAACGCAACCTTGTCGCAACGTCTTCAAGGGTGCTGTGTCTGGGTGGCAATGGAAAATCGTCAACCGAAATCCCGATGAGCTCGCTGAGCGCCTGTTGAAAATAAAGACTGTCCGTATCGAAACCGACAATTGCAAAGCGCGAGAGAAGATCGATGGCGCTGGCGACATCGGCACGTGTCACCGTCTGTTCCGGTATGGTCGTGGCCAATTGCCGGGTGACCGGCGATACGAGGACGTTTCTGACGCTCTGAGGCGCCTTCTTCAGGGCGGTCTTGAGAGAGGCTTCGTTTTCAAGGCTTACCTCGGCGAAATGCTCCGCAGCAGGCGCCAGGATGATCTTGTCGCGATCGCCGAAGAAGGAAATCTGAGTTTTCGCCATCCGTTTCAGAAGGAATATCCGCAGAGCAAGTTCGTAATAGGGATCGGTAAGCAGAACGATGGCCTTGAATCCCTTGTCGAGAAACTCTTCGTAATTGCGCATCAACAGCCGGCCGCTAAGATAGATTGACTGGATGGCGTTCAGATGAAAGGCCTGAAGGGTCGTTTCGTGACCGAAGCGCTCAACGGATGAAAGCTCGTATTGAAAATTGCGGCCGCAATAGTAGTCGAATTTGACCATTGGCAGCAGCTGTGTCTCGAGCCTTACAATCTTTAACGGAATCGTGTTCGATACCTGAGGCCGGCGGTAGATCAGTAGCCCCGACTTGGCGTCATGGATCATCAGCGACGTACGTTCCATGAGGTCCGGCATGATTGTTGTGTCGAGCCTGAATCCGACATAGCCATCTTCGTGCCGTCCCGAGTCGATGACCGCCTGTTTGAGCTGGTCGCACGGCAGGATCATCAGATCGCCGGCGGCGTCCGAGATTCTGATTTGCGGTTTGTCGGAAAAACCATCCGGGATCAGATAGCCCTCGATAACATTGCCATGATCATATTCGAGGTTAAAAAGCACGGAGTTGCTCCGGCGCTTCTAGCAGATCGGCACAGCGCCGAAATTGGTGATGGAATGACGTTATTACGCCCTGCATAGTATCACATCTATCAAGATGCCTATCGATATCGCAGATGTCGGGCCTTTGCATTCGAACCTCGTCAGGCCTCGCTGGGCGCTTTTCGTGCCAGCAGCGAGAAGCTTGGGCCGCCTGGATGGCTTAGATTTTCATCTCGGATGACAACGTCATTGAAGCCGAATGTACGCAGCAGCATCAAGATGTCATCCCTGTGCATCCAAAAGTGCCGGTCCTTCATGCCTCCGCAGAAAGACGCATTGGCATTGGCGTGGTGATAGCTACGTTCGTAATAACGCACCGCAATGCCATCTATCAGTTTCGTCTCCACTTTACCGCTGAAAGGCAGCCAACGCACATCGCCCTCGGGCATTGCGTCCTCAAGGACGAAGTGCGTCCAGATGAAAACCGTATGGGACCGCTTTGCGAGCAAACGAAGAAACTCGCCGGGGTCGGCCATATGATAGAGAACCCCCGATGCAAGCGTTAAGTCGTAGATTTCTTCGCCTTCCGTCAGCCACGCTTGAATGTCGCCGAGCATGAAAGAGGCGGTGTCGATGTTCAGAATCTGCTTGGTGACCAGACATCTTAGAAAACAGAGACGGTTCGCTTCGATCGCATCGATCCGCGCCGGGCGATGGCAATTCAGCATATGGGTATGCATCCCCTCAAGCGGCCCGACTTCGAGAACGGTCCTGCCTTCTATCGATCCGAATGTGTGCAACGCCCAATCGATGCGGTCGTCGGCGTAAAGGGGCAGATTGCCGGCGTTAAGACCGAATTCCGGCGGGAACGCACAGTTCCATCCTTGAAGCGCATCGATGGCATTTTGGTGCGCTGGCCTGCCTTGCTCGTACTGATCGAATATCTCCAGAGGACTTTTCGATGCTTTCTTCTGGGAGCGCTTTGAAAAACCAAGCATTAATACATAACCTTCATTTCAATCGGCATCCCGCCGATCCGGAGAAGTTCTCGCTTTGGCGTATCGCAGCCCCCAAAAACCGCTTTTTGCCTCGCAGCAAGTTGGCGGAATTTATAAGTGCCGATGGACAATCGAGGATTGCCGAGGCTGATTCGAGGAGCCATTGGTGCTATCTCGCTGGAGGCAGAAATTCGGCAAGTACCGATTGTTGTGGTCTGTCATCTCTGCATGGGTTGCGGGTCAGGACTCAACTCTTTTACAGGCAATAGCAATCTTATGAAAAGCGGCACAAGTGCGATCTGTGGAACTTTATGTCGCTGTTCGGGCGTTTTTTTTACTATCGCCGTTACTTAACGGCTCCCTTTTATTTTTCAGAAAATTTTAATTTTAAACCGCAAATAATACTCGTCCAAATTGCTTTAACCGCCTTTACCCCTTATAAACTCGATCCGATGGGGCGCTTCTTTAAACCCGGGTGTGGTCAGATGATCGCACCTGATATTTTTGATTGTATTCCCGGCGTTTGGGCTTGTTGACGCGCGCCCGTTATGCTTTTCAAGGCGTCGATAGATTTGATGCATTCTATGTCGATGTATGCCATCAGGTAATCACGGCAGCTAATTGGTTTGAGGGTTTCAATTGTTTCGTATTGGCGCCGTGATTTGTTGCGTGGTTCTTGCGGGGTGCAATTCCGTTTCGAGCGAAGGTCCGCTGGCTGGCGCTATTGTAAAAGATGCCGGTCAATCCAGTGTCGAATTGGGTCGCAGGAATGCCGCAGTTTTCGACATTGTCGACATCGACAGCCGCAGTGCGCGCCTGGTTTCCGACTATGTTTCCTCCACCCTCAATCGCCGTTTTGGCATGGGCGGTGGCGTCGGTCCGGTCGTTATCGGTGTCGGCGACGCATTGAAGGTCACGATTTTCGAAGCTGGTGCCGATGGCCTGTTTTCGACGGCGCAATCGAAGCAGGTATCGCTCGATATCGTCGTGCAGCCGGACGGCACGGCGGCAATCCCGTATGCCGGCTCGGTTCGATTCGCAGGCAAGACGCTTGACCAGGCTCGCAAGGCGATCCTGGCGGCGCTGGCTACAAAGGCCGTCGAGCCGGATGTCATCGTAACGAGCATGGGCACGCCGTCGCGCACCGTTACGGTTTCGGGCGCCGTTGGCCGTCCTTCCATGGTGCCGCTGGATCTGACCAGGGAAAAGATCACCGAAGTCATCGCCAAGGCCGGTGGCCCCTCGACGCAACCCTATGAAACCTATGTTACGCTGGTTCGCGGCAGCAAGACCGGCACGGTTCTGCTGAAGTCGATCATCGAGCATCCTTCGGAAGATATCTATGTACAGCCGGGCGACCAGATTTTCCTCGTCCGCGATCCGCGAACCTTCACCTTGCTCGGCTCTGTTCGTGGAGACGGCCGTATCGAGTTCGGGGCGAACGATCTGAATCTGCTCGAGGCTGTTGCCCTCGGTCATGGCGCGATCGACGATTCGAGCAATGCCAAGGGCTTCTTCCTGTTCCGCTACGAAGAGCCTGAAATCGCGAAGATTCTGCTCGGCCCCGCCCGTTTCCAGGAGCTGCTGCGCAAGGGAATGGTGCCGGATGCCAAGGGACGCTATCCGATCGTTTATCGGTTCGATATGTCCAATCCCGACAGCCTGATCGTAGGGCAGACCTTCCCGGTCAAGAGCCGCGACGTCATCTACGTGTCGCGCCATCCTTCCGTCGACATCAGGAAGTTCTTGAATCTTATCGGTACGCCGCTAGGCATCGCGTCCCAGGGAGCAGCAACAGCGGTGAATCTGGGGCAGTAATCCTGGAAAAATGAAGGAGCGGCGGTGCCATCTGGTCTCCCTGTGTTCCTATTCGTCGGCGGATGCCGACATCTGTATGATTGTGACGGATCGTGCCTTGTCGGCAACGGAAATTCATCGCGAACTGACTTGTCGAAAACGCGACAATCGTCGCAAGCAATAGCTGCGATCTTCGACTTGGATTGAAGGGTGTAAGAGATCGCATATTGCATCGGTTGTTGCGCTGCCGCATATTGGTTGCACACGCAAATTTTTTGTCGATAACAACCACAGATAATAACGTGCGCAGCTAATATTGAATTTAGCAGTTTGGTGCACTTCTTCGAGTATTGCTGAGAGAACATGACAGTTGAAATTATCGGACGCGCAAGCGTTGCCCCAGGGGCGAGTTCGATTGAAGAACTGCAGCTTGTCCTCAAGGAGGGGCGTTGTACCGTAAGCCGCATACCAGAGGAGCGCTGGGATCTTGCGCGCTTTTGGCATCCGGCTGTTGGTATTCAAGGGAAGACTTACAGTTTTGCAGCTGGCGTCTTCGAGAATGTCTACGCCTTTGATCCAGCGGTTTTCGGCCTTTCCCAGCGCGAAGCGATGCAGATGGATCCGCAGCAGCGCGTTCTTCTGAATATAGTCTGGCGCGCTTTGGAAGATGCAAACTTGCCGCTCGATGGATTCGAGGGGCAGCGCGTCGGCGTCTATGTCGGGGCATCCTCCCTTGAATATGGCAATCTGACGCTGGAAGACCCCGCCTCGGGCAGCCCGTATTTCATGACGGGCAACACGCTTTCCATCGTTTCCAACCGCATCTCGCACATATTCGGATTGCGCGGACCGAGCATGACGATCGACACGGCCTGTTCGTCGTCGCTGGTCGCCCTCGATCAGGCGGTGAAGGCGCTGGAGAGCGGCGAGATCGATACGGCAATCGTCGGCGGCATCAATATCCTGCTCAACCCCATGTCCTTCGTGGGGTTTGCGCAGGCACGCATGCTCTCCCCAGAAGGCCTCTGCCGCGCGTATGACGATAATGGCCGCGGTTATGTCCGCGCAGAGGGCGGTGCGGCGATCGTACTGCGCCGGACGGACGTTGCGCTTCGCGAGAAGGACCGCAGCTATGCCAGGATCCATGCCGTAGGGGTCAATTCTTCGGGACGCACCAACGGCATTTCCATGCCGTCCCGTGAGGCGCAGGCCGCCTTACTTCAGTCGATCTATGAGGGGCACAATATCGACGTCAACCGCATCGCTTTCATCGAGGGCCATGGAACGGGAACGAAGGTCGGCGACCCCGCCGAAATCTGGGCGATCGGCGAAGTCATAGGGCGCAATCGCCGGGCGCCTGTACCGATCGGCTCCATAAAGACGAATATCGGCCATACCGAACCCGCATCCGGCCTTTTCGGGCTGTTGAAGGCCGTGATTGCGCTTGAGAATAATTTCCTTCCGGCGTCGCTGCATTTCGACCATCCGAACGAGTCCATCGACTTCGAGGGATTGAACGTTCGGGTCAACACATCAACGATCGAGCTTCTTCCGGCCAAGCAGGCACGCTTTGCCGGGATCAATTCCTTCGGCTTCGGCGGAACGAACGCTCACGTTGTCATCAGCGATCCCGATCCGATCGCGCCACCGGAGCCGCCAATGCGAGGTGAGGGGATCGTTTTTGCCGTCAGCGCTCATACGGCGTCCGCTCTTTCGACGCTGCTCGAAGACTATAGGACCCGTCTTGAAACTGCCGAACCCAAGGAGGCTCGTCAGATCGTTGCTTCCGCTGCTGCCAATCGCGAACCCATGCGTCATCGTTTTGCTGCCCGCGCTAAGGACAGCGCGGCCGTGCTTGCCGCGATCGATGCGCATCTTGCAGGCAGAAATTCAGTCGGCGAGGCAGGTGAAGCTCCGGCGCAGGCTGCCAAGATCGCCTTCGTCTTTTCCGGCAACGGCTCGCAATGGGCGGGAATGGGTGTTGGTGCCTATCAGGAAAACCGCCATTTCCGGCAATGCTTCCAATCCTTCAGCGCGCTCTTTGAATATTATCTCGGCGAGAAGCTGACCGATGTGCTCGTCGCTTCCGATCTTGCCGCACGCCTGGCCGATACCAAGATCGCGCAGCCGCTGTTGTTTGCAATCCAGGCTTCTCTTTCGGATTGTCTATGGTCCATGGGGGTCAAGCCCGATGCGGTCTTCGGCCATTCGGTCGGCGAAATCGCAGCCGCTTATGCCGCCAAGGCGCTGACGGCAGCCGAAGCGGTTGCAATCGTCGCCAAGCGCTCGCTGCATCAGGATCTCCTCGCCGGCGAGGGCAAGATGGCTGCCGTGGTGCTTGGCGAGGATGCCGCGCTGGCCTTTGCGAAATCCAAAGGTCTCGACAATATATGTATCGCTGCGATCAATGCTCCGAATTCGGTAACGATCTCCGGTCCGGCCGATGAGATAGAGGCCTACAGGGACGCTGCGCGGAAATCCCAGATCGTCGCGCATGTTCTCGATATCAATTATCCGTTCCACCATCCGATCATCGACCGCGCCAAAGAGGCTTTTTTCGCGGACCTGCCCGATCTCGCACCGGATAGCGGCACGGGGATCTTCATCTCGACGGTAACAGGCGAACTGCGCGACGGGCGCCTGCTGGACACGCAATATTGGTGGCGCAATGTTCGCGATCCTGTGCTTTTCAAGGCTGGTTGTCAGGCCGCGATGGCAATGGGATGCAACCTCTTCATCGAGATTTCGCCGCGCCCGATTCTGTCGAACTACGTGGCGGAGATCGCCAAACAGGCATCCGTTCAGGTCATTGCGATACCGACCTTGCTACGGGAAGCGCCTGTTGCCGACCATGATCCGGTTTCGCAATCATTTGCGCGGGCAGTCGCCAATGGAGCGCCTGCGCTGCGTGCCCGCGGCAGTGCCACCCGCAACGCCTTCGTCAAACTTCCGTCTCTGCCTTTCGAGCCACTGGAGCTTCGCACCCCTCCGACGACGGACGAGATCGATATCTTCGGTCGGGATCGCAAGAGCCCATATACGCTGCTCGGTTGGCGCGCCGATCTTAATGGTTCGAATTGGAAGAACCATCTCGATGCCCGTCTCTTCCCGGACCTTGCTGAACATGTGGTCGACGGCAAGGCTATCATGCCAGGTAGTGGTTTCGTCGAGATCGCAGTAACGGCGGCGCAACGCTATTACGGGACGGATGAGGTTGAAATCGGCAATCTCGAAATCATCCGGCCGCTGGAATTGTCCCAAGATCGAATGGTCGAGCTGTCGACCGTCCTGTCGCCTGAGACCGGAGATATCGAGATCCGGTCGCGCGAACGCCTGAGCCATGACGAATGGACGGTTCACGTGGTTGGACGTTGCCGCAAGCCGCTGGCCGGCGAGGGATACAGCGGATCCCTCGAGCGATCGGGCACAGAGCGCAAATCGACGCTGACCTCCGATGTGACCTACGAAACGGCGGATCGTTTCGGATTGCATTATGGCCCGCATTTCCAGCTTCTGTCGAAAGCCGTGGCATTCGGTCATCATGTGATCGAAGTGGATCTGAAGCCGGCTGCCCCGCCGTCTCATCCCTTCGCCAACTATAATCTCAACCCCATGTCGGTCGATGCGGCGTTTCACGGACTCGTCGCATTGTTCGATCAATTCTCCGGCGACGAAACCGGTGCTCCCTATATTCCCGTTCATTTCGGCACTGTGAGAGCTTTCGGGAAGGGAAGGCCGATCGTCAAAGCCGTTATCGAGATCGAGCGGTTCAGCGCGAATTCGATCAAGGCCCGTTTCACCCTGTTCGATGCAGATGCCATGCCGGTCGTCGTTCTTGACGATAGCCGTTTCCGCCGCACACAGCTGCGCCGCAGGGCAACGCTCGAATCCGTCGCTTTTCATTACGAGGGCGTGCCTTCGGCTCTTTTCGCCGGCGAAGACAGAACCGGCGCCGGCAGACGACGAATTTCATCATACGGCAGCTCAGATGGGAACCATGCACTCAACAATGCAAGTCTTCTTCTTGATGCCGCGATCTATCGGGCCTGCCATGATATCGCGCTGAAGGTTGCGGACCGCAACGGTACCGTCACATTCTCCGGCCTTCCCGGCGATCCTGAGTTCAGGTCTTTCCTCGTCAATTGCCTCTACATTTTGGAGGACGCCGGCATCGCGGAGACGGGAGACGGCAGGTGGCATGTTCCCCTGGAGCCGACGCTGCCGCCGGTGGCGGAACTGTTGCAGGAAATCTATCGCGAGGACGCCGGGCGCGTGGCCGAGAGTATCCTCGTTGGCGATGCCTATCGCGAGACGCTCGAGCATCTGGCGATGATACGTCCGCATGTGCTGGGGCGTGAGCCTGCGGCCCAGGGCGCAAATATGCCGGGTGGGGCGACGCTGGAGCATGTGCTTGTACATTCTCCGTTGAGCCAGAGACGGCTTTCGATGCTGGCAGAGGCATTGGCTTCCTCCATCGAGGCCAATGACGGGCCGATCGGGCACGTTCTTGAGGTCGGCTCGATATCGGTTGCGTTCAGTCGAAAGCTGGCAACGATCGCCGCAGCCTCAGGTGCATGTCTCGTGATCGCTGAGCCGCGCGAGCAAGCCCGTCGAGCATTGGAGATCGCCTTTGAGCGTGACGCGCATGTTATCGTTGCCGATCCTGTCAGGCTGACGGATCACCGTGTCGCCGACATCGTGGTCGTCTCCGGCGATCAGAGCCAGCATCTGATGCGCCACAATGACGAGATCAAGCGGATGGTCCGGTCGGTCGCCGCCAGCGGCGCGCAGCTGCTGCTCGTCGATCGCGCACCGAGCGCCTTCAATGATTTCGTCTTCGGTCTTTCCGAAAGCTGGTTTGCCGATAGCCAGTCGCCGGAATTCCCGGTCGGACGGCTCGGTACGCCCCAGCAGATTGCCGATCTCCTCGGAACTCTGGGCTTTGCCAAGCCTCTGATCCAGGAACAGACTTTCCCCGAAGGCGCGCTGATTACGGTGTCGGCTGTCTCCGAGCGGCAGCCGGCAGAGGATATTGTTGCGGAAGCCGTCGATCCGATCCTGATCTTATCGGAGCAAGGCCGGAAGGGTCTCGGCAAGCTGGGCAAGAATATAACGATCATCGATCTCGACGCATCGTCTCCGGATATTGTCGACGCTCTCGATGCCATTGACCCGGCTACGCGCCGCGTCGTTTATCTTGCGGATATGAAGCGCGGCGATGCAGCGGAACTCTCGTTGTCACGTCTCTCCGCCTTCACGCAATTGGCGAACCTGCTGTCCCAGCACGCCGATGGAGCACGGCCTCGAATGGTCATCGTGGCGCCTGGCGGCTCTCCGCTGTCGGCTGGCTCTCTCGATGGTGCCAATGCGGGCCTGTGGGCTTTCGGACGCGTCCTGCAGAATGAATATGATGCCTTTGACGTGCACCTGCTGGATGCCGATATGGCTGGCAGTCGAGCGCTATTGGTGGTCGATACCCTGATGGTCGCGGAAACGGACAATAGGGAATGGTTCCTGGATCGCGCGACCGGAGGGGTCCGGGAAGTCCGAGCTGTGGCTGGTCCCTTCGATGCCATCGAAGCGAGCCGCAGTGATTTCACAGCAGCAACGATCCGCCAGCATGTGAGCGGGCGTCTGGACAGCGTAGCCTGGGAAGAGGCGAGTCTTCCCGTGGCCGACGGGCGCGAAGTTGTCGTCTCCGTCGAAGCCACCGGCCTCAATTTCCGGGATGTCATGTGGGCTATGGGCGTTCTGCCTGAGGAAGCCTTGGAAGATGGCTTTGCCGGTGCCACGATCGGCATGGAATTCGCCGGACGAATTCTTGCCGTGGGCGATGCGGTCGATGATCTCAAGCCGGGCGATAGGGTGATGGGGATCGGGCCTGCAGCATTCTCGACTCATGTGCGTGTCCATCGCGATGGCGTGACAAAGCTGCCGGAGCAGATGGAAACCGTTGCTGCCGCCACTGTGCCGGTTGCCTTTCTGACCGCCTATTACGCGATGGTCGAGCTTGGACGCATTCAGCCTGACGAGACCATCCTGATCCATGGAGCTGCCGGCGGCGTCGGTCTGGCTGCACTCCAGATCGCCAAGCACAGGGGAGCGAAGGTGATCGCCACGGCCGGCACAGTCGAGAAGCGCGGCTTCCTTGAAATGCTCGGCGCCGATCACGTGCTTGATTCCCGCTCTCTGGATTTCGTTTCCGGCGTGCGGCGGCTTACGGGCGGCGAGGGTGTCGATCTCGTTCTGAATTCGCTCTTTTCGGAAGCGATGGAACGGAGCATCGAGCTGGTCAAGCCTTTTGGCCGTTTCCTGGAGCTTGGCAAGCGTGATTATTACGCCGATCGCAAGATTGGCCTGCGTCCATTCCGGCGCAATGTCAGCTATTTCGGTATCGATGCCGATCAGCTTCTGGTCAATGTACCCGACCTGACACGGCGCATATTCAGGGAGATCGGTCAGCTTTTCGCCGAAGAAAAGCTGACGCCGCTGCCGTATCGCGCCTTCGCTTTTGACGAGATCGGCAACGCTTTCCGGTTGATGCAGAATGCCGGCCATATCGGCAAGATCGTGGTGCGCCCGCCTGTTGCGCGTGTCGACGGCGTCTTGCGAGCGCCTGCGAAATCTCTGCGCTTCGATGCCGGAGGCGTTTTTCTCGTTGCGGGCGGCATTGGCGGCTTCGGCCTATCCGCCGCCGATTGGCTTGTTTCCAGAGGTGCGCGCCGCATAGCTCTGTGCTCGCGCCGAGGCATTGCCGATGCGGAAACGAAAAAGGCGATAGCCGATTGGACCAGGCGAGATGTCGTGACGACGCTGCATGCCTGCGATATCACCGATGCTGCAGCGGTTGAGACGCTGCTTGCCTCGCTTCGCTCCGAAGGAGCGCTGAAGGGTGTCGTTCATGCCGCCATGGTTCTGGACGACGCACTGCTCGCCAACTTGACGCCGGAGCGCAATCGTCCCGTTCTCGAGGTCAAGATCCGTGGCGCCGAAAACCTGGATCGCTCGACGCGAGACGACAAGTTGGAGCTTTTCCTGCTGTTCTCCTCGGCAACGACCATGCTCGGCAATCCCGGCCAGGCGAATTATGTGATGGCAAACGGCTACTTGGAGGGCCTGGCGCGTGCGCGCCGCGCTGCCGGCAAGCCCGCGCTCGCCGTCGGTTTCGGCGCCATCGCCGACAAGGGCTTCCTTGCCCGCAATATCGAGGTCAATGATCTCCTTTCCAAGCGCATCGGCAAGGCTGCGCTGAAGGCACGCGATGCTCTGGAGCAGGTGGAGCGTTATATGCTGGCGGATAGAGGCGCGATCGATGCAGCGGCGGTCATGATCGCCGAGATCGATTGGAATGCCGTGCGCCTGCTGCCGATCTCAGGCCGGTCGCTGTTCGAGCCACTGATGCGCCATGCAGGCAGTCATCAGGTCTTCAACGAGGGAGACAACGTCGATCTCAGGGAGCTGATCAGGGGGAAATCGGAAGGGGAGGCTCAGGCCGCACTGCATGCGCTCATCGCTGCGGAGATTGCCGCCATCTTGCGCGTGACGGAAGACACGGTGACGCCTGACAAGGTGTTGAAGGATATCGGGCTCGATAGCCTGATGGCCATGGAGCTGGGCATGAGCTTCCAACAGAAGACCGGCTTCGATATTCCTCTGAGCGGCGTAGGCGAGGGTACCACCGTGGGCGATGTCGTCAGCCGCTTGCGTGATCGTGTCATGAATCGCAATGGTGATGATGGTAATGGCGACGTAGCGGGTGATGACGGCGTGGTCGAGCGTCTGGCGCGCAGCCATGCCTCAGACCAGGAAAAAAGGGTCGTCCAGTGACCACGTATGATGCCGATGATGGCAATCCGGCGGAGCGGAAGAAGAGCAAGCTGCTCGAACAGATGCGCCGAGTTGGCGAATCCTCCGGCCGCAATCGGACCGAACGGCTGAACCGGCAACCGCAGGCACAGCCGCGCCAGGTGACGCGCTTCGAGGATCTGCCGGAATACAAGCGCGTCGCAACGCAGCGCATTGCGGGGGAGTTGCTTGGCGTTGCCAATCCCTTCTACCGATCGCATGATGCCGCTGCGGGCGCGACGACGCGCATCGGCGGGCGCGAGTTCGTCAATTTTGCTTCTTATGACTATCTGGCGACCAATACCGATCCGCATGTCGCCGCACGTGCGAAAGAAGCGATCGACCGCTTCGGAATTTCGGCGTCGGCAAGTCGCCTCGTGGCAGGAGAGCGACCTGGTCACGTCGAGCTCGAGCGCAGGCTCGCCGCAGTCTATGGCGTCGATGCCGCCGTCTGCTTCGTCAGCGGCTACCTGACCAATGTTGCCGCAATCGGCTGCCTGATGGGGCCGCAGGATCTCGTGATCCACGACGAATTCATTCATAACAGTGCGCTTGCCGGCATCAAGCTTTCCGGCGCGGCACGCCGGCTGTTTCAGCATAATGATGTCGAGAATCTCGAAAATATCCTGAAGACGCTCTCATCGGATTTTCGGCGCATCCTCGTTATCGTCGAAGGCATCTATTCGATGGATGGCGATATCGCCGATCTCCCGGCCCTGCTGGAATTGAGGGCGCGCTACGGTTTTTGGCTGATGGTCGACGAAGCGCATGCGCTTGGCATTCTTGGCAAGACGGGCCGCGGCACGTTCGAGCATTTCGATCTCGATCCGCGTGATGTCGATATCTGGATGGGCACGCTGTCGAAGACGACCTCCAGCTGTGGCGGCTATATTGCCGGCAGCAGCGCACTTGCCGATATTCTAAAAGCGGAAGCCGGCGGTTTCGTTTACAGCGTCGGTCTCTCACCGGTTCTCGCCGCCGCCGCCATTGCTGGCCTCGATATCCTCAAATCCGAACCGGAGCGAACCGAACGCCTCAGGCGTAACGGCCATCTTTTTCTCGAAGAAGCAGAGGCGGCGGGTCTCGATACCGGCCTCAGCATGGGCCATTCGGTGGTGCCCGTGATCGTCGGCGATTCGCTTCGTGCGGCGCAGCTTTCGAATGACCTGCTCGCCGAAGGCATCAATGTGCTGCCTATCATTCATCCGGCGGTGCCGGAAGGCATGGCGCGGCTGCGCTTCTTTATCACCTGCAATCACACCGAGGAACAGATCCGGCGGGCGGTCGCGCTCACGGCCGAAAAACTCAAGAGTTTGGAGGACCGCAATTTCGGTCTTGCCTCGCTGGATATGGACAAGATGATGCAGCTGCTGCCCCTGGCTCAGGCTCCAGGCGGCTCATAAGTTCGGGGCGGTCGTCTCATGCACGTTATCGTCACGGGAGGTTCAAGCGGAATTGGTCTGGCGGTAGCGAAGCTTTATGCGGCCAGGGGCGCTCGAGTTTCGCTTCTTGCCCGCGATGTGGGGCGGCTCGAAGCGGCGCGCGCCGAAATCGCAGCGCTTCCCGGCGTCGACGGCGCCTTCATCCGGGCGGCTTCCGCTGATGTGGCCTCGGCCGAACAGACTGCGGAGGCGGTAAAGCTTTGCGAGGCGTCCCTTGGTCCGTGTGATATCCTCATAACTTCTGCGGGCATCGTCGAGCCTCGCGCCTTCGATGCAATGCCGGCATCGGTTTTCGATGAGCAGATATCCATCAATGTCGTCGGGACGGCCAATGCGGTTCGCGCTGTTTATAAAGGCATGAAGAGCCGGCGCGGCGGCCGGATCATGATGATCTCTTCGGGCGCTGCCTTGATCGGTATCTTCGGCTACACCGCCTATTGCGCATCCAAATCTGCGTTGGAGGGTTTTGCCGAAGCTTTGAGTGCCGAGGCTGGTGCTTCGGGCGTAAAGATTTCGATCTGCTTTCCGCCCGATACGATGACGCCGCAATATCGCCGGGAAATCTCGCTCAGGCCTCGCGAGGCGGAGGTGGTGATGGGGGCCGTCAAACCGTGGAGCGCGGAGGCGGTCGCGGCAAAAATCGTCCACGGGCTGGATCGTGGCAAGCAGAGAATCCATTTCGGATTTTCGCTGACGGCGCTTGCATTTTTCGGACCATTGATAAAACCGCCGCTGCTATGGTGGTTTTCGCGCACGACGCGAAAAATATTTGGTGGGGAGGGGGCGCGCGGTCTTGCCGATACCGCCGAGCAACGCTTTGATAGTGATAAGTAATACGAAACAACTACCGGTGTTGCGCTGTCGGTGAAACACGTGCAAGAGAAGGTAAGTCAGGGAATTGGCGGCCCGTTCCTCGCGGATATGAGAATGTCATAGAGGCGGCGGGCATTTGGATGGCGCAATCTTGAAGCTTCATGATTTTCCAGTTCTTTTGACGCTCGCCTGCTTCGCGTTTTCCTGCGTCATCGTCCTGCTGACTGATCCTTTCGCAATGCCGGCTGCCGTCACCGCCGAGAATCGCCCGAAAAGAAGCTGGCGGCGGGTAGCCTGCGACTGGGCGGCGAGGATTCCGGTTATCATATTGATCTATGTCGCCTTCTTCGCCATTTCGTGGCGCCCGCTCTACAGCACGCAGGCTGTCATCAGCTTCTTCGTCATCTTCACGGGCATATCGAGGGCGAAGTTCGAGTTTATCCGTGAGCCTCTGGTTTTTTCGGACATCGCGCTCGTCGTAGATGTCTTCAAATACAAGGAGATCTTCTACGCGACTTCGCTGAACATCGTCTTCTGGATCATCGCCTTCGCTTATGTTTTCGGCCTCAGCGGCCTCTACATGTATCTCGAGCCGTCGGTTTTGCCTTCGTCGAACCAATTGCTGTGGGTCCTGTTGATGTTGGTGGTCGCCTTCGCGCCATGGCTCGCGCTGTTCAGCAGGGTCGTCAGCGAACCGGTCTGCCGTTTCACACAGAAGTTTCTCGGCAGGGTTGATGTGAAGATCGATACAGTGCGGTTTGGCACATTCGCTTCCGTCGTCTTTCATTTCGTCATCTGGGTTGGTGTCCGGCGCGAGGCGATCGTCTCGGAATTGTCCGGGCGCTTCATGTCGGCGCTTCAGGAGCTTTGGGACCATGGTGAAGACGAACCGCTCATCGTCGTCTGGCAATCCGAATCCTTCATCGACCTCAGACATTTTGGCGTCGACAATATCAAGCTTCCCAATCTCGACCGCCTGCGTGAGCAGGCCGCGCAATGGGGCCGCATGACCAGCGTCTTCGAGGGTGGTTATACGCTGCGAACCGAATTTGCCGTCCTGAGCGGGCTACTGCCCGAAAATGTGCATATCGATGCCAGCTACCCCTATCTGCGCGCCAGCCACTATAAGGATGTGGTCTGGCCGGCGCGGCTGAAGAAGGCGGGCTGGAAGACGCAGTTCATCCATCCCTACGACAAGACATTCTTCCTTCGCCACAAGGCATTGCCGCAGCTCGGCTTCGACCGGATGATGATGCTGGACGAGTTTGATCACAATCCGGAACGCGATGGACCCTATGTCAGCGATCTCTCGCTGACCAAGAGTGTGATTCGGACGATCGACGACGATGGCGTGGGCAAGAATTTCCTCTTTGTCGCATCCATGGCGAACCATGGCCCCTGGGAGCCGGGCCGCTGCGGCGACCTCGTCAATCCGGTGGATATCTATGGCGAGCTCCTGATGCGCGCCGATCATGCACTCGGCAATCTCGCCCATCACCTCGACAGGCTGGATCGCCCGGTCTGGCTGCTCTTCTATGGTGATCATGCGCCCTTGCTGAAAGCCTTTGCCGATCCTTTCCCCGATCCGCGCACCGATTACGTCATCGTTCCGTTAGGCCGCGCGCGCGCCCATTCGCAAAGGCCGCAGCCATCGCAGGAAGAGGCGCCCTGGAATCTGATCGGCACATTGCTGCACTATGCCGGACTTGCCACCGAGGTCGCGGAATGATGCCCAGTGGGGAAGGGGTCACGCGCCCGCGCGTCTTCCTCTTCCTGCAGGGCCCATCCTCGCCTTTGTTCGTCGAGACTGCCAGGATATTGGAAAAGGCTGGCGGCCGCTGCATCCGCATCAACTTGAATGCCGGGGATTGGATTTCTTGGCGCTGCCGCGGCGCTTCCAATTATCGCGGCGATTTTGCCGGATGGCGCGCCTATGTCAGGCAGCGATTCGAGGCCGAGAACGTCACCGACCTGATCCTGCACGGCGAGGAGCGCCCCTACCATAAGGTTGCCATCGAGGAGGCGCGGCGTGCCGGCGTCACCGTCAATGTCGTCGAGATGGGATATTTGCGGCCTGACTGGGTGACGCTCGAGCGAGATGGCCTCTCCTCCAATTCGCACTTTCCGGCCGATCCTGCCCATATATTGAAAGCAGCGTCCAAGCTGCCGGAGCCGGATTGGAAACGCCGCTACAATCAAACTTTCCTGGCGGAAGCCCTTTACGATCTCGCCTATTATCTCCCGACCGTCTTTCTGTGGTTCCTCTATCCAGGCTATCGGCGGCACGGGCTCTACCATCCTCTAATGGAATACGCCGGCTGGCTGAGGAAACTTTCTTTCAGGGGCAGGAGGGCGCGAGAGGCAGAGGGTGTGATCAAGGATCTGATTGCCGCCGGCAAGCGCTTCTTCGTCTATCCGCTGCAGCTTCAGACCGATTTTCAGTTGCGAGCGCACTCGCCCTTCCATCAGCAGCAGGATGCTATCCGGTTGATTCTTCGTTCCTTCGCGAAGAATGCGGCATCCGACGCGCATCTCGTCCTCAAGCTGCATCCGCTCGATCACGGGCTGGTGGATTGGCGCGCCTATGTCGACCGCATCGGCGCCTCATGCGGATTGTCGGCGCGCATTCATCTGATCGATGGTGGCAATCTCGATCGGTTGATTGCCGCCAGCCAGGGCATGGTGACGGTCAACTCGACGGCGGCGCTTTCCGCGCTGCAGGTTGGGAAGCCGGTCAAAGCGCTGGGAGCGGCGATCTACGATATCGATGGTTTGAGCGATCAAGGTAGCCTGGATCGATTCTGGTGGGAGCCGATCCCGCCGTCGCCGGAGCTATGCAGCGCATTTTTTCGCCTGCTGGCCGCGACGGTACAGGTACGCGGCAACTTTTGCTCGCGCGAGGGCGCGCGCGCCGCCGCCGCGCAGATCGCGGGGAGACTGCTGTCGCGGACGGTCAACCTGCCGGATGCCTACATCGAGCCGCCGCCAAGGCAGCGGCCGATAAAATTTCATGTGCCGTAATGAAGGTGCAATGGGATGGAAGAGGAATAGTTGCCCCTGCGAGGGTCTTCAGGCTGAAATTGACAACGAGGCCACTTACATGTGGACTGATATAGAACTCAGCGCAGCGATTCGACACTGGGAATGAATGTGGATAACGGTTTGCCGGGAGCAAACGCCATGGATGACAGCAAGATGGAACGATTCATGTTGAAGGAGCTGCTTGTTATCATAGCAGCCCTTGTGCTTGTTTCCGTCGTGCTTCTGGCCGTCATCATTCTCGGCAACTACTGAGCCACAGGTGTCGGGCGGACAAAGGCGCTCATCGTGATTGCTGCCTACAACCGCCGATCATTCAAACTAACAATCAAATATGTGGAGAATGGTGGGCGATGAGAGACTCGAACTCCCGACATCCTCGGTGTAAACGAGGCGCTCTACCAACTGAGCTAATCGCCCTTCTGCGAAGCGGGTCGTTGGCCCGCCGCGTTCGGTGGCCGTGATCTATGCGGAACGGCGACAAACCGCAAGAGTGTTTGTGAAGATTTTTTGATTTTTTTGAATTTTACACTCTCCGGCCGTCGTCATCCACATGAGCAGATGTGAGGCTTGCTGGATTGCTCCTGTGCATATCAGGCGCGAATGAAATGCGTGGGGCGGGAACCTGCCATGTTAAATCGCCGGAACGGAAAGTTGCGGGCGAGCTTGTCCAAAACAATTCGCACTCTGTCATCGATTTGTATTCAAACCTGCTTGACACCCAAACACGAACCCCGTAGTTAGCCGCTCATCGAACGGCGAGGGCCGCTTTGATGGGTGCGGAAGCATCTGGAATGCTTGAAATGAAATGCGGGTGTAGCTCAGTCGGTTAGAGTGCCGGCCTGTCACGCCGGAGGTCGCGGGTTCGAGCCCCGTCACTCGCGCCATTTCAAGGCAAATTTCGGATCTGCACCGGCTGAAAGGCCAAACAATGCGCGGGTGTAGCTCAGTCGGTTAGAGTGCCGGCCTGTCACGCCGGAGGTCGCGGGTTCGAGCCCCGTCACTCGCGCCATTCTCTCCAAGCCATTACAATCAAACATCAATTTATTGCGATTGCGAAGAAGCCTTTTCGCGCCAGCGCTGATTTGTCGCGTTGCCGTCGCAACACATTGATATCTACCGCTCGATAGTACCCTAACAGACAGATTCAAAAGGCTTGCGCGCGCGCTCCGCCTGCGCTAACCACGGCTCTGTTGCAACGCTCTTTCGCTTGCTGGGCATTTGCTCAGATGCGCCGCCCCGGCGCTGATCGCAAGCAGGGATGGACATGATGACTGGACTGCTCAGTTCCTATATTCCGATAGCGATTTTCATTGGTATTGCCGTGGTAATCGGCCTGGCGCTGTTGATCACGCCGTTCGCCGTCGCCTTCAAGGCGCCCGACTCGGAAAAGCTGTCGGCTTACGAATGCGGCTTCAATGCATTCGATGACGCCCGCATGAAGTTCGATATCCGCTTCTATCTCGTATCGATTCTCTTCATCATCTTCGATCTGGAAGTCGCCTTCCTTTTCCCGTGGGCCGTATCCTTCGGCGCCATCGGCTGGTTCGGGTTCTGGTCGATGATGGTGTTCCTCGCGGTGCTGACCATCGGCTTTATCTATGAATGGAAGAAGGGAGCCCTGGAATGGGAGTAGCCCCAAGCAACACGACGCTCGTGGCGCCACAGCCGAAGGGGATCATCGATCCCGCAACCGGCCGGCCGGTCGGCAGCAACGATCCGTTCTTCGGCGAAATCAACAACGAGCTCGCCGACAAGGGTTTTCTGGTCACCTCCACCGATGAGCTGATCAACTGGGCCCGTACCGGTTCCTTGATGTGGATGACTTTCGGACTTGCCTGCTGCGCTGTCGAGATGATGCAGGTTTCCATGCCGCGTTATGACGTGGAGCGCTTCGGTTTTGCGCCGCGCGCGTCGCCGCGCCAGTCCGACGTCATGATCGTCGCCGGCACGCTCACCAACAAGATGGCGCCCGCGCTTCGCAAGGTTTATGACCAGATGCCTGAGCCGCGTTACGTCATTTCGATGGGTTCCTGCGCCAACGGCGGCGGCTACTATCACTATTCCTATTCCGTCGTTCGCGGATGCGACCGTGTCGTTCCGATCGACATCTATATTCCGGGCTGTCCTCCCACGGCGGAGGCACTGCTTTACGGCGTGCTTCTGCTGCAGAAGAAGATCCGGCGCACTGGCACGATCGAACGGTAAGGCAGGGGACAAGGTACTATGAGTGAAGCCCTGAACGAACTCGCCGCCTACCTCACGGAAGTTCGCAGCGCCCTGATTTCCTCGAGCGAGATCAAGTACGGCGAGCTGAACGTGACGACGACGACCGAAAACGTTATCGCCCTGCTGACCTTTCTGCGTGACGACGCCAAGTGCGGTTTCGTCAACATGACGGATATTTGCGGCGTCGACTGGCCGCAGCGCGCCGAGCGTTTTGACGTGGTATACCATCTGCTGTCGCCCAAGAAGAACCTGCGCATTCGCGTCAAGGTTCCCGTCGGCGAAGATCAGCCCGTTCCCTCCGCTTGCGGCGTCTATCCCGGTGCCGATTGGTTCGAGCGTGAAACCTGGGACATGTACGGCGTTCTCTTCACCGGCCACCCGGATCTGCGCCGCCTGCTGACGGATTATGGTTTCGAAGGCCATCCGCTGCGCAAGGACTTCCCGACGACCGGTTTCGTCGAGGTTCGTTATGACGACGCCGCCAAGCGCGTTGTCTACGAGCCGGTAGAGCTGAAGCAGGAATTCCGCAACTTCGACTTTTTGTCTCCATGGGAGGGCACCGATTATGTGCTGCCCGGCGACGAGAAGGCGAAGGCATAATTTGATGGCGTGTGGCGGGCTTTCCAGCCTGCCATCCTCTGACATTCTGAAAACGCGAGCATCGCCGCCATGACAGAACATAACGTTCGCAACTTCAACATCAATTTCGGCCCGCAGCACCCGGCTGCGCACGGCGTTTTGCGTCTTGTCCTCGAACTGGACGGCGAAATTGTGGAACGCGTCGATCCGCATATCGGCCTGCTGCATCGCGGCACTGAAAAGCTGATCGAATCGAAGACCTATCTTCAGGCTGTTCCTTATTTCGACCGCCTCGACTACGTGGCGCCGATGAACCAGGAACACGCCTATGCGCTGGCCGTCGAAAAGCTGCTCGGCATCGATATTCCGATCCGCGGTCAGCTGATCCGCGTGCTCTATTCGGAAATCGGCCGTATCCTGTCGCATCTCCTCAACGTCACGACGCAAGCCATGGACGTCGGCGCGCTGACGCCGCCGCTCTGGGGCTTCGAAGAGCGCGAAAAGCTGATGGTGTTCTATGAGCGTGCCTCCGGCTCGCGCATGCACGCAGCGTACGTCCGTCCGGGTGGCGTTCACCAGGATCTTCCCGAAAAGCTCGTGCAGGATATTGGCGACTGGTGCGATCCCTTCCTGAAGGCGCTCGACGATATCGACGATCTCCTGACCGGTAACCGTATCTTCAAGCAGCGTAACGTCGATATCGGCGTAGTCTCGCTGGAAGACTGTTGGGCCTGGGGCTTCTCCGGCGTCATGGTCCGCGGCTCGGGTGCTGCTTGGGACTTGCGCAAGGCACAGCCTTACGAATGCTACGCCGATCTCGAATTCGACATTCCGATCGGCAAGAACGGCGACTGCTACGACCGTTACCTCATCCGCATGATCGAAATGCGCGAAGCCGTCCGCATCATGAAGCAGTGTGTCAATCGCCTGCTGGGTGATGCCAAGACCGGACCGGTTTCGTCGCTCGATGGTAAGGTCGTTCCGCCGAAGCGCGGCGAGATGAAGCGCTCGATGGAAGCGCTGATCCACCACTTCAAGCTTTACACCGAAGGCTATCACGTGCCCGCCGGCGAGGTTTATGCGGCTGTCGAAGCGCCGAAGGGCGAATTCGGCGTCTATCTCGTCTCGGACGGTTCCAACAAGCCGTATCGCTGCAAGATCCGTGCGCCGGGCTATGCGCATCTGCAGGCCATGGACTTCATGTGCCGCGGCCACCAGCTCGCCGACGTCGCGGCCGTGCTCGGCTCGCTCGATATCGTATTCGGTGAGGTGGATCGTTGATGCGAGCCTGGCAGGTCTTCATTCCAGCGCTTCTCGTCGCCTGCGGTGCTTCGGCACAGCAGACCGGCAAGACGCAGGGCCTGCCGAGCATCAACCTGCAGAATTCGAATTCGATCAATTCGAATTCTGCGAAAAGTGGAAGCGAGGTTACGTCGAGCGGAGATTCGACCATGGGTGACCTCCTTTCCCGCGGTTACGAGATCAAGGCCGCTGTGCCGAATGGCGGTAAGTTTGTTGTGTTTATGCAGAAAGACCAGTCGGCCTATGCCTGCGAATTCTCGTCTCTGACGAATACGCGGTGTGGGTCCTTAAACTGAGATAAGGCGTGAAAGATGTCCGTTCGTCGACTAGCCGAAGATCAATTCCAGCCTGCCGCCTTCGCTTTCAATGCGGAGAATGCGGTCTGGGCTGAAAAGACGATTCAGAAATATCCTGATGGTCGTCAGCAATCCGCGATCATCCCGCTGATGATGCGTGCGCAGGAGCAGGAAGGCTGGGTCACCAAGGCGGCTATCGAAACGATCGCCGACATGCTCGACATGGCCTATATCCGCGCGCTCGAAGTCGCGACTTTTTATACGCAGTTCCAGCTGCACCCGGTCGGTACGCGCGCCCACGTTCAGGTCTGCGGCACCACGCCCTGCATGCTGCGCGGCGCCGAGGGGCTGATCAAGGTCTGCAAGAGCCGGATCAACGATCACGCTTTCGAGCGCAATGCCGACGGCACGCTCTCGTGGGAAGAGGTCGAATGTCAGGGCGCCTGCGTCAACGCACCGATGGTGGTGATCGGCAAGGATACCTATGAGGATCTGACGCCGGCACGTCTCGAAGAAATCATCGATGCATTCGCCGCAGGCAAGGGCCATGAGATTCAGACCGGCCCGCAGATCGATCGCGTTTTCTCCGCTCCGGAAGGCGGCTTGACGTCGCTGCTTTCGGATGAGGCGAAGGCAAAGAGTGTCGCAAGCAAGACGGCCAAGGCCACTGCTGACGCCGTATCGATCCCGCCGTCGGAAGCCGGCCGTGCAAAAAGCACGGATGCCGAAACCAATCCCAGCCTGAAGACGCCGGCGACGGCGCCGAAGGAAGCAGCCAAGAATGCCAAAGCGGCCGAAACGCAGCCGCTTTCGGGCACTGCAGCCGCGGAACCCGCTGCCGGAAAGCCGTCGCTCGACGACAAAAATCGTCCCGCCGGTGTCGAAAGACCCGCGCAGCCGGACAATCTGCAGCTCATTTCAGGCGTTGGCCCGAAGATCGAAGGGACCTTGCATGAGCTCGGTATCTTCACCTTCACGCAGATTGCCAGTTGGAATGAGGCCGAGCGTCATTGGGTCGACGGCTATCTGAATTTCAAGGGCCGGATCGAGCGCGACGACTGGGTCAGGCAGGCTGAGGCACTCGCTAAGGGTGGCGAAGCGGAATATATCAAGGTCTTCGGCAAGAAGCCGCGGTAAGAGGTGAAGCATGTTACAGGATCAGGATCGCATCTTTACCAATATCTACGGCCTTAAGGACAAATCCCTGAAGGGCGCGATGTCGCGCGGCCATTGGGACGGCACGAAGCAAATCCTCGAAAAAGGCCGTGACTGGATCATCAACGAGATGAAGGCTTCCGGCCTTCGCGGCCGCGGGGGTGCAGGCTTCCCGACAGGTCTCAAGTGGTCCTTCATGCCGAAGGAAAGCGACGGGCGCCCGCATTATCTCGTCGTTAACGCCGACGAGTCCGAACCTGGCACCTGCAAGGACCGTGACATCATGCGCCACGATCCGCATACGCTGATCGAAGGCTGCGTCATCGCCGGCTTCGCCATGGGCGCGAATACTGCCTATATCTATGTGCGCGGCGAATACATGCGCGAGCGCGAAGCTCTGCAGGCTGCCATCGACGAGTGCTACGATGCCGGATTGCTGGGCAAAAACAACAAGCTCGGCTGGGATTTTGATGTTTTCGTTCATCACGGCGCCGGCGCTTACATCTGTGGCGAGGAAACCGCGCTGCTGGAAAGCCTGGAAGGCAAGAAGGGCCAGCCGCGCCTGAAGCCGCCATTCCCGGCCAATATGGGTCTCTACGGTTGCCCCACGACGGTCAACAATGTCGAGTCGATCGCCGTAGCACCGACGATCCTGCGCCGCGGCGCCGGCTGGTTCTCCTCCTTCGGCCGCCCCAACAATGTCGGCACGAAGCTTTTCATGATCTCGGGCCACGTCAACCGTCCCTGCACGGTCGAAGAAACCATGGGCATCACCTTCCGCGAGCTGGTAGACAAGCATGCAGGCGGCGTCCGTGGCGGCTGGGACAACCTGCTTGCCGTCATCCCCGGCGGCGCATCGTGCCCGGTCGTTCCGGCTGCCGATATTATCGACTGCCCGATGGATTTCGACGGCCTGCGCGAAGTTAAGTCGTCCTTTGGCACGGCCGCGGCGATTGTCATGGACAAGTCGACCGACATCATCAAGGCGATTGCCCGCATCTCGGCCTTCTTCAAGCATGAAAGCTGCGGCCAGTGCACGCCGTGCCGCGAAGGTACGGGCTGGATGTGGCGCGTTCTTGAGCGTATGGCTCGCGGCAACGCCCAGAAGCGTGAGATCGACATGCTGTTCCAGGTGACGAAACAGATCGAAGGTCATACCATCTGTGCGCTCGGTGACGCAGCCGCATGGCCGGTTCAGGGCCTGATCCGCAATTTTCGTCCCGAGATCGAAAAGCGCATCGACCAGTACACCGCCAACGCGACGAGCCACGGCGCGGTTCTGGAAGCAGCCGAATAAGGATCGAAGATGGCGAAGACCAACGATATCAGGCAGGACAGCGGAGCGACCGATCGTGCATCGGCCGATCTCGGCCGCGCCGCTGCCGATATATTTGGGAATGAGCCGATCATGCCGATCCATCCGCTGATGGCCCATCCGGCCGCGGCCATTGCCGCTGCGACCGCAATCGGTTTCGGCTTTACCTCGCAACTGGCCGGCGCATTTCTTGGCGCTTTCCAGGGTGCCGTTGAAGCGACCACCAAATTGGCCGAAGCCCTGGAAGACGAAAAGCACCAGGCTGAAGCCGCTGCGAAGCCGACTGCTGCGAATGGCGGGGCAGGGGACGCAAAGCCTGTAAAGGCAGCGCCCGTTGTCAAGACGGCTGCGCCGAAGCCAGTCGCACCGAAGCCGGCTGCTGCCAGGCAGAAGGCGGTTGGCTTAAAGAAGGCTGAGCCGAAGCCTGTAGTTCCCGCGCCCAAGGCCGCGACGACAACTGCAAAGAAGACGGCGAAGGCTGAAGCCGCTTCACCGGTTGCCGCAAAGGCGGCTCCCGCGCGCGGCCGCAAGGCAGCCGAGAAAGCTGACGACCTGAAGCGGATTTCCGGTGTCGGTCCGAAGCTGGAGCAGGTGCTGAACGGACGTGGCATCAAGCGATTTGCCGATATTGCCGCCTGGAGCGATGCAGATATCGAGCGGATCGACACGGAGCTTGGCTTCGACGGCCGCATCCGGCGCGACGACTGGGTTGGCCAGGCGAAGGCGCTGCTGCCGAAGGGCCGGAGCTGAGATTTTTCCTCGGCTGGATCGCCGCCGGGGAGGGTGAATGAACGCGGGTGAGATCATTGCGGAGATGTCTGCAATGTTTCGGTCGCAAAGCTGGTCTTGCGGGGACAAGATTCAGCAAAGCTTATTGTGAGCAAGCCGGTGCTATCAGGCGTTTCAGCCGCCCCGATGGCAACCCGGTTTGCGATCATGAAATTGTCTGCGGCCAGGTTGGGCTGGAGACGTGACATAGGACTGAGTGGACGATGGCTAAACTGAAGATTGACGGTAAAGAGATCGAAGTTCCGGATCACTACACGCTTATCCAGGCGTGCGAGGAAGCCGGCGCCGAAGTCCCGCGCTTCTGCTTCCATGAACGACTGTCGGTGGCCGGCAATTGCCGCATGTGCCTCGTCGAGGTGAAGGGTGGCCCGCCGAAGCCGCAGGCATCCTGCGCCATGGGCGTGCGCGATATTCGCGGTGGCCCGAACGGCGAGCTTCCGGAAGTCTTCACCAACACGCCGATGGTCAAGAAGGCCCGCGAAGGCGTGATGGAATTCCTGCTGATCAACCACCCACTGGATTGCCCGATCTGCGACCAGGGCGGCGAATGCGACCTGCAGGACCAGGCCATGGCCTTCGGTATCGACTCCTCGCGCTATCAGGAAGACAAGCGCGCGGTCGAAGACAAGTATATCGGCCCGCTCGTCAAGACCGTGATGAACCGCTGCATTCACTGCACGCGTTGCGTCCGCTTCACGACGGAAGTTGCCGGTATCTCCGAGCTTGGTCTGATCGGCCGCGGTGAAGATGCTGAAATCACCACCTATCTCGAGCAGGCGATGACCTCCGAGCTGCAGGGCAACGTCGTTGACCTTTGCCCGGTCGGCGCTCTGACCTCCAAGCCTTTCGCATTCACGGCTCGTCCGTGGGAACTGAACAAGACCGAATCGATCGACGTCATGGACGCTCTCGGCTCGGCGATCCGCGTCGATACCCGCGGCCGTGAAGTCATGCGCGTTCTGCCGAGGGTCAACGAGCAGATCAACGAAGAGTGGATCTCCGACAAGACCCGCTTCATCTGGGACGGCCTGAAGACGCAGCGCCTCGACAAGCCCTATGTCCGCAAGGACGGCCGCCTGCAGCCGGCGACCTGGAGCGACGCTTTCGCCGCCATCAAGTCGGCGGTTTCCGCTACCAGCGGCGACAAGATCGGTGCAATCGCCGGCGATCTCGCTTCGGTCGAGGAAATGTACGCTCTCGGCGAGCTGCTGAAGTCGCTGGGATCGGAAAATCTCGACTGTCGCCAGGACGGGACGGCGCTAGATCCGTCGCTTGGCCGTGCAAGCTACATCTTCAACCCGAGCATCCAGGGTATCGAAGCCGCTGACGCGCTGCTGATCGTGGGCGCCAATCCGCGCTTCGAAGCGGCCGTGCTGAATTCGCGCATCCGCAAGCGCTGGCGCCGCGGCAAGTTCCCGATCGGCGTGATCGGTGAAGCTGCAGATCTTCGCTACTCCTATGATTATCTCGGCGCAGGCCCGGACACGCTGGCCGATCTCGTCAGTGGCTCGCACAGCTTCGCCGACGTCCTGAAGAACGCTCAGAAGCCGATGATCATCATCGGCCAGGGCGCTCTCATCCGTGAAGATGGTGCCGAGGTTCTGGCAAATGCCGCCAAACTCGCTGCCGCCGTTGGCGTCGTCAAGGAAGACTGGAACGGTTTTGCCGTGCTGCACACGGCAGCTGCGCGCGTCGGCGGCCTTGATCTCGGCTTCGTGCCGGGCGCAAAGGGCGTCAATGCCGCCACCATGCTGTCGTCGATGGACGTCCTCTTCCTGCTGGGCGCCGATGAACTCGACTTCAGCCGCAAGGGCGCGAAGTTCACGGTCTATATCGGCTCGCATGGTGATAACGGCGCTCAGAACGCCGATATCATCCTTCCGGCGGCCGCCTATACCGAAAAGTCGGGTACCTGGGTCAACACCGAAGGCCGCGTCCAGATGGGCAACCGTGCCGGTTTCGCACCGGGCGACGCCCGCGAGGACTGGGCGATCATCCGTGCTCTTTCCGACGTGCTCGGCAAGAAGCTTCCCTTTGATTCGCTGAGGGAATTGCGCGCCAAGCTCTATGCAGCCTTCCCGCATTTCGCCGGGATTGACGAGATTGCCGAAGGCGATAGCGCCCAAATTGCCGCACTTGCGAAAAAAGCCGACACGATGGGCAAATCGGCATTTGCTTCGCCGATCAAAGACTTCTATTTGACGAACCCGATAACGCGCGCGTCGGCTGTCATGGCCGAATGCTCGGCATTGGCCCGCAACAATTTCCGCGTTGCGGCAGAGTAAGGGCAGAGGACTATGGATTCATTCGTTTCGACCTATCTCTGGCCGGCGCTGATCATGATCGGCCAGTCCCTGCTGCTCCTGGTCTGCCTGCTGATCTTCATCGCCTACATTCTGCTTGCCGACCGCAAGATCTGGGCAGCCGTCCAGCTGCGCCGCGGCCCGAACGTCGTCGGCCCCTTCGGCCTGTTCCAGTCCTTCGCTGACTTGCTGAAGTTCATGTTCAAGGAGCCGATCATCCCCGCCGGCGCCAACAAGACCGTGTTCCTGCTGGCTCCGCTGGTTTCCGTGGTGCTGGCGCTGTCGACCTGGGCCGTCGTGCCTGTTGCGCAGAACTGGGTCGTCGCCGATATCAACGTCGGCATCCTCTACATTCTGGCGATCTCGTCGCTTGAAGTTTACGGCATCATCATGGGCGGCTGGGCTTCGAACTCGAAGTATCCGTTCCTCGGCGCGCTCCGTTCGGCGGCGCAGATGGTGTCCTATGAAGTCTCGATCGGTCTCGTCATCGTCACCGTTCTGCTCTGCGTCGGTTCGCTGAACCTGACGGATATCGTGCTGTCGCAGCAGACCGGCCTCGGCACCAAGCTCGGCCTGCCGGCCTCGTTCCTCGACTGGCACTGGCTGTCGCTCTTCCCGATGTTCATCGTGTTCTTCATTTCGGCGCTCGCTGAAACGAACCGTCCGCCTTTCGACCTTCCGGAAGCGGAATCGGAGCTGGTTGCCGGCTTCATGGTCGAATACGGCTCTTCGCCCTACATGATGTTCATGCTCGGCGAATATGCCGCCGTCGTCCTGATGTGCTCGCTGACGACGATCCTATTCCTCGGCGGTTGGCTGCCCCCGGTCGATATCTGGATCCTGAACTGGGTTCCGGGCATCATCTGGTTCCTGCTGAAGTCGTGCTTTGTGTTCTTCATGTTCGCGATGGTGAAGGCCTTCGTGCCGCGCTACCGCTATGACCAGCTCATGCGCCTTGGCTGGAAGGTTTTCCTGCCGCTGTCGCTCGCCATGGTCGTTATCGTTGCATTCGTGCTGAAGCTGACGGGATGGGCATGATGATGTCGATCCTCGCTTCAAGCAGATTTGGAGGTTGAAGATGGCCGGAATTTCCAACGCCGTCAGCTCGCTGTTCCTCAAGGAATTTGTCGGCGCATTCTTTTTGTCGATGCGTTACTTCTTCAAGCAGAAGGCAACGATCAACTACCCCTTCGAAAAGGGGCCGGTCAGCCCGCGCTTCCGCGGCGAACATGCGCTGCGCCGCTATCCCAACGGCGAAGAGCGCTGCATCGCCTGCAAGCTCTGCGAAGCCATCTGTCCTGCCCAGGCCATCACCATCGAGGCCGGGCCGCGCCGCAACGACGGCACCCGCCGCACGGTGCGTTACGACATCGACATGGTGAAGTGCATCTATTGCGGCTTCTGCCAGGAAGCCTGCCCGGTCGACGCCATCGTCGAAGGGCCGAACTTCGAATTCGCCACCGAGACCCGCGAAGAGCTCTATTTCGACAAGGCGCGGCTTTTGGACAATGGCGACCGCTGGGAACGCGAAATCGCGCGCAACATCGCGATGGATTCGCCATACCGCTGAGCGGAATTCTGAATATGTCGCGACGGGCGGCCGATTGTCGCCGTCGCGGTTGAATCTAGACCGGAGTTTTGTCGGACCTGTCGTCCGGCCGAGCTCCATCGGGCAGGGAAACTCCCGGCTGCCCGGGGGAAGACGAAAAAGGCACCAACATGGGTCTGCAGGCTCTTTTTTTCTATATCTTCGCCTTTGTCGCTGTGGCGTCGGCGTTCATGGTCATCTCGGCGCGGAATCCGGTCCATTCGGTCCTGTTCCTCATCCTGGTTTTCTTCAACGCGGCCGGCCTCTTCCTCTTGATGGGGGCTGAGTTCCTGGCGATGATCCTGCTGGTCGTTTATGTCGGCGCCGTGGCGGTTCTCTTCCTCTTCGTCGTCATGATGCTCGATATCGACTTCTCCGAGCTCAGGGCCGGCATTCTGGAATACGCACCGATCGGCGCGCTGATCGGCGTTATCCTGGCGGCCGAACTGATCGTCGTCATCGGCGGCAGCGTCATCTCGCCGACCGTTGCCAAGACCGTCGCCATGCCGATCCCGGCTCTGACGCAGCGGACGAACACCGCCGCCCTCGGCGACGTGCTCTATACCAATTACGTTTATTTCTTCGAGATCGCTGGCCTCGTTCTGCTGGTCGCGATGATCGGCGCAATCGTGCTGACGCTGAAGCATCGCACGCACATCAAGCGCCAGAACATTTCCCAACAGGTCGCCCGCACGCCCGCGACCGCCGTCGAGGTGGTCAAGGTCAAGCCGGGGCAGGGCGTCTGAGGCGAGGCACGAGGATCAAAGGAACAAGAACATGGTCATCGGACTTTCCCATTACCTCACGGTCAGCGCCATCCTCTTCGTGCTCGGCGTCTTCGGTATCTTTCTGAACCGCAAGAATGTCATCATCATCCTGATGTCGGTCGAACTCATATTGCTCGCCGTCAACATCAACATGGTCGCCTTCTCGTCGTTCCTCAACGACATCGTCGGCCAGGTTTTCGCTCTATTCATTTTGACCGTCGCTGCGGCTGAAGCTGCAATCGGTCTTGCAATTCTCGTCGTCTTCTACCGTAACCGCGGCTCGATCGCGGTCGAAGACGTCAACGTGATGAAGGGCTGATAAAGCTATGTTCTTATATAAGGCTATCGTCTTTCTTCCCCTGATTGGTGCTGTTATCGCCGGCCTTTTCGGCCGCGCGATCGGCGCCAAGGCTTCGGAATATGTTACCACCGGCTTGATGATCATCGCGGCCGTCCTTTCATGGATCGTCTTCTTTACGGTGGCGCTTGGCCATACTGATGGCCCGATCAAGGTCGAAATCCTGCGCTGGATCCAGTCCGGCGGCATCGACGTTTCCTGGGCGCTGCGCGTCGACACATTGACCTCGGTGATGCTGATCGTCGTGAACTCGGTTTCGACCCTGGTTCACGTCTATTCGATCGGATACATGCATCACGATCCGCATCGTCCGCGCTTCTTCGCCTATCTCTCGCTCTTCACCTTCGCCATGCTGATGCTGGTGACATCCGACAACCTCGCCCAGATGTTCTTCGGCTGGGAAGGCGTCGGTCTCGCCTCCTATCTGCTGATCGGCTTCTGGTTCAAGAAGCCGTCCGCTTCGGCCGCTGCGATGAAGGCCTTCATCGTCAACCGCGTTGGCGACTTCGGCTTCGTTCTCGGCATCGCAGGCGTCTTCGTCCTCTTCGGCTCGATCAATTTCGATGTGATTTTCGGCAATGCCCAGAGCTTCGCTTCCGGGCAGGGCGGCCAGCCGACCGATATCGTGCTCAATTTTCTCGGCATGCATCTCGATCGCGGCCACGCACTGACAGCCGTCTGCCTGCTGCTCTTCATGGGCGCAATGGGTAAATCGGCGCAGTTCCTGCTGCACACCTGGCTGCCGGACGCCATGGAAGGCCCGACGCCGGTTTCGGCGCTCATCCATGCGGCAACCATGGTCACCGCAGGCGTCTTCCTCGTCGCCCGCATGTCGCCGATCTTCGAACTGTCGCCGGATGCGCTGACCTTCGTTACCGTCATCGGCGCGATCACGGCCTTCTTCGCCGCGACCGTCGGCCTCGTGCAGAACGACATCAAGCGTGTCATCGCTTACTCGACCTGTTCGCAGCTCGGCTACATGTTCGTAGCCCTCGGCGTCGGCGCTTACGGTGCTGCGATCTTCCATCTCTTCACCCACGCCTTCTTCAAGGCTCTGCTCTTCCTCTGCGCCGGTTCGGTCATTCACGCCGTTGACGGTGAGCAGGACATGCGCCATATGGGTGGCCTGCGCCCGCATATTCAGAAGACCTTCTGGATGATGATCATCGGCACGCTGGCGATCACCGGCGTCGGCATTCCGCTGACCCATATCGGTTTCGCCGGCTTCCTGTCGAAGGATGCGATCATCCTGGCAGCCTTCGCCTCGCACAACGCAGCCGCCGGCTTCGCCTTCACGCTGCTGGTCATCGCCGCGATGTTTACCAGCTTCTATTCCTGGCGCCTGATCTTCATGACCTTCTTCGGCAAGCCGCGCGCTTCGCACGAGGTCATGCACCACGTGCATGAATCGCCGAATGTCATGCTGATCCCGCTTTACCTGCTGGCGATCGGCGCCGTTGCTGCGGGCATGTATTTCAACGCCGATTTCGTCGGCCACGCCTACGAGGAGTTCTGGAAGCATGCGCTGTTCACGCTCCCGGACAACAAGATCCTCGAGGAAATGGAACATGCGCCTGTCTGGGTTGAGCTCAGCCCCTTCATCGCCATGCTCCTCGGCCTCGTCACCGCCTGGTACTTCTACATCCGGTCGCCGGAAACGCCGCGCCGCCTCGCTCAGCAGCAGCGCGTCCTCTACGAGTTCCTGCTGAACAAGTGGTACTTCGACGAACTCTATGACTTCCTCTTCGTCCGCTCCGCCAAGGCGCTTGGCCGCTTCCTCTGGAAGAAGGGCGACATCGGGGTCATCGACACCATCGGCCCGAACGGCATTGCCGCCCGCGTCGTCGATGTTACCAACCGCGTCGTGCGCCTGCAGACCGGCTACCTCTATCACTATGCCTTCGCGATGCTGCTCGGTATCGCGGCCCTCGTTACCTGGATGATGCTCGGGAGTTCCCTCTGATGACCGATTGGCCCATTCTTTCAACGGTCACCTTCCTGCCGCTGGTCGGCGTTCTCCTTCTGCTGTTCACGCAGGAGAACGGCGCCAACGGCCGCCGGAATGTCCTGAACATTTCGCTGGCGACGACTATCGTCACTTTCATCGTGTCGCTCTTCATCTGGATTTGGTTCGACAACGCCAATCCTGGCTTCCAGCTCGTCGAAAAGCATGAATGGCTGACGAGTGGCATCAGCTATCACATGGGCGTCGACGGCATCTCCATGCTGTTCGTCATTCTGTCGACCTTCCTGATGCCCTTCTGCGTGCTGGCAAGCTGGCTCTCGGTCGAAAAGCGCCTGAAGGACTACATGATCGCCTTCCTCGTCCTCGAGACGATGATGGTCGGCGTGTTCGTGTCGCTTGACATCGTGCTGTTCTACGTCTTCTTCGAAGCCGGCCTCATCCCGATGTTCCTGATCATCGGCGTCTGGGGCGGCAAGGACCGCGTCTACGCCAGCTACAAGTTCTTCCTCTACACGCTGCTCGGCTCCGTGCTGATGCTGCTCGCCATCATGGCGATGTACTGGCAGGCTGGTACGACCGACATCCCGACGCTGCTCGCTTACAAGTTCCCGCCGCAGCTGCAGACCTGGCTATGGCTCGCCTTCTTCGCCTCCTTCGCCGTGAAGATGCCGATGTGGCCGGTTCACACCTGGCTTCCGGATGCACACGTTCAGGCGCCGACGGCAGGCTCGGTCATCCTGGCAGGCGTTCTCCTGAAGCTCGGCGGCTACGGCCTCATCCGCTTCTCGCTCGGCATGTTCCCGAACGCCTCGGAATATTTCGCTCCGCTCGTCTTCGCACTCTCGGTCATCGCCATCATCTACACCTCGCTGGTGGCGATGATGCAGGACGACATCAAGAAACTGATCGCCTATTCGTCGGTCGCCCACATGGGCTACGTGACGATGGGTATCTTCGCGGCCAACCAGCAGGGCGTCCAGGGTGCGATCTTCCAGATGCTGTCGCACGGCATCGTCTCGGGGGCGCTCTTCCTCTGCGTCGGCGTGATCTATGACCGCACCCACACCCGCGAGATCGCGGCTTACGGCGGCTTGGTCAACAACATGCCGAAATATGCCGTCGCCATGATGGTCTTCACCATGGCCAATGTCGGTCTGCCCGGCACCTCCGGCTTCATCGGCGAATTCCTGACCCTGATCGGCGTCTTCCGCGCCAATACGTGGGTTGCGCTCTTTGCCGCGACCGGTGTGATCCTGTCGGCGGCTTACGCGCTCTGGCTCTACCGCCGCGTGATTTTCGGCGCGCTGGATAAGGAAAACCTGAAGAAGCTTTTGGATTTGTCGCCGCGTGAACAGCTGATCCTCTATCCGCTGATCGCTTTGACGATCCTCTTCGGCGTCTATCCGGCTCCGATCTTCGATGCCACGGCGGCATCGGTGGATCTGCTGGTGAACAATTATACCGCTGCCCTGCACGCTGCGCAGAATGTTGCGCTGTCGATGAATTGATGACGGGACCTATTCGATATGACTGCTGACACAATTCTTGCAAGCCTGCATCTTTCCATTCCGGAGCTCATCCTCGCGGTCGGTGCGCTTGCGTTGCTCATGATCGGCGTCTTCTCGGGCGAGCGGTCGGGACCCACGGTCACCGGTCTTGCCATCGCGGTCCTCGCGGTGGCAGGTCTCTGGATCATCTTCGTGCCGGGGGAGGGGCTTGCCTATGGCGGCGCCTATCTCGCCGATGGCTTCTCCCGCTTCATGAAGATCGTCGCGCTGGTCGGCTCGATCGTCGCCATGTTCCTCAGCATGGGCCAGGCGCGAGAGCAGCAGCTCGATCGCTTCGAGTTCCCGGTCTTGCTTGTGCTCGCGACCCTCGGCATTCTGCTGATGATCTCCGCGCATGACCTGATCTCGCTCTACCTGTCGCTGGAACTGCAGTCGCTGGCCCTTTACGTCGTGGCCGCCATCAATCGCGACAGCATCAAGTCGACCGAAGCTGGCCTGAAGTACTTCGTGCTCGGCGCGTTGTCCTCCGGTATGCTGCTCTATGGCATGTCGCTGGTTTACGGCTTCACCGGCCACACGACCTTCGATGCGATCGCGACCGCACTCAGCGCCGAGACCCGTTCGCTCGGCCTCGTCTTCGGTCTGGTCTTCGTGCTTGCGGGCCTCGCCTTCAAGATCTCCGCCGTGCCGTTTCACATGTGGACGCCGGACGTTTACGAAGGTGCGCCGACGCCGGTTACCGCTTTCTTTGCGGCTGCCCCGAAGGTTGCCGCCATGGCGATCCTGACCCGCATCGTCGTCACCGCCTTCCATCCGGTGCTCGCCGACTGGCAGCAGATTATCGTGTTCATCTCGATCGCCTCGATGCTGCTCGGCTCCTTCGCTGCGATCGGTCAGCGCAATTTCAAGCGACTGATGGCCTATTCGTCGATCGGTCACATGGGCTATGCGCTCGTCGGCCTCGCCGCCGGTACCAAGACCGGCGTATCCGGCGTCATGCTCTATATGGTCATCTATATGGTCATGACGCTCGGCTCCTTCGCCATCATCATGGCGATGCGTCGCAAGGATGGCCGTCAGGTCGAAAGCATCGACGATCTCGCCGGCCTCTCCACGACGAATCCGTTCATGGCGGTCGTTCTGACGGCGCTGATGTTCTCGCTGGCTGGTATTCCGCCACTCGCAGGCTTCTTCGGAAAGTATTTCGTCTTCGTCGCCGCCATCCAGGCGCATCTCTATGCGCTCGCCATCATCGGCGTTCTGGCCTCGGTCGTCGGCGCTTACTACTATCTGCGCGTCATCAAGGTAATGTGGTTCGATGAAGCCAAGGACGAATTCACGCGCACGGCCGGTTCGCTGCGCCTCGTCTTCGGTCTCTCCGGCCTGTTCGTCATCACCTATGTCTTCTTCGGCGGTGCAATCGGCGGAGCGGCCGATCTCGCTGCTGCGACACTGTTTTGATGGCGTCTGACATGAACAGCCGGAAGTCGCTCGCCGACTTCCGGCATGATGCCCTTCAGGAAACCTCGTCTACGAATAGCGTGTGCCTCGAGCGTGCACGTGCCGGCGATCCCGGGAACCTTTGGGTGACCGCCGAGCGTCAGACGGGTGGACGCGGCCGCCGCGGTCGTCCTTGGGTATCGGAAGCCGGCAATCTCTACGCATCTCTCCTTCTGATCGATCCCGCTCCGATGGACCGCCTCGGCTCGCTGCCGCTCGCGGTCGCGGTCGCCGTGCATCAGGCGGTGCGCGGCGTGCTGCCGCTAGCCGCAGAACCTGCAGAGATCAAATGGCCGAACGATATCCTGATCGGCCGCAAGAAGACCTGCGGCATTCTGATCGAAGGCGAGGCTTTGCCGGATGGGCGTTATGCGCTGGTCATCGGCATCGGCATCAACATTGCAGTCATGCCTGACAATCCGATGTATCCAGTCACCTGCCTCAGGCAGCAGGGCTCGATGGTGTCGCCGGATGAGCTGTTTGCCCATCTTTACGCCGATATGGCCGAGGCGCTTGGTGTCTGGAACCGCGGCAAGGGTGTTCGCGAGATCACCGCGCGTTGGCGCGAATTTGCATGCGGCATCGGGGAAAAGATCACGGTAAATTTGCCGGATCGCTCGATTTCGGGCCATTTCTCGGGAATCGATGATAATGGCTTGTTGATGCTCGAAACCGAGGACGGCAGGATCATGCCGATCGCGGCGGGCGACGTTTTCTTTGGATAATGGTTGGGGATCACATGGCGAAGCAAGACGAACTGGTGTTTCTGCCCCTCGGCGGCGTCGGCGAAATCGGCATGAATCTCGCGCTCTACGGCTACGGCCCGGCGGAACAGCGCCAATGGATCATGGTCGATTGCGGCGTCACCTTCCCGGGGCCGGATCTGCCTGGCGTCGATCTCGTCTTGCCGGATATCCGTTTCCTCGCCAAGGAGCGCAAGAACCTCAAGGGTATCATCATCACCCATGCCCATGAGGATCACTATGGCGCATTGAATGATCTTTGGCCGGGCCTGAATGTTCCAATCTATGCCTCTGCCTTCACCGCCGGCCTTCTTGAAGCCAAGCGCGATTACGAGAAGTCGATGGGCGAAATCCCGGTGACGCTCTTCAAGGCTGGTGATCGCATCAATGTCGGCCCTTTCGAGATCGAGGGCGTGGCCGTCAATCATTCGATCCCCGAGCCGATGTCGCTGATGATCCGCACGCCGCTCGGTAATGTCGTCCATACGGGCGACTGGAAGATCGATCACGAACCCTCGCTTGGGCCGCTGACCGATGAGACCCGCTTCCGGCAGCTCGGGGACGAAGGCGTGCTGGCATTGATGTGCGATTCCACCAACGCCTTGCGTGATGGCGTTTCGCCTTCGGAAAAGGACGTCTCGGAAAGCCTGCGCAAGATTATCGAGGATGCAGAGGGCAGGGTAGCGATCACCACTTTCTCCTCGAATGTCGGCCGCATCCGCACCATCGCCGAGGCCGCCGAAGCCGCCGGCCGCGAAGTGCTGCTGCTCGGCAGCTCGCTGAAGCGCGTCGTCGATGTTGCCCGCGATATCGGCCTCATGGAAGGCATTAAGCCCTTCATCGCGGAAGACGAGTATGGCTATATCCCGCGCGACAAGGTCGTGGTCATCCTGACCGGCAGCCAGGGCGAGCCGCGCGCAGCGCTTGCCAAGCTCTCCCGGGATGAGATGCGCAATGTCGCACTGGCCGCTGGCGATATCGTCGTCTTTTCTTCGCGCGCCATTCCGGGCAATGAAAAGGCGATTCAGGACATCAAGAACGGCCTGATCGAGCAGGGGGTGCATGTGGTGACGGATGCCGAAGCGCTTGTGCACGTCTCCGGCCATCCTCGCCGCAACGAACTGCAGAAGATGTACGAGTGGACGCGCCCGAAGGTCGTTATCCCCGTGCATGGCGAGGCGACGCATTTGACCGCCCATAAGGAGCTGGCCGAACAGAGCGGCATTGCCACCGTGCCGCGGGTGCGCAACGGCGATGTCGTGCGCCTTGCGCCCGGTCCCGTCGAGGTCATCGGCGAGGCGCCGCATGGGCGCATCTTCAAGGATGGTATTCTGATCGGCGATTTTGACGAGATGGGCATCGGCGAGCGCAAGAAGCTCTCCTATGTCGGCCACGTCGCCGTCAATGTCGTGCTCGATGCTCGTTATGACATCGTCGGTGATCCCGACCTCGTACCGATCGGCCTGCCGGCCTATGACGACGAGGGCGAGGAGATGGAGGATACGCTCTTCGACGCCATTGTCAGTGCCATCGAGAGCATTCCGCGCGCGCGCCGCAAGGATCTGGACATGCTGCAGGAGGCTGTACGCCGCGCGGTGCGTGCCGCCGCCAACCAGGGCTGGGGCAAGAAGCCGGTCGTGACCGTATTCGTCACGCGCACTGGCGGCTGAGGTCTGAGCGGGGAGGAGAGGGTCATGTTGGGACGCATCAATCACATTGCGATCGCCGTTCCCGATATCGCCATGGCTTCCCGAGCCTATCGCGAGACGCTCGGCGCCACTGTATCCGCGCCACAATCCTTGCCGGAGCATGGCGTAACCGTCGTTTTCGTCGAGCTGCCGAACAGCAAGGTGGAGCTGCTCGAGCCCCTGGGCGAGGCTTCGCCCATCGCCTCCTTCCTCGCCAAGAACCCGGATGGCGGCATGCACCATATCTGTTACGAAGTTGCGGATATCCTGGCGGCACGCGATCAGCTGGTTTCCAGCGGTGCACGCGTGCTTGGTAATGGCGATCCGAAGATCGGTGCGCATGGCAAGCCTGTACTCTTCCTGCATCCGAAGGATTTCTTCGGCACGCTCATCGAGCTTGAGCAGGTGTGACATCAGAGCTGGATGATTTTTGGCGGAACTGGCGTAAAATCTGAATCTGCTTTAAGTGCGCTGATCGGCGCTTTGAAAGACAACTGCTTTGCCCCTATAAGCAGTTTGGAAGAGGAGGAGGCGAGCAGGCTCGTCTCGAAGGGAGCACAATGGCACAGCAGATTGCCGCCGGTTTCGCCGTCTATTTCGTCATCTGGTGGATTACGCTTTTCGCCGTCCTGCCCTTTGGCTTGCGTACTCAGGCCGAGGATGAGCATGTCATTCTGGGTACGGTCGAAAGTGCGCCGACGAAATTTCGTGCTTGGCGGGTCGTGCTTGCTACAACGCTGGTATCGGCCCTTATTTATGGCGCGTGGTATATCGCCTCGCGTTATTTCGGGCTGAGTATAGATTCCATTCCGCAGATCGTTCCAAGCTACAAGTGATCTGTGACAGCTGTAGATTAAAGGTGCCCGGAATGCGGGTGCCTTGCGATCGCCATCAATTCGTCACACGCTTGTCATGAGCGTGGAGCAAAGAATTTACAGTCTATGTATATTATTTCAGCAGAAGCACGAGCCGAGTATTTCGGGCAAATCCGTGGACCGTCGAGGCTGAGCTGAGAAAGCAAAAAAAAACAAGGCTAAAAGCCTTGTTTTAAAGTATCGCGTGATCCTTATCCGTTACCGGGGCAGCGAACGAGCGCGCCTAAGATCTGATCCTCCCAAGACTTGACCGCGAAACGGCAAGAATTTAGCCTTCCTGCCTCTTTTGTGAGCTAAAATTAGCTCAAACATTGAGCTTTGTCATCCTTTTTTTTGCTTTTTTGCTACAGCCGCGCAGAATTTTTCTGTTGACGAATTTCCGTCGTAAATCCTTATAAACGTGCGCTTTTTCGAAACATCGAAAATGGGCTCTATCCCCTGTATTCTCAGGCTTTTGTCAAATTCTTCTATTGAAGAATGCGGGTTTCCTTCCTGCGCCGAAGCAGTTATGAACTGCCTCCAGTACATAATTTGCTAACGATTCCGCCGCCAGCGGAACGTCAAACCATCTGGAACAAGCGTCATGCGTCTGTCTCGTTACTTCATGCCCATCCTGAAGGAAAATCCCAAGGAGGCTGAAATCGTTTCCCATCGGCTCATGCTGCGCACCGGCATGATCCGGCAGCAGTCGCAGGGTATCTATTCGTGGCTGCCATTGGGCAAACGCGTGCTGGACAAGGTCAACAAGATCATCCGCGAGGAGCAGAACCGCTCCGGCGCCATCGAGCTGTCGATGCCGACGCTGCAGTCGGCTGAGCTCTGGCAGGAAAGCGGCCGTTATGACGCCTACGGCAAGGAGATGCTGCGCATCAAGGACCGGCAGGATCGGCCTATGCTCTATGGCCCGACCAATGAGGAAATGGTCACCGATATCTTCCGGTCCTACATCAAGTCTTACAAGGACTTGCCGCTGAACCTCTATCATATCCAGCTGAAATTCCGAGACGAAATCCGTCCGCGTTTCGGCACGATGCGCTCGCGCGAATTCATGATGAAGGATGCCTATTCCTTCGATCTGACGCAGGAAGGAGCAGTGCATTCTTATAACAAGATGTTCGCCGCCTATCTGCGCACCTTCAATCGTCTCGGCCTGAGAGCCATCCCGATGCGGGCAGATACCGGCCCGATCGGCGGCAATCTTAGCCACGAATTCATCATTCTCGCCGACACCGGCGAGTCGGAAGTTTTCTGCCACAAGGATTTCGTCAATTTCGACATTCCCGGCGAAGACACCAATTTTGATGATGTTGCTGGCCTGAAAGGGATTTTCGACAAGTGGACCTCGGTCTATGCCGCCACCTCGGAAATGCATGACGAAGCCGCCTTCAATGCCATTCCCGAAGGCGATCGCCTGTCGGCGCGCGGCATTGAGGTCGGCCACATCTTCTATTTCGGCACGAAATATTCCGAGCCGATGGGCGCCAAGGTCCAGGGTCCTGACGGCAAGGAACATGCTGTCCACATGGGATCTTACGGTATCGGCCCGACACGCCTTGTTCCCGCCATCATCGAAGCATCGCATGACGAAAACGGAATCATCTGGCCGGCTTCGGTCGCGCCTTTTGACGTCGTGGTGATCAATATGAAGGCTGGAGACCAGGCCTGCGACGAAGCTTGCGAAACTGTCTACGCCGCGTTGTCGAAGGCCGGCAAGGACGTGCTTTACGACGATCGCGACGATCGCGCCGGAACGAAGTTCGCAACGGCCGATCTGATCGGCGTACCCGTGCAGATCATCGTCGGACCGCGTTCGATCGCGAACGGCGAAGTGGAAGTGAAGGACCGCAAGACCGGCGCTCGCGAAACGATGACGGTCGAGGCAGCGATCAATCGGCTGGCAGGCTGATTGACGATACAAAGGATGAAAGGCGAATGGCGGTGAGCGCGGCAGTGGAACAGCAGGAAAATTCGTTCAAGGCCGGCCCGTCGTCTCGCCCGTTTTCCGGTTTCGAACGGCTTGTGGCCTGGCGCTATCTGCGCTCCCGGCGCAAGGAGGCCTCGATTTCGGTCATCGCCGGCTTCTCTCTGGTCGGCATCATGCTCGGCGTCGCGGCGCTGATCATCGTCATGGCCGTAATGAACGGTTTCCGTGCCGAGTTATTCAAACAGATTCTTGGCTTCAACGGTCATGTCGTCGTTCAGCCGATTGATTCGCCGCTAAATGACTATGCCGATCTGGCCAAGAAGTTTTCTGCCGTTCCGGGCGTCACCATGGCCCTGCCGCTCGTCGAGGGCGAAACGCTCGCCTCCGGCCGCGGCGGCTCCGGCACCGGCGCGCTGGTGCGCGGCATCCGCCCGGAAGATCTGACCAAGCTCAAATCAGTCTCCGATCACATCGTGTCCGGCGACATGGTTGGTTTCGCCTCCGGACAGGGCGTTCTGGTCGGCAGCCGATTGGCCCGGCAATTGGGCCTGACGGTCGGCGATCAGATCACCCTTACGGCACCGGATGGCGATGTGACACCTTTTGGTGTTAACCCGCGCGTCAAAGCCTATACGATCTCCGGCATCTTCGAGGTCGGCATGTCGGAGTATGATTCCTCCGTCGTCTTCATGCCGCTCGAAGAAGCGCAGGTCTTCTTCAATGCCGAGGGCATTGTCGAGAAGATAGAGCTCTTCATCACCAATCCCGATGACGTCGATCAGCTGCGGCCGAAAATCGAAGAGGCGGCCGGGCGGCAGATCTTCCTGACGGACTGGCGGCAGGTCAACGCTACCTTCTTCTCGGCCCTGCAGGTCGAGCGCAACACGATGTTCATGATCCTGACGCTGATCGTTCTGGTCGCCGCGCTGAATATCATCTCCGGCTTGATCATGCTGGTGAAGGACAAGGGCAGCGACATCGCCATCCTGCGCACCATGGGGGCGACATCGGGCGCGATCATGCGCATCTTCTTCATGACGGGTGCGGCGATCGGCGTCGTCGGAACGTTCGCCGGCGTCATACTCGGTGTTCTGGTTTGCCTCAACATCGAATCCATCCGCCAGTTCTTCTCCTGGATTTCAGGCACGGTGATCTTCAATCCGGAGGTCTATTTCCTCAGCAAATTGCCGGCCGAGATGAACCTCGGCGAGACCATCTCCGTCATCGTGATGGCGCTCACTCTGTCCTTCCTTGCCACCATCTTTCCGGCTTGGCGCGCATCGCGGCTCGATCCGGTGCAAGCGCTGCGCTACGAATAAGGATATTCCATTTGATGAAACGCAACGTCGTTCTCCAGCTCTCTGGCGTGGAGCGTCACTACGGGCAGGGCGAGACGCGGCTGTCGATCCTGAAAGGCGCTGATTTCACTTTGCATAGCGGTGAGATCGTCGCGCTTGTCGCGCCATCAGGCACGGGCAAGTCGACGCTTCTGCATGTGGCCGGGCTGCTTGAGCATCCGGATGGCGGCGAGGTGCTCGTCAATGGTCAGGCCTGCGAAGGCTTGTCCGACGATAGGCGGACCGCCGTGCGCCGCAGCGAAATAGGCTTCGTCTATCAGTTCCATCACCTGCTGCCCGAGTTCTCGGCTCTCGAGAATATCATGATGCCGCAGCTTATTTCCGGGCTCTCGCGTAAAGATGCGAGCGAGCGGGCCTCCCAGCTTCTCGACTATATGCGCATTGGCCATCGCGGCGATCACCGCCCCGCCGAGCTCTCCGGCGGCGAGCAGCAGCGTGTCGCGATCGCCCGTGCTGTCGCCAATGCACCGCTGGTGCTGCTGGCGGATGAGCCCACAGGTAATCTCGACCCGGCCACGGCGCATTACGTCTTCGATGCGCTGGAAGCACTGGTGCGTCAGTCGGGTCTCGCGGCGTTGATTGCCACCCACAATCACGAGCTTGCGGCCCGGATGGATCGCCGTGTCACGTTGAGTGAAGGCAAGGTGGTCGAAGTCTGATTGGCCGTTACGGGACGATCAGGCCACCGCGATAATCCAGCTCATAGGCCTTGTGCTCATTCACCATGATGGCTTCGTGCCCGATAAAGTGGTCGCACGATCCGGTGCTGCGGTCGATATAGCGGCCATAGATATGTTCGAATTCGAAGCCGCCTAGAAAACGTTTTTCATCCTGATAGAGGCGCAGAAGTGCCGCCTTGATAACAATGCCGGCTCGCGTTCCGTCGATCAGATCGGGCTCGACGATATGGCCGAAATAGTTCATGGCCCATACCGGCTTGTCGTCATGCCAGACGAGTTCCTGTCCCGCGAAATCCGTGCCGCCGAAATAGCTGTCGAGATAGCGCCAGCGGCCGCTCGCATAACCGATGTCATGCGAGCCGCTTCGGCAGGACGGCAGCCGCTCGCCGTCACCAACATAGGTCTCGGCTTTGGCGGCGACAATAAAATCGTTCAGCTCGGCAAGATCCGGCATGACCCTCTCCAATTTTGGTGAGTGGCCAAGATGCCATGGATCCGAAGAGGTGTAAAGAACAAAAAGTGAACATGCGTTGTTAATGGCCGAGCCCGCAGGCCTTCTCCCCGATCTCATCCTGCCAATCCTGAATGTTGATGGTCTTGGCGTCGGTCTTCAGCGTCTTGCTGCCTTTCGTCACCTTACCGGTCAATACATTGTAGTCGCAGGTCTGGCTATTATCCGGTTCGAGCGTATCGCGGGCATCGTAAGTGTAGCCGGCCACCACGAAACCGTTGTTGCGATAGGCAAGTGTTAGCGTTTGATGCCAACGATCGCGGCCGATTGCATCGTTCTGTGAGGTGATTGCGATCGAACCGTTCGGCAGCGCGGCGATCGAAGGTTCCTGGCCGTAAACACCGCTGGCTCTACCCCAGATCTTGTCAGGAGCGCTTGCTGCCAATTGCAATAGGGAATGCTCGTTGTCACGCAGATAGATGTAGATGCCGATGGAGGTTTCGGCCTGCTTGTCCGCCGGGGGAGCTACCAGAATGGCAAGGTCCGGTTTCCCGTCCTTGTTCCAGTCGCCGATTGCAGCGTCGACGATGCGCTCGGGTGCAGATGTATTTTCTGCTTGAGCCGCAGTTGCGGTCAAAAGAATGGCGAGAGCGCAGGCAAGTGATTTCATCGTGATCTCCCTGTTTGCCCTTGCATAACGCTCGGTTGTGCCGGCGTCCATCTGAGGGCAGAAAACCGTCCAATGAAATTTCCTGATGTGTCTATTGACTCTCGAACAAAAATGGAACAAAAAAGAAACATAACGAGTAAGGAGCGCCTAAATGACCGACATTATTCGAGACGTTGCAGCATTCACTTCCATCGTCATGTTCGTTGCCAGCTTTTCCCTCATCATGATGGCGATGTAAGTTTTGTCCCCCATTTGCACATGCTGTTCCCATATTTGATGGGAGCAAACTTCTGGACTTTACGGTCCGCAATGCCGAAAATGCCGCTGATTCATTCAGGTGTGCGGAAGGGTATGAAATGGCGGATGCAGGTGGCAGCGGCGCGGCAGCGCCGGTCGGCGAAATGCCGGAATTCGTGCACCTCAGGGTTCATTCCGCCTATTCTCTGCTAGAGGGCGCATTGCCGCTCAAGAAGATATTGGCCAAGGCTGCCGGGGACAGTCAGCCGGCTATTGCCATCACCGATACCAACAATCTGTTCGTTGCCCTGGAATTCTCGCAAAAGGCGATGGATGAGGGGCTGCAGCCGATCATCGGCTGTCAGCTGTCGATCGATATGGAGGATGGCGGCGAGGGCGAGAAGCGCGGGCCGCAGCAGGCTCTGGCGAAGCTGCCATCCATCGTTCTGCTTGCCGCAACCGAGCGGGGATATGAGCGCCTCGTTGATCTCGTCAGCCGCGCTTATCTCGGCGGCGAGGGCAACAGCGCCGTTCACATTGCAGCATCATGGCTGGATGAAATCGGCACGGAAGGAATGATTGCACTCACCGGTTCGCTCACCGGTCCCGTCGATATGGCGTTGAAAGAAGGGCACGCCGCCCAGGCGCTCTCTCGGTTGTTGAGGCTGAAGCAGCTGTTCGGCGACAGGCTTTATGTCGAATTGCAGCGCCATGGCACCTATGATCGTCGTCACGAGCAGAAGATGATCAAGCTTGCTTATGAGCATGACATCCCGCTCGTTGCCACCAACGAAGCATTTTTCCCGACGCGGGATGATTATGATGCGCATGACGCTTTGATGGCGGTGGCCCACAATGCCATTGTCTCGGACGATACGCGGTTCCGCCTGACGCCGGATCATTATCTCAAGAGCCGTGCCGACATGGCGAAACTCTTCGCCAATCTGCCCGAAGCGCTGGAGAACACGGTCGAGATCGCTCGCCGCTGCTCCTTCATCCTGAAGACCCGCAAGCCGATCCTGCCGCGCTTCACCGGCGCCACGGACGATGCGGAGGAGGCGGAACGCGCCGAGGCCGCCGAGCTGCGCGCTCAGGCGATTGAGGGGCTCGACCAGCGTCTCGCCTCGCTCGGCATGGCGCCGGGCTATGCGGAAAAGGATTATCGCGAGCGGCTGGAATTCGAACTGAGCGTTATCGAGCGCATGAAGTTTCCCGGCTACTTCCTGATCGTCGCGGACTTCATCAAGTGGGCCAAGCGTCACGATATCCCTGTCGGCCCAGGCCGCGGTTCCGGTGCGGGTTCGCTGGTCGCTTACGCTCTGACCATCACCGACGTCGATCCGCTGCGCTTCTCGCTGCTGTTCGAGCGCTTCCTCAATCCGGAACGCGTCTCCATGCCGGACTTCGATATCGACTTCTGCCAGGACCGGCGCGAAGAGGTGATCCGTTACGTGCAGGCCAAATACGGCCGCGAGCAGGTGGCGCAGATCATCACCTTCGGTTCGCTGCAGGCGCGCGCAGCCTTGCGCGACGTCGGTCGCGTGCTCGAAATGCCTTATGGCCAGGTCGATAAGATCTGCAAGCTGGTGCCGAACAATCCCGCCAATCCGACCCCGCTCAGCAAGGCGATCGAGGAGGAGCCGCGCCTGCAGGAGGAGGCGGACAAGGAGCCGGTCGTCGCCCGACTTCTCGACATCGCCCAGAAGATCGAAGGCCTCTATCGTCACGCGTCGACGCACGCCGCCGGTATCGTCATCGGCGACCGTCCGCTGTCGAAGCTCGTGCCGATGTATCGCGATCCGCGCTCCGACATGCCGGTCACCCAGTTCAACATGAAATGGGTGGAGCAGGCCGGGCTGGTGAAGTTCGACTTCCTCGGCTTGAAGACGCTGACTGTCCTCAAGACGGCCGTCGATTTCGTTGCCAAGCGCGGCATCTCGATCGATCTTGCCAGCATACCGCTCGACGACAAACCGAGCTATGAGATGCTCTCGCGCGGCGAGACGGTCGGCGTGTTCCAGGTGGAAAGTGCGGGCATGCGCAAGGCGCTGATCGGCATGCGTCCCGACTGCATCGAGGATATCATCGCGCTCGTAGCGCTCTATCGTCCCGGCCCGATGGAGAATATCCCGGTCTATAATGCCCGCAAGCATGGCGAGGAAGAGATCGAATCGATCCATCCGAAGATCGACTATCTTCTTAAGGAAACCCAGGGCGTTATCGTCTACCAGGAACAGGTGATGCAGGTCGCCCAGGTGCTTTCCGGCTATTCGCTCGGCGAAGCGGATCTTCTGCGCCGCGCCATGGGTAAGAAGATCAAGGCGGAGATGGACCAGCAGCGCGAGCGCTTCGTCGACGGAGCCATCAAGAACGGCGTTTCGAAGGGCCAGGCCGACGTCATCTTCGATCTGCTCGCGAAATTCGCCAATTACGGCTTCAACAAGTCGCATGCCGCTGCCTACGCCATCGTCTCCTACCAGACCGCCTATATGAAGGCGCACTATCCGGTGGAGTTCCTGGCAGCGTCGATGACGCTCGATATGTCCAACACCGAAAAGGTCAACGACTTCCGTCAGGATGCCAAGCGGCTGGGCATCGAGGTCATCGCACCTTCCGTGCAGACCTCGTTCCGTCATTTCGAGACGGGTGATAACCGAATCTATTATGCTCTGGCCGCCATCAAAGGTGTTGGCGAATCCGCCGTCGACCATATCGTCGAGGTGCGCGGCGACAAACCCTTCGCCGGCATCGAGGATTTCTGCCTGCGCATCGATCCCAAGCAGATCAACCGCCGCGTTCTGGAAAGCCTGATCTGTGCCGGCGCTTTCGATTGCTTCGAAATCGATCGCGCCCAGCTGATCGCCGGCCTCGACCGCATCATGGGCTATGCCCAGGTGGCGCAGGAAAACAAGCGCAGCGGCCAGCATGACATGTTCGGAAGTGCAGCCTCCGGTCCGGAAAAGATTGTGTTTCCGCCCTATACGCCATGGCTCGCCTCGGAGCGTTTGCTGCGCGAATTCCAGGTGCTCGGCTTCTATCTGACGGCACATCCGCTCGATACTTATAAGAGCGTGCTCGACAAGATGCGGGTGCAGCCGTTTGCCGAGTTCTCCGCCGCCGTAAAGCAGGGCGCCAGCAACGGCCGTCTCGCCGGCACGGTGATCTCCAAGCAGGAGCGCAAGACGCGCACCGGCAACAAGATGGGCATCTTCGTCTTCTCTGATGCCTCGGGCCAGTTCGAAGCCGTGCTTTTCTCGGAAACGCTCAACCAGTATCGCGACGTTCTCGAAGTCGGCAAATCCTTCGTCATTACCGCCCAGGCAGATGAGCGCCCGGAAGGCATCAGCCTGCGCCTGCAGACGGCGCAGTCGCTGGAGGAGAAGTCGTTGCAGATGCAGAAGGCACTGCGCGTCTATGTCCGCGATTCCGGCCCGCTGAAAGCCGTCGCCGCGCATCTGAACGCCAAGGGCGATGGCCTGGTTTCCTTCATCGTCATCAAGGAGGAAGGAATGCGCGAGGTCGAGGTGGCACTGCCGGAGAAATATCGCATCACGCCCGAAATCGCTGCTGCCTTGCGCACGGCACCCGGCGTGATCGACGTGGAGCTGGTCTGAAGCAATTCCAGGAAAAGTGGATAGCGGTTTTCCGTCCGGAATTGCGTAAAAACAAAAAGGCTCTAGCCCTTCTTACCCAGCGCGCCATTGTTGGTAATGGTGATGAAATCGGTCTCGTTGCCGGTTTCCGGTCCCACACCGGTATCGGAAATCGTCAGTGACGACCCGGCTGTCAGCAAATCCTCGATGCGGTGACGGATATCGTCGGGAATGGTGATGCGATTGAGCGCCTGTCCGGCTGCGTCGAACGATTGCGATTGCTCCTCGCTGGTGATGCCGTAGCGCTTCTTCGTCTGCTTGCTCAAATCTTCTTCGAGCGTCATGCCGAACCAGTCGGCCTTTCCGCTGATCCGGTCGATCGCGTTGGCGGTGAAGAAATGTACGCCGAGCGCTTCTTGCGGCTCGGCGATAATTGCGGGGCCTTCGAAGAGCGGCTTGAAGTTCTGGCGGACCATGATCGCACCGTTCGGCGGTTCGCCCTTGCCGGCGGCGGCATAGACCGCCTTCATCAGCGTGGGACTGACAAGGCCGCCCGTCGTCTTGATATCATGTGCCTTCTTGAAGTCTTCGATCGCCTGTACCGTCGCCGGCCCGAGCATCCCGTCGGGTGTTCCGGTGATAAAGCCCATTCCATTCAGGATGCCCTGTAGGTCGCGCACGTTTTCGCGCAGCCCGCGCCGGGTGATGAGGATGCTGAGCGGCGCTGGATCGGCCGGTGGCGCTAGAGTCTCCTGTGCCTTTGGTATCTTGATCGAGGTTACGTCATTCGTCGCGACCTGCAACGGTTGTGCCTGCGGCAGGAAGCTCGCGGTCATGGGGCGCAGTTCGATGCCGGAAAACAGCGCCGGTGGTGGAGCTGGCAGCGGCTGGAACAGCGTCGCGTTTTCGAATGGCTGCGGCACGAGCGGCTGATCGGCGATGACGACATGGACGCCGCGCTCGGTCATTTGATAGAGCGTCTTGGCAAAGGCCTTCGGCATGCGCACGCAGCCATGGGACGCCGGATAATTCGGCACCGAGTTGGACTCGTGCAGCGCAATTCCCGACCAGGTCAGCCTCTGCATGAAGGGCATAGGCGAGGCCGAGTAGAGGTTGGACTCGTGATAGACCTTCTTTTCCAGAATGGAGAAGATGCCGCTCGGGGTCGTGTGCCCGCGCTTGCCGGTGGAAACCTTCGAAGTCGCGATCACTTTGTCGCCGTCATAGACCGCAAGCGACTGCCTGTCCTTCGACACCACAATCTGCAGGGTGCGGGCATCCGGCGCAGCAAAGACGGGATGAGAAAGGGCGGTGGCTGACAACAGCGCGAGCCCCAGCAACAAAAATGGCTTCATAGACACAACCAAAACGCAATACTCGTTGGGCCGAAGGTTAGACTTCGAAGTTTAAGGAAGACTTGCCGAAAACTCATGCCTTTCCGCGTCCATGAAAACGTGAGTTCGCCGAATGCCAGCCCAATACAGCATCGCCGAAGCGGAGCGGCCACACTCTGCTTCGGCGATGAATGAAATCTGCGGCTTATGTGCGATCAGTGGACGTTGGAGGCCACCCAGTTGTGCCAGTCCTGCTCGCTGCCGTGGAAGGCGTTGAGGTCGATCCTGCCTTCGACGCCGTGGGATACGCCGGAGCCGGAATATTGCCAGAACAGCCATTTACGGCCCGGATAGACCTTGGATGGATGTTGAGCCACGGCGCGCAGCCAGAAGGGATAGTCGAGCAGCTCGCCGCTCAGATTGTCGCGATAGAAATCCGGTGCGGTGTAGACGATCGGACGCTGGCCGTAATGCTTTTCCAGCTTGTCCATGAAGACCTGCATCTTGGCGAGAACCTGCTCTCGCGAAGGACGCCGCTTGCAGCTCGACTCGCCGTTCCATTCGACGTCGATGACAGGCGGCAGCGCTCCGGCCTCCTTGGGCACGTTGCGGATGAACCAGTCGGCCTGCTCTCCCGCAGTCCGGCACCAATAGAAGAAGTGATAGGCGCCGTGCTTCAGGCCGGCCTGCTGGGCGGCACGCCAGTTCTTCTTGAACATGGGATCGAGATGATCGCCGCCATCCGTTGCCTTGATGTAGACGAAGTTCGCACCCTGTGTGCGCAGCGTATCCCAGTCGATCTCGCCCTGCCAGCGCGAGACGTCGACGCCATGGACGGCGAGCTTCCGGGGCGAGGTAGACGTACCGAAGTTGATCGGCTTGGCATCGCGGAAGCGATGGCTGTAGATCTGCATCGGCTGCTGCCTCAGGGCGCGGGGCATCGGGTTTGATGGAGAGAGCATGGCGAGCGGCCGCTGCAGCGGCACGGGTGCGTCACCGTCGTCGCTCTGATCGGAAGGCATGATCCCCTCCGGACGGAGGTTCGTCGGCATGGCGACTGCGAGAGCCTGCTGTCGCTCGACGCGCGAAACCGTTTCGCCGATTTCGACCGACGGCACCGGCCTGCTGGTCTTTGCAATGGAACTCGTCAATTCTTTCGAAGGCGGTGCGGCTTGCGCGGCTTCGCGCTCACCTCGGGCGGCGCAGCCTGAAATCGTCAGGCAGGCGAGAAAAATGGTCGATACAGCCGATAGACGCATAGGAACCCGTACGCAAAACACACTCGGCGACGAGTTCACGCCGCCGAAAAGTTACAGAATCCAAGTCCTAATGGAAATTTACCAAAAAAGTTTGAATCCGAGCTTTTTCGCGCGAAAGAATCGCGCGCGTGGCGCGATTATTTGCGACACAGCCAAAAATCACCATGTGGTGACTTGTGCTAAATAATTGTTATTTGTGGTTTTTGTCGCCAAACGTGTAGCCGGTTTCGACTGTCTTATTGCCGAATTTTTCTCGCAGCTTGTCCATGGCTGCTTCCGCCGCAGCCCGTCGCGCAGCCTGCACGTCGATAAGATCGGGTGGATCTGCGCGTCCGGCATCGCCAAGATCGGTGACGCCGATGCCGATGAGGCGAAACTTCGTGCCGTCCGTCTCGGGCTCGAGCAGCCGCAAGCCGGTGCGAAAAATCCGGTCCGCCAATTGGGTCGGGTCCTCCAGACGGCGGTTACGCGTGCGGATCTTGAAATCCGAGGTTTTGAGCTTCAGCACGACGGTCTGGCCGGCAATGCCGCTGCGTTTCAGACGCCGTGAAACCTTCTCGGAGAGATCGCGCAGGATCGGCACGAGATCCTCATGGCGCCCGATATCTTCGAAGAAGGTGGTTTCGGAAGACACGCTTTTCGCCGCTTCGTTGGGATGCACGGTTCGGTCGTCGATCCCTCGTGAGAGACGGAAAAGCCGCTGCCCGATAACGCCGTAACGGCGCATGAGATCGCCTTCCTCCATGGCCTGCAATTGGCCGATAGTGCGGATGCCATCGCTTTCGAGCGTCGCGGCAAAGGCCTTGCCGACACCCCATATCGTCGTGACTGGCCGTGGCTTCAGAAAGGAGAGGGCCTCTTCCTTGCCGATGACGGAGAAGCCTCGCGGCTTCTGCAGGTCGGAGGCCACCTTGGCGAGGAACTTGCAGTACGACAGCCCAACGGAGATGGTGATGCCGATTTCCTGCTCCACCCGCTTGGCGAACTTGGCGAGAATGCGAGCCGGCGGATCGTGATGGAGCCGCTGCGTGCCGTCGAGTTCAAGAAACGCTTCGTCGATCGAAAGCGGCTGAACCAGCGGCGTCAGGTCCTGCATCATGCCTCGAACCTCGCGGCCGACGCGGACGTATTTCTCCATGTTTGGACGGATGACGATAGCCTGTGGGCAGGCTTCCAGCGCCTTGAACATCGGCATGGCGGAGCGCACCCCGTGGATGCGGGCGATATAGCAGGCGGTGGAGACGACGCCGCGCTTGCCGCCGCCGATGATGACAGGCTTATCGGCGAGCTCCGGATTGTCGCGTTTTTCGATGGAGGCATAGAAGGCATCGCAATCGATATGCGCCAACGTCAGCCCATAGAGCTCCCGGTGGTAAACGAGGCGGGGGCTGCCGCAGCTCCGACAGCGCGTGCGCATGGCCGATTGCTCGCTCAAGCAATCGCGACAGAAGCCGGAGATCTTGTCGGGCGCATGGGTCATGGAACGAGAACAAAAATTGAACATCGCCACTTTATGTTCTAAGCTTGCGAGTCTCAAGCTGGAAAACTGCCGGGGAGGCGGGAGTGCAGAATTTAATCGTGCAGCCGTTGACGCCAGACCGATGGGACGATTTCGAGACGTTGTTTGGGCCAAGCGGCGCCTGTTATGGCTGTTGGTGCACCTATTTCCGCGTCCCGACATCGCAGCGCAAGACGATGGATGCAGCAGCAAAGAAGCAGTTGATCCGCGAGCGAATCTCGGCTGGGCCGCCGCCCGGCCTTCTAGGCTATAATGATGGACAACCGATCGCCTGGGTGCAGGTCGGTCCGCGTGCAGAGCTGCCGCAATGGAACTCGCCGAAAACGGTGTCGCGTCCGCTCGATCCCGCCGATGCGGAAGACAGTTCCGTCTGGGCGGTGAGCTGCTTCTTCATGAATTCGAAGGATCGCGGCAAGGGACACAGCCACCGCATGTTGTCGGAGGCCGTGAATTTTGCCCGTGCGTCAGGCGCGCGGTTGCTCGAAGGCTGTCCGATCGAGCGTACCAAGCAGTCGAAATCCGTCGGTCTCTATGTCGGTTCGCAGCGCATCTTCGAGGCCGCCGGATTTTTGGAAGTTGCAAAGCGCAAGGATGGCAGGCCTCTGATGCGCCTCGTGCTCTGAGGGCAGCTTGGGCGGCGTCAGCGCGCGATATGGGCCTGGATCAGCGGCGCTGCCTGGCTCCATTCGTTGGCTTCTGGAATACCCGCGGCCGCTGCCGGTGACATGCGGTGGACGATGGAATCCGGTTTCAGATTGATGAGGAGGCACTCCGGAACATGCTCGCTAACCGAATGCAGATTGTGGGCCATATCATCGACGAAGGCGAGGGGCATCTCGCGCCGCCGATGCAGCGAGCGCACGATCGGCCCCTTGGGCTGCAGCGACGCGAGCAGTGGATAGGTAAGCTCGAGTCTGTCCAGCAGTCGCCGCCTCTGTTCCCAGAACTGCGGCGGCATGGCGGTGAGGAAAACGATGTCAGCGTCTTTCGAGAATTCGCCGAGCGTATCGACCACGCGATCGAGTGGTGTCTGCCATTTTTCCTGTGCCTCGAAGAAGGCTCCGATCAGCCGATGAACATCCTTTTCTTCCAGCGCAGAGCCGTTGGCCTTGGAGACGATGTTGCCCGTCAGCCGGAAGGAACGCGGCAGGAATTCATGGCCTTCTGCCTCGATGAAGGTCAGGAAGGGCGCAAAGAAGTGCAAGACGACGTCGTCGACATCGCAAACGATCAACGGCCGCTCCTGCAGCTGGATATGCGATACGTCGAATTCGATCGGGGCATCCATGATCAGTATTCTCCAGAGGCAAGGCCTGGCGGCGAAAAATGCGCCGATGCAGCGGCGACGGCCTCCGGCGCAATGCCGCTGGCCTCGCAGAAGGCCAGCAATGTCGGTTCGTGGTTCATGAGGAAATCGAGCATACCGGCAAGAAAGGCCGGCTCGTTGATGGCGTTGCGCACCTGTGCCGGCTCTATGCCGGTCAGCGCCAAGAAGCGGCCGAACATATCCGGTTCATTGGCCAGCCAGCCGAGTACGGCAATGGCAGTCTCTTGCGGGTCGGCCGCGCTCTTCTTCGGGTTCTTGAAGTTACTTTGCATTTTGACGGGTGAGTTACCTATTTTTCAACCAAATGCCGGTAGTTTGCGATTCAAGTATTTCTGGAATCGGTTCCTCGCGACCCTATATTTCGAGAGAATGGATGCAATACCGGATGCAGGGACAGCTTTCCATGCCTAAGCAGGTAATGATTGTAGAAGACAACGAGCTCAATATGAAGCTCTTTCGCGATCTGATCGAAGCGTCCGGCTACACGACGATCCAGACCCGTAACGGTATGGAAGCGCTCGATCTCGCGCGCAAGCACCGTCCCGATCTGATCCTCATGGATATCCAGCTGCCGGAAGTTTCCGGTCTGGAGGTCACCAAATGGCTGAAGGAAGACGACGATCTTCACGTGATCCCTGTGATCGCGGTCACGGCCTTCGCCATGAAGGGCGATGAGGAGCGCATTCGCCAGGGCGGTTGCGAGGCCTATGTGTCGAAGCCGATTTCGGTGCCGAAATTCATTGAGACCATAAAGACCTATCTGGGCGACGCCTGATGATGGGGAAGAGCTGATGACCGCACGCATCCTGGTAGTCGACGATATTCCGGCCAATGTGAAGCTTGTGGAAGCGCGGCTGCTCGCCGAATATTTCGAAGTGCTGACAGCCGAAGACGGCTTGAAGGCGCTCGCCATTTGCGCGGGCACGCAGGTCGATCTCATCCTCCTCGATATCATGATGCCCGGCATGGATGGTTTTGAGGTGTGCGAACGCCTGAAATCCGATCCCCGCACCGCCCATATACCCGTCGTCATGGTCACGGCGCTCGATCAGCCTGCCGACCGTGTGCGCGGCCTGAAGGCCGGTGCCGACGATTTCCTGACCAAGCCCGTCAACGACCTGCAGCTCATTTCGCGCGTCAAGAGCCTGCTTCGCTTGAAGACATTGAGCGACGAGCTGCATATGCGCAACGAGACTGCGCGCAATTTCGGTATTGACGATCTGATGCGGGCTGGCGACGGCCGCACCGAGGAAGCCGGCCAGGTACTGCTGGTCGATGGCCGCGCCAATTCGCAGGAGCGTATCATCCGCACGCTCAAGCCGATCGCCCAGGTCGTCGCAATGTCCGATCCGCAGGCCGCTCTGTTCGAGGCTGCTGAACGGGCGTTCGAACTGGTCATCGTCAATTCGAATTTCGACGACTACGACCCGCTGCGGCTTTGCTCGCAGCTTCGTTCGCTGGAGCGCACGCGTTTTCTGCCCGTGCTGCTGGTGACGGAGCAGGGCGCAGACGACATGATCGTCCGCGCGCTGGATCTCGGTGTCAACGACTATATCGTCCGGCCGATCGATCCGAACGAACTCGTCGCGCGCTGCCTCACGCAGATACGCCGCAAACGCTATAATGATCGCCTGCGCGCCAGCGTACAGCAGACGATCGAGCTTGCCGTCACCGATGCGCTCACTGGCCTGCATAACAGGCGCTATCTCGACAATCACCTCAAGGTGCTTTTCGACCGTTCCCTGGCGCGGGGCCGGCCGCTCTCGATATTGATTACCGATATCGATCGCTTCAAGACCGTCAACGACACCCATGGCCACGATGCCGGCGATGAAGTTCTCAAGGAATTCGCCGCGAGAATCCGTTCCACGGTACGCGGCGCAGATCTCGCATGCCGTTATGGGGGCGAGGAGTTCGTTGTGGTTATGCCGGATACGCCTGCCGATACGGCCGCCGCGGTCGCGGAACGACTACGCGCTGCGGTAGAAAATATGCCGGTGAAATTACGCGAAAACGGTGTTGCGCTTAACATCACCGCTTCCTTCGGAATTTCGTGCCGTTTGGAGACGATCGAGACGCCGGAGCAGTTGATGAAGCAGGCGGACATTGCGCTTTACGAGGCCAAAAGAGCAGGACGCAATAGGGTTGTAGCTTCAGCGGCCTAGGGATGAATGGCGGAGAAATGCGGCCGCCCGTGAATATTGAGGGTATTTTTCAGGTTTTGAACAACAGTTCAAAATTTTTTGTTCTTTATCCTGCGGGCATCGTCACATAGCCTTGTTTTAAAGAAACGCTGCATACTTATACTTTTGAATTCGCCAGATACCTTCGCTTTTCGGGTACTTTCGAAATATTCTTGTCTTATCGGCATATAGTTTTGTTTTGTTGGCGGCGTGTTGATGAGATGTCCGTTGAAAGTTGACCGATTAACTGAATGTAATTTGTATATTCAAATGCTCTTGAATATCTGTATTCGATCTTTTCTAACAAAGGAGGCATTATCACTTTATTCTTGATAGTTTCTTGAGTTAATTTCACTAAGACTATCGGACATTCCTTTCCACCAAAGTCATGAATTTTAACCATCCGAGCAGACAGGCATTTTTTATCATTAAGAATTTGTTGATTTTCTTTCGGTTTCGCGCGAATTTAGTCTCGTACATGGACAACCCGCAAGGGTTCCGAGATACCCCATGATGCTCAGGTCCGCCGCATCTCCTGGGTCGTGGGGTCGGTCGGCTGGCAGGCAGAAAGATAACGGTTCCTCGTGCCGTTTTGCAGGCTAGCCGGCCCCCAATTTTAAAACGCCGCTCTTCGTTCGTCGAAGGCGGCGTTTTTCTTTTCTACCGACACGGCAGGCCATTGCTCCACGCGGGAGTTTTCTAACTGACGTCGCAAAATCGGACAACGATCGAGACGATACCGCCAAAACAAAAAAAGGCGCCAACCCGAGGGTTTAGCACCTTTTTGTAACCTAAAGTTTAGGAAACTTACTTGATCTTCGTTTCCTTGAACTCGACATGCTTCTTAGCAATCGGGTCGTACTTCGTCTTCGTCATCTTGTCCGTCATCGTACGGCTGTTCTTCGTCGTGACGTAGAAGAAACCGGTGTCGGCCGTCGACAGCAGCTTGATCTTGATGGTGGTAGCCTTGGCCATGGTCGTCCTGCCTTTAATAAAAATGAACGCCGTGGACGGCCAGTGCGGAGGTCCACGGCGAATTCTGGCGCGAAAATACAAATCGCGCCCGAAAAGTCAACCTCTGTTGCCCATGAAAAGCAGGCGTATCCCCGAAAGCAGGACATAAAGGCCGAAGAAAAAGGCCACAGCCCAGGCAAAGCCGCTCGGATTGGCGAGATCCATGGCGGTACCGATCGTCGGCGGCCCTAGAACCATGCCGACGGCGTAACAGAAGACGAAGGCCGCGTTGGCCGCCACCAGATCGACGCCGGTCAGCCGCGTGCCCAGATGGCTGAGCCCGACCGTATACATGCCGGAAACGCAGCCTCCCCAGAAGAGCAGGATGATCGCGAGAATGATCCAGTTCGATGCTAGGGAGGGCAGCAGAAGCGCTCCGACAAGCCCGATCGTGGCCATGATCGACAGCAACGGCCGCTTGTCGCGCATGCGGTCAGCAAGCAGGCCGAGTGGAATCTGGAAGACGAAATTGCCGACGCCCATGACGGTCAGCAGCAGTGCGGCCTGTGATTCGTTGAAGCCGAGACGTGTCGCATAGCTGGTGAAGAGCGAGCCGCCGCCGACGGTGACCGCGCCGAACACGAAGACTGCGGCTGTCGCCGTTGGCACCAGGAAGATGTAGCGGACGAAGTGCAGCTCCGGCTTCTCGTCGACGATCGGGCTCTCGTTGCGGGCGATGAAGATCGGGATGGCAGCAGCCAGAATGATGCAGGCGCCGATGATGAAGGGCATCAAGCCTTCGCTGCCGACAACGGAAAAGAGCAGGGGGCCGGCCGCAAAACCGAGCGAGAACACGGTGGAGTAAAGCCCGAGCACGAAGCCGCGCTTCGAAGGTGGCGATGCAGCATTGATCCAGAATTCCGACAGGATGAACAGCGTCGTCGTCGCCCCATGAAAGACGATGCGCAGCGGAAACCACAGCAGCAGATTTTCCGCATAATAGAAGCCGAGCGAGCTCAGTGCCGACAGGAAGACGGCCCAGATCATCGTCTGTACGACGCCGAAGCGGTGCGCGAGCTTGGTCGTGACGACCGCTGCCAGCATCGAAGCGACGCCCATCATCGCAGTATTGAGCCCGATCAGACTTGAGGGAACGCCGCGTTTTTCAAGAATGATACTCAGAAGCGGCAGGCCAAGGCCGATGGCGATGCCGACGGCGGATACGGACGCTATGGCTGCGACGAGCGAGGGCCAGTGAATTTCTTCGACATGGCCGGCCTTGTCGTTCGTCGGTTCAAGCATAAACTGATTCCTGGAGCATGAGACGGTCGAATCGATCCGGACGCGGAACATAGAAAGGCACGGCTCGGCCAAATTCAGGTGACGGGTCGGCTTTCATGAGATCGGTCAAACCCTCCGGAATGGTCCCCTTGACGCGGGGCATGTTCAGACAAGAAATGTTGCCGATGTCAAGCCGTTGCTGATTAACGAGCTCGCGCGAATGGCGAATATTGGTCGAATCGACGACGATTCCCGATAGAAGAGTGCGATGTGGCAAGACAACTTCGGCCATGAGCGCTGGCCGGCTGCGGGGACGGGCACCTATCGTCACGAACGATCGTTCCCCTGATCCCATTCCTCCGGGCTGTCATCATGGCCGCCGAAGCCATGCATGCGCAGCGCCCATTGCAGGCCGATGACGCCACCCTTAATCGGCTGGATGATGGCAAGCGCCGCGATAATGGTGATCGGTGCCCAGATGGCGAGATGCGCCCAGAGCGGCAGCTTGAAGGTCATATCAGTCAGCATGTAGCCGCCGACGATGATGTGGCCGAGAACGAGGATCACCAGATAGGGCGGCAGGTCGTCGGCGCGCTGGTGGGAAATATCTTCGTCGCAGACCGCGCAACGGTCGACAGGCTTCAGGAAAGCGCGAAAGAGCTTGCCGGTGCCGCAGCGCGGGCAGCGGTTCAGCATGCCGCGGGAAATCGACCGTCCGAGCGCACGTTCGCTCTCGTCTGAACCGCCGAAGCGGATGGGAGAGTCGGATGGGCTGCCCGTCATGAATACGCTTCCTCCGTGCCGGCAGCCACCTTTTATCTACGGCCGCGCGGCGGTCTCGTGCCTGGCGCCTTGCGGGCCTGGCTCTTGTTGCGGCGGGTCGCCTTGTGGAAGGAGCGCACCGCCGTCGGCATAGGCTTGCCGTCGCTCAGCATTTCGAAGCGCAGGGCTCCGGCAAGCGGCACGGCTTCCGCCAGTCTCACCGTCACATCGTCGCCGAGACGATAGCCGAGCCCTGTCCTTTCACCCGTCAGCGCCTGATGCGCCTCGTCATAAATGAAGTAATCAGTGCCGAGCGTAGATATAGGGATGAAACCGTCGGCGCCATAGTCCGGCAGGGTGACAAAAAGTCCCGACTTGGTGACGCCGCCGACCCGGGCCTCAAATTCCGCACCGACACGGCCGGCGAGATGATGAGCAATCAGCCGGTCCACGGTCTCGCGCTCGGCGGCCATGGCACGGCGCTCGAAGGTCGAGATCTCAGCTGCGATATCGTCGAGCGACGCCTCTTCGTCCGGCGTGATCGCACCTTCGCCGAGGCCGAGCGAGCCGACGAGCGCGCGATGCACGATCAAGTCGGCATAGCGGCGGATCGGCGAGGTGAAGTGGGCGTATTTCATCAGGTTCAGGCCGAAATGCCCGATATTGTCGGGGCTGTAGATCGCCTGGCTCTGCGAGCGCAGCACCATCTCGTTGACCATGGTTTGATGCGCCGTACCCTCGGCTTTCGCCAAGATGCCGTTGAAACTGTTGGCGCGCACGTTGCCGCCCTTGGCAAGCGATATGCCGAGGGTGGCGAGGAATTCGCGCAGCACCTCCTGCTTGGCGAGCGTCGGGCCATCGTGGATACGATAGATCAGTACCTGCTTCCGCTTTTCCAGCGTCTCGGCAGCGGCGACATTCGCCTGGATCATCATCTCTTCGATGAGCTTGTGCGCATCGAGGCGCGGCGGCACGAAGACGCGATCGACGGTGCCGTCCGGCTTCAACAGGATCTTGCGCTCGGGCATGTCGAGCTCGAGCGGCTGGCGCCGGTCACGGCCCTTTTTAAGAATGTTGTAGGCGTGCCAGAGCGGCTTCAGGATCGGGTCCAGCATCGGACCGGTCTTGTCGTCGGGCTTGCCATCGATTGCCGCCTGCGCCTGCTGATAGGAAAGCTTGGCCGCGCTCTTCATCATGATGCGATGGAAGGTATGGCCGGCCTTGCGGCCTTCCTTGGAGAAGATCATTCGAACCGCGAGGGCAGGGCGGTCGACGCCTTCCTTAAGCGAGCAAAGATCATTGGAGATGCGCTCGGGCAGCATCGGCACGACACGATCGGGGAAGTAGACCGAATTGCCCCGCTTCAGCGCCTCGCGGTCGAGCGGCGAGTTCGGACGCACATACCAGGAGACGTCGGCGATGGCGACGGTGACGATCACGCCGTCCGGATTGTCGGGCGAGGGATCCATTTCGGCGTAGACAGCGTCGTCATGGTCCTTGGCGTCGGCCGGGTCGATTGTTATCAGCGGCAGGCTGCGCCAATCCTCGCGATGGGACATGGTGGCCGGCTTTGCGGCATCGGCCTCCGTGATCACGGCGGCGGGGAAGACATGTGGAATTCCGTGCGCATGAATGGCGATCATCGAGATCGCCTTTTCCGAGGCGACGGAGCCGATGACCGACAGAACCTTGGCGCGCTGCAGGCCGAAGCGGCCGAGACGCGCCACTTCGACTTCGACCAGGTCGCCGTCTTTGGCGCCGCCGGTATAATCCGGGTCGATCACCATCTCCTCGCCGCGCCGTTCGATCGGCATCAGGCGGCCGCCGCCGCCAGGCGTTTCGCGGAAGACGCCCATGGAGGCGCCCTGCCGCTTGTCGATGACCTTGATGATGCGAGCCGTATAGGCTGGGCCGCCGCGATCGACGGCTGAGAAGATCTTCGCAAGAATGCGGTCGCCCATGCCGGCGACCGGCGCCTTGCCCTTGCCGTTGCGGCCGGCCGGCGAGGAAGACTGCTTGATCAACACGGCAGGCGCGACGCCATTTTCCTCAGCCCATTCGGCGGGACGGCCGATCAGCATGCCATCCTTGTCGCGCGTTGTGATGTCGAGCACGGCGATCGGTGGCAGCGCGCCGGGGCGGATGAGCGACTTGCGGCTCTTCTGCACCATGCCTTCTTCTTCGAGCTCTCGCAAAAGGTCCTTCAGCGCGACGCGGCTCTCACCCTTCAGGCCGAAGGCTTTGGCAAGCTCGCGCTTGGACGCCTGCTGCGGATGATCAGCGATAAAGCGCAGGATGACCTCGCGCGGCGGCAGAACGCCGTGCATGATGGCCATCATCGGCTCTGCACTCTCGCCCCGCTTGATCGCGCGACCAGACTTGCCGGGGCGTCGCTCCGACGATGAAATCCTGCCGCGCGGTTCTCTGCTCACTCTGCACTCTTCTTTTTCGCTGCCGTCTTGGCCGCAGGCTTCTTTGCGGCAGCCTTCGGCTTGGCGGTCGTTTTCGTCGCTTTTGCGCCGGCTGCCGCGGTCTTTGCCTTGGCAGGCGCCTTCTTGATGGTGCCGCCGCTCTTACCCGCCTTGGCAGCGATCAGAGCCAGAGCTTCCTCGACCGTGATCGCCTGCGGATCCGTGCCTTTCGGCAGCGTCGCATTGACCTTGCCCCAGTTGACATAGGGGCCGTACTTGCCGTCGCGAACGGTGATCGCGCCGCCCCCATCCGGATGTTCGCCCAGTTCCTTCAGTGCTGCCGGTGTGCCGCCGCGTGCCTTGCCGCCAGCTGCCTTGCTCTGCTTTTCGGCAATCAGCGTCACCGCGCGGTTGAGACCGACGGTGAAGACATCCTCGACGCTTTCGAGGTTGGCATAGCTGCCGTCATGCAGAAGGAAAGGCCCGTAGCGGCCGATGCCGGAAGAGATCATCTTGCCGGTTTCCGGATGCTTGCCGATATCGCGTGGCAGCGAGATCAGCGCCATCGCCTTCTCATAATCGATATCCTCGGGCTTCCAGCCGCGCGGCAGGGAGGCGCGCTTGGCGTCCTTGCCGTCGCCGCGCTGGATATAGGGACCGAAGCGGCCCGAACGCAGCGTCAGCTCTTCACCGGTCACCGGATCGGCGCCGAGAGCCTTCGGCTCGTTTAGTCCGTTGGATTCGGCTTCCGCGCCGCCTTCCGACGAAAGCTGGCGGGTATAATTGCATTCCGGATAGTTCGAGCAGCCGACGAAGGCGCCGTATTTGCCGAGTTTCAGCGAGAGATTGCCCGTGCCGCACACCTGGCAGATGCGCGGATCGCTGCCATCCTCGCGCTTCGGGAAGACAAGCGGCGCCAGCGCATCGTTCAGTGCATCGAGCACATTGGTGACGCGTAGTTCCTTGGTGTCCTCGATCTGGGCAAAGAAATCACGCCAGAAGTCGCGCAGCACGTCCTTCCAATTCAGCTCGCCAGCGGAGATGCGGTCGAGCTTCTCTTCGAGATCGGCCGTGAAATCATACTCCACATACTTGGTGAAGAAGCTTTCGAGGAAAGCCGTCACCAGCCGTCCCTTGGCCTGCGGCACCAGCTTGCGCTTGTCGATGGTCACATAATCGCGGTCACGCAGCGTTGCGAGCGTTGCCGCATAGGTGGAGGGGCGGCCGATGCCGAGCTCTTCCATCTTCTTGATCAGCGATGCTTCCGAATAGCGCGGCGGCGGTTCGGTGAAATGCTGGGTCGAGTTGATCTTCTGCTTGGCGAGGTTTTCGCGGGCATTGATTTCCGGCAGACGACCGCCTTCTTCGCTGTCGTCGCTCTGCTCGCCATCTTCCTTCTGATCGGTATAGGCGGCGATGAAGCCGTCGAAACGAATGACGGAGCCGACGGCGCGCAGGCCGGCCTTCTTGCCGGCGTTATCGGCCAGGATCTCGACGGTCGTGCGCTCGATTTCGGCCGAAGCCATCTGGCTGGCGATGCCGCGCTTCCAGATCAGGTCATAGAGCTTCAGCTGGTCGTCATCGAGGAATTTGCGGATGCGATCCGGCACGCGGTCGAAATCGGTCGGGCGGATCGCTTCGTGCGCTTCCTGGGCGTTTTTCGCCTTGGTGGAATAGAAGCGCGCCTTTTCCGGCAGGTAGCGGTCGCCGAACTGATTGGCGATGGCGCGGCGTGCCGCATCGATCGCTTCCGGGGCCATCTGCACGCCGTCGGTACGCATATAGGTGATGAGACCGACGGTCTCTCCGCCGATATCGACGCCCTCATAGAGCTTTTGCGCCACCTGCATGGTGCGCGAGGCCGAGAAACCGAGCTTCGAGGAGGCGGCCTGCTGCAGCGTAGAAGTGGTAAATGGCGGGCTGGGGTTGCGCTTGACCGGCTTTGCCTCGACCGTGTCGACGACATAAGAGGCGCCTTCGAGCAGGGCCTTTAGCTTGCCGGCCTCTTCGCCGTTGCCGATCGCGCGCGGCTGCAGGCGCTTGCCGTCGGCGGAGACCAGACGCGCTTCAAACTCGTCGCCGCGTGGCGTCTTCAGGATCGCCGAGAGGTTCCAGTATTCTTCCGAGATGAAGCGTTCGATCTCCGACTCGCGATCGCAGACGAGGCGAAGGGCGACGGACTGTACGCGACCAGCCGAACGGGCGCCTGGCAACTTGCGCCACAGGACCGGAGATAGATTGAAGCCGACGAGATAGTCGAGGGCGCGGCGGGCGAGATAGGCGTCCACCAGCGGCACGTCGATGTCGCGCGGCTCGGCCATGGCGTCGAGCACCGCCTTCTTGGTGATGGCATTGAAGACGACGCGCTTCACCGGCTTGCCGTTGATGACACGCTTCTTGTTCAGCACGTCGAGTACATGCCAGGAAATGGCTTCACCCTCGCGATCCGGGTCGGTCGCGAGAATCAGGCCGTCGGAGGTTTTCAGCGCATCGGCGATGTCCTTGATGCGCTTTTGTGAGGCGCCATCGACTTCCCACAGCATTTCGAAATCCTGATCCGGCAGCACCGAACCGTCTTTAGCGGGCAGGTCGCGCACATGGCCGAAGGATGCAAGAACCTTATATCCGGGTCCCAGATATTTATTGATTGTCTTGGCCTTGGCAGGCGATTCCACCACTACAACGTTCATCATCAAGTCTCTGAATACGAGGTCGCGCCGGTATAAGACGCGGGAGATACCGGGTTTTTCCGTCTTCCCGGCCTTCCGACATGGACAGGGAAATCGTCGCGGTCAAGAGGCTACTGCATAATTCCTTAAATCGGAATCGATTGAAGGCTAAAATTATGCAGCACCTTTAACGTGTTACAGCGACCTTTGCGCGTCATATCTGACGCGCGGCACTGTAATGCGATTTTTGCGCTTGCGCGACGATGCGATGCTCAGAATCGGTATGCCCGTCACAGTTTTCAATCCAGCATGGAGATCGACACAAGTCCGCCGGGGTGGCGATGCAGCCGTCCGGCCATGTCGAGTTCGAGAAGAACGGAGTGAACGGCCGATATCGATAAGCCGGTGTGGCGGACGATATCGTCGATTTCGACCGGCGTCGGCCCGAGTGTTTCGACGATATGGTCGCGCTCGGCGTCATCGGGCGGCGCGGCGAGCGGTCCGCTTCTTTCAACGGGCGGCGCGGCGGGGCGCGGGCGAAAGAGGTCCGGCTCGGCGAGCGGTCGCAACGCCTCAACGATATCGTCCGGTGACGCGACGATCATCGCGCCGTCTTTCAGCAGGCCGTTCGTCCCTTCGCAGCGTGGATCGAGCGGCGAGCCGGGAACGGCAAAGACAAGCCTGCCGAATTCTCCGGCCAGACGTGCTGTTATCAGCGAGCCGGATCGGGTTGCCGCCTCGACAACAACGACACCGAGTGAAATGCCTGATATCAGGCGGTTGCGGCGCGGAAAATCGCGCGCCCGAGGCTCCCAGCCGAACGGCATCTCGCTCACGGCAAGTCCGTTACCGTCCCAGATATCGTTGAGCAGGCCGATATTCTCGGGTGGATAAGGCTGGTCCAGCCCGCCCGCCATAGCGGCGATCGTGCCCGTTGAGAGGCTCGCGCGATGGGCTGCCGTATCGATGCCGCGCGCGAGCCCGGAAACCACTGCATAGCCTGCTTCACCGCAGATGCGCGCGATGATGGCGGTGAATTTCGCGCCGCTGACTGAGGCGTTGCGGGAGCCGACCATGCCGATAGCCGGCTTGGTAGCTACAGACATGTTGCCTTTGACGGCCAGCAGCGGTGGAGCGCCATCGATCTCGCGAAGGGCAGGGGGATAGTCCGGTTCACCGATGCCGACGAAGCGCGCTCCGAAACGATGCGCCGCTTCCAGTTCTCGCAATGCATCCCGTTCGTCGGCGATACGGACGCTGCGCGTCGAGCCACCGCGTTGCGAAAGCTCCGGCAGCATGGCTAGCGCAGCTTCGGCGGAACCATAGTGATTGATGAGGTCACGAAAGGTGGACGGACCGACATTGTCGGAGCGGATGAGCCTGAGCCAGGCGATCCTCTGTTTTTCGGTCAGCGCAACTCCTGTCCGTCTTGCGCTGCCAGTATCCATTATCCCTTTGCTCCGATCTTGCCTTCCGTTCCCGCAGTCAGCCGAGCAATGTTTGCCCTATGCTTATACCAGGAGATGACGGTCATCAGCGCCATGACAGCGGCGATCTTGTCGACGCCCAATATCCACAATACAACCGGGATGACAAGAGTTGCAACCAGTGCGGAAAGTGAGGAATAGCGCGTGGTAAAGGCGATCGCCAGCCAGACGATGGCGAAAATCAAAGCCATCAGCGGCGCGAGGCCGAGCAAGATGCCGAGGTAGGTGGCGACACCCTTGCCGCCCTTGAAGCCGATCCAGACCGGGAAGATGTGGCCGATGAAGGCGGCGAAGCCGGCGAGCACACCGGCATCCTCGCCGAAGAAATGCACGGCGATCAGGACGGCCGCCGTACCTTTGAAGGCATCGAGCAGTAGGGTCGCGGCTGCAAGCCCCTTGTTGCCAGTGCGCAGCACATTGGTTGCGCCGATATTGCCCGAACCAATATTGCGCACATCGCCGAGACCGGCCATTCGGGTCAGCAACAGGCCGAAGGGGATGGAGCCGAGCAGATAGCCGATGACGAGGGCGGCAAGCGCGGTCTGCAGGGTAAGCTGCCAAGTCCAGAAATCAGCCATCGCGTCTTATTCTCCGTAAACCCTGGCGCTTGCCTTAGAGACTGTGAACCAGCTTGCCGGCGACATAGGTTGCAACCGCCCGGCCGCTCATTCTCGCATCCTCGAAGGGCGTATTCTTCGAGCGCGACAAAAGCATGTCTTTTGCGACAAGCCAAGGCTCGTCGAGATCGACAAGAGCGATATCGGCCTTTGCGCCGGGCTTCAGCGTGCCGGCGGGAAGTCCGAAGATCTGCGCCGGTCGCGTGGAGAGCGCATCGACGAGCCGCATCAGGCTGACCTGACCGCTGTGATAGAGCCGGAGCGCTGCCGGAAGCAGGGTTTCCAGCCCAACCGCACCGTCTTCCGCTTCTCCGAACGGCAAGCGTTTCGTATCGACGTCCTGCGGATCATGCGAGGAGACGATGATGTCGATCGTGCCGTCCGCCAACGCCTCGATCATGCCCGTGCGGTCATCCTCGGAGCGTAGCGGCGGGTAGAGCTTGAAGAAGGTCCGGTACTCGCCGATGTCATTCTCGTTGAGGGCGAGATTGTTGATCGAGATGCCGCAGGTGACCTTGGCGCCGCGCGAGCGGGCGAGACGGATCGCCTCTGCTGATTCCGGCACCGAGATCATAGCAGCGTGGTAATGGCTGCGCGTCAGCGTCGCGATGCGAAGGTCGCGTTCCAGCGGAATCAGTTCGGCTTCTTTCGGGATGCCCGAGAGCCCGAGCCAGCTTGCCAGCAGGCCCTCATGCATGACGCCGTTGGCGCCGAGATATTTATCGCGCGTCTCGCAGGAAATGACAGCGCCGAATTCGCGCGCATAGGTCATGATGCGGCGCAGGACCTGACTGTCGTGGACGCTGGAATGGGCGTCGGTGAACACGACGGCTCCCGCTTCCCGCAGCAGGCCGATTTCCGTCATCTCCTCGCCGGCAAGCCCCTTGGTAAGGGCCGCTGCCGGATAGACATTGACGACGGCCGTGTCGCGCGCCGTCTTCCGGACGAATTCGACCAGGGCGATATCGTCGATGACCGGATCTGTGTCCGGCATCATGATGAAGGAGGTGACGCCACCGGCTGCCGCTGCACGGCTGGCGGAGGCAATTGTTTCGCGATGCTCGCCGCCGGGTTCGCCGACATGCACACGCGCGTCGACGAGGCCAGGAATGGCGATGAGGCCATTGCAATCGCGAACGGTCGCGCCTTTGGGAATGCCGTGGTTCTTCGCATCCTTGCCTGAGGCAACGATCACGCCGTCTTCGACGACGATCGTGCCGACCTCGTCGAGATCGCGCGAGGGGTCGATGATCCGGACGTTCTGGAGGACGATCGAGTTGCTCATGCGCCCACTCCCTCGGTGCGAGGTCCCTGGTTCTGTGAAACGAGCAGGGTCTCCATCACAGCCATGCGCACAGCGACGCCCATCTCGACCTGTTCGGCGATGACGCTTTGCGGGCCGTCGGCCACCTCAGAGGCGATTTCCACTCCGCGGTTCATCGGACCTGGATGCATGACGAGTGCATCCTCCTTGGCGACCTTGAGCGTCTCGGCGTCGAGGCCGTAGAAGTGATAATATTCGCGCACCGAAGGCACGAAGGCGCCCGACATGCGCTCGCGCTGCAGACGCAGCATCATGACGACGTCGGCATCCTTCAGCCCTTCTTTCATCGAATGGAAGACCTCGACGCCCATGTCGGCAATGCCGGCCGGCAGCAGCGTGGCGGGTGCGACGACACGGACGCGCGCACCCATGGCGTTGAGAAGGAGGATGTTCGAGCGGGCCACACGCGAATGCAGCACGTCGCCGCAGATGGCGACGATGATGCGCGAGAGCTTGCCCTTGGCGCGGCGGATGGTCAGTGCGTCGAGCAGGGCCTGGGTCGGATGCTCATGCTGGCCGTCGCCGGCGTTGACGACGGAGCAGGACACCTTTTGCGCCAGAAGTGCGGCGGCGCCTGCGCTGGAGTGGCGGATGACAAGCACATCAGGCCGCATCGCATTCAGCGTCATCGCCGTATCGATCAGCGTCTCGCCTTTTTTGACCGAAGAATTGCCGACCGACATGTTCATCACATCGGCGCCGAGCCGTTTGCCGGCCAGTTCGAAAGAGGATTGCGTGCGCGTCGATGCTTCGAAGAAGAGATTGATCTGCGTCAGGCCGCGAAGCGTCGACGTCTTTTTCTCGCGCTGGCGGCTGATCTTGACCGCCTCGTCGGCCTTGTCGAGAAGATAGGTGATATCCTGCTCGGTGAGGCCCTTGATGCCGATGAGGTGGCGGTGGGGAAAGAAGACCATGAACCTGCCCTCTGGATTTCGTCAGGCGGTCTATAAAGAGGGAGCGCCGATGGGGCAAGCGGCGGCGTGCGCCGAGGCTGCGTGTTCCCCATGCAATTTCGCCCGAATCCCGCTACAGGAGCTATGCCGGTGGGAGACGTAACTTCCGGTTTCCCTTTCCAACCCACTTGCTCTACAAGCGATTCATGACCCAACCGACCCGGACTGACGACCCCTTTGCCGACCTGAACCAGCCGAGCCTCTGGACCGGCATCAATGCCTATCGTTCCGATCCGCTGATCGTCGATCTCACCTCCGGCCTGCCGCGTTCGATCCGGGAAGAGCTGGAGCAGCACGGTCGTTTCGTCACTTCGCACGAGGCGCAGGAACTGGCGCGCATGGCAAACCAGGGCACGCCGCAGCTGCGCACCCATGGGCCGCGTGGCGAGCGTCTGGACGTCGTGGAATTCCATCCGGCCTGGCACGCGCTGATGCGCCGCTCCATGGCGATGGGCCTGCATTCCTCGATCTGGGATGCGCAGGCCGATCCCGAGGCGAAGGGCCAGTCCCACAAGCTGCGCGCGGCCCGTTTCTATCTGACTGCGCAGCTTGAGTGCGGTCATCTCTGCCCCCTTACGATGACCAGCGCCTCGGTCGCCGCCATGATGGCATCGCCGGCGGTGCAGAAGGATTGGGCGCCGAAGATCCTGTCGCGCAAGTACGATTCGTCCAACAAGCCCGCCATGCAGAAGAGCGCCGTCACCATCGGCATGGGCATGACGGAAAAGCAGGGCGGCACGGATGTGCGCGCCAACAAGACAAGTGCCGACAAGGTCAGCGAAGGCATCTATAGGCTTTCGGGTCACAAGTGGTTCATGTCGGCGCCGATGAGCGATGCCTTCATTATGCTCGCCCAGACCAAGGAGGGCATGGGCTGCTTCCTGGTGCCGCGGCTGCTGGAGGATGGCTCCGCCAACGGCCTGCATTTCCAGAGGCTGAAGGACAAGCTCGGCAACCGCTCGAATGCCTCGTCGGAAGTCGAGTTTACCGACACGTTCGGCTTCCTGCTCGGCGCGCCCGATGCGGGCATCCGCACGATCCTGGATATGGTGACGCTGACGCGGCTCGATTGCGCTCTGGCCTCTGCAGGTATCATGCGTGCCTCGCTCGCCGAAGCCGTGCACCATGCGCGCGGTCGCAGTGTCTTCGGTAAGATGCTGGTCAATCAGCCGATCATGACGCGCGTGCTCGCCGATATGGCACTTGATGTCGCCGCAGCAACCGCGCTCGCCTTCCGCCTGGCCGAGGCCTTCGACAAGGCAAGCGGCAGCAGCGAAGATGCCGCCTATGCGCGCGTCATGACGCCGGTTGCCAAATACTGGTGCTGCAAGATCGCGCCGGCGCTGATCTACGAAGCCATGGAGTGCATCGGCGGTAGCGGCTACATCGAGGAGCGCCCGATCGCCCGCCATTACCGTGAAGCCCCGGTCAACGCGATCTGGGAAGGCTCCGGCAATGTCATGGCGCTCGATGTCTTGCGCGTGTTGAACCGGGGCAGGGACCTGTTCGAGACTGTCTTTGCCGGTCTCTCCCGCGATCTCGGCCCCGCCGGCAAGAAGACCATCGATGTCCTGCGCGCCGCCATGGCGCTATGCGAGCAGGATGAGGGCGCTGCCCGCCTGCTGGTCGAGCAGATGGCGCTCGCGGCCGGTGCCGCCGAGCTTTATCGCCTCGGAGCCGGCAAGATCGCCGATGCCTTCATCGAGACGCGTCTCGCCGGTGGCTGGCGTGCGACCTATGGCATGCTCGATTCACGCTTCGATGCCAGCTACATTGTCGATCTGCTGTATCCGCCAGCGACATAAAACCATGCTGTCGGCTGCGTAGCCAGTATCCTTGATTGATGCGATACCAGTATTTATTATCTATTGGTATCCGTAGGAGGGCTTCATGGCTCGCAACACATCCGTTTCGCTGGGAGATCATTTCAGCGCCTTCATCGAAGCGCAGATAAAGACAGGGCGATATGGCTCTGCCAGTGATGTTGTTCGCGCAGGTTTGCGCCTGCTTGAAGAGCACGAGGCAAAGGTCAAGCATCTGCAGAGTGCGTTGATCGCCGGGGAAGAGTCCGGGGAGGTTGCTTCCTTCGATAACGCCGCATTCCTCAAGCGAATGCGCGCGACCTATGGTGAATAGGCCTCGCAAGTGCGGTCTTTCGCCGCTTGCGGTGGCGGATCTTGAAGGTATCTGGCGATATACGGTCGAGAACTGGTCTGTAAGGCAAGCTGAGATCTACCATGCTGAAATCGTTGCAGCTTTCGAGGGGTTAGCGTCCGGCGAGAAAATTGGTCGCGCGACTGACATCCGTGACGGCTATTTCAAATATGCCGTAGGCTCTCATGTGATCTACTATCTTTTACGGGATGGCGAGGTCGCGATCATTCGCATATTGCACCGGCGAATGGATGTCGGTCGGCATCTTTGAAGAGATGTCTGGCATCCGGAACGACAGTGTGATTTGGTCAATATCTCTAATCTGTGGATTCGCGCGGTTGGCGGACGTGAGCCTTGTCAGATTTATTGTTCGAGGCGACTTGGCTTGCTATTCACCGGTCGGTGACAGATTGGAGTCGAGTCGATGTCCCCAGCAAATACTGCCGTTAAAATTCCGGTAGAAATGCCAGTCGTGGAAAAGCGTGTGCGCAATCGCGCCGCGACGGAGCAGGCAATCCTGGACGCCGCCAAACGGCTTTTGGCGGAGCAGGGGTTCCAGAATTTCGGTATCAATGCGGTGGCCCGCGGTGCCGGCTGCGACAAGCAGCTGATCTACCGCTATTACGGCGGCTTGAATGGCCTTGTGGAGGCCATCGGCACCGATCTCGGCAGCTGGGTCACCGATCGCATTCCGGACGATACCGGCGGCATGTTCCTTTTGACCTATGGCGATCTGATGGAGCGGCTTTCGCTGCTGTTCCTCGATGCTTTGCGCGCCGATCCCCTCATGCGCCGCATCGTCGCCTGGGAAGTCTCCGAAAATAGCGAGCAGGTGCGCCGGCTTTCCGAGGCCCGATCCAAGGCGCTCGCCGGCTGGATCGAGCGCATGCGCGGCTCGCTCGTGCCGCCCAAGGGCGTCGATGCTCAGGCCGTCAATGCCATGATCTTTGCGGCCATCCAGCATATCGTCCTAGCTGCGGCCGTTAGCGACCAATGCGCCGGCCTCGTCTTGAAGAACGGCAAGGATTGGGAGAAGGCGGCAACGGCCTTGAAGCGGATCGTGCGCGGCGTTTACGGCTGATGCCAGCCGTCGGGCAGGGATATCCACAGGCTCGCTTCGCCGTTAACCTTAACAAATGGTTTACATTGCGCCGCAGCGGTTAACTCGTCACTGTCGGAGAACGATTAGTTAACCATCAAGCGTGCAGCCATGGGGTTGAAACCCGCTAAATTAGTGTTTCTCGTTACCACGGTGATGTTCTTTGCCGTGCTCGCACTAGATATAACGCTGCCCGCGATGGTGTTGAGCGCCATGGCGCTGTCGAACTGGCTCGTCCTTTCGGCTGGCACGACGCAATTTCAGCGTCGAAGGGGTACCGCATGAAGTGGTTGTTGATTTGCTGGGCCGGACCGGTCTCGTTTCTCGGGGCATGGTATTATCTGTCGTACTACGACATGAGCTTCGGCATCTTCATGCTGACGCGGCAGATGCACGATCTGGTGTTCGATATCTACGGCAAGATCCTCGGTATTCCGCCGGAAACCATCCCGCCGCTGGTCGCGCGTGCGATCGCCTTCGACAGCCTGCTGGTCTTCGCAATCTACGGCTTTCGCCGCCGGGCAACTATCATCGGATGGTGGAAGCGCCGTCAGGAGGCGTCCGAATCGGGCAAGGCGGCCCTGCCGAGCGCCGATAGCCTGTCCAAGGCTCCCTGAAGAATGAAGCTTGCCGCCGCCGAGTCGATGCGCTCGGCGCGCTTGGCCCGCGAGACGTCCATTTCCAACAGCGCCCGTTCGGCCGCAACGGTCGAAAGCCGCTCGTCCCAGAAGACGAAGGGCAGAGCGGTCTTTTCCGACATGCTACGCACGAAGGCGCGTGTCGCCTGCACGCGCGGCCCGGCGGAGCCATCCATGTTCATCGGGAGTCCTATGACGAAGGCCGCCACCTTTTCCTTCTCGGCGAAGGCGAGCAATGTTTCGGCATCCTGGGTGAATTTCACGCGCTTGATGACGGGGCGAGGCGTGGCGAAACGCCGCCCGAGATCCGACATGGCCAATCCAATTGTCTTTGTGCCGAGGTCGAGACCGGCAATCGGCTGACCGGGCAGGAGCATCACGGCTAGATCTTCGATGGTCAGCGTCGTCATCAGGGTACTGCTCCTGTCAAAACAAATTGAAGTCCTAACCGCTTTTCTTTGTTGCGGTTTGAGATATCTCCTAGACACCAGCCTCACATTTCAAATCAAGTCATAAGGAGAAATCCAATGAAGATCACCTGGCTCGGCCACTCCGCTTTTCGCATCGAAACGGCGACGGCAAAAATACTGATCGATCCATTTCTGTCTTACAATTCTTCCTTTGCGGCCGCCGGTCTCAACATCAAGGACGTTGCTCAGGGCGTGACTCATATCCTGCTGACGCATGGCCATGCGGACCATGTCGGTGACACGGTTCAGATCGCCAAGGATACCGGCGCCGTCGTTCTTGCCAATGCCGATCTCGCCTCCTGGCTCGGCACCAAGGGCGTCGAGAAGCTGGAAATGGGCAATACTGGCGGCACCGTCGGCCTCGGCGGCTTCTCGGCCACCTTTACCAATGCGCTGCATTCCTCCGCCCAGATCACCGAAGACGGCGTTTCCCACGCACTCGGCAATCCGAACGGCCTGATGCTGCATTTCGATGACGAGCCGACATTGTTCCATATGGGTGATACGGATATCTTCTCGGATATGGCGTTGATTAACGAGCTGCATCAGCCCGATATCGGCATCCTGCCGATCGGCGACCGCTTCACCATGGGCGGCGCGGTAGCGGCACTTGCCTGCCAGCGCTTCTTCAACTTCAAGACCGCCATTCCCTGCCACTACGGCACGTTCCCGATCATCGACCAGACGCCGGAAAAGTTCATCGCCGGCATGGAAGGCTCGAAGACCGCGGTTGCCGCGCCGAAGGTGGGCGAGAGCGTTTCTGCCTGACGATACCCGTTGCGTATGGCGGGCATGGCCTTTATAGCGATAGGAAAAATCCTACCCGGAGAATGCCATGTCCGTCGATCTCGCCACTGTCAAACGCGTCGCCCATCTTGCCCGCATCGCCGTCAATGAAGACGAAGCGCAGCGGATGATGGGTGAGCTTAACGGCATTCTTGGCTTCGTCGAGCAGCTCTCCGAAGTGAATGTCGATGGCGTCGAAGCCATGACCTCGGTAACTCCGATGGCGATGAAGAAGCGCGCCGACGAAGTAACGGACGGCAACAAGGCTGCCGACATCGTCGCCAATGCGCCGAATACCGATCAGAATTTCTTCCTGGTGCCCAAAGTCGTCGAATAACGGTTCCTTCGAGCCTTTCCGACCCGTTGCCCAATTCCAGATCTGAAGCGAAACAAAATGAGCGAACTGACCAGCCTGACCATTGCCGAAGCCCGCGACAAGCTGCGCGCCAAGGAGATTACCGCCACCGAACTGACCGAGGCCTATATCTCGGCGATCGAGGCGGCCAATGCTCAGCTCAATGCCTATGTGAAGGTGACGCCGCAAAAGGCGCTGGCAATGGCCAAGGTGTCGGACGCTCGCCTCGCGGAAGGCAAAGCCGGCCCGCTGGAAGGCATTCCGCTTGGCATCAAGGACCTGTTCGGCACGGAAGGCATTCATACGCAGGCCTGCAGCCACATCCTGGACGGCTTCGAGCCGCACTATGAATCGACCGTCACGCAGAACCTCTGGAACGACGGCGCCGTCATGCTGGGCAAGCTCAACATGGATGAGTTCGCCATGGGCTCCTCCAACGAGAGCTCCTACTATGGGCCGGTGATTAACCCATGGCGTGCCAAGGGTTCGAACCAGCAGCTGGTGCCGGGGGGCTCGTCCGGCGGTTCGGCTGCAGCCGTTGCAGCCCATCTGTGCGCCGGCGCGACGGCCACGGATACCGGCGGCTCTATCCGCCAGCCCGCAGCCTTCACTGGTACTGTCGGCATCAAGCCGACCTATGGCCGCTGCTCGCGCTGGGGCATCGTCGCCTTCGCCTCGTCGCTTGACCAGGCCGGCCCGATCGCTCGCGACGTGCGCGATGCCGCCATCCTCCTGAAGTCGATGGCAAGCGTCGATGCCAAGGACACGACCTCGGTCGACCTGCCGGTGCCGGATTACGAAGCCTCGCTCGGCAAGTCGCTGAAGGGCATGAAGATCGGCATCCCGAATGAATACCGTGTCGATGGCATGCCGGAAGAGATCGAGACGCTTTGGCAGCAGGGCATTGCCTGGCTAAAGGACGCCGGCGCCGAGATCGTCAACATCTCCCTGCCGCATACGAAATACGCGCTGCCGGCCTATTACATCGTCGCGCCCGCCGAGGCCTCTTCGAACCTTGCCCGCTACGACGGCGTTCGCTACGGCCTGCGCGTCGACGGCAAGGATATCGTCGACATGTACGAAAAGACGCGCGCTGTCGGCTTCGGCCAGGAAGTGAAGCGCCGCATCATGATCGGCACCTATGTTCTGTCGGCCGGCTACTACGACGCCTATTACCTGCGCGCCCAGAAGGTGCGCACGTTGATCAAGCGCGATTTCGAACTGGCCTTCAACGCCGGCGTCGACGCGATCCTGACGCCCGCCACCCCATCCTCGGCCTTCGGCATTGCCGATGAGGACCTCGCTTCCGATCCGGTGAAGATGTACCTGAACGACATCTTTACGGTGACGGTCAACATGGCGGGTCTACCCGGCATCGCCGTTCCCGCTGGCCTCGACCCGAAGGGCCTGCCGCTCGGCCTGCAGCTCATCGGTAAGCCGTTCGAAGAGGAAACCCTCTTCAAGACAGCCCACGTCATCGAACAGGCCGCCGGCAAGTTCACGCCGGCGAAGTGGTGGTAAGCACTACCATGAGACGAACGGCTTGATGACCAGTCTCGTCAAGCTTGGCGACATCAGAAGCCACTTATCGGAAGGGCCGTTCGGATATCCGGACGGCCCTTTTTGCACATGCCAATATTCCGCCCGCGCTCCATCACACTTTGGACCGAAATACGATCATAAACTGCAGCGGGCCGCTTGGTCTCGTCCTCTGCAACCGAATCGGAAGGTCTCTTCATGCTCAAGCAAGTCACGGCGATCCTGCTCCTCAGCGTGTCATGCCCAGCGATTGTGCTGGCGACCGATAATGGAGCCATTCGATCCATCACCCTGTCTTCGGGCGGCCTGGCACAGGTGTCTCGATCGGCGGATATCAGCAGCGACGGCGTGATCCGGATCGAGGTTCCCCTTGATCAGGTCGATGACATCCTGAAGAGCCTTGTGGTCAACGGGTCGGCGGGTTCGGTGGCCGGCATGGCGTTGGCGGGGCCTCAGCCATTGCAGGAAACCTTCAAGGGCCTGCCGTTTAGTCTGGAAGCGCTTTCGTCCGTGCCGTCGCTTCTGACATCGATGCAAGGCACCAAGGTCGCGGTCACCAGCGGCGGAAAGACCGTCGAGGGAAGCGTTCTCGGCATCGAGATGAGAAAGGCTGACGATAAGGCCACTACTTACCTGCTGACGGTTATCGACAAGGATGGAGCGGTGGAGACGCTGGCGCTTGGCGAGGATGCCTCCGTCCGGTTTGATGACCCCGACGTAAGAGCAAAGCTCGCCCAGGCGACGGCAGCTATTGCCCGCGGCAAGAACGATCGCACCCGCGCGATCGATATCAAGGTGAACGGCGTGAAGGATAGCGGCGCCATCGGCCTAACCTATGTCGTGCCGTCACCGATCTGGAAAACGGCTTATAAGGTCGTGATCGACGAAAAGAACAAGGCGCGCCTGCAGGCATGGACGGTGCTGGAAAATGCCAGCGGCGAGGACTGGAAGGGCATCAAGCTGACGCTGACCTCGGCCGAGCCGGTGACGCTGAAACAGGGTCTGCACCAGCTCTATTGGAGAGAGCGGCAGGAAGTGCCTGTCAACACGGCGTCCAACAATGGCCCTGATCCCGATAGCGGCGATCTGTCCAACAGGCAGCGTCTCGCTTCGAATGCCGAGGAACGAGCCGCGCCCGCACCTGCCAAGGCGATGATGGGTGGCGTCAGCAGAAAGGCATACGCGGCTGACGAGCTGGAAGGTTCGGTCGCGCCGATGCAGATTGCCGCGTCCAATCCCGCCAGCGCGACCGAGAGCGATATCTCGGCCACTTTCGAGCTTCCAGGGACCTACGATCTGGCCAATGGCGATACCTTGTCGGTGCCGATCATGGATGCAGAAGTGGAGGCCGACATGGTGGATATGTATCGGGCCGGCAGCAGCCTGCGCAATCCCATCGCCGCGGTGATGCTGAAGAATACCACCGGCGTCAGCATGCCGGCGGGAATCCTGACGCTTTACGACGGCAAAACCGGCTATATCGGCGATTCCCAGCTATCGGCATTACCCAAGGACGACACGCGCCTCGCCAGTTTCGCGACCGATCGCAAGGTAACGATCAGCGAGCAGCAAACGCCGACGGAGGAGATCGCCTCGCTGAAGGTTGCCGACGGCGTGATGAACGCTACCGTCAAATATCGCCAGACGACGACATACACCGTATCAGGCGCGCTGGACGGCGAACGGACTGTTGTCATCGAGCACCCGATCCGGGACGGCTGGTCATTTTCTTCAGCCGAAAGCTTCGGCAAGACGGCAACGCACCAGCGGCTCAAGGCGGCGGTGCCAGCTGGGGCGGAAAAAGTACTGACGGCAGTCGACGAGCAGCTTCAGAGCAACAGCTACGCCTTGGTCGATATCGATCCGGACATGCTGCTCGGCTGGTCGGCCTCGACCCATGACAAGGAACTGACGGACAAGCTTACAAATCTCGCCGACGCTCGTAAAAGGCAGGTCGCGATCCAGAACGAACTGACGAGCCTTGACAGTGAAATCGAGAAAACCGTCAATGAGCAGGAGCGGATAAGGCGCAATCTCGGCGCCGTGCCTGACAACAGCGATCTGAAGAAGCGCTATTTGAAGGCCTTAGCGGATAGCGAGGATCAAATCGCCGCCATGAACGAAAGGCGCGATGCAGTGCAGCAGGAAAGCGATCGCCGCGGCGACCATGTGACTGACATCATCAGGACATTTTGATCGCCACGCGCTTTCTCATTCGAGCCTTATCAATCGGTGAGAGCCGCCCATGGGGCGGCCCTCCTGTTTGCTCTATCGATTGTTCAATTGCGATCGTACGAGCCGCAATCCCTTTTCGCTGATGCGATAGGGATGGCCGTCGGTGGATTTGATGGCCTTGAGCCGTTTCAGCCGCCGGAAAAGGTCGAGGCCGAAATCGGGGTAGATCCAGCCGTCCCGCGTGAAGCAGTAGGCTGTCTCGATCTTCTTGTTGTCGCTGCGTTCGATTTCGATGCGCCCGCCCTGGGCGAGCAGGTGCAGGATGCGCTGTTCGGCGCGGGAAATGTCCATTGTTGTCAGAATCCGTATAGCGCCAAAAGGCGCACAAAAACGATCCGAAGCTTCCCTTGGGGGAAGTCGGGGCTTCGTTTTTCAGGCCCGGCACGCAAGAAGACTTGCGGGCGGGGCCTTTACCGGCACTGACAAAAGTTAGACATAAAAACTCCGTTGATGCACCTCTCTAAAACAGGTTGCGATCCACAGTCAAGCTTCAACCCTGTGGGCATTTTTGCATGCCAGTCCGCCGGTGAATCTCGCCGCTGGCAAAAGCCTTGCGCCGGTGCTTTACTGCTTGCAAATGGCGGGGGCCCGATGATCCACATTCGCAATGCCCATGAAGGTGAAACTGCGGTATTGGCGAGCATTGGCTTGCGCTCCTGGCAAAGGGCGATGGGCGCGATCGGTGGCACGGGCGAGCTGCTGGAAAGTGCAAGCGAAGCCTTTACCAATTTCACCCGCAATCTCTGGCTGACGATCACGGTCATCGAGCTGAACGGCGAGGCTGTGGGATGGGCGGCGCGCGAGGCGCTGGACGAAGCGATTTCCGATTTCTGGATCGATCCGGATTTCGTCAGACGCGGCCTCGGCTCGGCGCTTCTGGCGCGGATCGAAGCGGATGTGCGCGGGCAGGGGCTGGAGAAGGTTTCGCTGCAGAGCCATGCGGGCAATACCGATGCCATCGCCTTCTTCAGGGCGCGCGGCTATGAGATCCGCTGGCTGTCAATCGTCTATTCCCCCAAGCTCGACAGCGATGTTCCCACAGTCGGGCTTTCGAAATCGCTGGTCGATGAAAGCGATGGTGTCTATGGCCCGGGCATATAGCACGCAGCCGATGCCGAAAGCCTTGCGCCGCCTCGCCAATTGCTCTACCTCACCAAAGCAGAAAACAGCATTATACAAGAGCTTCCCATGACCATTGTCGACGTCCGTACGCCAGATCCGAAACGCCTCATTCCCGGTGCCACGGGTGATTGGGAAGTCGTTATCGGGATGGAAGTCCACGCCCAGGTACTGAGCAAGTCCAAGCTCTTCTCCGGCGCCTCGACGGCGTTCGGCAATCCTCAGAATTCCAACGTGTCGCTCGTCGATGCAGCCATGCCCGGCATGCTGCCTGTCATCAACGAAGAATGCGTGAAACAAGCCGTGCGCACCGGTCTCGGCCTGAAGGCCAAGATCAATAAGCGCTCGATCTTCGACCGCAAGAACTATTTCTATCCCGACCTGCCGCAGGGCTATCAGATCTCGCAGTTCAAGGATCCGATCGTCGGCGAGGGCAAGATCGTCATCTCGCTCGGTCCGGACCGTCAGGGCCAGTTCGAGGATATCGAGATCGGCATCGAGCGCCTGCATCTGGAACAGGATGCCGGCAAGTCGATGCACGACCAGCACGCCACCATGTCCTATGTCGATCTGAACCGCTCCGGCGTCGCGCTGATGGAAATCGTCTCCAAGCCGGATATCCGCTCCGCCGACGAGGCGAAGGCCTATATGACGAAGCTGCGCTCGATCGTGCGCTATCTCGGCACCTGCGACGGCAATATGGACGAAGGCTCCATGCGCGCCGACGTCAACGTTTCCGTTCGCCGTCCCGGCGGCGAATTCGGCACGCGCTGCGAAATCAAGAACGTCAACTCCATCCGCTTCATTGGTCAGGCGATCGAATATGAAGCACGCCGCCAGATCGGCATTTTGGAAGACGGCGGTACGATCGATCAGGAAACCCGCCTGTTCGATCCGAACAAGGGCGAGACGCGGTCTCTGCGCACGAAGGAAGATGCGCATGATTACCGCTATTTCCCCGATCCGGATCTGCTGCCGCTTGAGTTCGACGATGCCTTCGTCGCGGAGCTTGCCGAGCATCTGCCTGAGCTGCCCGACGATAAGAAGGAGCGTTTCGTCCGCGAACTCGGCCTCTCGGTCTACGACGCCTCCGTGCTCGTCTCGGAAAAGGCGATTGCCGATTATTTCGAAGCAGTTGCCGCCGGCCGCGATGGCAAGATGGCGGCAAACTGGGTCATCAACGACTTGCTGGGCGCTCTGAACAGAACCGGCAAAGACATTGAAGAGACTCCGGTTTCGCCCGCCCAGCTCGGCGCGATCATCGACCTCATCAAGGCGGAAACCATCTCCGGCAAGATCGCCAAGGATCTGTTCGAAATCGTGCTCACCGAGGGCGGCGATCCCGCGGAGATTGTCGAGGCGCGCGGCATGAAGCAGGTCACCGACACCGGCGCGATCGAAAAGGCTGTCGACGAGATCATCGCCGCCAACCCGGATCAGGTTGCCAAGGTTAAGGCCAAGCCGACCCTTGCCGGCTGGTTCGTCGGCCAGGTGATGAAGTCGACCGGCGGCAAGGCCAACCCGCAGGCGGTGCAGGCGCTGGTCAAGGCCAAGCTCGGCATCGAAGAGGAATAAGCGGTGTTCTTCGTCCGCACCGCCAGCGAGCAGGACCTGGAAAAGGTCCGCGCTCTGCTCGGCGAAACCTGGCATGCGACCTATGACCGGATCTACGGGCCGGAAAAGGTCGGCGAGCTGCACGCCTCCTGGCATTCGCTTGCCTCGCTGAAGGCGCGGTTGGCGAATAAGAATTCCGAATTCCTGGTGGCCGACGACGGCAAGACGATCGGCGGCATGGGCTATGCCGCCATGTCCAAAGAGATGACGAAAACCGTCATGCTTCACATGCTCTATGTCAGTCCGGAGCATCAGCGCGAGGGTATCGGCCGCGATATTTTCGCTGAGCTGGAGACCTGCTTCCCGGATGCGGAGATCATGCGCCTTGAGGTCGATCCGCAGAACGCGCCTGCGATCGCCTTTTACCAGGCCCACGGCTTTGTCGAGGTTGGCCGCACGGAAAACTGCGGCAATGGGCAGTCGGGCATTCCGGCGCTGATATTCGAGAAGCCGCTGGCGGGCCACTGAAAGAATAGGCGAGATCATTCATGGAAGCCGGCCGCCTGCTAATCCGCGAAGCGAAAGAGTCCGACCTTCATGCCCTGATCGCGCTCTTCGCCGCCGACACCATGGGCGGTCATGGCGATACCGCCGAGCCTTCGGCCTATGACGACTATGCCAATGCTTTTCGCGTGATTGCCGCATCGTCGAACCAGACGCTTTACGCCGCTGAGTTTGCCGGCGAGGTCGTCGGCACCTTTCAGACAATTGTCGTCACCTCGCTGCACGGTCGGGGATCGTCCGTGATGATCATCGAGTCCGTCCAGACGCGTGGCGACATGCGCGGGCAGGGGATCGGGGCGGCGATGATCAACTTCTGCATCGAGGAGGCGAAACGCCGCGGCATGCGGATGGTACAGCTGACCTCGAATGCGGCTCGCAAGGATGCACATCGCTTCTATGAAAGACTCGGTTTCAAGCCGACACATCTGGGCTTCAAGATGACATTGAAATGAAGCCGTTTGCCTGCTGGAATCACTGGACAAGCAGGATCAGGGGCGGCATAAGCAAACTATCGAATTCTGGTATCGCTCGCCCCTCAGCGAGTATCGAGGAAAAGACATGTGGAATTTCATCGTACAGACCTTCACCTGGTGGAACAGTCAGACCATGGGGACGCGCTTCGCGACTTGGCGGTTTGGCAAGCGTGTCGGCGAGGATGAGTTCGGGAATGTCTATTACGAAGGCGGCACGTCCTCTTACGGCCTTCCAAAGCGCTGGGTGATCTACAAGGGCTATGCCGAAGCCTCCGCCATTCCTCCGGGCTGGCACGGCTGGATGCATCACCGCACCGACGTTCCGCCGACCAAGGAAAACTATGTCGCCAAGGACTGGCAGAAGGAGCATCGCGCCAATCCCACAGGCTCGCCGCAGGCTTACCGCCCGCCGGGCTCTCTCGCCGTTGCCGGCGAGCGTCCGCGCGTGACCGGCGACTACGACGCCTGGACCCCGGGCAACTGAGCGCGACAGCCGGCTCGTCCTTTGGCCACAATTGGGCTTTAGGCGCGACATATGCCGGCGCGAGCTCGGCGCCTTGACCGAGACCAAGCGGAGACTGGCGGATATGATGTTTTTCACGCGGAGCGCTTCTTTGCGTGCGGTGGCTGCAGCGGGAATCACCCTCTTCGCCGGCATCATGGCAGCCCCTACTGCCGAGGCTGCCCGCATATCAAATCCAGTTGCGGTCTTCTCCGGCCTCGACAAGATCACCGGCCGCATCACCACCTTCGACGTTTATGTCAACGAAACCGTGCAGTTCGGTGCATTGCAAGTGACGCCGCGCGCCTGCTATTCACGAGACGATACCGAGCAACAGAAGGTGGACGGTTTCGTCGAGGTGGACGAGATCACTCTCGATCGCCGTATCCGCCGCATCTTCACCGGCTGGATGTTCGCCGACAGCCCCGGCCTCAACGCCGTCGAGCATCCGATCTATGACGTCTGGCTGAAAGAGTGCAAGCAGAAGTCCGACGTTCCGGCGCCGGATACTGCCGGCGCGAAGTAGTCGGTTTCGAGACATTCACAGCAGGATTATGTAGCCCGCAGAAGCCTTTCTCCTGCGGGCATAGTTTCATTCTCGCTCGGTATTTGCCGCCGCTTCACCTATCGCCAGACGATCGGCCACCTCCGACAAGTCGAGTACGATCCGCACGCCGTCTTTGATCTTGTGCCGCAACAAGTCGTTGCGGTCCGGATAGGCTTTCAATTTGCCTCCATCCCGAAAGCCCTGAAGCCGCGAGCGCGAGATTGCCAACTCCGATGCAAGCAGCCGATCAAGGCGCAGGTTTGTCGGGAATTGAGCTGATATCCCGATATCAAGCAAAGTCCAGCCGCTTGCCACACCTATAGCCTCTTTCAGGATGGAGACATCGGGCGGCTCCTCAATACGTTTGGCTTTCCGCCTCAGCCCGTCGAGATCGAATTCCTGCGCGCGTACCCAGTCCGGATCGCTGCGCTGCAGTGCATCGAGCGTGGAAGGGGCGAGGTCGTGAACGGTCCGGCGCTCGAAAAGCGTTCGGTTCCATGTCTTGTCGCAATCGATGCACTTATAGACAAGCCAGGCATCGAGCCGCTTGCCATTGGCGTTGAGCCTGATCTTGCCGCTCGATCTGAAGGGTTTTGGAGATCCGCAGCCGCTGCAGGCGATCCATGGTTGAGGCGATGTTTTAGGCGTAAGGGTCCAACGGACCTGAAGAATATTGCACATACCGTCTTGGTCTTCCGTCTGGAAGTCCACCAAGCTGGCGGTGAGACAAGCCCGTCAGGGCGCGGTATGGCGATATTGCGGGACGGCTGAAGAGCTGAGACAGCGGTGGCTGTATTAGGCGCGTTTTGACAATGCCAAACCGGTCTCAGGCCATCACCCGATGGACATGAATATGCGTCGGACGGCATGGAACCGTCCCGATGCACTGGGTGATTTGGATGAGACCGGTATTTACGACGGCAAAGTGGAACCTCTATGCACCAACGCTCTTCGCTTGCAGGGATAGCAGGCCACAATCAGGATTTGAAGTGGTAAAAAACTTCAGGCGTGGATTGCTTCAGGCGTCACCATTTCCTTTGCGGCGGAACAGACTCAGGATCTTGCGGCCGGCCGCCACGACACCCGCCAGCACTACGATGAGGCCCTTCTTCAATGCCAGAAGGGCGACGCCAAAACTTTTGAAGAAGCCGAGAACGACTGCAAGCAGGCCAAGCTTTGCCGCAACCTTTACGCCCGCACCGGCGGCGATCATGCCCGCCATACTATAGGCGGCGATCTTGTCGCCATTGGTGAAATCGGCATAGCGCTTGCCGCTATCATATTGCACGGTGTTGATGACGTTGGGGATAGCGGCGTTGATTTCCTGCAGCTGATCCAGTCCGGCGACGAAATCGAGCTCGGTGACGCCTTCGCGTCCCAGCACGCGCACGGAATAGTTCAGCGTGTGACCGGCATTGGGATCCTTGCCGAAAATCAGATCGCGCGCCCAGTGGAGGGCATGGGTCGCCTTATCGTAATGTGGCGGTTCTGCCCAGCCGACCAGTGTGATCGGGTCGAAGCCCTGCTGTTCACGTTCGGGATTCGCTTCCTTGATCGCGTCCTGGATCTTCTTCAAAAGATCGTCGTAATCGGTCGATGCTGCATCCTCATCGGAGACATAGCCGCTGCCGTCATAGTCGATGACGGAACCCCAGGAATGTGGGTCGGTCGGCGGATATTTGGCTGGGAAGATCATGCCGAGCGGATTACCCACCGAACTTTCCGGATTGCCCCAGAGCTCAACCAGCACCTTCTTCGAATCCTGCGGATTGAGATAGTAGAACTGGTCAGAGACAGTCAGTGTGGCATTGGCGGTGGGGATCTTGATCGCGCCCTGCTGGAAATCCAGCGTTTTAAGCACGGCGCCTTCGTCGCCTACCGGCGGCTCGACTCCGAACATGTCGTGGAATGATTTGGCGTTGGTCTGCGTCGCGATGGTCAGCGCGGCGAGAAATGCAATTGCAATATGATTCTTCACGATTCTACCCTCGGCTGTTGTGCCGAACTTAGGGCAATCCGTTTCGTAATCAATTCATTTCCGGCCGATTTCCACCATCGGAGAAGCTGAGATTGGGCGATTCCATCGCTTTCTCCAGCATCTTGGCATAGGCATCCTTAGGCACGTCGATGGCGCCGAATGTCTTCAGGTGCTCGGTGGTGAATTGCGTGTCGAGTAGGGTGAAGCCGCGTTCGCGCAGGCGCTCCACCAGATAGACGAGACAGATCTTGGAGGCGTCCGTGCGACGGGAAAACATGCTTTCGCCAAAGAAGGCGGATCCCAGCGAAACGCCATAGAGCCCGCCAACCAGCCGGTCGCCGTCCCAGGCCTCCACGGAATGGGCGTGGCCGATATGATGCAGGGTGGCATAAAGCGTGCGGATCGTGTCGTTGATCCAGGTGCTGGGGCGATCGCTCGTCTCTTCAGCGCAGGCGGCGATGACCGCTTCGAAATCCGTGTCGAAGCGAATATCGAAGGGATGTTGACGGGTCTTCTTGGCGAGGCTCTTGGAGACGTGAAACGTATCCAGAGGGATGATGCCTCGCAATTCCGGCTCGACCCAGAAGATCTCCGGATCGTCTGCCGATTCAGCCATCGGAAAAAGCCCGATGGAATAGGCGCGCAGCAAAATCTCCGGGGTAATGCCGGGACGTTTGCCGCGCGCTCCGGGCACAGGCTAGGCCGATGTTTTTGCCAGGTAGTTTTCCAGCCAATGGATATCGTAATCGCCGTTGGCGATATCCTGATTGGAAACCAGATCCTGGAAGAGCGGCAGGGTGGTCTTGATGCCGTCCACAACGAATTCGTCAAGCGCACGGCGCAGGCGCATCATGCATTCGACGCGGGTGCGCCCGTGCACGATGAGTTTGCCGATCAGACTGTCGTAGTAGGGAGGGATCCTGTAGCCCTGATAGGCACCGGAATCGATCCGAACGCCAAGGCCGCCGGGCGCATGGAAATGCGTGATCGTGCCGGGCGAGGGGACGAAGGTGCGGGCATCTTCGGCATTGATACGGCATTCGATGGCATGGCCTTGGAAATGCACCTCGTCCTGCGTGACCGAAAGACCGCCGCCGGAAGCGACGCGAATCTGCTCGTGCACGAGGTCGATGCCGGTGATGGCTTCCGTGACCGGATGCTCCACTTGCAGACGGGTGTTCATTTCGATGAAGTAGAACTCGCCGTTCTCATAGAGGAATTCGATGGTGCCGGCGCCGCGATACTTCAGCTTCTTCATCGCGTCGGCGCAGATCTGGCCGATCTTCATGCGCTGCTCGACGTTGAGGGCTGGGGAGTTGGCCTCTTCCCAGACCTTCTGGTGGCGGCGCTGCAGCGAGCAGTCACGTTCGCCGAGATGGATCGCATTGCCTTCGCCGTCACCGAAAACCTGGATTTCGATGTGGCGCGGCTTGCCGAGGTACTTTTCCATATAGACGGATTCGTTGCCGAAGGCGGCTGCCGCTTCCGTGCGTGCCGTCGACCAGGCCTCGATCAGGTCTTCTTCCGTGCGGGCGACCTTCATGCCGCGGCCGCCGCCGCCGGCAGTTGCCTTGATGAGCACCGGATAGCCGATCTCGCGCGCTGTCTTCAGCGCATCCGCCTCGGTCTTCACTTCGCCATCGGAACCGGGAACGACCGGAATGCCGAGCTGCTGCGCCGTGGTCTTGGCGGTGATCTTGTCGCCCATGATGCGGATATGTTCCGCCGTCGGACCGATGAAGGTAATGCCGTGCGCCTCGAGAATATCGGCGAACTTGGCATTTTCCGACAGGAACCCATAGCCGGGATGCACGGCGTCCGCGCCGGTGATCTCGCAGGCGGCGACGATCTGATGGATATTGAGATAGCTTTCGCGCGACGGCGGTGGGCCGATGCAAACGCTCTCATCCGCAAGCCGTACATGCATGGCATCGGCATCGGCCGTGGAGTGCACCGCAACGCTCGCAATGCCGAGCTCCTTGCAGGCGCGCAGCACGCGCAGAGCGATCTCTCCGCGATTGGCTATGAGAATCTTCGAAATCATGGGCATCGGGCCGACCTTACTCGATGACGACCAGGGCTTCGCCGTACTCGACCGGACGGCCGTCCTGAACGAGAATTTCAGTCACCGTGCCGGATTTCGGAGCGGGGATCTGGTTCATCGTCTTCATTGCTTCGATGATCAGCAGCGTCTGACCTTCCTTGACGGATGCGCCGACCTGGATGAAGGCAGCCGAGCCCGGAGCCGGCGCCAGATAGGCTGTGCCGACCATCGGCGCGCTGACGACATTGTCGGGGTTGCGGGTCTTGCCGGCGGGAGCGGCGGCGGCCGGCGCTGCTGCCGCGGCAGCAGGAGCGGCGTAAGCGGCCGGGGCGGCAATCGGCGCCTGAACATACTGCGTCGTGCCGGCGCGCGACACGCGGATGCGCAAATCTTCCTGCTCGACTTCGATCTCGGTGAGATCCGTGTCGTTGAGAATATTGGCGAGATCGCGAATCAGCGCCTGGTCGATACCCGATTTCTTTTCAGCCATTGGATTTCTTGCCCTGTATTTTTGTTATTGGGTGATGGATTTCAGCGCTTGAAGCGCCAGGATGTAGCTATGAGGTCCGAAACCGCAGATCATGCCCTTTGCTGCGGGCGCGATCATCGATTTGTGCCGGAATTCTTCGCGTGCGTGGATATTGGAGATATGTACCTCCACGACGGGAATGGAAATGGCGCGGATCGCGTCATGCAGCGCGATGGACGTATGACCGTAGGCACCGGGATTGATCGCGACACCGGCGGCCTTGTCGCCGGCTTCGTGCATCCAGTCGACCAGCACGCCTTCGTGATTGCTCTGGCGGAAATCGACGATGAAGCCCAGGCTTTCACCTGCGACCTTGCAGTCGGCTTCGATATCCTTGAGCGTCTTGCCGCCATAGATGCCCGGCTCGCGCTTGCCGAGAGCATTCAAATTGGGTCCGTTCAGGACGAAAATAGTTTGCGCCATTAGAGGTTCCGTCAAAGTGCAGCGCAACCTATAGACTCCCAAGGCTCTGTAGGAAAGCCCTGGCACGAAGGTTGCGTGCCTCTAGGTGTGGAAACGCCGCGATTTTGGCATTTTTGCGCCATGCTGTGTCGCGGCGCCGTTCCGAAGCTCGTAAAAAAGCGAATAGGCCACTTGCTTACCCGCTTTTGAGAGTGGGCTTTTGCGCCGTTCAGCAGCTCGTCTTGCCGCAGCTGCGAACGTTGGCAATCTTTTCCTTGATAGCATCGAGGCCGATTGCGCCCGAAACCATCTCGTTGCCGATGACATAGGCCGGCGTGCCCGTCACGTTGAGATCGGAGGCAAGCTGATAGGTCGCCTTGATCATGTCAGTGTTCGGCGCTTTTGCCATTTCGGCGCGGATGGCCGCTTCGCTGACACCGAGCGAGGTGGCGACATCGATGGCGGTGTCTTCGGAGGCGCGGCCGTCGCTGCCCAGCAGCTTGTGATGGAACTCGGCATATTTTTCCGGCGCGAGCAGGCGGAACGCGCTGGAGACCCGGGAAGCGGCAACTGAATCCTGACCGAGGATCGGGAATTCCTTCAGCACGAAACGAACATTTTTGTCCTGCTGCAGAAGCTTGTCCATATCGCCAAGCGCATGGCGGCAATAGGTGCAATTATAGTCGAAGAACTCGACGACGGTGATATCGCCCTTCGGATTGCCGATGGCCACGTCATCCTTGGAGTTGAAGATCGCATCCTTGTTCTGGGTGATCACCTGGGCCGACTGCGCAATGCGGGCTTCATCCTGTTTCTTTTCAAGCGCGGCCTGTGCATCCAGCAGTACCTCCGGGTGCTCGACGAGATATTCCTTGATGAAATCCCCGATTTCCTTCTTCTGCTGGTCGTCCAGCGCGGCGGCCGGCTGGATCGTGGCGAAGGACGCTGTCAGGGCAATCGCCGAAACCGTCAGCAGGCTTTTGAGAGAAAAGATCATGGGGTCCTCGTTTGGATCTGGGCGGAGACGTCATTCTCGGATGCGCAATAACATCGTCGGGTTAACATCCGCAAATAAGCATCGACAATTTACGGTGCGTCCTTACTTCCAGAAACAGGAATTTTCACGACAAAGCCGCAATCGCAGGATTGTGAACGCGCCGATATTGCGGCAAATGTCGCTTGCCAATCCGATCCGAGAGAGAATTGACCTTGTTTTCCCTATCCAAGCGCAGCGATGTTGAACCCTTTCATGCCATGGATGTGCTGGCGGAAGCGACACGGCGTCGCCAGGCAGGGCATTCCGTCATTTCCATGGCGGTTGGACAGCCCTCGCATCCCGCGCCCCAAGCGGCGTTGGAGGCGGCGCGCGTAGCTCTTGGCCATGGCCGGATCGGTTATACGGACGCGCTCGGTACTCTGGCCCTGCGGCAGGCGCTTTCCGCCCATTACCAGGTACGCCACGACCTCAGCATCGATCCGAAGCGCATTGCGATCACGACCGGATCGTCGGCGGGCTTTAATCTTGCCTTTCTGACTCTGTTCGATGCCGGCGATAGCGTTGCCATCGCACGGCCGGGCTATCCGGCCTATCGCAATATCCTCGCCGCACTCGGTCTCGATGTCGTCGAGGTGCCGGTCACAGAGGAGACGGAGTTTACGTTAACGCCCGAGAGCCTCGAGGCAGTGCAGGCGGCAAGCGGCAAGCGCCTGAAGGGCGTGCTGCTAGCAAGCCCCGCCAATCCCACAGGCACGGTGACGGGCAGGGCGGCCTTGAAGGCGCTGGCTGATTATTGCGCGGATCGTTCCATCGCCTTCATCTCCGACGAGATCTACCACGGGCTGACTTTCGTCGGTGAGGAGACGAGTGCGCTGGAGCTGACGGACGAGGCGATTGTCATCAATTCCTTCTCGAAATATTACTGCATGACCGGCTGGCGTATTGGCTGGATGGTCTTACCGGAACGGCTCGTTCGTCCCGTCGAGCGCGTGGCCCAGAGCCTTTACATTTCCGCGCCGGAACTGTCGCAGATTGCCGCCGAAGCGGCACTCGACGCAGGCGCGGAACTGGATGTCTATCGCGAGAGCTACGGCCGCAACCGCGATTTCCTCACGCGTCGGCTGCCGGAAATCGGCTTCCGTATTGCCTCGCCGATGGATGGCGCTTTCTACGCCTATGTCGATGTCAGCGGCTTCACGAACGACAGCATGGTCTTTGCGCAAAAGATGCTGGCCGAAATCAACGTCGCCGCCACGCCCGGCCTCGATTTCGATCCTGTGGAAGGACATCGCGCGATGCGTTTCTCCTATGCCGGCTCGAATGCCGAGATCGAGGAAGCCATCGAACGTATGGCCGCTTGGCTGAAATAGAATCTACAATCAATGGTTTGCGCGAGCTTGCGGAAGCATTTTCGCAAGCGTGGAACCGCTGCGCTTTGGCTTCTTATGCAGCGTGAATGACGAATAAATCGCGCAACGGAAACGAAAAATCCGGCCGCGTTGCCACAGCCGGATTTTAAGTTCATCACGAATTGATCTTCTTAGAAGAAGCCGCGGCGTTGCCACCAGCCAGCTTTCTTCGGCTTGGTCGGCTCTCCGTCGCTCTCGCTACCTTCGTTAGCGCGGGTGGATTTCACCACCGGAGCAGAGGAGGAAACGTTGGATTCGCGGTTGGCGCGGGCCGGTTTGGCTGCATCCTCAGACGCTTCGGGTGTCGCCGTGTCTGCCGAATTGTCCAAAACTTCGGCGATCTCGGCAACTGCCTCGATTTCGACATCCGCTGTGGGCGCTTCCTCGACAGCGGGCGTTTCGACCGGCGATGCCTCGACAGCCTTCGCCTTGCGGCGACCGCGGCCCTTGGCGGGCTTGACGTCTTCGGTAACGACGGCTGCCGTTTCAACCGCTGCCATGGCGGGCTGCGCCTCGACGGCGGCTTCGCCTTCGGCAACCGCGATCTCGGCCACCGTTACGGTTGCGTCGTCGCCGTCTTCTGCATCGTTCTCATCAACTTCGCCGGAACCGGCTTCCTCGCCTGCTGCAGTCTGTTCGTTGCCTTCGTTTTCACGATTGCGTCGGCCACCACGCTTGCCGCGACGACGGCGCTTGCGCTTCTGCTGTGTGTCATCGTCACTGCCGGTGGATGCGGTGTTTTCCGCACCAACATCAGCTTCGTCGTCGTCACCTTCTTCGCCGTCCGCATCCTCAGCGACACTGGCCGCTGAGCCTGCCTCGGAAGCCGGAGCGGCTTGGGTATCGTTGCCACGGCCGCGGCGCCGGCGGCGACGCTTGCGCTTGCGGTTGCCGTCATTGCCTTCGGAGCGAGCCGATGGCTGCTGCTCGGTGCTCGCAGCCTTTTCTTCCAGCTCTTCGTCTTCCTCCTCGTCCGTTTCGATGACGATATCGTCGTCATCGTCGTCCGGGATGGCTGCGAAGTTGAACAGGCTTTCGATCTTCACCGGATTGGCGACCGGCTCACCGCGGTCGATCGCGAAATGCTGTGTGCCGACGGCATTGTCGGCATCGATGACGATCGCGACGCCGAAGCGGCTTTCATAGTCGATGATCGTCTGCCGCTTGTGGTTGAGCAGATAGAGCGCAATGTCCGGCGTCGTGCGCACGGTGATGTCGTGCGTCGTGTTCTTGAGCAGATATTCCTCGATGCCGCGCAGGACATGCAGGGCAACGGAAGACTGCGAGCGCACGTGACCGGTGCCGCCGCAATGCGAGCAGATCTGCGTCGTGCTTTCCAGAACCGAGGCGCGGATGCGCTGGCGCGACATTTCCAGAAGACCGAAATGCGAGATGCGGCCGACCTGAATGCGGGCACGGTCGTTCTTCAGGCATTCCTTCAGCTTCTTCTCGACCGCGCGGTTGTTGCGCTTCTCTTCCATGTCGATGAAGTCGATGACGATCAGGCCAGCAAGGTCGCGCAGGCGTAGTTGGCGCGCGATTTCCTCGGCGGCTTCCAGGTTCGTCTGGAGCGCGGTGTCCTCGATCGAATGTTCCCTGGTCGAACGGCCGGAGTTGACGTCGATCGAGACCAGCGCCTCCGTCTGGTTCATGATTAGGTAGCCACCGGAACGCAGCGTCACCTGCGGCTGCAGCATGCGGTCTAGCTGCGCCTCGATGCCGGAGCGTGAGAAGATCGGATGGATGTCGCGATAGGGCTGAACCACCTTGGCGTGGCTCGGCATCAGCATCTTCATGAAGTCCTTTGCTTCACGATAGCCTTCTTCGCCGGCAACGATGATCTCGCCGATATCCTTGTTGTAGAGGTCGCGGATCGAGCGCTTGATCAGGCTGCCTTCTTCGTAGACGAGGCATGGCGCGGTCGAAGCCAGCGTCAGCGTGCGGACGTTTTCCCAAAGGCGCATCAGATATTCGAAATCGCGCTTGACCTCGACCTTGGTGCGGTTGGCACCGGCGGTACGCAGGATGACGCCCATGCCCTGCGGCACTTCGAGCATCTTGGCGATTTCCTTCAGGCGCTTGCGGTCCTGCGGATTGGTGATCTTGCGGGAGATACCGCCGCCGCGTGCCGTGTTCGGCATAAGAACCGAATAACGGCCTGCGAGCGAGAGATAGGTGGTCAGCGCCGCACCCTTGTTGCCGCGCTCTTCCTTGGCCACCTGCACCAGCAGGATCTGGCGGCGCTTGATGACTTCCTGGATGCGGTATTGCTTGCGCGGCTTGCGCTGGGCGCGATCGGGAACCTCTTCCATCGCGTCTTCGGCGCCGACGGATTCGATCACTTCCTCTTCGTGGTCATGATCGTCATCATCATCGTCGTCATCGTGGCGGCGCTTGGAGGTCGTGACGTCTTCTGAGATCGAATCGGTTTCGACCATTGCAGCCATTTCGCCGGACGGTCCTTCCTCTTCCTCGCTCGGCGCATCGACGGCAGCCGTAGCTTCGGGAGTTGGCGTCTCTTCGGCGGGCGCGTCCGCTACTGCCTTCTTGCGGCTGCGGCGCGGCTTTGCCTTCTTGGCCGGAGCTGCTTCTTCGGCGGCCGCGGCTGCCTCTGCGGCAGGGGCCTCTTCGCCGATCGCAGCCGGCACCTCGGCTTCTTCGCCTTCCTTCGCCACGATGCCGATATCGGGCTGTTCCTGCTGCGAAAGATCGAGCGCTGTCTCGACATGCTCGACATCATCGTCGCGGCGATGCTCCTCGGCCTCGGCCTTCAGCAGCGCCTGACGATCGGCGAGCGGGATCTGGTAGTAATCGGGATGGATTTCGGCAAAGGCCAGAAAGCCGTGTCGGTTGCCGCCGTAGTCAACGAAGGCGGCCTGAAGCGAAGGTTCTACCCGCGTTACTTTTGCAAGATAGATGTTGCCGCGAATTTGCTTCTTGTGCTGTGACTCGAAGTCAAACTCTTCTATGCGGTTCCCGCGAACGACAACGACGCGCGTCTCTTCCTCGTGAGACGCATCGATAAGCATTTTGTCTGCCATGAAAGCTGTGCTCCTCGGCGCAGACAACCGGATGGGGGCCTGCCTGTCGCTGGGACAGGCCGGATATGATCCGCAATTGTTGCACCGGATAATGAAAGTCGCGATTGGTTCGGCGATGACAGCATCCAGACGGCAGCCGGGGCGTCAGTTCCCTGGGGTCTGTTGACTTTCTGAAAAAGCTGCTGCGGTAACATCCGTAACCAAGCGAGATCGACTATGCCTTAGACCCAAATGGGTCCGATGAATGTGCTCTCTAAAGAGCGTTTGGTGGCTCTCCACCGATGAATTTCCCGTTTGAAGCCGGAAATTCAGATATCCACTGTTTTGAGCAGAAGTACTGCAGACGGCGGATGAATGCCGCTTATTGGCGCCTGGTACTCGAGGCGGCTGCCTTTGCGACGACTCTATCCCGTCAACACTTCTACCCTAATATGCGTTGTATGTTTTATCTGTCACAATAGCAAGGGAAAAGCCAAGTATGCCATAATATTGATGGATTCGTCGGATGATGAGGACGCGGGAGGGTGTCTGGTCGATTCGTCTCCCGGCGCATCATCGATGCGGCCATCAGGTCAAACCTGGTTCCCGTTATTGGGACTTCAAAAACAACGGCGAAACCAATATGGGGCGCGTTGGTCACTTGGTAAAGGGATTGCGGCATGTGGCGGAGAGTGGCGTGAGGGCTTTGCGATTTGCGGCAGCGGCCTTCGCTCTGGTGATTCTGGGTTCGGTTTCGACATTTGCGCCCGCCGCGGCGGCGGATGATTCCGTGCTCGCCTATGGTGCCCGCATTGCCGGTGATGATGCCCGCACACGTATCGTCATCGACATGGACCGCGCTCCCACCTTCACGGTTCATTATCTTGACAATCCCGTTCGCATCGTCGTCGATCTTCCGGCGACCGCATTCGGCTTTCCGACCGCCAATCTCAAGCCGACCGGCCTCTTCAAGGATATTCGCTACGGCACGATGGATGCGGACAGCGCCCGCATCGTGCTGACGGCAAAGAAACCGGTAAAGCTGGTCACGGCCAGGGTTCAGGCCGATGAAAGCGGCAAGGGGCAGCGCCTCGTGCTGGATGCCGAGATGCTGCCGGCGGAACAATTCGCCGAACTGGTGAAGAAGCAGAACTGGACGAGCGACGATACCGCCAAGGATGTCGGCCCGGTCGAGCCGGCGCAGAAGGCCGATCCGAATGTGTTCCTCGTTGCAGTCGATGCCGGTCATGGTGGTATCGACGCGGGCGCAACCGGTACGGACGGCGTCACGCAGGAAAAGGATATCACGCTCGCATTTGCGAAAATGTTTGCTGACAAGCTGAATGCGCAGCCTGGGATCAAGGCCTTCCTGACGCGCGACAAGGATCAGTATCTATCCCTGTCCGAACGCGTGACGATCGCCCGCCAGAATCGCGCCTCGCTCTTCATCTCGCTGCATGCCGATACGCTGAAGCAGAAGGATATTCGCGGTGCGACCGTCTATACCATCTCGGACAAGGCGTCGGACCGGCTCGCCAGCGAAGTGGCCGATCGTGAAAACAATTCCGATCAGATCGCCGGCGCCGAGGCTCAGACGCAGCCGGCCGCCGTCAACGACATTCTGATGGATCTGACGCGCCGCGAGACCCAAGCCTTCTCCATTTCGCTGGCGCAGGACGTATTGTCCTCGTTCAACGGTCAGATCGCCATGATCAACAATCCGCATCGCCATGCGGGTTTCCAGGTCCTCACGGCGCCGGACGTGCCCTCGATCCTGCTTGAACTCGGCTTTCTCTCCAACAAGGAGGACGAAAAGCTGTTGCTCGATGCCGACTGGCGGCAAAAGGTCGCCGACCGACTGACGGAAGCGGTGAAGCAGTATCGCGTATCGATTATCGCAAATGGCGGCTGACGGCTCCGAAGGGGCGATCCGCCGTGGCTTCCATGTAACAGCGATGTACTTTAGAACTGGATGAAATTGGAATGCTGGCGTCGGGCCCTATTTTGCTCACATTCCCGCCGTTACAGCGAAGTATCGTTTGCTCGCGTATGAAGCACGGCTTTGTCCCATTGCCGTCTTGCATTCCCGCCGCGAGCGTGCAAAACGCCCGTGATTATGCGATGATCTCGCGCACGTGCAGCATGAAGAACAAGCACCGGTAGTATCAGATGATCAGACTGATTGGATATTTCTTTGGCCTGGGCTGCCTCCTGTTTCTGGGTGCTGCGGCTGCGGCGGCCATCTATCTGAGCGTGGTCTCGAAGGAACTGCCCGATTATGAGGTGCTTGCCAAATACGCGCCGCCGGTAACGACCCGCATTCACGCCGGCAACGGCGCGCTGATGAAGGAATATTCGCGCGAGAACCGGCTTTTCGTGCCGATCCAGGCCATTCCCGATCGCGTCAAGGCCGCCTTCCTTTCTGCCGAAGACAAGAATTTCTACAACCATCCCGGTGTCGATGTCGGCGGCCTTATCCGCGCCGTGGCCGTGAACTTGCAGAATATTGGGTCCGGCCGCCGCTTCGTCGGTGCGTCCACCATCACGCAGCAGGTCGCCAAGAACTTCCTGCTGTCCGCCGACCAGACGTTTGACCGTAAGATCAAGGAAGCGATTCTCTCCTTCCGCATCGAGCAGGCCTACAGCAAGGACAAGATCCTCGAGCTCTACCTGAACGAGATCTATTTCGGCCTGAACTCCTACGGTATCGCTGGTGCCGCGCTCACCTATTTCGACAAATCGGTCAACGAGCTGACCATCGCTGAATCGGCCTATCTGGCCTCGCTTCCGAAAGGCCCGTCAAACTACAATCCGTTCCGCCGTGCCGAAGCAGCGCTCACCCGCCGCAACTGGGTGATCGATCGCATGGTCGAGAACGGCTATGTCAGCCAGAGCGACGGCGAAGAAGCGAAGAAGCAGCCGCTCGGCGTCGTGCCACCAAAGAGCGGCCCTTCGCTGTTTGCATCCGACTATTTTGCCGAAGAGGTTCGCCGCCAGCTCATCGACCAATATGGCGAAAAGACCCTATACGAAGGTGGCCTTTCCGTTCGCACATCCCTCGACCCGCAGATGCAGCTCGAAGCCCGCAAGGCGCTGCAGGATGGTCTGGTCGATTATGACGAGCGCCGCGGCTATCGCGGCCCAATCAAGCAGATTGCCACTTCGCAGGATTGGGGTGCCGAGCTCGCCAAGGTTCCAAGCCTGAGCGATGTGCCGGAATGGCAGGTCGCCGTCGTTCTTTCCGTATCGGATCAGGGTGTCGATATCGGACTGCAGCCGCGCGTCGATGCCGCAGGCAAGGTATCGACGGAGCGGACGCGCGGTACGATCGCTCCCGCCGACATGCGCTGGGCCTATCGCTCGGCCGGCGGCAAATCGGTCAAATCGCCAAGCGGCGTTTTGAGCCCCGGCGACGTGATTTACGTGCAGAAGAGCGGCAATGCCGATTCGAGCAGCTATCGCCTGCGTCAGCCGCCGAAGGTGCAGGGCGGTCTTGTTGCCATGGACCCGCATACCGGCCGCGTGCTCGCCATGGTCGGCGGCTTCTCCTATGCGCAATCAGAATTCAATCGCGCCACGCAGGCTAAGCGCCAGCCGGGTTCGTCCTTCAAGCCCTTCGTCTACGCGGCCGCCATGGATAACGGCTATACGCCGGCCTCCGTCATTCTGGACGATCCGCTGCAGATCACGCTCAGCAATGGCGATGTCTGGAAGCCGACGAATTACGAAGGCGAGGGCGGTGGCGTCCATACGCTTCGTTTCGCGATCGAACATTCGCGCAACCTGATGACGGTGCGTCTCGCTTCCGACATGGGCATGCCGCTGGTTGCCGAATATGCCGAGCGCTTCGGCATCTACGATCATATGAACCCGGTACTGGCCATGTCGCTCGGCGCCGGCGAAACGACGGTGCTGCGCATGGTTTCGGCCTATTCGGTCATCGCCAACGGCGGAAAGCAGATCAAGCCGACGCTCATCGACCGTATTCAGGACCGCTACGGCAAGACCATCTTCAGGCATGAGGAGCGCGTCTGCGACAATTGCAACGTCAGCGCCTGGCAGAATCAGGACGAGCCGGTCATCGCCGACAATCGCGAACAGGTGCTCGATCCGATGACGGCCTATCAGGTCACGTCGATGATGCAAGGCGTCATCATCCGTGGTACGGCGGCCGGCAAGATCAAGCTCAACACTGACGTCGCCGGCAAGACCGGCACCACCAACGATGAGAAGGATGCCTGGTTCGTCGGCTACACGCCGAGCCTCGTCGCCGGCCTTTATATCGGCTACGATACGCCGGCCACGCTCGGCCGCGGCGGCACGGGCGGCGCGCTTGCCGCTCCGATCTTCAACGAATTCATGCAGGCCGCCACGAAGGATGAGGCGCCGGAGAAGTTCCAGGTTCCGGCCGGCATGACGATGGTTGCGGTCAACCGCGCGACCGGCATGGCCGCGCAGCCCGGCGAGCCGAATGCCATCATGGAAGCCTTCAAGCCCGGCACCGGCCCAGCCACCAGCCTGCAGGTCATTGGCGGCGGCGATGCGGCGGCTCAGGTGGCGCCCGAGGAAATCCTCAGGACCTCGCCGCAGGCGAACCAGGCGGTCACCTCCGGATCCGGCGGTCTCTTCTGATCCGATCCTATTTGTCTGATCGACATGCCGCGGGGCTTTACAGCAGCGGCATGTATATCTATGTCACCAGCACTCTTTGAATTGGATGACCGCTTGTCTTGAGCGGTGAACTGAAGAAGTGGGATTATGCGAGCCGAAATCGAGAAAGTAGTTGATGAAACCAAGCAGGCTATCACCCTGCTGAGGAGGCATCTTTGACTGGGACCAGGCGATAAGACGACTGGACTGGTTGAATAATAAGTCAGAGGATCCGACCCTCTGGAACGATGCTGCCGAGGCGCAGAAGCTGATGCGCGAGCGCCAGCAGCTTGACGATGGCATCAGCGGCGTGCGCGCGCTGGAACAGCAGCTTGCCGACAATGTCGAGCTGATCGAGCTTGGCGAAGAAGAAGGTGACGCTGATGTCGTTCGTGAGGCTGAAGAAGCGCTCAAGGGCTTGAAGGCGGAGGCCGCACGCCGGCAGGTGGAAGCCATGCTTTCGGGCGAGGCCGACGGCAACGATACCTACCTCGAAGTCCACTCCGGCGCCGGCGGCACCGAGAGCCAGGACTGGGCGAACATGCTTCTGCGCATGTACACCCGCTGGGCCGAGCGCCAGCGCTTTAAGGTGGAGCTGCTGGAAGTCCATGACGGCGAAGAAGCCGGCATCAAGTCCGCAACTCTGCTCGTCAAGGGCCACAATGCTTATGGCTGGCTGAAGACCGAATCGGGCGTGCATCGTCTCGTGCGCATTTCGCCCTACGATAGCAACGCGCGCCGCCACACGTCGTTCTCGTCGATCTGGGTCTACCCGGTCGTCGACGATTCGATCCAGATCGAGATCAACGAAAGCGATTGCCGTATCGATACCTATCGCTCGTCAGGCGCCGGCGGCCAGCACGTCAACACGACCGATTCGGCCGTCCGCATCACGCATATCCCGACGGGGATCGTCGTGCAGTGCCAGCAGGAGCGTTCGCAGCACAAGAACCGCGCCAAGGCGTGGGACATGCTGCGCGCCCGTATGTACGAGGCCGAATTAATGAAGCGGGAAGAGGCCGCCAATGCCGAAGCCGCCTCCAAGACGGACATTGGCTGGGGTCACCAGATCCGCTCCTATGTCCTGCAGCCTTACCAGTTGGTGAAGGATTTGCGCACCGGCGTTTCCAGCACGGCGCCGAGCGACGTTCTGGACGGTGATCTCAACGAGTTCATGGAAGCAGCCCTTGCGCATCGCATCAGCGGTGCTGCCGATGCCGTCATCGACGACGTCGAATAAGGTCGCATTCGTTCACGCATGAAAAAAGCCCCGTCTCCGGGGCTTTTTTCATGTTGCGTCCTGCCTGGCTGCCTCTGCCCTCCTGGGCTTGGCGCAGATGTCTCGCTCAGTCCGAGAATTGTTCCGCCAGGATCCTATCCGACCAAGACCTGTCCGGATCGGACAGAATGCGGGCCGTCGTATCTTCGCTCTGGCGGATCTGAATGCCGAGGACCGACTTGACTTCGGTATTGTCAGCGGCGGCGTTGACCGGACGCTTCTCCGCTTCGAGCACGGTGATGTCGACCGTCACCTTGTTCGGAAGCAGCGCGCCGCGCCAGCGGCGGGGACGGAAAGCGCTGACGGGCGTCATGGCAAGCAGCGGCGCTTCCAGCGGCAAGATGGGGCCGTGCGCGGAAAGATTGTAAGCGGTGGAGCCAGCCGGCGTCGTCACCATCAGCCCGTCGCAGATCAGTTCCGGCAGGCGGACCCGCCCGTCGATCTCCACCTTCAGCTTTGCCGTCTGATAGGACTGACGAAACAGTGAGACTTCATTGATGGCGAGCGCGACACAGGAGCTGCCATCTGCATTGCGCGTCGTCATCTGCAGGGGGTGAAATGCGTTTTCGACAGCTGCTTCGATGCGCTCGGCCAAGCCATCCGTGCGGTAGTCGTTCATCAGGAAGCCGATGGAGCCGCGATTCATGCCATAGACGCGTTTGCCGGTGTTCATCGTCTTATGCAGCGTCTGCAGCATGAAGCCATCGCCGCCGAGAGCCACGACAATATCCGCATTTTCCTGCGGTGCCTGGCCGTAGAGGCGAATAAGCTCCTCCTGCGCCGCTTGGGCCTCTGGCGCGGTGGAGGCGAGAAAACAAACGGATTGAAGATTGCGCGGCATGCAATGTCCTCTGAATAGCGATTCTTCGTAATGTTATTCCCCTGCCGCGACAAGACGTTTCGCTCGAACTGGTGAATCGGTCGATCCCCAGCTTTAACGTGGATCGGCCGATTTTCCCTTTACAGGATTTCAAAGTCTGTTATTTGGCATGCCCATACGCCCTTGTAGCTCAGTTGGTAGAGCACCTGATTTGTAATCAGGGGGTCGCGGGTTCGAACCCTGCCGGGGGCACCATTTTTTCCTGAATATCGTCGATCGTTTCATCTCCGGTATGGAAAACCGGCGGCAACGACATAATATCTCTTTGCTAACGGGCTCCGAACGCTCGTCACAGTCATCCATCCCATATTCGTGTGCCTGGAACCATATGCCGAGCAAGCCCAAGAAGCCTAAACTCGAACACTCCGAGCTTTCGGGTGAATTCACCGACGATGGCGTGACTGTCCTGGTCGATATCTTTCGCCCGGCCGGCACCAATGCCGACTGGCGGATGGAGGTCATCACGCCGGAGGAAGACCTGATCGAATGGGAAGAGCCCTTCGCGACCGACCGCGAGGCATTCGACGAGTTCCTGGCGACGATTGCGCGCGACGGCATCCGGTCGTTCTTCGACGAAGCGGACCCTATGGTTCACTGAACCTACCGATGGGTCCTGGCGAGCGCATCAAATCGTCCCCCGGTTCTTCATGCATCCATTCGCCTGCCTGCTCGGGATTGTAGACGCATTTACAACGTCGGAAATCGGCATACACTTCATCCATCTGTGGTGGGGAGGATACGTTCATGCGCGAGATATCGCGGCATGTCGTCTTGGGATTGCCGCTTGTCATGATCACGGCGTTCACAGGCGCATCAGCGTTGGCTGGCGAAAACTGCTACTGTAAAAATGCGGATGGAAAGCAGCATGCGGTCGGCGAGGTCGCCTGTATGACCGTCGGGGGGCGGAGCTACCTTGCGCAATGCGAGATGAACCTCAATGTCACCTCCTGGGCGAAGCTGCAGGATGGCTGCCCCGTTACCGAGAGGGTGCTTTGGCGCCAATCGGCCTGGCACCCGGCGCCGATGATCGTACGATGAGCATTACGCGCTTGATTTGGCGCTCGCGGTGAGCGTGCTTAGATATGCTTCAGCCGGCTTATTTGCGGACCAGCAGCAGCGGCTCGCCTTCCTCTTCCTCGGACTTCTGGAAACTGCCGTCGGGCTTCATATCAAAAGAGAGCGAGGAGCCATCGCTGCCCAGCATGACAAGTCCGAACCCTTCTGTCGCCCAAAGGGAAAGCTTGAGGTCGCCGACTTCGCCGGCGCAGTTGCCGCTCGATGACATCTTGGCGGTGCCGTCCTGATCCTTTTCGGTGGTGAGCGTGATATCGCAGACGGGCTTGCCGTCCGGCGTCTGGATGCGCCAGGCGCCGGCAAGGCTTTCGGTGGTCGGCACGTGATCGACATCGCCGAGCGCCGGCAGCAGCCACGTCCGATCGCCGCCTTCGCTTTCCCATGGCGAGCCTTCCTCCTGCTGGAAGCGCATGAGAGGCTTGCCCCCACCATCCGCGATCGCCAGCGACCCGTCATCGGTGAAATTCCAGATCTTGGCTGCGGCGAGCGCGGGAAGTGGCGTCGCGCAGGCGTCCGCCCCCGTAACCTCGTAGCCGCCAGACACGGTATTCGTGCCGAAGGTAAGGCGGCAGCCCTTGGCGCCGTTTTCCGGCGCAACCAGCCAGACGCCGGCTTGCGCCTGGATCATTTCGTCATCGGCGGCGCGTGCCGGCTGGATCATTGTCAAGGCAAGGGCGGCGGCAATCGCCGCAGGACCAAGAAGACGGATCAAAGCAAATTCTCCCAACGTGCTGCGGCCGCCAAAGGCGCCACTATGATTTGAGATAGGACCGCGTCGCATATAGCGCGATCGCGGCTGCATTCGAGACATTCAGCGACTTGATGGCGCCTGGCATATCGAGCCGAGCGAGCGCATTCACCGTTTCCCGCGTTTTCTGGCGCAGGCCCTTGCCCTCGGAGCCGAGCACGAGGGCGATCTTGTCGCCGCTAAAGGTGCCTTCCAGCGGAGCCGGACCTTCCGAATCGAGCCCGATGGTCGTGAAGCCGAGACGATGCAGTTCTTCGAGCGCATCGGCGAGATTGGTGATCTGTATATAAGGTATGAGCTCGAGCGCGCCCGAGGCCGATTTTGCCATTACGCCTGATTCGGTCGGGCTGTGGCGCTGCGTGGTAATGACCGCACCCGCATCGAAAGCGACGGCCGAACGCATGATGGCGCCGACATTGTGCGGGTCCGTCACCTGATCGAGAACGAGCAGCAGCGGACTGTCTTTCAATGCCTCGAGGCGGCGCACGGGCAGGGGGCGCGTTTCCAGCATGACGCCCTGATGGATCGCCTCCGGACCAAGCACCTTGTCGATATCCTGCGGCGAGACGATCTCGACCGGGATGCCGAGCTGCTCGGCCGGGCCGACTTCCAGCCGTACCAGCGCATTCTGGGTGGCCGACAGCTTGACGTTCTTGCGCTGTGGGTTGGTCAGCGCCGCGCGAACCGTATGCAGGCCATAGAGAAAGACCTGGTCGGGCGCGAGCGCCGGCGGCTTCCAATCGTCAGCGCCGGCCTTCTTGCGCTTCTGTGGCGTCGGCGTCGGGATTTCGCCACGCTCGCGCTTGGCATCGCGATGCGCGCGGCGCAGCGTTGCATAATGAGTGTCCTTGGCCGAGCGGTCGCCGGCGGTGCTGTCTTGGCCCTGACGGCCGGATGATTTGTCTTTGCTCATGCGGCTTTATAACCAGCGCCTTCCTGAGCGCCTAGCCTCTTTCAGTGCCGGGCTTTTCCCACAGGCTGAAATTTTTTCGTCATTTTTGGCAATTCCTTGTGTTGACAGACGGAAATCGTCCGGTCATATACGCGGCGCAGATGACGGCGGCGACGCCAACGTCTAGCAAGCCTGGTCGCAAGATCCAGTCGGAAAACTGGAGGGATGCCCGAGTGGTTAAAGGGGACGGACTGTAAATCCGTTGGCTCAGCCTACGTTGGTTCAAATCCAACTCCCTCCACCATTCCGAGCCGGATCTTGACCATCCCGCGGGTATAGCTCAATGGTAGAGCAGCAGCCTTCCAAGCTGAATACGCGGGTTCGATTCCCGCTACCCGCTCCAAGATTTTTAAATCGTTGCTTGCTGATTGTCTCCCCTCGTGGTTGAGCGATCCTGTTGTTTGCCTCCCGGTTACCCCTCGTGCAAATGCGCCTTTCATTTCCATACTCGCTCTGGTGCAGTCTTTGCATATTTGACATGAAGGGTTGCTTATATTCGCGCGAGCGATACATATTGCTCGGGCAACCGAAACGGGAGAGCGCAAATGGGTATCTTCGACAAGATCAAGGGTGCGATCTGGGGGCAGGCGAAGGCTGCCGAGGCAGCTCCGGCGCCGACGACGACAGCCGCAACGGACAATCCGGCGCCCGCGCCGACGCCGGTTCCTTCAGCGACGACGGCAGCAACCTCGCCTGCGACCAGCGCGCCGTCTGCGCCGGTGGATATCGCTTCGATCCTCGATGCTGCTGTCAAGAAAAGTGGCCAGAAGCTGGACTGGAAGCATTCGATCGTCGACCTCATGAAAGCGCTCGGCATGGATGCGAGCCTTTCCGAGCGCAAGGAACTGGCGCAAGAGCTTGGCTATGCCGGCGATACGGGCGATTCCGCCAAGATGAACATGTTCCTCCACAAGGCTCTTCTGAAGAAGCTTGCGGATAATGGCGGCAAGGTGCCGGCCGATCTTCTCGATTGATTGTCTTTCGTCCGGTGGTTGGCAATGCGGCCGCCGCCGGGATGGTGTGCCAAATCAACCATGATTGCGTCCGATAGTTGCGCGCTCCCGCCGATGGGCGAGGGCGCGTTTTGCTGTGCAGTGGCCAGATCTCCGAGGCTCTAAGGCGGAACATCTGGAATTCCTCCTCAGCGTTCCTATCTAAGCGCTTGAACCGGCAAATGCTTTTACATCTTTCCGGATCGGCCGGCGAACCTTGCGCGGCGAAGGAATGCCGAGCGTTGCGGATCATCCGCCATCGGCCGGACTTTGCCGGGAATAGGGCCTGCAATTAAGTCTTGCGCAAACGCAACGAAAGCCTTAAACGGCGGCACTAAACCGGTTCGCCGGGGTCACTCATTACGTTCACAGGAAGCATTCAAATGGCAAAGAGTAAGTTTGAGCGCAATAAGCCGCACGTTAACATCGGGACGATCGGTCACGTTGACCACGGCAAGACGTCGC
>NZ_JBXSOQ010000010.1:0-216837 GCF_057784475.1 Martinezella sp. CNPSo 3795 | reverse complement strand
AAGCAGACGATCCTGGCCTATACGGATCCCGCCACGGCGGTCGGGGGCGTCGCGGCCGCGCTGGCCGTTGGGTTCGCTTTGCGCGTTGCAATCGTCGGCAACGCCGCTTTCGCGCGATCGGAACCGAAACGCGTCAGCGGCAAACGCGCCCTGCACGGCGAAGCCGACTGGATGAAATTACAGGAGGCAGCGAACCTGTTTCCCGATACGGGCGGCATCGTCATCGGCGAACGATATCGTGTCGACCGCGACAGCACGGCTGCGCTCGCCTTTCGCGCGGACAACGCCGAAACATGGGGCGGCGGCGGCAAGTCGCCGCTCCTGTGTTTCGACGGCTCGTTCGGTTCGTCCCATGGCATCGCGTTCGCCGGCTCGGGCGGCTTCAAGACGACATCGGTGACGATCCCGACTGCGCTCAAGTGGGGCGGCTCGCTGATCGTCCTCGATCCCTCCAATGAAGTCGCACCGATGGTCATCGATCATCGGCGTAATGCCGGCCGCGACGTCTTCGTGCTCGACCCGAAACGCCCCGACATCGGCGTCAATGTGCTGGACTGGATTGGCCGCTTCGGCGGCACCAAGGAAGAGGATATCGCCTCCGTCGCCTCATGGATCATGAGCGACAGCGGGCGGGCGCAGGGAGTGCGTGACGACTTCTTCCGTGCGTCGGGACTGCAACTGCTGACGGCGATCATCGCCGACGTCTGCCTGTCGGGTCATACGGAAAAGGAGAGGCAAACCCTTCGTCAGGTTCGTGCCAATCTGGCCGAGCCCGAACCGAAACTGCGCCAGCGATTGCAGGAGATCTATGACGAGTCCAAGTCCGACTTCGTCAAAGAGAACGTCGCAGCCTTCGTGAACATGACACCGGAGACGTTCAGCGGGGTCTACGCCAACGCGATCAAGGAGACGCATTGGTTGTCGTACCCAAATTATGCGGCATTGGTCTCGGGATCAAGCTTCGCAACCGACGCCATCGCCGGCGGCAACACCGACGTCTTCATCAACGTCGACCTGAAGACGCTTGAGACCCATGCCGGCCTGGCCAGGGTCATCATCGGCTCGTTCCTCAACGCGATCTATAACCGTGATGGATCGATCCACGGGCGAGCGCTCTTTCTTCTCGATGAGGTCGCGCGTCTTGGCTACATGCGAATCCTGGAGACTGCACGCGATGCCGGCCGCAAGTATGGGATCACGCTGACAATGATCTATCAATCGATCGGCCAGTTGCGCGAGACCTATGGCGGACGCGATGCCTCGAGCAAGTGGTTCGAAAGCGCGAGCTGGATCTCGTTTGCGGCTATCAACGATCCGGAAACGGCGGACTACATCTCACGCCGTTGCGGTATGACGACGGTCGAAATCGACCAGGTCAGCCGCAGTTCCCAGGCGAGGGGATCGTCGCGCACACGATCGAAGCAACTTGCGGCGCGCCCGCTGATCCAGCCGCATGAGGTCCTGCGCATGCGCGCCGACGAACAGATCGTATTCACGGCCAGCAACGCGCCGCTCAGATGCGGTCGCGCGATCTGGTTTCGGCGCCACGATATGAAGTCCTGCGTCGGAACGAACAGATTTCATGAAGCGCAGAAGCAACCCTAGCTCGTCCGATCGCGCCGGCGCGCAGTGCAACGAGCAAGGCCGATCCGGGAAAATGAAGAATATCGGAGAAATCAGCGTGAGCGTCCGCCCGGAGGGCGGGATTTCGGGAATTCTCGTCGTGCGAGGAGCGGAAACAGCGCAGCCGCAGGAGCCTCAACATAGTGGCCCGATAGGGGAGGCGGGACCGACTGCGCCCGCGCCCTCGCACACCGCATTGAGCCACCTGCCCGTAAACGCAGATGAAACCGAAGCCGGGATAGGTTGAGACGATCAGGAGAGGAGCAAGGGTGACGAAAACCAACGTGATTCCGTTCCGCAAGCCGCGGAAGTCCGGCGGCGGGAACGATCGACGTCGTGGGCAGCGAACGCCCCGATCGGGGCCGAGCCGCCCGCGCACACCATTGGTCGGCATCGTCTGCGCCATGGTAATTGCCATGGGAGGCTGGTTTGTCTTCGGCGGCGCTGGCAACTTTCCCGGATTCCTGGCGGCGGCCGACACGCCGACATCAGATTCGCTGTCGGCCACGTTTTTGATCTGCGGCGCCGATCGCCATGTGAACTGCGTCGTCGACGGCGATACGTTCTGGTTCGAGGGCGAGAAAATCCGCATCGCCGATATCGACACGCCGGAACTCAGCCCACCGCGCTGCGAGGTGGAAAGGATCAAAGGTGAGGCCGCGAAAGCGCGACTGCTGGCGTTGCTCAATAGTGGCAAGTTCTCGCTTTCAGCCGGGTTCCGCGACGAAGACAAGTATGGCCGCAAGCTCCGTACCGTCACGCGGTCCGGGCGCTCGCTCGGCGAGAAACTGATCGACGAGGGCCTCGCCAGGCGCTGGGATGGCGCAAGACACCCCTGGTGCGACTGACGCCCGCGAGAGGATCGTCACCCGCATGGGCGGAGACCGTCTTCGGGCTCCGTGAGCATAGTGAGTAGAGCCGTGCGCCGAAGGCGTCTCGCCCAAGCCCTCCGCCGCATCTCGCATATCATCACCGGCGTGAATCGATCCACGCCGACTGATTCATAAGTGTCGTTGGACGCGATTGCCGGGATCGGCGATCCTGGTCCCCATGATCTCGCAACCCTACCATCTCTATGTCGAACGCTCGGACGCTTCAATGAACATGGCCCGCTTCTATGCCATGTCGATCGAGGCGAACCTGTTTGGGGAGGTATGCCTGCTTCGCAAGTGGGGCCGAATTGGCACCAGGGGACAGATGATGGTCCATCATTTCGGGCGGGAGGAGGAAGCGGTCCGGCTCTTTCTCGATCTGCTGCGACAGAAACGAAAGCGCGGATACCGGCCCCGCGCCCGGCTGACGAATTGAACAAGGCCCACCGAAGCGGGCCTTGCAATCCCTCATCGGCGCCGGCGCGAGTCAGTCTCGAACGACACTTCGATCTCGACGAAGAACGGGATCTTGATCGCGAGCTTCAGGCCAAGCTTTCCCTTGCGGAAGAAGTGGCTGAGCACCTTGCCGAGGGCACGGAGCCGGCGGCCGGTGGAGGCGAGGAATTGAGCGAGCTGTTGCATGAAAATCTCCTTTCGATTTGCTGATATCGCGGGGATAGACAGCGGACCGGATAGGAGGGACGCACCCATGGGGCCGAAACGGACGTGGAGGACCTGGCGCCGACTGAATTGATCCGCGAGGAGCTGCAAAGCGGCGGGGAAAATTCTGGCGCCGGCAGGTTGCGTCACGACGAACGGGCCGCAACATCCCCGATGAGAGATGTCAGCATGGTCGAAAGGAGCCGTGCAGCTCGTCGCTACGTCGGAGCCTTGGAGCTAGCGGATATCCCGGATAGATTCGACGTGCTCATGGTCGCCCCGTTGGCGATCCACGTCGCTACCGATCCGTGCACGGAGAAAATGTCGTCCGCGACTTCGCCGGTCAGCTCAAGTCGAGAGGCCGCTTTGGCCGCCCCTCGATGAATCGGGACTGCGACTGGAGGACCGGTCAGGATCCTTCCCACCAGGCATGAACGGCGCGCGCTGCGTAAATGCCAATTCCAGTTTCGCGTGTGATGTCCTCGATGATCGGCGCCAGTGAGCCGAGTTCGTCCTCGGTCAGGGAGACCAGTTCCGGATAGTCGAGATCGACGCCAGTGTAGTCTGCCGTCAAAGCGATGACCCAATCGCCGCCATTGATCCGATATTCGTGCGTGTCGAAATCAATTTCGAGCTCGTCCAGCAAGTTGATGGTGAAGCGCCCGAAAATCTCGGTCTCACCTTCCAACTGATATTCCGCGAACTCATAATCGCCTGCGAGCACACTCCGCTCCAGCGCCATGATGATACGCAACCGGCCGATCCCAGCTTCCAGCCCATCGACCAAGCGATCATGAAGTTCTCGGGAGAAATCAGTGTCGCAGCCGAAGCGGTTTGCGAGGACGACGAGCCGGAAGCCGGCAAGCTTGGTGTAGAGCATAAGGTTCAGATCGGTTGTCATAATGTGATCTCCTTCGTCGATGACGGAGATCGGCCGCTCCGTTGCAAAGAGGGGTCAGGGACCGCGGAACGCGGCTCGCAAGCGGGGGAGCCGATTTTTCCAGAGCCCGGCGGCGGAAAAATTGGGGGAGACCGCGCCGTCCTTGACGCCGGATTTGCTGGAGTAAAATCGGACGGCAGAGAGAGAAGAGACCCGCGGGCCCGAGAGGGGTCGCGACCGTATCCGGCGTGAGCCGGCGGGAGTGTCGAGGGATGAAATTCCTGACAGCCGGACCGGCCGGTCGAACCGGCGGACCGGCTCATCAGACGAAAGAAAGAGCCTCCCTCAGAAGGGCGGCCCGGCTTCGATGACGCCGTCCTGTTCCGCAAGCGCGACCGCCAGATCCGCCTCGGCGAGCTGAAGCTCTGCCTCGATCTCACGACGCTCGGCAGCATCCAGCGTATTGTTGAGTTCGGCACGCAGTTCCTCGATGTGCTGTTCGATCGTCATCGTCTTGATCTCCTTGAGTTGGTGAAAGACGACGACGCGGGGCGTGGTGGGATGGCGGGGTCAGGGATCGCGCAAGCGACCGCCAGCGGCGGCGACCGGGGGAGCCGATTTTCTGGTGACGGGCTCAGGCCGGCGCCGGAAAATTGGGGGAACCGTTCGTCCTTGAAGCCGCCATCCCGCCACGGCACAATCGGTTATCTGAGCAGACATTTCCGGTTCGTATGGCACCAGAAAAGCGGTAACGGGCTCGATGCCTGTTACCGCTTTGCCAATCGGGCCGTTTGGCCCCGCCTTGGTGAGCGGGGCCATCCCGGATCTCAGTCCCGGTTAGTGCGGGACCAGATCAGCTGATAACCATCCTCGCCTTCGATTTCGGTGAGGGTCGCGTAGATCGGGGCGGGGAAGCTCGGGTCGTCCAGCTTGACCGAGAGATAGTCGCGGTCCGTCTCGCCGGAGCGCTTCTGCCACGCGGCGCCGAGCTCGACATTGCCGGCGTAGATGCGGTAGTGCGGTCCCTTGTCGGAGGGATTCTCGACGCGAGCGATACGGGCCTTGACGTTGAGAGCGAGAGTGCGGATCGAGCCGTTGAAGCCAGTTTCGGTGGTGGTGAAGTTGCCGATGGTTGCCATTGTCATGTTCCTTTCGTTGGTTTCGGGCCGCGCCCTTCGCGGCCTCGATGGCTGTCGCAAGGATCGGGGACGATCGGACCGCACCCATAGGGCCGGAACAGCGTGGAGGGCGGCAAGTCGCAATTTTGTTAGTTGGCGAGGAATGGCGGCAACCTGGGGTCCCCACTCGACCTGGCGAGTGGGGTAGGTTCCGACAGGGGTCAGAAAATTGCGGCAGGCAGTTGCGGGAGGACGATCGAGGCGAAGCCGCTCTCCGATCAGACATGCCTCATCGAGCCGCGGAGGACGCGCCGGCAACAGCGGTGGGAGGAATATGATGATGGCGGCCTCGTCACCACGCTCCCGCACCGAAACCTCTGACATGACGAGCCGTTGCACTGCCTCAAGTCGCAGCATCAATGCGGGCATGACGACCAGCCGACCGGGCAGTTGCCTCCTGTCGCCAACGGGATATCGTGAGCGCGCGATTCGTCGCCTGGAGGAATTCATGCGTCAACAGACAAAGCCGTTTATCGTCGAAATCAAGCAGTCTCGAAAAACGAAAACCACCGACCGGAAGACCTCGATCTGGGGTAAGCTGGACCTGGCGCCTGATCAGAACCTGCCCGCAGAACGACAGCAGGAAGAGTATTCGGTCGTTGGCGACGACAACAACCGGCTCTGATTTCGCTAGGCCGCCGCTTTCTCCTCGGCTTCAATAGGCTGCAAACCGTGCAAATAGGCGACGGCGCGCTGTGCATGCGCAGCCGCCTGGAAGATCGCCCGCTTGTCGCCTAAGAGAACGGTCAGCCACGATTGAAGGTAGGAGGCGTGATCGGGGCGCGGCTCCAGTTCGGGCGCGATGCCGAGATCCGCGCAAAGGAAGCAGCTTCCGAGTTCGGCGATCAGTTCCTCACGCGCTCGTTCAGTCTTGTCCTTACTATAGCGAGAAAGATCGCGGCCGACGCGCGCCGCCGGCGCCGTCCAATGCGTTGCCTCGTGGCTGAGCGTGGCCACGTATCCAGCAGCATCTTCGAACGTCTCGAAAGGCGGCATCTGGATATGGTCGGTGCCCGGTGAATAATAGGCCTGGTTACCGCCGTGCCGGATCAAGGCACCTGTATTGCGGAAGAATTGGTCGGCATGTTCGATGCGCTCGACCGGATTGAGAACGGGAGCAGGGCGGTGGCAGTAGTGATCCGGCAGTCCGTCGATCTGCTCGACGTTGAAGACTGTGTACGCCTTGAGGAATGGGATTTCCCGTTCGACCTCGTTGCCGTGATCGTCCGCCTCGGACTTGGTGAAGCGGCTTGCAAACACGACCGTCGTGCCTGTTTCGCCTTTGCGGACGGCGGCGCGCACTTCGAGCGCCTGCTTAAATGTCATCCAGATGGGCGAGGAATATCCCCGCGCGATCCCTTCCGACCAGAGAAGCAGCACGTTCATGCCACTATAGGGCTGGCCATTGTGGCGGAGCGGCCGGGTAATCCGGCCATTCGCGTTGGCCGCCTTCCAAGGCTGCATCCACGGGCGAACACCCTTCGCCAGGTCCTTGACGATCTTGTCGGTGATCCGCGCATAGATGTCAGCGCGCTCATTTGCTGGTTTACTGCTCATTTTCAAAACCTCCATTCAGGAGGCCGCGCCCATCGCGGTCCCGTCACGGAGGGCCGATGGCAGGAGCATTGAGGCGGGAAGCTGCACCAGAAGGGCCGCAACGAAGTGGAGGACGGCGAAGCCGTTGCTGCTTGCCGGCGGCTCCTGCAGGTCCGACGAACGGGACGGGGACGCCTGGCGACGCCCTCTTCTTCGCCTTGCTGTTTGGGTCTTCCTACGGGCCTGGTAGCGACACGAAAACGGCCGGTCCTGTCAGGGGCCAGCCAATCCAGATCATCAATGTGAGAGGGGGGCCGAAGCCCCGCCGATGAGCGACTTATTCGAACGCCGCCATTTGCGCCGCTGCCGCTTTGCGGTCGAGCGATGCGCCGGGTTGGTCGACTGGGCGGTCGAAGGGTTTCCAAGTTTCGCCGACGACCTGCTCGTACGCGGCGACGGCGCCTTCGGCCGCCATCCAGAGGGCGTGAGCCTGGACGCCCATGTCGGCGGCAAATTCCCTTTTGCGCTGGGCGGCGCTGTCGTAGCCGACCGGCCCGTCGAGATCCTCGTCACGAGCATCATTTGCAGCTTTTGCCGTGGCGTCTCGCGCCTCGGTCACGGCCCGGGAGTAGAACTGGCCGGCGCCGTGGGCCGAGCCGACGAAGGCGCCAACGATGCGCTGAAGGTGGATCTGCATCGCCCTCTCACCGAGACCTTCGCTGAGTGTGTCAGCGGTTTCGATGATCAGGCGCTCATGCTGGTCGCGGATGCCGTCGCTGTCGACGACTGCGGTGCCGAAACGTTCGGCGATCTTGATCGCCTGGGCGGCATCGGGGCAGGCGAGCCGGACCATTTCGATGGTGGCGCCCTTGCGGAGCTGGACGACGCGGGCGGATTGGCGATTGGTTGCGGGCTTGGCCATCTGAGTTCCTTTCCGGTTTCTCCGAAGACTCGCGTTGGCCTCTTGCCGGAACGCCCTTCGGTGCGGTCGAAAAAAGCCGGTGAAAGACGGGCGCTTTCAGAGGTCCGGAGCCCATGAGCGAGCGGGACGGGTTTGCGGACAAGCGGGATAGAACCCTGCGCGGGCCGCGAAGCCGTCTTGCGAGGGAGGGGGAGGAGGCCGCGATCCGCGGCGCGAAAGCGGCCTTGAAACGACCGGCCGCCGGCTTACGACCGTGACAAACCGAAGGGCGCTCCGGCATGGGTCGGCAGGTGAGACTGGAGATCGGAATTCAGGAGACGAGGCCTATGCCCGCTGCCGGTCCCATTCTCTTACGGTACTGTTCCGTCGGCCGTTAACTGATTGAACCCGACTAAGCCGCCGCACAACCAACATTCTCGCCGAGCTTGTCGCGGACCGCTGCCAGCGCCCGATCCGGCCGCGCCAGCTTGCGCGACAGTGCTTCGATTTCACCACGGCGCTCGAAGGTCAGGCGGTCGAGGTGTTCGCGAAAGAGTTCTTCGTCGGAAGGGGTCCAGTTGGATCGGCCACGACGATGCGACCGCGATTTCGCTTTCTGGGTGACCGTCAGGCGTTCGGCCCGCCCGGCGATCTGCCGATGCACGAGTTCGAGATGTTGATGGATCTGACGGCGTGCCGCCTCCATGGTCGCAAGCAGTGGCCGCGGATTGGACGATCTCATGCGGCAGTCCTCCCCTCCACCTGATCGGCGGCCACCTCGTTGGGCGATACCTCCTCGAGCACCGCGTGAGGATAGCCATGGCTTAAAAGCCAAGCCTGAGCAGCCTCGCGGCTTTCGGCGAGATGAACGAGTTCGCCAGCCTCGCCGGCGCGATTGAAGATGCGCACCGACCCGGCCGGCGGACGTTCGAGCACTTTGAACGCGAGATTGGAATCGATGCCGAACGTGCGATGAATGCGTAGCAAGATGACGTTCTTTCCGCCGAAGTCCGCCTCATGCAGAGTGAAGCTCGGTGGGGATGTGTAATTGCCCGATGTACGCGGGCCTTCCTTGCGGATCAGCCGGCCCTTGCTGTTGTGGGTCTGCCAGGCGGCCAGCTTTTTCTTGAAACGCTCGGGCGGACGCGGGGTGCCGTCCGACCAGGCAACAATAGAGCCGACGGGAGCGAGATCGTAGATCAGTGACGCAGACATAGGGTTCCTCCGTTGGGTTCTGCGATGGCTGAAAACAGAACCGCCGCCGGTGGTGGGCGGCGGCGGATTGTCGATCGGAAGATGAGAAGCCTTGCTATTCCGCCGCGATGCCGTAGGCGGTCTCTTCGTCGCCCGAAGCTTCGTCTTCCACCGTGTTGGGCATCTGGTCGTCACGCAGGCGAGTATCCGCGTCCGCCGTGAGATCGTTGGCGGATGCATCCGGAGGCTCATGTGAAGCTCGGTTATCGTCGTCTGCGACCTCGCCGTGCTTGATCAGCTCCGCAAGTCCTTTCGGGTCGGGCGCAAAGAGCGCCGCCGGGTGCACGAAGTATCCTTCCTTAAAATGGTCGACCAAAGCGGCCCGCGTCTCGCGCACCCGGGCACGCGGATGCACGGAGGTGCCACCGCACGAGGCTTCGAGCGACTGACGGGAGAGGCATGCAAGGAAATCCTCCGTTCCCATATTAGGCAGGAACGCATCGGCGCCGATCGCCTCGCCGGCAACCCGAGAGATCACGCCGCTATTGGACGCGTTTCGCCGGCACGATAATACGTCGATCAGCACCGCACGAGCGGTGACGCGCAAGGTGTCGATGTCGAAGGCCAGCTTGCCGTCCTGGTCGAGGAGACTCGCGGCGTGTCGCTTGAATCGGGCGCCGGCGTAGAATGTTCCGCCAGCACCGGAGTCGACACGGACGTTCAAGCCGGCGAAGGCGAGCACGAGCAAGGCCATCAGCATATCGTCCTCGACCGGCGCGCGACCGAGAGCTTCGTGAAGCGCGTCGGTGCGATAGTCGCCGATCATGTCGAGCCCATTCTGCGTGACATCAGGACGGGGCTTCGAGCCCACAATCGGTTCTTCATCCGCCTCATTGCCAGCAGCGGCTGGCGCCGCGTCATTGCCCTTCGGCTTCTTGGCCTCCGGCAATCGATAATGGACTGTCTTCACCTTACCGTCACGATCGAGATACATGGCGGCGTGATCGGATTTCTGGGGCTTGCCATAGACCTGCTCCGCCTTCTTCGGCAGTGTCGGCTGGCCATAATTGTTGACCTCGACGATCGATCCCTTCTTCGGGAGATTGTTCGTCATCCATTCATGCTGGGCGCCGAGGAAAGCCTCGACATTGGTGGTGTAGCGGCTGTCCTGATCGGCCGGTGCGAACAGATCCTCGACCCATTCGATGCCATAGGCAGCCGCCAGGTCATCGCCGAAACTCGCGTCCTTGGCGTACATCCGCTTCTTGGTCAGCGCGTTGGCGATCGACCACCACTGCGCGGTGTCACCCTTCTTCGGCTTGTTGGCCTTCCACACCTCGCCTTGCTCCTCAATGCCTGCGGCGGCAATCGTTCGAAGCTGCTGTTCATTCGGCATGTCGCCCAGCGAGATCTGATCGAGCATTGCCGGCAGGAGCTTCGCCAGAAGCCGCAGCTTTTTGATCTGGCGGACGGGCAGGGCGAGCGCGATGGCAATCGTGTCTTCGGTCCATTCAAGATCGATGAGGCGCTCGATCCCACGCCACTGGTCGACCGGGTTCAGCGGTTCACGCGCGATGTTTTCGACCATCGAGCGCATGGCGCCGTTATCGTTCGATGGCTCTTCCACCAACACGTCGATTTCTTCCAGTCCGGCGGCGATCGCCAGCCTCACACGCCGGTGCCCGGCGTCGATGATATATCCGTTGCCGCCATTCTTCTCCGACTCGACGACCGGGGGTTGGACGAGCCCCACAGCCTTGATCGTGGCGAGCATCAGCGCATCGGCTTGCGGCGAGGATGGTGATTGACGAGTCCTGTCGGAATTTTCTTTCAAGAGGCGGGGATCGACCTTCACGAGCTGCATGACCTTTTCCTTCCATTGGATGCGGATCCGGCCCTCTGCCGGTCCTTCTCATGTCTTCTTTTTCCCGAAGACACCTTCCGGACGGCAGGGCGGCCCGACGGGCGCAACTGCGGGCGAGCGTCCCTGCTGCGCGGGACGAGCAGGGTGCGCAGCGCCTTGCGAAGGACGAGCGGCCGGGATGGTGAGGCGGCGGTTGAGCGTAAGCGGCGGCGGGAGGACCGGTCTGCGACCCGGTTATTTCCTCCTTTCGCTTCTCAATCTTTTCGACCGGGAAACGGCATGAGGCTGCCTGGCCCACCCCGCGGGGGAGGGACGCACGTCGGGCAAAAAAATGGGCCTGCGAAAATCGCGGCCCATGAAGTGTGAAGGTAATTTGTACCTCCAGAGGGGAACAGCTGCTGCGGCGGCACTGGGAGAAACCGCCATGTGCATCAGCTACGTGCAATATGCCCGAATATTGACCAGACGGAAAACATTTATTGTGCAATGCAGCTATGGATTGGCGCACCGCACCCGAATTCGGCCATCGATGGTCGCGATGTGTCACGCGGCCTCCGCATCCAGCTCGGTGTTATTGCGCGCCTTGGCGGAGAGCAGGGCATCCACCTCCCGAAGCTGCCGGTGCTTTTCGGCAAGTTCAGCCGCAAACGCGAACACGCCGCCCTCGCGAGACCGATAGGAAGCGAGCCGTCGCTCGGCCTCCTGCAAACGCTGGCGATATCTGTCCTGCTCCTCCGCAAAACCATCCAGAGCATGTTCAAGCCGGGAGATGGCGCCGAGCGGCGTCACAGCGATGGAGAGGTCGATCTCATAGTCGGCGCCTGTCCGCTGCAGCATAGTCGTGTAGCGATAGCCGTCACCCTTGCCGAAACGCTCGCCTTCGAAGACAAGATCGAACCCGCCGATGGCCGCCAGAACGATCTCACCTTCCTGCTGCAGTTGGACGAGGGTGAGAATTTCCCTCATCAGTGCGCGGCCCGCATCCTTCCGTTCATCAAAAGGCTTGCCGGTGACGGTCATCGCGAACGCGTCGCCCGCGGTCGGAACAAGACGCTCGATATCCTGACTTATCTCACCGATGCGGCGGGTCGAAACCTCGATATCGCGTTCGGCATCGCGCATCTGGCGACGGACCGCATATTGGTCGTCGTCATGGGCGGCACGCAGCCGATCGAGCCGGGCGATATCGGCTTCGAGCCCGGCCTTCAGCATCAGCCGCTCGTCGCCACTCGCAATGGCCTTGGCCATCGCAAACTGATTGGCGGCGCCTTCGCCGAGATCGTCAAGGCGGCGAATGGAGGTGTCGCCGGAGAGCGCCGCCGCAATGAAGCGCGCCTTGCGCTCGTTGTTCTGCCACATCGAGGTGTCGAGCGAGCCTTCGGTGGCATAGGCGAAGATATCGACGACGTCATGCTGGTTGCCCTGGCGCACGATGCGGCCCTCGCGCTGCTCGATATGCGACGGCAGCCATGGCACATCGAGGTGATGGAGTGCCTTGAGCCTCAGTTGCGCGTTGACGCCGGTGCCCATGGTTTCAGACGACCCGATCAGAAACCGAATCCGGCCGGCGCGGACATCGGCGAACAGGCGCTGCTTGGCCTCCGTCTTTTTGTAGTCCTGCATGAAGGCGATTTCGTGCGCAGGCACGCCGAGACGGACCAACTCGTCGCGGATCCAACGGTAGGCGGAGAAGCCGCGGGTCTTCTCGACATTGATCGTTCCGAGATCGGAGAAGATCATCTGCGCGGCGCCGGGCAGCTCGAACGGCTTTCCGTCCGGCCGGACATAGGAATTTAGGGCGGTCTCCTGCCAGATGCGGAATGCATTTTTGATCAGGAGATTGAGCTTGTTCTCTTGCTCGTTGTCGTTGGCAAAGCTGACGAGCCTGAGATCGATCGCGGCGTGACGACCGTCGGTGATGACCGAGAGCAGGATGTCGTCGCCGGGCGCAGCCGGTCCCTCCCGCATCTCGATTGCCTTGATGCGGGCGTCGAGGATTTGCTGATAGGCTTTGAAGGCAGGCGTCGGCTTGGCCGTGAGGATCTGCCGCCGGCCGGTCGAGATATCAGGAACCCGGACATATTGCTTGAGATCGTCGGGCAAGACGACGTCAGCAAAGCTGCGGAACATGGCGATCAGTTCCGGCACATTGACGAAGGACGCGAACCGGCTAACCGGCTTGTATTTGCCCGACGGCTGGATCTCGAGTTCGGTGACCGTGTCGCCGAAGCAGGATGCCCAGGCGTCGAATTCATGCAGTCCCCGCTCATGGAGGGCTTCGCGGCCGAGCAGCCGCTGGATCGAGAACATCTCGCCAAGCGTGTTGGTGATCGGCGTGCCGGAGGCCAGCACCAGCGCGCGTCCGGGATTCTTGCTCTCGATGAAACGCGACTTCACATAGAGGTCCCAAGCCCGCTGCGACCCGTTCGGGTCAATGCCCTTGAGCGTCGCCATATTGGTCGCAAACGAGAGCTTGCGGAACTCCTGCGCCTCGTCGACGACGATCTGATCGACGCCGATTTCGGAGATCGTCAGAAGATCGTCCTTGCGGGTTGCTAGCGCCTCCAGCCGCTCCTTGAGTCCCTCCTTCAAGCGCTCCAGCCGCTTGCGCGAGACCCGATCGTCGCTGTCGACCTTGGTGAGCAAGTCTTCGTAGAGCTGCAGCTCGTCCTGGATCATCTGCTGTTCGAACGCCGATGGCACGGCGATGAATTTGAAAGCGGAATGCGTGATGATGATCGCATCCCAGGTCGCGGTTGCGGCGCGCGACAGGAAGCGAGCTCGCTTGTCCTTGCTGAAATTGGTTTCGTCGGCGACGAGAATGTTTGCGGCTGGATAGAGCGCCAGGAATTCGCGTGCTGCCTGCGCCAGGCAATGTCCGGGCACGACCAGCATCGCCTTGGCAATCAGCCCGAGGCGCCGCTGTTCCATGATCGCGGCTGCCATGGTCATCGTCTTGCCGGCGCCGACGGCATGGGCGAGATAGGTCGATCCTGACGAGATGATCCGCCAGATCCCGCGTTTCTGGTGCCCGTAAAGAACAAAGGCGCCAGATGCGCCGGGAAGCTTGAGATGGGAACCGTCAAACGTTCTCGGTGCGATGTTGTTGAAGCGGTCGTTATAGACGCGCGTCAGCCGATCGGTCCGATCCGGATCGGTCCAGACCCAGTTCTGAAAAGCTTCCTTGAGCTTCTGCAGCTTGTCGCGCGCCGCTTCGGTATCGACGACATTGAGCACGCGGTGTTCGCCATCGGCATCCTTGAAGACGTCGAAGATCTGCGGCACGCGGCTGTTCAGAGCATCGGCAAGTAGTTCGCCCGCATGGCGGCGGCTCGTGCCCCATTCCGAGGTGCCGGCGGCGCTATAGGCGAGTTGCCGGGCCTCGACCGTCCAGGAGCCAAGCTCCGGCATGTGGTGGATCCTGATATCGGCTGCCATCGTTTCCTTGACGAAGGCGACGACATCGGCGGCGGGGATCCAGGGGGCGCCGAGGCGGGCGATAATGTCGGATGGGCGGAGGTCGGCCGGCTGCACCGCCTGCAGCGCGCGAACGTTGCGTTCGAAGGCGGGGTCGAGTGCGGCGGCCGCTTCGGCAGCCGCGAGCTTCGTGCGAACTGCGCCCGAAAGATAAGCGTCGGACGTCTGCCAGGACCCATCGGCCGGATCGCGGAAGATAGCATCGCCGAGTTCGTCGAGCACAGCGTCGGCATCCGCGTGGAGGAGTTCCGCGATATGCTCGACGTCGACGCGGCCGCGTTCGTTGAGCACGACCGCCAGCGCGTCTGCCGCGGATGTGATGACGGGTGGGGCAGGGGGCGAGATCACCCGTTCCGAAAAGATCGGGCCGGGCTTGGCCGTATCTGTCTCGACGTCATAGTCCTCGATCGAGGCCACAAGCCAGCAATCGGGGTCATCGCGGAAGGGTTGAAGGTTCGGCTGGCGATGTGTTTCGCGCACCTCGCCGGTTTCAGGATCCTCGGTGATCGAAATGGTCGTGTGGTTGATCGGCCCGAAATCCCGGACGAAGGTCGACCAGGCGATCCGCAAACGAATTTGGAGGTCGCGCCACGGGCGGTCCAGCTCCTGGGCCTTCAAGACTTCACGAACGGCGTCGCGGATGGGGATCAGCTTCTTGATGATGTGGACGTGCCTTTCCGATATCCCGTCGCCGCTGCGGGCCTTGCGCACCCTGATCGGCACGGCCTCGCCGTCGATTACCTGCATGAGGTCATGCCTGACATCGATGAAATAGCTTCCCTCCCGGACCTTGGCTTCGGCGGGGCGTAAATCGACGATCTCGCCGAGCTCGTGCTCGAGATCGACATCGATCGCGGTCGGCTCGCCGTCATAGAGGTCCTCCGGCAACAGAGCGATGACTGCTTTGAGCGCTGTGTCGAGATCCTGGCCGGCACGGGGCTGGCATGTATAGGTCTCGCCGAATGGGCCGGACCTCAGGGCGTGATCGCCGAGCACGAACTCTGGATGGCGCGCGAACCAGCGGTTCACGCGGATCGCGCCCTCGTCTTTACTCGCGGGCCGAACCTCCTCCACTTCGAGCCATGTGAGATCGCCTTCTGCCTCGCCGGACTTACGTTTGCGGAAGAAGAGGAGGTCGACCACGACGTCGGTGCCGGCACCACGGCGGAAGCTGCCCTCCGGCAGCCGGATGGCGGCGATCAGGTTGGCCGACTTGGCGATGTGCTCACGAGCGGTCCCGTCGGCCTTGTTCATCGTGCCGGCGCTGGTCACGAAGGCTGCAAGTGCGCCTGGTTTCAGGAGATCGATTGATCGGGCGATGAAATAGTCGTGCAGCCGCAAACCGAGCGAACGGTATTGCCTGTCTGAGCGAACCGTCCGATCGGAGAAGGGCGGGTTGCCGATCGCAAGATCGTAGATGGGCGCCAGATCCGTGCGTATGAAATCGCCGTTGATGATGCGCGCCTTCGGCTGAAGCAGCCGGACAATGCGGGCGGTGACCGGATCGAGTTCGATCCCGGTGACGTAGCTCTTGTCACGGAAGGCTTCAGGCATCAGCGCCGGAAACAGGCCTGTGCCGATGCCTGGTTCTAGTACGCGGCCGCCGCTCCAGCCGAGGCGTTGCAAGCCCGTCCAGATGGCCCTGATGACGAACTCCGGCGTGAAATGGGCATACTGCGTGCAGCGGGCAAGCGACGCATAGTCTCCCTCGCTGACGGCCGACTGCAGCGAGCCGCCAAGGTCGTCCCAACCCGCGCGGAAGTCGGCGTCGCCCGGTCGGCGAAACATTCCGTTCGCCAGTTCACCGGCGCCGAAACCCGTGAAGCGGATGAGCCTCGCCTGCACGGCTGGAGTCGCCGGCAGATCGTGCTTGACGAGCTCATTGGCGGTGAGGATTGCGGCAACGTTGATGCGCGCCCGTTCCTTCCAGGACCCGGCGAGCTCGCGGTCGCCCTGATCAAGGTAGAAGTTGGCGCTTTGCTTACGTGGCGCCGGCGGCTTGGCAATCGGCTGGAGCTGGCTGAGAGCGGGAGCGGGCGGGGTTGGATCCGGCTCGTCATCATTGGCGGCAAAACCTCCGAAGGCCGTGACTCCGAATCCGAGGCCGGACGAAACTGCGCTGCTGCCGAACATATCGAGCGTGAAAGGATCGTTGCTCATCGAAGAACTCCTGTTGAGAAGGCAAAGCGCCGTCGTCTTGCCGATCAAGGGCAGTTGGCGGGCGCGAATGATGGGAATACCTGTCCTGCAGGCGGGGGGAGTAAGGGCGATCGGCCGCTGCATCGCGACCGGCGTCGGACTTAGGCGGCGGCCTTGGAAGGGAGATTGCGCAAATGCACTGGCAGTTTGGCGGCTATCTCTTGATCAGTGAGGTCCTCAAGGATCCTCAGCCTGCTGCCGGCCCGGCCGCCGTAGAATGCGATCGTGCGTTTGCCGCGAGAAGCTTCGGGCGAGCTGAGATCGGCATATCCACGGTATTGGTCGGCGGTGCTGCTCCAGATATGCTCGAGGCGCTCCTCACGCGTCATCATGCGCACGGGGCGGCTTTCGCGCTCGATGATGGCGACGCGCATTGCTTCGACAGAATCCTTCTCCGAAACAACGCAGTAGCCATGAAAATATCGGATCGTCTGATCGATCCTGAGCGCAAAGAACACGCTCGTCACCCGGCCTGTCAGGAATTCGCGCATGGCGAAAATCGAGCCACGGATCCAGAGGGGCGGCAGGATCTCGAACATGTAGTCGTGTCCGGCCTCGTCGATCTCGAACCATTCGCCAGCATAGAGCGCCTCGGCATCATCGCTGTCCCATCGGTTTGGGCGCTGCGCATGCCGGTCGAACATCCGAAACATCTGGTGGCGGCATGCGACGCCCTGGTAAACTTTGCGGATTACGGGAGAGGAATTCATCTGCGGCTCCTTCGGAGATTTCCGGACCGAAGCGCGACCGTGTCCTCTCGACCTGCCATCCTCTTCAGTCCTTCAAGACATCTTCCGGGCCGCCGGCATCGCGATCGCCGGTGTCAAGGGCCGGCTCCGCCGGGCGAAGCCTCCCTTGATGCGGGCGGCGCGCATGCGGCACGCCTTTCTCCCGTCTTTCCCTCCTTCGCTTTTCTCTTTGCTTCAGGGTTTCGTTCCAATCCTCCATAGGCGGACGCAACCGCATCCAGTCGCAGCCGACAGTCTCGGCAAGCGCCCTCAACCGTTCCGCATACATGTCGCCTTGGGCGTTGGCGTCGGTCGCCGCGACGAGTTGGACCCCAGGCCGGGCCGCCGCCTCCCGCAACGCTTCCTCGGTGGAGGGCGACCATCCGCCTCCCGTGCTGAGATAGAGGGTGCCTTCACGCGAACCTTCAATCGCCGCGAGGCTCATCGCGTCGATCGCAGCCTCCGTGACGGCGAGGCGCGACGAAACCTCCGGTCCGAGACGAAAGAGAACTTTGGCTCCGCCCGACGCGAAGCCGCGATACTGCGGACCGCGCGCCTCCCACCCCGTCACAGTGCCGCCATTATCGGTGTGAGCCGCCCACATGCTGCCCAACGGTCCTTCCCGTAAGATGTCGCCCTTGATCGCCACCTGGAGCAGCCGCGCCGGCAGGCAACGCTCGTCGTGGAGGTAATTCCATGTCGCCGAGCCCAGGCAGGGGCGACGCCGTCCCCGCCAACGATCTCCAAGGGAACCTTCAGATTTCCTATGATGCCTTTGGCCTGGCCATTCCGGTTCCATGGTTTTGAAGCCTACGAGCTCGGCAATCCTCGCGATACATTCGACAAAACCGACGTGATCGAGGTGCTCGACCAGCGTGAACACGTCTCCTTTCGCGTCCGTCAGCGGATCGAACCAGCCGCATCCCTCGTGGGTGACGATGATGATCTCGCCGTTGCGTCGAAACTTCACGGCCCGACGCGTGCTCTCCTTTAGGTCAACCGCAAATCCCGCCTGCTCCAGCACGGCGGCGCACCTTACCTGGCTGCGCAGATCCTCGATCTTTCGTCTGTTCATTCTCGTTTCTCCTGCCTTTGCTTTGCCCATCGCCTCAGGGGCACCGCTCAAATCCCCGCGAAGAGCAATGGCCGCAAGGGCGCGGCCGGCAACTGACGAATCTGGCAGTGATCGGGACGATGGCCGCGGCGAAGCCTCCCTTGCGGCCAGCCGCTCGCAAGCGGCAGCCGCGCGAAAGGCGGCTCAGTGAGCCGCCCAAGGGAAGAATTCGTTCACGATTGCCAGATCGTCGCCGGCGTCGATCTCGTCAGAGGGCAGGACGCCGTATTCGCCGTCGACTTCGAAGACTGTGACCGGGACCATCAGGTCGCGGGAGAGCTGGAAGGCGTGGGACTGTGCGAGGGAAAGATCGTGCGACATCTGAGGGGCTCCATCCTGGAGCGGGCCAATTCCCGCTCGATGGCTCCTCAAAAGGCCCGGCTTCGGGCGCGATCACCGCGAAGGCGCGAGACGAAGCGGCCGCAGCTTGCTAGCGGACCCCTTGCGGGTTGATCGTGGAAGATCCGGAGACGGGCCAGGACGCCATCAAAAGAGAGCAGGATTGGACCCGTTCATGGCGAAGCCGGTCGGTGCGCGCCATCCGCTTACGTGCCACATTGCCGCCTGATGTGGAGGTGCCGGCCCGGGCAGGTCAATCGGCGCCTGGCGATTAGATGATATTGGTGGACTTCGCCTTTTCGACCGCCTCGATGATCGATGTAACGCCGAGGCGTCGGCAAACCGCGTCCAGCTTCTGCCGGATTTCCTCGGCGGGTTGCCGCTCGATGCTCGCGATCTCAGCGAGGCTCCTGCCTTGAGATATCCACCGGAGGTATATTGCTTCAACGGACGTCAGCTTCATCGGCCTCGCTCGGAGACAAAAGGGCTGCCGCCAGGACCTGTCCAGCGGCAGCCAAGGCGCCTCGGGAGGAGGCTTGGGAAAAGAATTCCCCCATTCGCATTCCCTGTGTTATGTTATAACATCTCGCATAATACTTTTTATGGAACCGAACGATTTCTGCAACGCACTCATCATCCACGAGAAGGCTTCACAACCCTTTTTCCGCCCCTTGGATGACCTACGCGCGTAGCACACGCGAATTCTCCAATATGACAATTTCCGCACCCGCTACCTCATCGGATGCCGGAACATTGGCTTCGTCGGCCGCCGTTTGATGAATTTTGAACTGCCGCAAGAGCTCGGTGAGCGCTTCGGCCTGCGATGCTAACATGCTTCCTGCGGCGGCGGACTCTTCCGCCATTGCCGCGTTCTTTTGCGTTTCGTTATCGATTGAACCGACAGTGGCGTTGATGTTTGTAAGCGTTATCGCTTGCTCTTGCGCCAACCCGGCGATTGCCACAACATGTCGATCGATTTCCGTGACCTCGGCAATAATCTGGTCGAGGCTCCTTCCAGTCTCGTCCACGAGGGTTACCCCTTTTTCCACCTGCGCGCTTGCGCTGGAAATCAGTTCCTTGATTTCCCTTGCTGCTGTCGCAGATCGCTGCGCAAGCTCCCGAACTTCTTGAGCCACAACAGCAAATCCGCGTCCCGCATCGCCTGCGCGGGAAGCTTCAACACCAGCGTTCAGGGCAAGAAGGTTCGTCTGAAAGGCGATCTCGTCAATGACCCCAATGATCGTCGTGATCTGATCCGAGGATTTTTCAATGTTGCGCATTGCCTCGACCGCAGAACGAACGACGACACCAGACGCCTCCGCAACATTTTTCGCTTGTGCGACCAGGACTTTCGCTTCGGCGGCGCGTATCGCGCTGTCGCGAATTGCAGACGTTACCTCTCCAACCGCGGCCGCAGTCTCCTCAAGGGATGCCGCTTGCCGCTCCGTTCTGGCAGACAGGTCATGGGAAGCTGAACGAATTTCTTCACAACCACTATCGATCTGAAGGGCATTTTGACTCACATACAACAGCGCGGTAAGGAGCTTTTCCACTGAGGCGTTGTAGTCAAATCGAAGGCTATCCAGATCCGCCCTGAAAGGTGTTTCGATCCGGTGGGTCAAATCCCCGTCGGAAAGCCGCTGAAGTGCGGCTCCCAGTGTGCTTACAGCGAACTTTGCCGCGCCGGCGTCGGCAGCGTCACGTCTCTCGCGCGTTTGCCGGTCTCTTTCCGCAGCCTCTCGCACCAACGCGCTGTCGTGTTCGAGCCGTGCTCGCTCAATGGCATTCCTCCGGAAGACCGAGACCGCGCGGGCCATGCTTCCCAGTTCGTCCCGGCGCTCCTCGCCGGGCACTTCGTCGTCCGTGTTATCATCCGCAAGGGACATCATTCGATCCCTGAGGCGAACCAATGGCAGCGTCACGTACTGCGAAGCTATGAAGATCGATAGCGCCAATAACGAAGCAAACATGGCTGCGATGGCAACGAGCGAATACAGGCTGGTCTTATCGGCGCTATCCGCCAATTGCTGGCTCCTGAGCGCGGTCGCGCTGGTGAATCCATCAGTCCAGTCACGCACGGCAAGGACCTGATCCGCTATGATCGGGTCGGCTTGGCGCAGCAAAGCGTTGGCGTTTGCGGTGTCTCCCTTAAGTGCCAGCTGAACGGCTCTGTTTGTGAGTTCCAGAATACCGTTGGCGGCAGAGATGAAACCGTCGATGCTCTCCTTCTGATCGGGAGCCAGCTTCTTGACGGCGCGAAGTTCGGAAAGCAATTTCGCCTTGTTGTTCTCATAATAAAGGGCGAATTTTTTGATGTTCGGGTCCTTGGTGTCATAGGACATGACCTGGTAAGCGTTGTAGCTCAGCGCAGTAAGTCGCTGGCTCGCCCGCGCCATCTGAATAGCCGCCGCCTCGTCCTCAGCGATGAAACTTACATAGCTCTGGGAGGCACTCCGATATTTGAGCGATACGAATGTCAATCCGGTTATGCCGATGGCGCAGACGGGCGCCACCAACAGAAGCATTTTCAGTTTTATGCTGACATTTGCTAGAAACGACATAGTAAATCCCCTCATGTATGTCGTTGGTCCCATGCCGATCGCCGCGCGGCCTGCTGCCGATCTCAGACTTCGTCTTTAAGCGTCTCTTTCTGCGTGATGAGGCGCGCCGAGTGGTGTCCCGTCGTGAAGACCCACAGCCAACTGAGCGCGACGGCCATTCGGCTGCGAGTGCCGATCAGGAAATAAATGTGAGCCAGGCCCCATATCCACCAAGCGAGCGAACCCTTCAGTCGGAGTTTTCCGAAATCGATGACAGCCGAGCTCGGGCCAATTGTCGCCAGGTTACCGAGGTGTCTGTAGCGGAATGGTGCGGGCGCGGGTTTTTGCAGGCGCCGCGCCTTGATGACCGAGGCAACATATTTTCCCTGTTGCTTCGCCGCAGGCGCGATGCCAGGTACCTGATTTCCGTCTTCCGTTCGCACGGAAGCGGTGTCACCCACGATGAAGACCTCCGGGTGCCCAGCAACCGTCAGGTCTGGTTCAACGAGCGCTCTTCCTGCGCGATCCCGCTCCGCGCCGACCCACTCGGCGGCCTTTGATGCCTGAACGCCTGCCGCCCAGATAACCGTTCGGCTCGGAACGAACTCGTCTCCAATGCTCACGCCGTCTTCGTTGCAGGCGGTCACCGGGCGGCCTGTACAGACCTCGACACCCATCTTCGTCAATGACTTGTTGGCGTAGTCGGACAGGGCCGGCGGAAAAACCGGAAGAACGCGCGGTCCAGCCTCGATCAGGAGAATTCGCGATGACGATGTGTCAATGCTTCGGAACTCCTCCACAAGGATTCTATGGGCGAGCTGAGCAATGATGCCAGCCATCTCTACCCCTGTCGGTCCGGCACCGATGATGCTGAAGGTCAGAAGAGCCTTCCTGCGCTCGGGGTCAGCCTCCAATTCTGCTTTCTCGAATGCGAGAAGAAGGCGTCTTCTTATCGTTGTCGCATCCTCGAGCGCCTTTAGGCCGGGCGCAAAGGGCTCCCATTCGTCACGCCCAAAATATGCGTGGCGTGCTCCAGTGGCGAGGACCAGAGTGTCGTACGGCACCGTATGCCCGCCCTTCAGCCATACAGAGCGTTGCGCCACGTCGATCCCGACGACTTCGCCAAGCAGCGTAGAGATGTCCTTCCGTTCGCGGAACAGCGTCCTTATCGGCCAAGCTATTTCCGACGTCGCGAGCACCGTTGTCGCCACCTGGTAAAGCAGTGGCTGAAAGAGGTGATGATTGCGCCGATCGATGATCGTAATGGAAGTTTCCGGGCATTTGAGGTCCCTGGCGAGCTGGAGACCCGCAAAGCCTCCGCCTACGATCACTACGCGATGTTGCGCCATTTTCACTCCAAGATATGGACGGGTTGCGCCTCAGCGGAAGCGCTGTTCCTGCCGAGCCATGGACGCCGCGCGCTCAGTCGCTGACGCGGCTATTCACAATGATGGACGGGGGACTGACGAGCAGTGGCAGGAGCGGTTCCAGGACGCGCAACACGTTGGGATGCTTGCCGTGACCGGCCACCGCCTCTTCGTTCGCCCAGCCATCGAGAATGTAGAACGTGTTGGGCTCGTCTGAGCGCTGATACAGGTCGTAATAGAGGCATCCCGTCTCTTCACGAGCCGGTCCGATAAACTCCAGAAGCAGTTCCTTCACACGACCCCTGTTCTGGGCCGTGGTCTTGAATTCGACGATAAGGTGCTGTTCCGCGGATTTCGTGGACGACATCGGCTGGCTCCTAATTGAACACGATGACGGGCTTAATAACGCGACCTGCTTCTGCGTCCGCGATAGCCTCGTTGATCTTCTCGAATGGATATTTTGTGATCAACTTCTGAAACGGGAAGAGGCCTGCCTGATTGAGCTGAACCATCTGCGGAATAAACAACTGGGGGATTTGGTCGCCGAGGATTGCGCCCTGAATCTTGCGGTTGAAGACCATGAGATCGAGCGGAATAGGAATGTCTTTGCCGAGCGCGTCAAGGCCGAGGAGAACAACATGTCCGCCGGGCCGCGTGCATTTGATGGAGTTGAGGATAACCGGAATGATACCGACGGCCTCGACTGCGAAGTCAGCACCACCTCCGGTCAGGGCGTGGATCTGCTCCACGACATCGGCGTCCCTGCCATTGATGGCGTGCGTAGCGCCCAATTCCTTGGCCATCTCGAGCCGCTGCGGGTTCAGATCAACGACGATAATCTTGCCGCATCGACGGACTTTGGCGGCCATGATAGCCGCAATGCCGACGGCTCCCGCACCGAAGATGACAATCGACGAACCAATCTCCGGCTTCATGGCATTAATGACGGTGCCGGCCCCGGTCGCCATGCCGCAACCCAGCGGAGCGGCATTTGTCAGGTCAAAGCCTTCCGAGGGGAGTAGAGCGGCGTTGTTCTCTGTCGCCAGTATGTGGGTCGCGAAGGAAGACTGCCCGACGAAATTGCTGCCCACTTCGTCACATACGATGGCTTTCTTCCCGTTCGGCCGCAGACCCGTCAAGTTGTACTGCGTGTAGTTCTGGCAGTTCATTGGATGCGAGCGCCGGCAGTCGGGGCAGAAGCCGCATGAACTCTGGCTGAGCGCGACAGCGTCGCCTACCTTCAGTCCCTGCACATCTGAACCCACCGCCTCGACAATTCCTACTCCTTCGTGCCCGGGAATGACGGGAGCGGGTGGGCCGAAGATGCCGTCTCTCAGCAGCAGGTCAGTGTGGCAAATACCGGTTGCGACGGTGCGGACAAGGATCTCGTTCCCTTCAGGATCAGCCAGTTCCAGGTCCCGGAACTCCAGCGGAGCCTTCGGCTTCACGGCAACAGCCGCAGTTATCTTGACCATTTCTTCTCTCCTGCTTTCTTCTTCTGCTTAGGCGCGGGAACGACACAATCGACAACGATGGCGGACCGGTTTAGATGCGGCCCGCTCGAGTTCCGTAGATGATCGCGGCCAGTGCGATGATAAGGCCCTGAACGATGAGTTTTCCTGGTTCCTGGATGCCGAAAACAGTCAGCATAGCGAAGAGGAAGCTGAAGGCGACGACTGCAACGAACGGACCCGCAACGCCGCCGCGATCGACGCCGAACGTAACGCCGCCAAGGATCGTTGCAGCCAAGGCGTTCATAAAAGTATCGAAACCTGGCTTGATCGTGCCGACGGCCAGGGCCGATACTTGGACAAGCGCAGCGATGCCGGTCAGGACTCCCGCCGTCACATGCGAGACGAATATCGTGCGGGCAAGCGGGATCCCCGTTGTCTCGGCGGCGCGTGGGTTATCACCGACTGCACGGAAATAGCGACCGACAATCAGGAAGCGGAATGCGACGGCTACGAGCACCGAAGTCGCGATCCAGATGATGACGGAATACGAAAGTCCATGAACGTTGCCGCTCGTCAGGACGCGTAGCCAAGTTGGCGTAGAACCGGGCGCCCTGCCCGCGCTCATATACTGAACGATGCCGATCAGGATCGCCGAGACGCTCAGCGTTGAAATTACTGCGGAGGCGCGGACGTAGGCAACAAGCGCACCATTGATAACACCGACGAGCAACCCGACCACGATAGGCATCGCCACTGTCATAAAAGGCGGGTAGCTGTTCAACAAGCCAGAACTCGCGAGGTATATCGCGAAGGCGAATACGCCGCTGACGGAAAGATCGATCGAGCGAACCCTCATCACCAGAGACTGTGCCAGCACCGCTATCCCAAGTGGGGCCGACTGCTTCAGGATTGCAAACCAATAGTTCGGGTTGATAAGGGTCGCACTCACGGCAGGCGCGACAGCGATCAGGATTGCAAGCACGTAGTATGCTGGAGGCAAGCCGATGATCCAGGAAACAACGCGCTTGCCGTTAAACGAAGGGGATGGCGCACCTGGCTTGGAATTAGCGGTAGTCATCGAGGTGTCCATCTTTTTCAAAGTCCGATTGTTTTGCGCCGCTGCGAAACAACGAGCACGAGGAGCAGCGCGCCTTTAGCCACCGATTGCAGAAAGGCGGAGACATTCGCGAGGTTCATTACGTTGTTGACGAGCCCTAAAATTGCGGCTCCTACGACCGTGCCGAAGATGCTTCCGATGCCACCGGCAAGGTGAACGCCGCCGAGGGCTGCCGCCGTAACAGATTCGATCCCAAAAGCGGCTCCGCCCTTGGGATCGCCAGACGCAAGCCGCCCCGCCAGGAACATCCCTGCGGCGCAGGCGAAAAGGGCCGAAAGCACATACGCGTTGACGATCGTGCGCTCTACCGGTACGCCGTTCATGCGAGCGTTGAATTCATTGCCACCCGCCGCGAAAAGATAGAGACCAAACGGTCTGCGGTAGAGTATCCAGGCGGCGACGAGCGAAGCGACGGCTAACCAGACCAAAGAGTTTGGTATCGGGCCAATTGAGCCCGCCACCGACGTCGAGAGCCAATCCGGCACCTGTCCTCCTGGAATCGGAAGTATGATCAGGGCAAGACCCTGGCCGATTCCCATCGTGGCGAGCGTCATGATGATCGGATGGACGTTCAGGCGTGCTACACCGTAGCCATTGACCAGGCCGAAAGCAGTTGCAACCGCAAAGCAGAGTGGGATTCGTACGGCGACGGGCATGTCCAGGGTCATGATCGCGGTCGTCACACTGATGATTGACCCTACCGAGACGTCAAGGCCGCCGGTCAGAATGACGAACGTCTGGCCAAGCGCCGAAATGACAAGGGTGGTCGACTGCGCAAGTAGGTTCGAGAGGTTTTCGCCATCCAGAAAGCCCGGAAGGAAAGCGATCGACGCGATCACCATCAACAGGAGCGTTCCGATCGAAAGCCGGATCGCCCCTGCGCGATATGGAACCCTGAGGTAAGTTGCGACGGTGTTCATAAACTTCTCCTCAATGAATCGCAGCGCGCTGATCGTGCGTGGCATGAGAACCCAACGCTGTTCCGAGAATACTTTCTTCGGTGGCTCCCATAGCCGGCGTCTGGCCCACAATTTTCCGGTCGTGGACGATCAGAATGTTGTCACAGAGCCCGATGAGTTCGGCCAGTTCACGGGAGGAAACAATCACAGCTCCGCCGCGCTCGCTGAAGTCACGAAGCAGGCGGTAGATCTCGGCCTTCGCGCCAACGTCCACGCCGCGTGTGGGTTCCTCGATTACGAGGATGTCCACACCCGAGAGAAGCCAGCGCCCGAGCAGGACCTTTTGCTGGTTTCCGCCGGAGAGCTTGCCAACGGGCGCGCTCGGGTCAGCTGCAGCCACGCGCAGTGACTTGATGATTTCGCGCACGCGCGAAACGGATCTCCATGCAACGCTGGCCATGCTACGGTTGAGCTGCTTGCCGAGCGCGATGTTGTCGTAAATTGGCAAACGGAGAAACAGACCTTCCTGCTTGCGGTCTTCGGGTATGAACCCGATGCCTGCCGAGATCGCGTTTGAAAAGCCAGAAGAGACATCTACGGATCGCATGGATGAGTCGGCACCGCGCCGCCTGACAGTAACGGATTTCGCCGACTCCACGCCGACCAACGCTCTCATAATCTCGCGTTGACCTTGCCCTTCAAGACCCGCGAGTCCTAGGATTTCTCCCTTCTTGACAGAAAACTGGACCGTCGGCCCTTCGGTGTCGAGGCGAAGGTCAGACACCTCGAGCATATGGTCGCCCGTTTCAGCCGCCCGCGACGGGAAGAAGTTTTGAAGCTCGCGACCGACCATCGTGGCGACAAGGGAACGGAGGTTGAAGTCTTCGACCTTCTCGGTCTTCACCCAAGCTCCGTCTTTCATGACCGTGATCTTGTCGCAGAGTTCGAAGACTTCGTTCATGCGATGTGAGATATAGACAATGGCTTTGCCGGCGCTTTTAAGATCCCGGATGACTTTGAAAAGGTGCTCGACGTCGGCCGAGTTCAACGCTGCGGTTGGCTCGTCGAAGATGAAAACGTCTGCATTCGATGTGAGACCTTTGGCGATTTCGACCGCTTGTTGCTGAGCGACGGTCAACGTGTCGACGATCGCCATCGGGTCGAGTTGGGGAAACACGTTCGCCAGGAGACGGCGCGACCTCTCGATTACCTCTGCGCTGTCGATCGAGCCGTCGGCGCGCCGTGGCTCGTGACCGAGGAACATATTCTCGGCGACGGTTAGATTCGGTATGAGGGTGAATTCCTGGAATATCGTCGATACACCGGCGAGGCGCGCCTCTTTCGGGGTGCGGAAATTGACTTCCTCACCGCGAAGCCGCACGGTTCCAGACGTGGCCTGATAAACGCCGGACAGAATCCGCATCAGCGTGGATTTACCCGCGCCATTCTCGCCCATCAGCGCGTGCACCGTGCCAGGCTCCAGCGAAAAGCGTACGTCCGACAGGACTTTCGTGGCGCCAAAAGACTTATTGATGCCGACCATTTCGACAAGCAGGCTCATGAAAGCTTCCATATTTGTTGGAGTTGCGGGCGCGGAAATTCCGCGCCCGGCTTGCTTCAGGCTTTGAAGTACTCGAGCAGTTTCTCGTTCGGCATTTCGGTCGGAGCCCAATATGCGTCGGTGAGATCCGACCTGTAGAACTTGGAGAGCGTCTCGTCGGTGATCGGCTTGGGACGGTTCGTCCAGTTGCGATTGATCGGCTTTCCTTCGAGGAGCGCGAACGCGGCGCGCAACGCGGCAGTGGAAAGCGCCGGCGGGCAAATCGGCCCGATGGACGACAGCTTTTCATCGTTCCAACGGCGCATCCAGCCGTTCAGCGCTTCGCCGGTGATCGGTGGTATCGTCGAGGCGCCAGCTTCTTGAAGGGCATCCAGAACGCCGAGCGACATGTTCGCGCCATCGGTCCAAACGCCCGCGATGTCGGGGTCGGCGAGATAGAGGTTTTCGGCGATCTTCTTCGAATCCTCGTAGGACCAGCTGCCGTGCTGTGTCGATGTGATTTGAAGCCCCGACTTGCTGAAAACTTCCATCGCGCCGCTGTAGCGGTCGGCATCGATGGGATGGCCGGCAACGCCGCGCAGGACCCAAACTTTGCCCTTGTTGCCGAGCTTGTCGACGAGGAACTGGGCCATGACACGTCCGAAGTAGAAGTCGTCGCCCTGCACTTGGACAGTGAAATCCTCAGTATCAACGCGGCCGAGATAGACCACGGTCGGTATGCCGGCTGCTTTCGCCTTTCGAATGCCTTCTACGGCCGACCCTGTGGTCAGCGGAGCGATGATGATCGCGTCCACCTTCTGCGCGATGAGGTCTTCGATGTCAGCGACCTGCTTGGACGGGTTCAAGTCCGCGCTGCGGAACTGATAGTCCGCGACACGCGCCTTGTTGCGGGTGATTTCGTATTCCGCTTCAAACGCGGTCTGGTAGGTGTGCGTGGATCCTGCGAGACCGTAATGGCTGTGACCGATCTTCCAGGGACCAGTCTTCGTGAACTTGCCCGCCTCAACGATTGGATTGTCGCCCTCGGACGGCCAGGTGTCAGGAAGGATGTTGATATCGGTCGCCGCCCGAAGAATGTTCGGCACGCCAAAGGTGCCGGCGGCGAGCAAGGCGCTACCCGCCTGCAGGAATGTACGTCTCTTCATCTAAGTTCCTCCTCTACCGCCCCGGGCGGACAATTTTGTCTGATAGTGCGAGAGCCACTTGGTCTCCTGCCGTTGCCGGACTCTCCCCAGAACGGCGAGGAGCATCATTATAAATCCGCAGACAATCTGTCAATCTCTATAGTGTCGCCGAATCTGGGATCGAGTTAAAATCATTCTTTATCGTTGTTTCTATTATTCTTTTTCAATTTTCGTCCCGGCAGTAGACAATACGACAATCAGCAAAGCTGAAATGAAACGCCGAGAGGGAGCAACACTGTCGACCTTGGTCATCGTCCGTCACGGGCAAAGCGAGGGGAACGAGCGGAACGAATTCACCGGGTGGAAAAACGCGCCGCTTACTAATAAAGGGCGGAAGGAAAGCCGTGAGGCAGGCGAACGAATTGCCGCGATCGGAATCTCATTCGACGCGGCCTTCTGCTCCGGATTGGTCCGATCCATCGATACCTGCCGGGCGATCTTACGCGAAACGCAAGCCGATCGTCTGGAGCTGTCTCAGACCGAAGCATTGAACGAGAGCGATTATGGCGAACTTACAGGGATGAACAAGGACGAGGCGCGGGATCGCTGTGGCTCCGACTTGGTACAGGAATGGCGGCGCTCCTACCGCACCCGACCGCCCGGCGGCGAGAGCATAAGCGACACCAGCGCGCGGGTCTTGCCGTTTTTGCTTTGCGAGGTCATTCCGCTGCTCCTGAGAGCGCGGACGATTTTACTCGTGGCTCACGGGAACTCGCTGAGGGTTGTTCGCCAGGCCATCGAGCGGCTAACGACCGAGCAGATGCTGTCGATTGAAACACCGACGGCAGTGCCGACCATATATCGCATCGGCACTAACCTAACCCTGATTGACAAGTGTGTTCTGACCGGAGACGACCGATGAGGCCCCGCCAGACTGCTTCGCGGTCGGTATTAATCGAAGTCTGTGATTACAACGTAGCCGCTCGTCTTAAAGCTATCCATGTCATGCAGAACCGATTCGACGTCACTGAGCGAAACCGTTCGACTGACGAGTGCGGTTGGTCTGAGCTTCTTCGAAGCGACCAAACTGAGGAGGTCGCCGTACTCGCTCTGTGGGTTGCCGAGACTACCACGAATTTCGAGCTCCTTGAGCACGATCATGTCCATCGGAATCGCGACGATGCCCTTTTCCGCCTGGGAAGTTAGACCGACCTGGGACAATCGACCGCCTTTGCGGAGCGAATGCAACGCTCCGTGTACAGTTGCGATGCTACCGAGCGCATCGACTGCGAGATCGACCCCGGCGCCACGTTCGGTAATTCTCTTGACCGCTTCGCCGACCCTCTCAGACGAAAGGTCCTTCGCATTGACAATATCATGCGCGCCGATTTCTTTCGCCCTCGCGAGCTTTGCATCATCGACATCGACAGCGATCACACGTCCGCCGAGCGACGCTGCGATCTCTATCGCGGCTTGCCCGACCCCACCGCACCCAAAGACGGCGACGCTCTCTCCGCCGCGTAGCGCGCCACGGCTCTGAATTGCACGCCACGCGGTCATGTAGCGGCAACCAAGGGCCGCGGCGGTGAGTTCGTCCACCCCCTCAGGAAGTGGTATGCAGTTCAAGTCAGCATTGGGCGCGCGCATGTACTGCGCCCAACCGCCTGATCCTGGAATGAGGTGCGGCACAGCCGCGTTGTCGCAAATGTTCTGTTCTCCGCGGGAGCAATGGTGGCAGTGCCCGCACGCCAGATTGAACGGGACCGTGACACGTTGTCCAGGGCGGACGGACCTGACGTTGGATCCGACAGCTTCGACAATACCGCCGATTTCATGCCCGAGGACCGCTCCGGGCTGAAGTTTCATTCCGACCCATTCCCAGTCGCCATTCCACAAATGCCAGTCACTTCGGCAGATCCCTGACGCCACGACTCTAACGAGAGCATCACCCGGCTCCAGTTCCGGAACCTTAACCTCCGCTACCGAGATCCGTCCCCTCACTCCCTCGATCTGGGCGGCTTTCATTGAACGACTGGACCACGCTTTCGGCGCTTCGAACATTCTGTTTCCTCCCGAATGGCATATGCGACTTGCATTCCAAATCGGCGGAAACGTACTTTTCGTCTGATAATCTGTCAACGTTCAGCGGGCACAATGAAACTTGCGCCTCAGCCGTCTGCGCATGTAATCGTAGGCGTTGCATCCGTTAACATCTTATAGTCATAGATAATTTCCAAACAGAGCAGCGAAAAGAGACCCCGGTTTAACAGCAAGCTCACGCTGACAAGATTGAAATATGTTGACTGATTGTCTGATGATGCGTAGTTTTGGCCCAATCTGCGCTGGTGCGCGTCTGGAGGAGCCCATCTTTATGAAGCAAGCATATGCTGCAATCTCGCGCGAGAAGGCGAAACCTCTCGTCCTGGAGTGCATCGGAATTGATGAACCGCGGGCCGACGAAATCCTGGTTCGGATCGTCGCGTCAGGCGTCTGTCATACGGACATGGTCGTCCGCGATCAGGGATACGACGTGCCACAACCGGTCGTCCTTGGACATGAAGGCAGCGGCGTTGTCGAAGCCGTCGGAAGCGACGTGAGGGGGCTCGCTCCCGGTGACCACGTCGCCCTCAGCTACGCCTACTGCGGCAAGTGCAAAAAGTGCCTCACTGGCACCCCCTATTATTGCGAAGATTTCTTCGGCAGAAACTTCCGCGGCACCCGCCCCGACGGCACCTGCCCCATCCATGATTCGCACGGCCAGCAGATTAGCGGTTGCTTTTTCGAGCAGTCCTCGTTCGCGACATACGCAATCGCCAGCGAACGGAACGCGGTCAAAATTCCCAAGGACGTTCCCCTCGAGCTCATCGGCCCGCTTGGTTGCGGTCTCCAGACAGGCGCGGGCGCGGTCTTAAACTGCCTCAAGCCCATGCCCGGGTCGTCTATCGCGATCTTCGGCGCTGGGGCGGTTGGGATGGCGGCAGTTATGGCCTCAAAAATCGCAGGGTGCACGACCATTATTGTTGTCGATCTGAACGACGAGCGTCTCGAGCTTGCGGTCGAACTCGGCGCAACACACACGATCAACGCCCGCTGGGAAGACAGTGTCGGGGCCATCAAGGAGATTGCTCAGGCCGGCGTGGACTTCAGCCTGGAATGCACGAGCTCTCCCAAGGTTTTCCGTCAGGCCGTGGATTGCCTTGGAACGCCGGGGACTTGCGGGCTTGTAGGCTCATCCGCGCTCGGCACCGAAGGCACGATCGACATCGGCAAATTCCTTTTCGGTCGCACTCTCGTGGGGGTCGTCGAAGGGCAGAGCATTCCGTCTGAATTCGTTCCTCAGTTGATTGAATATTGGCGGCAAGGCCGCTTCCCGTTCGACAAGCTCGTCCAGTTTTACGACCTCGACGGCATCAACCAGGCGATGGCCGACTCAGAAAGCGGGAAGGTCATCAAGCCAATCCTGCGCATGAGCCATTAGCCTTCCGGCGTCGGGGGTTAAATGCGCAGGGGGTCGCAACGACGGTTGCGGCCCCCCGGAAAGCTTTCGCATTTGGAGGAGAAATGGCTAAAGCAAGCCTTGGAGGAGAGAGCTTCGATTATATAGTCGTCGGAGGTGGAACGTCTGGGTGTGTCGTCACGAACCGTTTGAGCCAGGCGGGCTTCAAAGTCTGCCTGCTCGAAGCGGGTCCAAAGGACGTCAATCCGATGATCCATATCCCCGCCGGCTATATCAAGAACATCTACAGCAAGAGACTTACCTGGAACTTCATGTCCGAGCCGAACCCGGGCACAAACGACAGGAGCTTCTCCTTGCCGCAGGGCCGAGTGCTTGGAGGATCGAGTTCAATCAACGGCCTCAATTATGTCAGGGGCCAAGCCGTAGACTACGACAACTGGGCTGCCCAAGGAAATCCCGGATGGAGCTACAATGAAATCTTGCCCTACTTCAAGCGATCCGAGCGTCGTATCGGCGACGCCGATGAACGCTATCGCGGACGCGACGGCGAGCTTCCGATTACCGATCTGGACTGGCACCATTCCGTCAGCGATGCTCTGATCGACGCGGCGGTCGAACTGGGGATTCCCCGGAACCCGGATTACAACGGCGCCAGTCAAGACGGCGCAGGATATTTCCAGCGGACGATCTACAAAGGCTTCAGGCATAGCTCGGCCCGCGCTTTCCTTCGTAAGGCGATGAAGCGCGGAAACGTGGACGTCCGCACGAACAGCCAGGCCACCTCCATAGTCTTCGACGGTACAAGAGCCGTCGGCGTAGCATATGTTGTGGGAGGGGCAGGCGGAGCTCGACGCGAAGTTCGCGCGACAAGAGAGGTAATCCTCACTGCAGGCGCGCTCAACACGCCCAAGCTTCTCCAACTGTCGGGGGTCGGACCGGCGGAGGTTCTGCGGCGCGCGGGGGTTAAGATTTTCCACGAGCTACCAGGGGTAGGCAATAACCTTCGCGATCACTACGCCGTTCGCATGGTCGCCCGCGTAAAAGGCTCAACAACCATCAACGATCTGGCCCAAGGTCCTGCCCTTCTGGGCCAGATTGCTCGCTGGGTCTTCGGGAAACCGAGCATACTTGCGGTCAGCCCGTCGCTTGTTCACATCTTCTGGAAGTCCGATCCTTCATTGCCGAGGCCCGACCTTGAGTTCGCGTGCGCACCTGCAAGTTTCCGAGAGGGGGTGGTCGGGTTGCTGGACACGCACCCTGGCCTGACGCTCGGCATCTGGCAGGAGCGCCCGGAGAGCCTCGGTTTTGCGCACATCAAATCGTCGAATGCCTTCGAGCCTCCGGCGATACAGCCCAACTATCTCACCCATGAAACGGATCAAAAGGTGTTGCTGGGAGGCATGCGGCTTGCGCGGCAGTTGTTCCGCACCAATGCTCTCAGCAAATACATGGATGCCGAGACATCTCCAACGCCAGATCTCGAAAGCGACGAGGAGCTCCTCGGCTTCGCGCGCCAGAAGGGCACGACCGTTTACCACATGATTGGCACCTGTCGGATGGGGCCGCGCTCCGACCCCGGAACCGTGGTCGACCACCAGCTGCGCGTACATGGCCTCTCCGCTCTTCGCGTCGCAGACGCCTCGATTATGCCCTCGATGCCGTCTGCCAACACCAACGCCTCGACGCTGATGATCGCAGAAAAGGCTGCTGATCTTATTCTGGGACGGCACGCCGCGCCGGCCGAGCCTCCGAAGGAACATGCTGCATGAGGAACGAGGCAGGTTCGTCGACGAAGTCGATACGAGTCGCCGAGGTGCTGGACGACGAAACCTCGGCCTATGCGATTTCGGCTCAGGCATGCTTCGAAAAGTTCCATGGTGCGGCCAATCGACTGGCCGGGCTCCTGGTCCTTCTTGCCATTGCGAAGTCTCGCCTTGTACTCGACGTCGAGATTCAAGCTGCGGCAGCAGATCTCATAAAGGCAGGAAATGACGAGTTCCGCGCACTCTGCTCCACGCCCCGTAGCCAGCATTTTCACCGGCATCTCGCCAACGCAGGTAACCTGCTTCGAGTCGCGATCGAGCATATAGAACGCACGCTGGCAGGCTCTGCATCGGCCCGTGATCCGCTGGTGCCCCTGAAGGCGGCGTGGTCGGAATTAAAAGACGCATCGAGATGCCTTCCGGGGTTCGAGGTGGTGGATTTCCGGCACTCGTGTTGTGCCCTTCATAAGACCGTTATCAGTTAAACAGGAATCGGGAGGAGACTTTGTCTGACTACTCAATATGGATGCTCGAGTTCGCCTGGGTACCTGACGCGCCAACCAGTTCTCTCGTCTATGGTCGACACAATGCGGGGAATGAAAAACTTCCTTACTGCTACACCCTTCTGAGGGGCCACGGGAAATCGATCCTGTTGGATTGCGGCGCGAACTACGCCTCCCATGGCCGCGAATTCATGGAACGCTTCAACGTTCAGAACTGGTTCTCGCCCAAGGAAGTCCTCGCCGAAGTTGGCTGTACTCCCGAGGAGATCGACCACGTGATCCTGACGCACGCGCATTTTGACCACATGGGTGGTCTGGAACTGTTCCCCAACGCAACCTTCCACATCCAGCAGGAAGAGCTCGCGGCATGGGTTTCGCTGATGGCGCTCGACCGACGCTTCCGATGGCTGCTCACTGCCACTGATACGGGGGATATGCTTTACGCGGTCCAACTCGCCCGAGAAGGACGAATGCGCGGCATTGACGGCGATGTCGACAATATTTTCCCGGGGATCGATGTCAGGATAGCGCGGGACACCCATACCGCCGGGTCGCAATATGTCCTCGTCCGTAACGACGGCAAATCTGCCAGCGACGACGTCTTTGTGTACACTGGAGACTTACTCTATCGTCACGACAATATGCATGGCGGCATCGCCGGCGACCCTATGTATGTGCCTGTTGGCCTCGCGTTTGGCAGTCAAACGAAGCTAGTCTTCGCTACCCACAAGATAATGGAGTGTGCCGGCTTCGACATGCGTCGAGTTCTGACGCCACATGAACCCGCGATGACCAGCATGTATCCAAGCCGCACGACGAAGAATGGACATTACTTGATCGAGGTGGCCCTTGCCGAGGGGCAGCAATCATACGTCTAATGCTCCCAAGGCGTGGTCGGGCGGGGATGGCATCGTATGTAGCCTTCTCGCCCGACTAATTCACTGCGGTCCCGCCAGCCTCGAGCGGAGTCGCCGCAGTGGGGAATCTCGCAAAGCCGTTGGACAGTTGTCGACGGCGCCAGAGTGCGGTTTCCAGGAGAAATGTTCGTTTTAGGTGTTATCGACCGACTTCACGCGTGAAACATTGACTCGACAAAAGCCACTCGCCCCCTCGACGCTTGTGCGAGCGGTGAGATCGACGCCATCGGCTCTTTCCTCGACGAAGTCATCATGGCTGTAGAATGCCGAGATATCATGGTCGCTCCGGGTGGGCTTCTTGACGTGTTCGGCAGATGCTTGTTCTGTCATTCGGAAACCCTTGCGATTGAGAGCGGTTCCGCTGCGAACCTCTCAGAGATACGAACGTAGCACCCCCCTGTCGTGGGGGACGCCGATTCACTGGACGGACAGCTTCACCGCGAGGCAGGCCGTTCGGCGCGGCTCCTCAACTTTCTCAGGCGGGTATGCCACCGAGGCAGACGTATTTCATGGACAGGAAGTCATCCATGCCGTACTTCGATCCCTCGCGACCGAAACCCGACTGCTTCACGCCGCCGAACGGAGCCACTTCCGTCGAGATCAGGCCTGTGTTCACGCCGATCATGCCGTATTCAAGTGCCTCCGTCACCTTCCACACGTTGCGAAGGTCGTTCGCATAGAAATAAGCGGCAAGGCCGAACTCCGTGTCATTAGCGAGATCGATGACTTCATCGACGCTCCCGAACTTGAAGACCGGCGCCAGCGGCGCGAAAGTTTCCTCGCGCGCGACCTTCATATCCTTCGTCGCTCCGGACAGAAGCGTCGGCTGGACAAAGGTCCCACCGCTCTCATGTCTTTTGCCGCCGACGACGACGGAGGCACCGCGGCTGACCGCATCCTCGATGTGGTCGTAGAGCTTGGTCACCGCCTCGTCATTGATCAACGGCCCTATCGTTGCTCCATCATCAAAACCGTCTGAGACTTTAAGACCTGCAACCCGGCTCGCCAGCTTTTCCACGAACTTGTCGTAAATGCCGCTCTGGACATATAGGCGGTTAGCGCAGACGCAGGTCTGCCCAGCGTTGCGGAACTTGGACAACATCGCTCCCTCCACCGCTTCGTCGAGGTCCGCGTCATCGAAGACGATGAAGGGAGCGTTACCGCCGAGTTCGAGACTCAGCTTCATGATCTTCTGTGCGCCTTGGGCCATCAGGATGCGCCCCACTTCCGTGGAACCGGTGAAGGTGAGCTTCTTGACGATCGGGTTCGAGCAGACTTCCGCGCCGAACATCCGGGCGTTTCTTGTGGGGAGCACGCTGAATAGTCCGCTAGGAACTCCGGCTCGTTCGGCGAGGATTGCCAGCGCGAGAGCCGAGAGCGGAGTCTCTGCGGCGGGCTTGAAGATGATTGCGCATCCGGAAGCGAGGGCCGGCGCGACCTTGCGAGCGACCATTGCGGATGGAAAGTTCCACGGCGCAATAGCTGCCACGACACCGACGGGCTGCTTGAGGACGAGAAGACGCTTATCGGCATGATGACCCGGTATCGTGTCACCGTAGACGCGTTTCGCCTCTTCACCGAACCATTCGATGTAAGATGCGCCGTAGGCCACCTCCCCACGAGCTTCGGCAAGCGGCTTGCCCATTTCAGACGTCAAGATAACTGCAAGATCATCCGCGTTCTCCACGACCAAGTCATAAAATTTCCGCATGATCGACGCCCGGTCCTTCCCGGAGCGGGCTGCCCAACTCTTTTGTGCTTTCTTTGCGACGTCAATGGCGACGCGCACGTCGTTCAGACCGGCACTGGGAAGAGATGCAAGGATTTCGAGGGTGGAGGGATTCCGCACCTCGATCCGCTCAGCGCCTGTCCCTTCCTTTTGCCAAGTGCCTCCCACGAGCATTTCTTCGCGTACGAGAGAGTGGTCCTTTAGACGGTTGAGAAGAGTGTTCGAGACAGCCATCAGCGTTCCTTTCGAATGCCTGCATATAGTTTCAGATCTGATTTCGTATGTGGGGCGACCGGGCGTAAATCGCGACCATCGGCACGATCAGCAAACCGACGATGGCCTGCTGCGCAGGGAAACTGAGGCCGAGGCCCACAAGAAGCGACGTCAATACCGTAAGAACAAGAACGCCGAGAACCGTGGCACCATAGCCGCCTGCCCCACCAAGCAGTGACGTTCCACCGATTACGACAGCAGCGACGGTGGTGAACAGGTAGGGGTCGCCGACCCCGACGAATCCGCCGCCCGAAAATCCGAGAAGCAGCATGCCTGTGATCGCCGACATTGCGCCGCTGACACTATGGATCACCGTCCATACTTTGAATTCCGAGATACCGAGGCGTGCGGCAGCGGTCCGACTTCCCCCGATGGCATAGATACTACGCCCGAACCAGGTATTGTGCATGAGCCAGCCCAGCGCGATGGCGATGACAGCCCAGATGATAATCACCGGCGGGATCGGCAGGCCGAAGAATTTTCCGTTGAAAGCTGAGATGTTGCGCAGCCATTCGGGGACTGGGGCAAAAACTGTCCCACCGAACTGCGAACCCAGCGACGTGTAGATCTGTACCGCCCCAACCGCAGCGAAGCCCACGCCGAGCGACATGATCAGCGCCTGTCCCTGGAGCTTGAAACTCAGGGCGCCGTTGGTGGCGCCGACAAGAGCGCCCAGCAGCAGCACCAGAAGCATGGCAAGGGGAGCCGGCAGCCCTGCCACCATCAGGCTCGGCAAAAGGATGTTGGCCCCCCCGATGATGTACGGGATGGAAAGATCCAGCGCTCCCACCAAAGCACACAGCGTCTGTCCGATCGACGCGAGCCCAAGGAACGCAGCAAGGAGAAGGATCGACCGCGCGTTCTGCGACGATACGAAGCCCGGAACAAGGATCGCACCCAGCACGAGCAGACAGGCTAACAATCCGAAACCGATCGAAATGCCTTTGTATGTTCGGAGCGGGTTCGACCGCATCGTCATACCGGTCTCAGTCTTCATGACCGTGGAAACCATTTTCATTGTCCTTTCAAGCGGCGGCTCGCCGGCTGATCACGAAGACGTTGACGAGCAACGAACCGACCAGGATGAGGCCGAATGCCATCTGCGTGACGAAGCCCGACACGGTGCCGAAGTTGAAGGTGGAAAGCAGATAGGAAATCAGGAACATGTTTATGGCACCGAGCGTAGAACCCAATGCTCCGCCACGGCCACCGGAAAGGCTCGCGCCACCAAGTACCAGCGCCGTAACCGCCTGAAGCGTATAGGTGCTCCCCTGAGTGGGATCGCCCGAAGAGATGAGCGCAGTGTAGCTGAGAGCAGCAAGCCCGGTGAAGACGCCCCCGACGGCATGTGCGATGATGCGAACGGTATCGACGGGCACACCGCTCGTGTATGCCATCCGTTCATCCGCGCCGGTCATGCGAAGATTGCGATAGAACATCGTGCGCCGGAGAACAGCCCAAACCACGTATGCCGCCAGGAGCAAAAAGAGGACGGGAGAGAACACACTCGTGCCGGCGCCCCAACTCAACATCCAGTCCGGAGCGACACCGCCCGGCCGTGACATGACCATCAGGTTTATGCCCGAAAGCACGAGGAAGCCGGAGAGGGTCACGATGATTGGCGCGACGCGGACATAGATGATCACTAGAGCCTGGAAAAGCTGGAAAGCTGCTCCAAGTCCAATCGCCCACCCGATGACCGCGACGGGATTGGTGACGCCATTGCCAACGAGCCAGGTAATCAGCGTAACGTTGATAAAACCCATCAGAGGCCCGACCGACAGATCTACGGCCCCCCTTCCCGCCATCACGACAGGCGTTATGGCGAGCGCCGTAAGGATGAGCGGCGTGGCGACAAGAATCGCGCCGGCGATGCCGTTCGTCGTGAACAAGCCATGGCCGCGTGTCGCGACCGCGGCCAGGAGCACGATGAACAGACCAACTGGCACAAAAAGTGAGCGGTCTCGCGCGACCTGTCGAAGTGCGTTGCTAGTCATCACGCGGTCCTTTCCACGTCGAACTCGACAGAAGTATCTCGGGACTGTCCGAACATTGCTGCGAGGATGGGCTCCTCGGCTATGTCGTCACCCGAGAGCGAGCGGAACAGCCTTCCGGCGAAAAAGACGTCAACGCGATCGGCAAAGCCGATGAATTCCTCTATCTCACTCGAGAGATAAATCACGCTACCGCCCTTATCGGCAAAGATACGAAGTTCACGATAGAGGTCCCGCTTGGTCCCGAGATCGACCCCGCGCGCGGGATCGTTAAGGACAATGACCTTCGGATCATTCGCAAAGGCTCGGCCGATCAGGACTTTCTGCTGGTTTCCTCCGGACAGCGATGTGATCTTATTCGACGGACTGCTGATCTTGATGCGCAATCGGTCGACCTCTTGCTTGAACATCGGCTTGAGTAATGGCTTCCGGATCACCCCGAGCGGGCCCAGATTCTTCCGGTAGACGCCGATCGCAAGGTTTTCGAAGATGCTTTGTTGCGGAAAAATGCCTTCCCGCTTCCGGTCGCCGGAAACGTAGAAGATCCCAGCCCTCGCCGCTTCGTCGAGTGTTCCCACCGAAGTCATTTTCCCCGTGCCGGAGGAGCGCACCTGAACGTCGCCTCCGAACGGCTGGGCGATCCCGGCGACGGCACGCACGAAGGCATCCTGACCTTGTCCGTCGAGGCCGGCCACGCCGACAATCGCTCCTCGAGGCAGATCGAAATCGAAAGCTGCCGCTGATCTGTGGGTCGCGAGGTTCCGTGCCGTCAGGATCGCATGTGCGCCGTCGCGGCCCTTCGCGGCATAATGCTTTGCGTCGCTCGCACGGCGGTCAGAAGGGGTCATCATGGCCAGCAGGTTCGCTTCCGTGATCTCCTGCTTCTCAAGCACACCGACGGTGACCCCATCACGAAGGATGGTGGCTCGATCGGCGATTCGCACGAGCTCCGCGATCCGGTGCGTGACAATCAGGATCGTCGCGCCGCCAGCTCGCATGCGATCGATTTCTCCGTGAAGACGAATCGTAGAGTCGAGGTCAAGTGCCGCGGATGACTCGTCGAGGATGAGAACCTTCGGGTTGCGCAGGATTGCACGAGCGATGACGATCCACTGCTTGATACTGAGAGGCAGGCGCCCGACGACTTCATCGAGATCGACGGGCTTTCCGACGAGGCGAGCGAGGATTGTCTCAGCCTCGAGCCAACGATCCCCAGAATGACCTTCGGAACGAAAGATGCCATCCCGCCCGACGAACAGGTTGTCGAAAACACTGGCCTCCTCTGCGACCAATACTTCCTGGAAGATGGTGGCCAAGCCGACGCGTTTTGCGGCAACTGGCGAAGTGATCTGCTCGCCAAGGATGGTGACCGTGCCGGCGTCCGGATGCAGCACGCCCGACATGATTTTAGCCATCGTGCTCTTGCCGCTACCATTTTCCCCGACGATCGCGTGCACTTCTCCGGCGCGGGCTTCGAAATCGCATTTCTTGAGCGCCTTTGTTTCGCCGAACGACTTGACGACGTCAGCCATCCTGATGGTGGTTTCATTGTCCATTGCAGAACCTCCGGCAGCCCTGTCTGTCAGCGCCGCTCATCCGCATAATCAGAATAGCCGTCTGACGACTGACGTCGCCAGACGGCAATAGGCTTACTTAACGGGCTTCCAGGGGTCAGCCGGATGCTCGAAGTATTGATCCGCGACAGCTGCCGGGAACCAGCCGTCGGCCTTCGGCTCGATGAAATCCGTCGAATTGAGATCGCAGTCCTCCGGGATCGCCGCCCGCACATCTTCGATCGTGTACGGCAAGACCGGACGAAGGAACGTCTGCACCTTTGGTCCCTGCCCTTCGAGCGTCCGAAGCATGATCTCCCACATCTGCTGCATCTCGCGACGAGGCGGCCAAATATGGAAGCTGGCATTGACCCAGTCGGGGTTCTTTCGCCAGTAGCAAGCAGCGGAGGCCTCACCGCCGAGTGTGATCGGGACCATCGGACGGCCTGACTGAAGCATCGCGTTCAGCACGCCGTTTTCCTGGGCGCCCTGGGTCAAGATGCCATCGATCTGAGAGGGATTGGTCGCAAGAAATTTCTGGACTTCGACCTGAGCAACCTGATCGGTCCATTTGCCGGCCACTTCTCCGACGATTTTGATATCGGGATATTTGGCGAGAGCCTCCTTGGCGGCCTTGTCGAAGCTGTCAGAGGAGGCAAAGCCAGGTATCCCCGAGACGAGAAGGACGTTTCCTTTCTTCCCGATTCTCCCTGCGAGCCAGTCAGCCATTTCGGCTCCGCCCTGGGCGTGGTTTGCAGCGCCGTTGATAGCGTAGGGAGACGTCACATAACCCGAAAATGAGAATACCGGGACCCCCGCCTTGTGGGCGTATTCGATCGTTTGGTTGAGCGCCGTGACGTTCGAGCAGCAGATGATGATGGCATCGACGCCATCATCGACCATCTGCCGCATCTGCTGAATCTGAACTGCATCCTTCAGGTCAGATTGCGTCACCACAACGTCGGAAACCAAACCCGCTTTCTTCGACCTCGGAAGAAGATCGTTCATCACTGCGTCCAGCGCAGCCGCGCGCCAGGTGTTTCCGGCGTAGCTGCTCGCATATCCGATCTTCCAAGGTGGTCCCTTCTTGGGTTTGAAGTCCTTGTAGGCGCTTGGACCAAGCGGGATCTGCGGGTCGACAATCTGGTAGATTTTCTTTTCGCTGGCCGGCAGCTGATCGACGCCGTCGGCGTAGGCGGCGGTGGCAAGAGCGCTGACCGAAATCAGCGCTCCGATGGTTATGTTCAGCAAGTCTTTCATTGATATGCTCCTCCCAAAGACTGTTATCAGGCGACCTTCGCCTTCGTTTCGGACGTCTGCTGAATTTCCTCCAGGATCGGCAGCAGGTACTTGCGGAATTCGGTATAGTCCTCGGTCACGGGGAAGTGTCCGAGCTTCTCCATCGTCCAGAACTTGCTGCCCTTGACGAGATCGGCAGCGATCTTGGTGTCGGCCGGGGAGGTGTTCGGGTCGTACTCGCCCGTCAGGAAGTACAGCATGCACTTCGACGTATCGATCTTGCTTGCCTCTTCAGGGGTAACGTTGTGATCGTAGTAGTAGTAGTAGAGGTCGCCAGCGAAGATGCCCGGGCCGCCGCAGCTATACTCCCACTGGATTTCGCGGACGTTCGCTTCTGGCGAGTGAGGCGAGATGTTGAGCATCATAGCCGCGCCGATCGAAGTGCGGTTGACGTTGGGATTGTCGAACTCCCTGCGGATGCCCGCCATACCGACGTCGACATACTCGGCTGCTGAACGCAGGGCGCCTTCGACTGAGATCGTCGCCCGGAAATTGTCAGGGTAGTTCGATGCCAGATCGATAGCCAAATGGCCACCCATCGAGCTTCCCATATAGACGGGGCGGTCGAGGCCGAGAGCCTTCGAAAGCACGACCTGGAAGTCCATCATGAACTTCTTCGTCATATTGTATTCAGTCTCCCACCAACGGACGCCGTAGGGCGGAAGCGACTTGCCATGATAGGGCAGATCGAAGGCGATGACGCGGAAGTTCTTCGTCACTTCCTCATCGCAAAGCAGGTGACGATACTGGCGGCCGTCGGAACCGGCCGTGTGGCCGACCAGAAGCGGAATGCCCGCACCGGCTTCCTCGTAGTAGACGCGATACTCAATGCCGTCGATCGTCAGATAGATGTATCGGCCGGTGATCGGATCGTGCTTGGTCATGCTGCTGCTCCTTCCGTGCGTGCGTTGCGCATCAGCGTCGTCATGCGGTTGAGAGCGGGCAGATACGCGAAGGTCTCGTTGGTGTTGCTGAGGTGGAGGCCGTGCTTAACGTTTGACGATTGCAGGCACTGATAGAAAGGAAGCGGCTTGTGCTGCAGCAGCGCCTCCCACTGCTCACCCGTTCCACGAATGACGATCTTGCACTTGTCGTCGTCGTAACCGGCCTCTTCAACATTCACCAGTTTGCCGTCATCGAAGTGCAGAGCGACGGAACGCTCAGGAAAATCCAACTTAATGATGCCGTTGAGGTAACGGGTCTCGCGCTTGAATTCAAAGTCCTCACGCGCGAGCTGAGTGAACTTCTCGAGATTGATAGCCAATTTCGGCTCCTCCCTTTGATCAACGCGGACAATTCCGCGCTTTGGTTGCTTGCCGCCACTCCCCGTGACGACGGATTTAAATGCCCATTTCGTTGAAGACTTCTTGGGCGTGGCGGAAACTGTCGATGCCGGCGGGGACGCCAACGTAAATCGCCACTTGCAGCAAGATCTCCTGGATCTCCTCTTTGGTGACGCCGTTGTTGATCGCGCCCCGCACGTGACCCCTGAGCTCGTGAGGACGGTTAAGGACCGAAATCATGCCGAGGTTCAGAATCGACCGAGAGCGCCTGTCGAGGCCGGGTCGGTTCCAGATCTTGTCCCAGCAATACTCCGTCACGAGTTGCTGCATAGGCCAAGTGAAGTCGGTCGCCTTCCCAAGCGCGGCGTCGACATATTCATCACCCATGACTTCACGACGCGTTGTGAGCCCATGGGCGAATTGCTCGGACGGTATGGGCCGTTCCCTACCGTTGGTCTTGACTGTCGCTGCTTCCGATACGGTCATGCAACAAAGCTCCCTAGTTCCTCGTTTAGCTCATTATTGACAGATTATCAGACAATCTGTCAATATATTTCGGCAGGTCTGATGGTCTTCACTCAATCCATCATCGTAAGGTGCTTAGGCGTGGTCCATCACGTAGCGGATGATTCGGGTGTGATCCTCCGCGGGACCTAGCTCCTTCTGCGCCGCATCCCAGGCGTTGGCGGTGCTTGATAGAGCTTCGAGGCGCAGGCCAAGCGTCTTGGCGAGATCGGCGGCGATGCGGATATCCTTCGCCATCAGCCCGAGCGCGAAGCCGGAGCCAAAGGTTTCCGACAGGATGAACTGCTTCATCTTCACCTCGGTGGCATTGTTTTTGCCCGAGGAGGAGTTCAGAATGTCAACTATGGTGTGGGGTTCCAGACCGAATGAGCGGCCGAGAACCACGGCTTCAATAGCCGCGAGCACACCTGCGCCGGAAACGAAGTTGTTGATTGCCTTCATCGCATGGCCCGATCCAACAGGGCCGGTTTTAAAAATCTGCGATCCTATGACCTTGAGAAGAGGCTCCGCCTCTTCGATATCTGTTTCGGAACCGCCCACCATGATGGTCAGAGTTCCCGAAACGGCGCGCTTGACGCCGCCGGACACCGGAGCGTCCACCAGCCTTAGTCCCCGTGCGACGAGTTCGACCCCAAGTTCGCGCGTGTCGTTTGGCGCAGAAGAACTCATGTCGACGACAAGAGCGCTCGGCCTTAGGCCGCCGCAGGCATTGCCAGTTAGGAGGGCATCCCGGACGATCTTGCCATTGGGCAGCATGGTAATGACGTAATCGGCGCCTTTCATGGCGTCCGGCATCGTCTCGGCGGCATGGCCGCCCGCTTTCGCAAGAGTCTGCCGAGCATCCTGCGAGAGATCAAAGCCGACTACTTCGAACCCTGCCGACACAAGGTGTTGGGCCATCGGCTGACCCATCGCGCCGAGACCGATGAACGCCACGCGGGTTGCGTTGACTGTCGCTGACAATTCTTCCTCCAAAGTTCAGACAGGCATCAAAACGCCTGCTCTTCTTCAAGACGGAATAAAAGGATTATCAGACAATCTGTCAATCAGAAAATTTAAGATTCGTTGGCCGCGTTCTTTCTGAGGTACTCCAGTGCCACCTTCGCGGCTTGGTCGATGTGATGTTTACAAGCAGCTGCTGCCAGCGGCCCATTGCGATTCTTGATGGCCTCCGCGATTTCTTGAATTTCCGCGATACTATGGGAGAGGCGCCCCGGCTGCGTCATGGAGGTCATCCGCAACAGGTTGATACGGTTGTGAAGAGAGGTCAGCAATTGCCTGACGAACACGTTCTTGCTGCCGTCCATTAGACAGTTATAGAAAGCGTTCTTGGCGTCGATCAAGCGGCTCCCGACACCGCTTTCAGCAGCAGCCTCGAACTCAACTACCGCAGCCTGCAGCGTCGCAATATCCTGGGCCGTGCCGTTTTCCGCAAATTGCTGTCCAGCGAAGCTCTCGAGAAGGGCGCGCACCGTATACAGTTGGGCAGCCTCTTCATAGGTTATCGTGCTCACGACCGGTCCCTTGTGAGGAAAACTGGTGATGATCCCTTCGGCCTCTAACTGGCGGAGCGCCTCACGAACTGAAGTCCGTCCGACGCCGAGCATTTCACAGAGCTCGCGCTCGACAAGCCGCTGTCCAGGTTTAAATCGGCCTTTGGCGATCGCCTGCCGCAAGGTCTCTTCGACCTTCACACGCAAAGTCGCACTCTGTCTCGCAATCTGTAGGTCTGACTCCATCACCATCACCAAAAAAGACCACCTTCGCACCAAGCGTTCGCATAGATATGGCGGCTTTCGAAGCAGATATCAATGCGGATTGTCTGATAGCTGATAATCGACTGGCAATCTCCCCCTGATATCGCCGTCGCCGAGCGGTTCTCATTACTCTTGATCATCGTCAAATTACTTTCCAAACCCTATGTTCCTCCGGCAGGTGCGTCTACTGAAAATTCCGACTCTTAATCTTCAGCGTATCGATATGAAGATCCGGTGTGAACAGGTCCCTTGCCCGCACACCACCCGCAGGGGCCTTCTCGCGCGAGTCCGGATGTGGCAGCAGCCCGGGCAGATTAAGGCCCCGCCGGGTTAGATGATATTGGAGGACCGAGCTTCTTCGACCGCCTCGACGACAGACGTAACGCCCAGACGCCGGCAAAGGGCATCTAGATTCTGCTGGATTTCCTCCGCACTTTGCTGCTCGATTTTCGCGATATCGGTGATGCTTCTGCCCTGGGAGATCCACCGCATGTATATTGCTTCAACGGGCTTTAGCTTCATTGGCCTTGCTCTGAAACAAAAGGGCGGCCGCCGGGACCTGTCCAGCGGATGTTGTCCGCATTCCTTCATGTTGAAAGTCGTGCTCGACGCCCTCATAGACAATGTCTGTATGCCCATCGAGGATGACTGTCGGAGCATTTGGTAGCCGGGAGTACCGGGTCTTCTTTGATCAGGAGGTTGCACTATCATCCCGGCAGACATCGATGCCGCGGCAAAATCGCCGCTGTGATCCTGACATGGTTTCTCTGTGTAAGAACGGCGCGGAACTGGGCTCACCCCTAGAAGCCAAGAAAAGCGTGGCTCGGGGCCAGCTTATGCTTTCGGCTGATCCAAGCTCAGAGGCCCTCCTTGCAACGAACCATCTTCGCTTTTTGGCGCCATTTCAAACGCATTATTTCGTGAGATGGATGAGGTTTTTTCATCTAAATTCGCTTTTATCGTGCAGGCTCATGCAGGTCGGCGCGTCAGTCGTAGTGTCAAATGGATGCACCCCGACCGCTGAGGTCCTGCAATCATCTGCTCGTATTCTTCGCGAACTAGGTTTCGTACGCCGTAAATCAGCGCAAAGAAATATTGGGAACGCGTTGCGGTCGCCGTTGCGGGAGCTGCGAGATGTTCCGCTAAAGGCGCGCCTTAGCCGTAGGGTCGTCCGCCTTCATACATCCGAGATCGGCGCCTTTAGGTGATCGAGAAATGTCCGAAGAGCCGACGGCACTTGTCGGTGCGAAACGTAATAGGCGTGAAAACCTGGCCCTTGCGACGTCCAGTCTGGCAATACTACCTCGAGCACGCCAGCGGCGAGTTTGTCCTCGACCCGTGCCCGCAAACAATAGAAGAGACCGCATCCCTCCTCCGCCATGCGGATCGACAGTTCCGAATCCCCGAGCGTGAGCAGTCCCGGAACATCGAGAGTCACCATGCGATCCCCGTTGCCGAGTTCCCATTTGTAGACGTGATCTGTACCGGTTCGGATCCGGATGCACTCGTGTTTTAAGAGGTCCGTCGGCCGTTCGGGTCGCCCGCGCTTGTTGAGATAGGCTGGAGAACCGACGACGACCCATTCGAGTTCGGGCGTCAGGCGCGAAGCGATCATTCCCTCGGGGACGGTTCCGCCGTAACGGATTCCGGCGTCAAAGCCTTCCGCGACCATGTCGACAAAGCGATCGTCAACGCTGATTTCGATTTCGACATCTGGGTAGCTGCGCCGAAAACTTGGCATTCGGGGAGCAATCAGCAGCTGGGCGGCGTCACGGAGAGTGTTCACTCTCACTCTGCCGCTAGGCCCGCTTCTGAAGCTGTCAAGAAGATCGATCGCGGCCTGTATGCCGAGGAAACGTGGTTCAAGCTCGGCAAGGAGCACTTCGCCGGCAGCGGTGAGACTGATGCTCCTACTTGTCCGATGAAACAGACGAACGCCGAGGCGGTTCTCCAAACCCCTGATCGAGTGGCTGAGAGCGGAACCCGAGACGCCGCGAATTGCGGCGGCCTTTCGGAACCCTCCCGCCCGCGCGATCGCCACGAAAGCTTCAAGGTCGGCAAGATCCGCTCGCGTCGATGCCATGGGTGAACTTTACTCAAGCCTGCGCTGAATTAAAATTGCCTTTACACAAACCGAGACGGAGTTGCAAACGGCTCCTTCATTCCTAATCCGATTGGTCTTGTCTTTCCCGGGTATTTGATGCGGGAAAAAGGCAGTTAAACATATGCCCTAAACGAGTTGGTGCTGATGCAGGCAGGATGGGTCAACCTCGAGATGCCCGATTTCGGCACGTTGAACGATCGGAGCCCAGCGTGTACGACTTTAGCGTCTCGTCGGTGGTCTTCGGTTGACGAGATGGCGAGGGTCGCCGCACATAACGATGACCTCCAAGCCGCCCACGGTTACGCAATAAGACCTTCGTGATCCTCAGGCCACCAGAGATGGCCCAATGGACAGGTGAGATTGCGTAGACGCCGAACAGCATTCAGCCTTGAATGAACTTACTGCCCGCCGGCAGTCTTGGAGGCTCAAAATCAACGGCGCTGAAAACCGACCAGCATCCAGCGCCGACGATCTACCAGTCCTGCCGAGTTGGGTGCACGACGATATCATTGATCGTGATCTCCGGAGGCTGGTCTAGGGCATAGATCACGGCATCCGCGACCGACAACGGCGGAATGCCTTGCTTGTTAAGCTCGGCAGCGATCTTCCTACCCGTTTCGTCTTGGACCTTGTCGGCCCAGCCGGTGTCGATTACGCCAGGACTGACCATCGAGATCTGAATTCCATTTCCGACCCCGACCTCCTTTCTGAGGCTTTCGGTGATTCCGCGGATGAAAAACTTTGTCGCGCCGTATATGCCTGCCGCCTCGCCGACATGGACGCCAGCGATAGAGCTCATGTTCAAGATTCGGCCCGACCTTCGCTCCAACATCGAAGGCAGCACCGCAGCGATTGCATGCAAGTAGCCACGCAGGTTGGTGTCGATCATCTTGTTCCAGTCGCCGACCGCGACATCCTTCCAATATGAGAAGAGCATGAGCCCCGCATTGTTGACCAGGATATCGACCGGGCCGTATGTCCTCTTGGCGAAAGCGACCAGCGCTTTGGTGCTTTCGAAATCGGTCGCATCGGCAACGTGGTGGCTGGCGATGCCGCCCGATGTGGTGATTTCCTCGGCGATCTTCGCGAGGCGTCCCTCGTTGCGGCCGGCAAGGACTACGCGTGCACCCTTCTCCGCAAGGCGTCTAGCTGTCGCCGCTCCAATTCCCGACGAAGCTCCTGTGACGATGGTTACCTTCTCTCTGAGATTCGACATAACGGGCTCCTTCACTGTGGTCGAGTCAGTTCGGCTTGGCGGGCGGCTTTGACAGGCTCTGGGATCGTCCGGTTTTCTATCGCCTGCAGCTTGGTCTCCTGATCTCCGCCAACGACATGGTCCACATCGTTCATGAGGGCCTCGAACCCTTGCTTGGCAACGAGCGTCTTGTCGTTCTTCTGTTGGCCGCCCAGCTTTGTGCCCCCCATTCCGGCGTTTGCGTGGAAGTCGCTGTTGGTGGCGCCTGGAAGCAACGCCGTCACAGTGACCCCGGTCGAGCGCAACTCCTCCCGCAGGGACTCCGCGAACATGTACCCGAACGCTTTTGAAGGGCCGTAGACGGTTTCGTACGGAGTCGGCTGTGTCGCTGAAACGGAGGAGGTGATGAGAATCCTGCCGCGGCCGTTCTTAACCATGTGCTGGACGACACGTTTAGCCATATGGACGGTACCCGTGACGTTGATTGCGAGCAGGCGAAGCTCATCATCGAGGTTGTTGTCCACGAAGGCACCACCAATACCGACGCCAACGTTTAGAGCAGCGGCTTCCACTGGGCGGCCTAGTTCCTGGGTGAAGGTCCAGAAGCTCTCAACGCCCTCGTACGTCGAGGCGTCCGCCTTGAATGGATAGGCCTCGGCGCTTAAGCGTCGGAGGCTGTCGGCCGCTTCGCTTACCTTGTCGCTGGAGCCGGAGATGGCGACATCGAAACCATTCTGAGCGAACTGCTTTGCAAGCTCGAGGCCGATCCCCGACGAACCGCCAGTCACCAATGCGAGGGGTTTATTGTCTGTCATGATTTCACTCCATTGCTTTTTTGCTCGACGCCAGGTCGTCCCAAGGCGTCGCCTAAGAAAGTCAGGGAGAGCCGCTTTTGTTACATGAGCAAAATCGACCGGGGCGGTGAGCGAAATTCATCGAGGTGACCTGCAAAAAAACAAAAGCGGACCACCTGCATTGGCCACCTTTTAATGACGCGGACAGAGACCCAGCGACCCCGAGCACGGCGTCTCAAGCTCGTTCGCGTTGCGTGAGCAATAATCATCAGTGTGTGCAATCAGCGTCACTTTAAGCGGTCGGCGAAGTAAACTATCTTTTTCCGGCGATGAGCGGTGGTGTGCTACCGCAAGGCAAATGGCCCGATGGCTGAAGCTGGCCTGTAGGCGATGGAATAGTTTCTACCGGCGGTCGTCACCGAACCGAAAGAATGGGAACCGCATGCATTCGCGGGATGTTACGACTGCTCGACGGCGCGACTTCCACTGGTGAGCCGCCAGTCGACAATAAGAAGGAAAAACATGAGCGAGAGAATGGAAGGGATCGTTGCTCCCGGCCGCGTTGCAGTCGTCACGGGCGCTGCGAACGGCATCGGATTGGCAATTGCGAGGACTTTTGCCGCCCGCGGAATGCGGCTTGCGCTGTTCGACCTAGACGCGGACGCGCTCCAGAATGTTGCCCCAACACTTGGCGCCGAAGCCCTTTGCGTGAGCGGAGACGTGTCAGATCTCTCAGCGCTGACCAGGTTGCGCGACGAGACGCTTTCCCGATTTGGCGAGGTGGCCGTGCTTGTAAATAACGCAGGCATTACTCAAGGAGCGGGCCCCTGGGACGATCCCGTAAAGTGGCGACGTCAGATCGAAGTAAATTTTGGAGGTATCCTGGCCGCGCAGCATCTTTTCGTGCCATACCTGATCGAGTCGAGCCGCACTTCGGCGGTCATCAACCTTGGTTCCAAGGAAGGTATTACGACTCCTCCGGGCAACGCTGCGTATTCGGTGGCCAAGGCAGCGGTTAAGGTACTGACCGAACAGCTGGCGCACGAATTGCTGAATGTGACGGGAGGCCGTGTATCGGCACATCTTCTCGTCCCAGGTTACACATGGACACCGATGAACATGGCTCTTAAGCCGCAGGGCGTAGCGAAGCCAGATGAGGCATGGACCGCCGAGCAAGTGGTGGAATACTTCTTGGGCCGTCTTCTCGACGGGGACTTCTACATAATTTGCCCGGATAACGCGGTCACGTCGCAGACTGACGCCAGGCGGATCCGCTGGGCAGCCGATGATATGATCCTGAACCGGCCGGCGCTCTCACGTTGGCATCCCGACTGGAAAGAAAAGTTCGCGGCATGGTTAAACGCCGGACGCTGACGGCGAATGTTTAGCGGGGAAAATAGTCCAATGACAAGACCATATGTGATTTGTCACATGATGTCGCCGCTGGACGGCCGACTGATCGTCGATGACTGGGCCGAGGCAACCGGCCATTCGATTGATGAACTCGTGAACGTCTACGACTACTTGCATGAGAAAATCGGCGCCGACGCGTGGCTTTCCGGAAGAGCGACGGGAGAGGAATTTGCCGACGCGGTCGACCAACCTTATGAAATAACCGGCATAGCCGAGAGACCGGTCCATATCGCCGATCCAGATGCCAACGAGTTCGCCGTGATCGTTGATAAAGACGGTCGGCTGCGCTGGGACAAGGGCGACATCGAGGGCGCTCACGTTGTCGTCCTGACCGCACGAGACGTAGACGACGTATACCTGGCGGGCCTGATGCAGGCCGGCGTTTCCTATATTGTGTCCCAGGCCGATGCCGTCGATCTAAAAAACGCGCTAGACGTTCTTGGCGAACAATTCGGCGTGAAGCGTCTGATGCTGGAAGGCGGAGCACAAACGAATGGGCATTTCCTGAACGCGGGTCTTGTTGACGAGATCAGTGTGGTCGTCTTTCCGGCGATCGGAGGCAAGTCGAATTCTCCGGCTATATTCGAGGGTGGTGACGATGGGCTCGCGGACAAGGTGAGGCTCACGCTTCTCAGCGTCGAGCCAGCCCGGCTTGGCTCCGTACATCTCAGATATCGCGTCGACCGCCCATGAGAGAATATCTCGGAGCGCGCATTCGCGCCTCCTTACGCCTCTAACTCATTCTGCGGTAATTTGTTAGAGGCGGGTCATGCTGTTAGCCTTGAGACCCTGCTTTGCAGGATCGACGTTGACGATGCTTGGACCACAGAGAACGATGGCTGGTCAGCGCAGCTAGTGTTTGCTCTCCCGTCGTCTATCTGGAACCTGGATAACATTTCGAAAAGCGAAGCTGCCTCTTTCGCAAGATTGTTGACGGCAGCGGTCGACTCTTCCACCATCGCTGCGTTCTGTTGCGTGGCTGATTCAATTTTTCCTACTGAGAAATTGATGTCCTTGAGCCCGTCAGCTTGCACGCGAGAAACTTGAGCAATAGCGTCGACGTCTTGATTCACACTCTGCACCTGAACAACGATTTGGCCTAAGGCATTGCCGGCTTGGTGCACGCGCTGAACCCCATCATTTATGTGTATGTTAGAAACCTCGACCAGGGACTTGATTTCCTTTGCCGCCGCCGCAGACCTTTGCGCCAAATCTCTGACCTCCTGCGCTACCACCGCAAAGCCACGACCAGTCTCACCAGCGCGAGCCGCCTCGATACCTGCGTTTAAGGCCAAAAGGTTTGTCTGAGAGGCGATTTCATCGATAACGCCGATGATGTTGCCTATTTCGACCGACGAGACTCGTATCTTCGACATAGCCTCAACAGCCTCGCGCATTATAGTGCCTGACCTCTCTACATTCTCTTTGGTTTCGATTACCAGTACCCCTGCTTCATGTGCTCTGTGGCTCGCGTCCACCACCTGCCTTGTCATATCTGCCAGGACCGACGCCGTCTGCTCCACAACTACAGCCTGCTGCTCCGTCCGCGTCGCGAGATCGATGGACGATGTACGGATTTCTTCAGCGCCGGCAGCAATCGCCTGTGCATTATAGTTGACTTCAGACATCGCGTCGCGAAGTTGGCGGACAGCCAAATTGAAGTCCAGTCTGAGCGGCTCAAGAGCCCCAGCAAAAGGCCAATTGAGCTGAATGTGCAGGTTGCCCTGCGACAATTGCTTCAAAGCATCAGCAACTTGCTCAACGGCAGAACTCGTCTCTTCGGCAGTCCGCTGGCGCTCCTCAGCTTCCTTCTCTAATCGCTGCCGCTCAGCGCCCTGTCGATGATGTTCCGCCGTGGCATCGCGTTCAGCTTTTTCTGAAATATGCGTCTTGAGGCTGGATATCTGCCTGGCGAGCCGACCGATTTCATCCCTCCGTCGCTCAAGTACCCGGTCAATCTGCATATCGCCGGCTATCATTTGTCGGACTGACTGCTGAAGCTTCGCCAGAGGCGCTATGATTGAACGGGTGGTGAGCCCTGCCGCGACTATTCCAAATAAAGCAGCCACACTTAGGGCCGTAAGTGTCAGTGATTTGAACTCGTCAGAAGCCGCCTTGACTTTGCCGCCCACGCCCTGATTCAATGCTTGCTCGTAATCGATCAATTTGCTCAAACCACCAATCCATGCCGTCAACTTGGGTCGAAGTTCATTCAGGAGGAGTGGCTTGGCCTGTTCTCTGTTTCCATCAAGTGTCAGCTTGATAACGTCCGCAATTAGTGGCTCCGCTTCACTCTGAAATGCCTTCAGACCGTCAACCAGACGGTGCTCAGCGGCAGTGCTGGAATCGTCAGAACTTACGGCCTTCTGCAATTCCACCGCATTGGAGGCATAGGACGTCTGCAGCTTTCTCATCATCACGATCGTGGTCGCTTGATCCGTATCTGAGTCGGTCAAAACAATATCGCGTAAAGCGACCGCTCGATCACGGACCGCTCCGAGCATATCAACGCCATTCCTGTATTTTTGGCTGTTAGTGCCATTAATGAGGCTGAGCTTGGCGTTTATCTCATTCACCTGATTGATTGATGAAAAAGAAAGAATTCCCATCGCTGTTAGCAGCAACCCGAAAGCGATCGACAAACGCAGCGCCACGCCAAATTTCCGAATATCTCGCATTATCCCCTCCGCGACCTGACGAATCTTTTTGAACTGCCCTAAGGTATAACCTTATACCTAATACCTTTAATTCGTGGTTAAATCGGTTTGCCCGGCGATGTATGTGGCCAAGCGAATATGCAGACGAGGACGCCCGCTTCCCCTCGGAATGCTATGAAGGACTTCAAAGCCAATGACTCAAGCTTGGGTCCGGTGAGCCGGATCACCAAACGCGGTTACCCCATTGCGGAGTTTCGTAACGGCTCAGTGTGTGCCAGTATTCGCCGTGACAAAGGTCGGGGCCATCGACGGAGCTGATTAGATTTCAGCGACTTCATTGCCCGGCTTATTCGAAAGGATCATTCGCCGAATATTTACTCGCTCTCGAGTGATGCCACGCGAAGTGGTACGTTGGCTCGCTCTAACGCCACGCGGGCGCCGTCCGGCGGTTCTTGGTCAGTGATGATGACTTCGAATTCGTCGACAGTGGCCAGGACATGAAGAGCAGTGTGATTGAAACGCTTGTGGTTGACCAATAGGCACCGACGCGCAGCGCTTGCGATCATTGCTCGTTTCGAGCGGATCACGTTGTCATCCATGTGATAAACACGCGCACCTGAAACGGCTGGCGTAGATATGAAGGCGATGTCGGCGCTAAGGCGCGACAGGGTTTCTTCGGCGACAACGCCGAAAAAACCGTTGAACTTCATCGAATAGCTTCCGCCGACTGCGATCAGGTTGACGCCCGATTCCGTCTTGAGCCGGTCGATCACCGCGGCATTATTGGTGATCACCGTCAGCGGCCTTTTCTGCGGTAGCATTTCGCCGAGCACCGACGCCATTGACCCATCGTTGATCATGACCGTCATTCCGGGGTCGATGAGTTCGAGAGCCGCTTCGGCCATGCGGCGTTTGGCGTCGCCCTCCTGCTGCTGCCGGAACCGAAAATCGCTTTCGAATTGGCCTCCTGCCTCAATCGTCGCCCCGCCACGAATTTTGCGGAGCATGCCCGCCTGCTCAAGATCGTCCAGATCTCGGTGAATAGTCATCTTCGATACTGCAAATCGATCGGATAGGTCGTCCAGGTCCACCATTCTCTGCTCGACCAACAGATCCATGATGGCCTGCCTCCGATCATCTCTCTTCATTTTCAGTCCTCCGACGCGATGAACCCGAATCTTTAACATCAAGATCGCCACAATACAAAATAACATCATCACATTATTTTGTGTGATTTTGTTTGATTTTCTTGTGAAGCCACCCGCTTAATGTTATTGAGGTGCCGGCTGCGAGCGAGGATTGGCCGCCATCATCCGACCCAGCCGCGCAAAAGATCGTCGCTTGGAAGCGCTGAGGCACTATTTGGAACAGGAGGGATTTTGAATGAAGATAGGAGCGCTGCGTGAGCGGTTGGACGGTGAGGCGCGCGTCGCATTGACGCCGGACTCCGCACGGCAACTTCAAAAACTTGGACACGAGCCGATTGTCGAGACGGGCGCCGGGATTAGGGCTGGCATCTCAGACGACGCGTACCGTGCGGCAGGCGTCGCGATCGTCGAGAGCGCGCAGGCGCTTGTTGCGGCCGCCGACGTGATCATCAAGGTCCGCCCGCCGTCCGATGATGAGGTTGCTTTACTTTCGCCTGGGCAGACCCTGATCTCGTTCTTTTATCCCGCGGCGAACCAAAAGTTGCTCGAATGCGCAAGAGCTTCCGGCGCGAACGTCATTGCCATGGACATGGTGCCGCGCATCAGCCGCGCACAGAAAATGGATGCTCTGTCTTCCATGGCGAATATCGCTGGCTACCGGGCTGTCATCGAAGCCGGTGCGAATTTCGGTCGCTTCTTCACCGGGCAGATCACCGCGGCTGGCAAAGTACCGCCGGCAAAGGTGCTGATCATCGGCGCCGGCGTGGCGGGGTTGGCGGCGACCGGCATCAGCGTCAGCCTCGGCGCGATCACCTACGCCTTCGATGTCCGGCCTGAGGTGGCCGAACAGATCCAATCGATGGGAGCTCAGTTCGTCTATCTTGACTTTGACGCACAGACCGACGGCGCAGCGACAGGTGGATATGCGGCACCCTCGTCGCCGGAGTTCCGCGAGAAGCAGCTCTCCAAGTTCCGCGAGCTCGCTCCGGAGATCGACATCGTCATCACGACCGCTTTGATACCGGGCCGCGATGCTCCGAGACTTTGGTTGGCAGACATGGTCGCGGCGATGAAACAAGGATCCGTCATTGTCGATCTCGCTGCGGAACGCGGTGGAAACTGCGAGCTCACGGTCGCCAATCAGAAGGTGGTGTCGGACAACGGTGTGACAATTATCGGCTATACGGACTATCCGAGCAGGATGGCAGCCCAGTCATCGTTGCTTTATTCCACCAACATCCGGCACATGATCGCCGACCTTACTCCGGGCAAGGATGGTGTGATCGTTCACAGCATGGACGACGATGTTATCCGCGGCGCAACTGTGACGTTTCGGGGTGACATCACCTTCCCTCCACCGCCGCCCAAGGTGCAGGCGATTGCCGCGCAGAAGCCCAAGGAGAAGACACGGGAACTCACGCTCGAGGAAAAACGCGCTGCTGAAAGCGCGTCCTTCCGCTCTGCTACACGCACGCAGGTCGGCCTGCTCTTAGCGGGAGGGTTCCTTATGGCACTGGTCGGCGCTTACGCGCCGCCTGCTTTCATGGCGCATTTTATCGTGTTCGTCCTTGCGTGCTTCGTCGGCTTCCAGGTGATCTGGGGAGTGAGCCATTCCCTTCACACGCCGTTGATGGCAATCACCAACGCGATCTCCGGGATCGTCGTGCTCGGTGCTCTTTTGCAGATAGGTTCCCCCGGCTGGCTGGTACCGTTGCTCGGGAGCCTGTCGGTCTTGATCGCGACCATCAACATCGTCGGCGGGTTCATGGTGACCCGACGCATGCTGATGATGTTTCAAAAATCCTGAGCGGGAGGCTCCTATGACCAACGGAATTCAAACCGCCGCCTACATCGCGGCATCAGTCCTCTTCATTCTCGCGCTCGGCGGACTCTCCGGTCAGGAGAGCGCCAAGCGTGCCGTCTGGTACGGCATCACGGGCATGGGCATCGCGATCGTAGCCACCGTTTTCGGCCCCGGTGTCGGGTTGTCCGGGACACTCGGATTTGCTCTGGTCGTCGGTGCGATCCTTGGTACAGTCTTGGCAAAGCGCGTCGAGATGACGGGGATGCCGCAGTTGGTGGCGGCGCTGCACAGTTTTGTGGGCCTCGCCGCGGTGCTGATAGGCATCAATTCCGATCTCACCGCGCACACGTTCGCAACTGCGGGCGAGCAAGTCATTCATGAAGCCGAGATTTTTATCGGAGTCTTCATAGGAGCGGTCACGTTCACAGGATCGATTGTTGCCTATGGAAAGCTTTCTGGACGAGTCGGCGGCAAGGCGCTGATCCTGCCCGGCCGCCACCTGTGCAACGCGGCCATGATTGTCATCTCGCTCTCCTTGATGATCCTCTACATGATCGACGCGGGATCATGGACGCTATATCTGATGGCTTTGATCGCGTTTCTTCTCGGAGCACATCTGGTCATGGCGATCGGCGGTGCCGACATGCCCGTCGTAGTGTCGATGCTGAACTCCTATTCCGGCTGGGCAGCGGCGGCCACGGGCTTCCTGCTCGGCAACGATTTGCTCATTGTGACCGGAGCCCTCGTCGGATCGTCGGGCGCGATCCTGTCCTACATCATGTGCAAGGCCATGAACCGCAGCTTCCTCTCGGTCATACTTGGTGGTTTCGGCAACTCCGCTGGACCGCAGATGGAAATCACAGGCGAGCAGATCGCAATCGACGGCGACGGGGTGGCCGCCGCGCTCAACGACGCGCAGAGCGTGGTGATTGTACCGGGTTACGGAATGGCTGTGGCTCAGGCGCAAGCTGCGGTATCGGAACTGACGCGCAAGCTGCGCGCCGCCGGCAAGACCGTGCGCTTCGCGATTCATCCTGTGGCGGGTCGATTGCCTGGCCATATGAATGTGCTCCTTGCCGAGGCAAAGGTGCCTTACGACATCGTCATCGAAATGGATGAAATAAACGACGACTTCCCGGAGACGGACGTCGTCATTGTCATCGGCTCGAATGACATCGTGAACCCGGCGGCGCAGGACGACCCGAACTCGCCGATCGCCGGCATGCCTGTTCTCGAGGTATGGAAAGCGAGGCAGGTGTTCGTATCGAAGCGTGGACAGGGTACCGGATATTCGGGGATCGAGAATCCTCTGTTCTTCAGGGAGAACACCCGAATGTTCTATGGCGACGCGAAGAACTCCGTCAGCCAGCTAATCCCCCTGCTCAGGTAGATGTGAAGAAGTGAAATTGGAAAAAGGCCGGGATCAATCGACACCCGGCCTTTCCCTCTGCGCATCGTCTGGGAGGACGATTGTGAACTGAGTGGCTTCGCGTTAGCGGACCTCTGATCGGTCACACTCTGGACCGCTCTCCGTCGGCCAAACATATCTCGACGAGCATGAGCTCGCGATCGGTCACGCGTGACGGATAGATTTCTGACAACTTTTCCTCGTGCATGGGAACGATACGGCGTTCGTCCATGCCGACGATTTTGAGCATCTCATCGGCGGACTCGATCAGGCGTGTCTGGCTGCCATTGGCTAGGCCGGGAGGTACGAAGCAGGGGTCATTTGCGTCCCCGCCCGTAAGATTGCTGTAGGTATAGATGACATCGCCAGACAAGACATACTTGTCGGCTCCATCACCGGTCTCGACCACCACATATTGCGATCCTGCCGTATGAGTGTCGAAGGCGGGATAGACATGAATGCCGGGCACCAAATTCTCACGTTCCCCCTCCACCAATTCCAGCCGGCCTTCGATATTCGCCTTGGTTAAATAGAGGATGTCCGCCGGGTTCAATCCCGCCTGCAATGAACGGAAGCGGCGACCCTTTGCCAAAATCCACATCCAGGATTCCAATTCCTTTTTCTGAATGAAAATTTTCGCATTCGGAAAGAACTTGAGGCCGCCGATGTGATCGAAGTGCGCGTGCGTGAGGATGACATGCGTGACGTCCGCGGGTCTTATCCCGCATTCCCCGAGAACGATGTCCGGAGGTGTCCATCCGGTGACGCCGATTGAGTTGGCGATTTGGCCTCCGAAATCCGCGGCGTCATGCCCGACGTCGACCAATACCACGGCGTTTCCTGTCTTAATGAGAATGTAGGCGAACGGCAGGTTCATCGTGCCTTGATTGTGGGCGCCATAAAACACTCCGCTGACCGGGTGCACCGGGCTGCGTGAGTATTCAAGCACCCAGATCGAATGTGCTCCCATGGTTTTCCTCCCCGTGTCTAAATAGTGACCCTCCACAGCATGCGCTGGTATCGAAGGTCGTCGTGCCCAGGATAGCGGCCGAACGATTCAGTTCGGCCGTCGCATTTGAAAGCAAACCCACCAGCGTCGCAGCTGAACCGAACACGCCGCGTTGAAGCTGCCCCTCCGCCTCGACAAGTAGGCGGTCGGTATTTTCGAGATGAACCAGCGCGTGGGTATCGCGCGTAAAACCGAGTGCGACGGACCACACGTGACGAATCGACCGCTTTATCTCGGCGGCGCGATCCGCGAGTTCGCCAGCCAGGAGGCGCATAGTCTTCTCCCTCGACGCGAAATGCATGAACGAGTACACCGCGATGAGCTCGCCATATGTCCGTACCAGCGCTTCGAAGCCTGCGCGCGCCTCGCTCAACGCGACAGGATCGACGATCGCATCACATTTGAAGTTGCGGCGGACCGTACCGCTGCTCATTATCGGCCAGTCGTCGGCAACGGAGCGTTCGGCGGGAGAAGGTTTGCCTCTTTCAAATCATTCCAGAACGCTGGGGGAATCGCCTCGTTGATAGCGTTGACGTTCTGGTCAACTTCGAATTGGTTCTTCGCGCCCATGACGAGAGTGGCTACGGCGGGATGCGCGTAGACGAACTGCATCGCAGCTGCAGGCAGGCTCACCGAATATCTTGAGCAGATGTTTTCGATGGCCTTCACCTTTTCGACGACGGCCGTCGGAACCTTGCCGTAATCGTACGTGGCGGTGGCGCCGCCAACTCCAGTCGCCAGGATCCCTGAGTTGAAGATACCTCCCGCGATCACGGATACGTTCCGCTGGAGCAACTCGTCGAACGCAGCCTCAAGAGGAGCATGGTTCAAGAGCGTGTATCGGCCGGCGATCAGCGAGCAGTCGATCGGAAATTCACGCGCGACGCCGACGACGGATTCGGTTTCGTTGACCCCGAGACCGATGGCTGAGACGGCGCCGCAGGACCGAAGCTCGTCGAGTGCCTTATAACCGGAGGCACGGAGTTGATCCCAGTAGAACTCGCTTTCGTCCCCGTGCCAGGCACGTCCAACGTCGTGAACCAGAAGAACGTCGATATAGTCAAGCCCCAGACGCTGTTGGCTGTCTTCGAATGCACGCATCACGCCGTCATAGGTGTAGTCGTAGGTGTCGAGAAACGGAAGCGGGTCGATCCAATCGATGCCATAGACGGTCTCGAGCTTCTTCGTCCTGCTTGCGGGCTTCAACACGCGCCCGACCTTGGTACTCACCACCACGTTTTCGCGGAGCTTGTTCGCCCGGAGGGCGTGACCGAGATAATGCTCGGATTTGCCAAAGCCGTACATCGGTGCGCAATCGAAGTAGCGTATTCCCGCCGCGTAGCCAGCGAGGATGGTAGCTTCGAATTCATCGTAGGAGACATCGGCGTTGAAGCCAGAGAGCGGCACTGTGCCCAGCCCCAGCGAAGTCACCTGTACTTTGCTTTTACCGAGAGGCCGAATTCCAAGTTCAGTCATGTGTTCATCCTTGATGTCGATATGAAGTGTCGGGACGACGTGATTTCAGCCTCGCCGTCCTAATTTCGGGAAAGACCCTCATTGAAATACGCCATGAGAGGACGCGCCTTGCGGTGCCAATGTCCGCCCCACTCACCAGAAAAAGCATGATGAACACATCCTCCTCTGACTCCTCTGTCAGCGAGGTGTAAGGTATAAGGTCATACCTTTAGATGCAAGCGTTTTTTCGCGCAGGCATGTGCGCTGCCCAACGCATAATTGGTCACGATCGGCTAGGTTGAACGCGGCGCGGCAGCACGTTTCAATCGGTCATTGATCGCCTTACCAAGACCGACAAGCGGCACCGAGGCAAATGCGATTACGTCACCTGGCCTTGCGAGAGCGTCGGCTTCGCTCATGACGGCGTAGAGGTTGCGGGCAGCTTCCTGGAGGTCACCAGAAGAGGACAGCGTTAAATCGCACCCCTTGCTTGCCGGTCCAAAACCGATCCAAACCATATTGCCAATGGGACTGTTGACATTCATCTCCACTGTTGCTTCCGGAGCGTAATGGCTCTTGAACTGGCCCGGGGCCGCGACCTTCTGGGGCGTACTGTCCTCGCCCATCGGACCGAGGAGGGCTTCCAGTGCTTCCTGAGGAACGGACCCATGGCGTAGAATGATCGGGGCCTCGACTAGCGACAGAATGGTGGATTCGAGGCCGTGATCGCATGTGTCTTCTTCGACGAGTCCCGATATCCGCCCGTTCAACTGGCGAGAGACCTCCGCGAACCGTGTCGAGGTGATTTTTCCCGAGAGATTGGCCGATGGGGCTGCCACCGGAAATCCAACGGCTCGGATCAGCCGTTGCGCGACACTGGATGAGGGAAAACGGATCGCGACATTGTTCATGCCTGCAGTGACCGCGGAGGCAAGCCCCGCGTCGGCCCTCTTGGGAAGAAGCAATGTCAGGGGTCCGGGCCAGAAGCTCGCAGCAACCACCTCTGCCTCCGGGTGGAAATGCGCCATTCGGCGCGCCATTTCCAGATCGGAGACGTGGATGATCAGCGGGTTATGACGGGGGCGCCCCTTGGCTTCGTAGATCCGCTCAATCCCTGCTGGGTTGCTGGCATCCGCTCCGAGCCCGTAAACCGTCTCGGTCGGAAACGCCACAACTTCACCATTTCGCATTAGATGTGCGGCAGCTTCGATCGCGCTGTCGCTAACGTCAAATCGGCGGGTCACGGGCATTTTTTCCTCGCGATGATAGTGGAGTCGTCACTTGCTTGGTCCACTCGTCTAACGAGACGCCTTCGTCGGCCGGCGTCCCTTGTCTCTAGGGCTAGATCGAAACGACATGTCCACGTGTGCGGAAGCCAAGGTCCGATTGCCCCGGACTTTTCCAAATGCGCCCCCCGGAGATAACTCAGTTCAAGCCCACCACCCTGTGCGGCACATATGGCTCCTCGAGTGCGCGGATCTCGCCGTCGTTCAACTTGACGTCCAAAGAAGCGACGGCGTCCTTCAGGTGCTGAAGCTTTGTTGCGCCGATGATAGGAGCCGTCACGCCCCTCTTGCTGTTAAGCCAAGCCATCGCGACGAGCGATCGCGAAACGTTCTTGGCGTCCGCGATCTTTGCGACGACGTCCACCACCTGCCGGTCCGCGTCATCAGCGTGGCCGTAGAACCGGGCCGTCACGTTGTCGGTTTGTGACCTCAAGCTGCTCTCCTCCCAAGGCCGGCTGAGGCGGCCGCGAGCAAGCGGGCTGAACGCGATGATCCCCACACCTTCCGCTTGGCAGAGAGGCAGCATCTCCCGCTCCTCTTCGCGGTAGAGGAGGTTCATCTGGGCCTGCATCGATACGAAACGCGACCATCCAGCAGCGTCGGACTTGTAGAGCGCGCCTGCGAATTGCCACGCGTAGCAATTGCTTGCCCCGATGTAGCGGACCTTTCCGCTCCGAACCAGATCGGTCAACGCCTCCAACGTCTCTTCGATGGGCGTAGAGTTGTCCCAGAAATGAATCTGGTAGAGATCAATGTAGTCGGTCCCCAGGCGCTTCAGGCTCGCCTCGGCCTCTGCGATTATTGCTTTGCGAGAGAGTCCGATCGCATTCGCTCCATTGCGCATCTTTGCGTAAACTTTGGTGGCAATGACGACTTCGTCACGAGGCACCATCTCTCTCAGCAGCCTGCCCACGATCTCCTCGCTGGTGCCGTCCGAGTAGGCGTTGGCCGTGTCGAAACAATTGATGCCCAGCTCGAGCGCCTCTTTGATGAAGGGCCTGCTGTCGTCTTCGGACAGGGTCCACGCATGGTTGCCGCGATCCGCGACGCCAAAGCTCATGCAGCCGAGAACCAGTTGCGAGATTTTCAGACCTGACCGGCCAAGTTGACGGTATTCCATCTTCTATTTTCCTTCTGATACGGTTTTCGAGCCGAACTTGGCGAGCGCCTGCGCCAACTCCGGGTGAGATTTGGCATATTCATGGAGATCAATTCCGCCGACTGCAGCGTCCCAGGCTGCGCGGACAGCTCTCACGCCCGCCGACGGCCCGCCGGGATGGCTGACCACCCCACCACCGCAGAGATAAAGATGGTCTATCGTCTGCCCCGTCCTCCGATAAGTCTCCGGTGCCTGCCCGCCCCACTGGCCCGAGCAAACGACAGGTAGAGGGCGATCGCCGTCATCGAAGATCGGCTTTTGGAGATCATGAAACGACTGCACGAAAGAGTCGTCTGGTTCCCAGTACTTGGCAGAGATCCCGTTGATCTGGAATTGGTCGACGCCGAGCAGGCGCCAAAGCTGTTGGTAAACCGAGAAGTCGAACCCCAGGCCTGGGTGCCGAGTGAGAAGATCCCAACCGTTTCGATGGGCATGCAAAACCAGAGATGAACGTCGACGCAGAAACAGGAATGCGCCCATGCCGATCGAATTAATGTTGATCACCGCGGCGTTGCCGCCCTCGCGCACCACCATGTCGTGCTTGCGGACCATCTCGTCGGGATCGACATCGGAAATACCGAAGGCATACATCACCTTTTTTCCCGTGCGCTGCTCTTCGTCACGGATGAACGGCATGATGGCTTTCACCCGCGCCTCCAACGAGGAGTACGGCGGCGACATCAGCTTCTCGTCATCCTTGATGAAGTCGACGCCGGAAGCGACTAAATCGGCGACCACATCCGCTGTCTCATGCGGGGTTAGGCCAAGCGCGGGCTTGATAATAGTGCCGATGATTGGCCGGTTATAGACACCCGTAAGTCGCCGGGAACCGTCAATGCCGAATTGGGGACCGGGGTAGACGCCTTCGAACTCCGACGGCAACTCAAGCCCGACAATCCGCAGCCCGGAAAACCCCTTGATCGACCAAACGCCGCCGAGGGCAATCGTCGTCAGGGCCGATAGGTCAGTGCCTACCGCTTCAAGCGGATAGGCGATCGTGGCCTGGGCGCGATTGAACGCTCTCCCCTCAGAGGGAAGAGACGGCGCGTCGATTACATCCAGGTTCTGGAACGCCACGATCCTGGCGGCCGCCCGAGCTTTGAGCTCCGGCGTCTCGCCCGGCAACTCAACGAACGTTCCGGTGGATTGGTCGCTCGCGATCTTTGCGGCCAATGCCTCAGGGCTCCCCGCCGTTTCGATCCGATAAGTGACCAGGATGTCAGAGGGCCTCGGTTGAGCCAATTCTATCCTCATGGGAGTCACGTCGTCGGTACTGGCGCGGCCGCGGGGATGAGGCCCGAGGACTTCAAATCGTCCCAGAATGCGGCCGGGATCGGTGTCGAGATCGCGGCAACATTCCCCACGACGTGGTCGCGCGTCAGTGCTCCCTGGACGACGGCGGTCACCGCTGGATGCGCGTAGACGAACTGGGTGGCGGCGGTTGGAAGCGATACGCCATGGCGTTCACAGACAGCCTCGAGCGCTTCGACCTTACGGACAATCGCTTCAGGCGCGGGCTGGCAATCATAGGTCCGCGTCGTCGTCATCGACTTGCTGCCCTCGGCGAGAATGCCCGAGTTGTAGATGCCGGCGGCGATGATGCCGATGCCGCGACGCTGCATTTCGGGGTAGAAATGTTCAAGCGCGCCATGGTTCAGAAGGGTGTAGCGTCCGGCCACCATGGAGCAGTCGAGGTCGAACTCCTCCGCCACCTGCAGGACCGAAGCGGTCTCGTTCACACCGAGGCCGATCGCCTTGACGGAGCCCGTCCGGCGCAACTCGTCGCAAGCCCTGTAGCCGCTGGCCCTGAGCGCCGACAGATGCGTGTCGTACGCCTCACGATGCCATTCGCCGCTCACGTCGTGGAGATAGAGGATATCGATGTGGTCCATCCCCATACGCTGCTGACTGTCCTCGAACGCACGCATGATGCCATCATAAGAATAGTCGTACTCGTCGACGAACGGCAGCGCCTTAACCCAGTCGATGCCATACAGGCTTTCGGCACGCTTGGCGCGGCTTTCCGGCTTGAGGATGCGTCCCGCCTTGGTGCTGACGACGACCTTGCCCACGAGATCGTTGTTCCGCAGGACATGGCCGAGGGAGTGTTCCGACTTTCCCAGCCCGTACAAAGGTGCCGTATCGAAGTAACGCACACCCAGCTCGTAGGCCTTGAGAACCACCGCTTCGAATGTCGGGAAGCCGACGTCGACGTTGCAGCCTCCGAGCGGCGACGTTCCCAGCCCGAGCGAGGTGAGCGTCACATCCGTCTTTCCAAGTTTTCTTTCCAACATCGTGGTCGATCCTATTTCTTGGTCTTGTAAGGCGGACGGCCGGCGCGGGCCGTCCGCCGTTGTCCAATTACATGTACTTTTCTACGTTGGTGGAATCGAGGATCAGCCACGGCACGGTGTAGTCCTTCTGGGTGCCGTCTTTCCATTCCATCAGCGAGCCCCAGACTTCGGACTGCGGCTTGTAGCCTTCGCCCTTGATCGCGCGAAGAGCGAGATCGACCGCGCCCTGGCCTTCGGCACGGGCGTACTTGTAAAGGCTGACTGCCATCTCGCCCTTCTTCACGGCGCGCTTGGCGTCCGGAATACCGTCGATCGCCAAGACCGGAACCGTCTTGAGGTCGATGCCGGAGCTCTTCATCGCTTCGATAGCACCCAGCGCCATTTCGTCGTTCTCGGCGAGGACGCCGTTGATCTGGCCCGGATGGGCGAGCAGCCAGTTCTCCATCAGAGCCTGACCTTCGGCGCGGCTCCAGTTGCCGGTCTTGTTCTCAATGAGCTTGAGGTTCGGGAACTTGGCCAGGCCAGCGTCGATGCCGGCGCGGCGCTCGATCTGGGCGGACTGGCCGATCGGTCCTTCCATGAGCACGACGTTGCCTCCGTTCGGAAGACGCTTGCCGAGCTCTTCAGCAATGATGCGGCCGCCTTCGGTGTCGTTGACGATGATTGACGCGGTGTAGTTCGTCGACTTCGTCTTGAGCGCCGACACGATCAGCGGGATTTTCGCTTCGGCGGCCTTGTCGATCGGCGGTGCCGAGGCCTCAAGGTCGAACGGAGCCATGATGATCGCATTGAACTGCTGGGTGATCGCGGTGTCGATCTGGTTGGCCTGGGTCAGCGGGTCATATTTGCCGTCGAAGACGGTGATCTCGACCTCGCCGGACTTCACGGCGGGGTGGTTCTTGATTTCCGTCGACCAGGCCTTCATGTATTCGCCTGACTCACCGAACGACAGGGCTGCGATGCGGATCTTGTCTTCCGCGACCGCCAATTTCGGTGCGGCAAGTGTTGCCGCGGCAAGCGCCAGTCCCGCACCTGCCTTGAGCAGGCTCCTCCTAAACGTCTGCATTTTATTGATCTCCTCTGGTTTAAAAACTGCCCAAACACGCCTCGCATGACCGGGCATTGTCGCCGACCACGTCGGCGGCAATTCCGAAATTCGTTATTTGCGGATTTGGTCGGCGATGACCGCGACCACGATGATGGTGCCCTTGAGCACCTGCTGGTAATAGGACGACACCCCCATCAGATCCATGCCGTTATTGATGGTGCCAATGATCAGCGCGCCGATCAGAGTGCCAAGCAATGAACCACGGCCGCCTGCGAGGCTGGTGCCTCCGATGACGACGGCGGCGATGGCGTCGAGCTCGTAGCCGATACCCGCCTGCGGCAGCGCCGCGGTTGTCCGCGCGGTCAACACAAGCCCAGCCAGGCCTGCCAAGAGGCCGGAGATGACGTAGGTTGCGCCGACGATGATTTTCGTTGAAATGCCGCTCGTACGCGCTGCTTTCTCATTGCCGCCGACAGCGTAGACGTAGCGACCGAAGGTCGTGTAATTCAGAACGACCCATCCGATGATGAATACGAGAAACAGGATGATGATCGGAACCGGGATGTACATGACCTGGCCCGAGCCGATCCACTTGTAGGCGTCGGAAAGATTGGGGATCGGGCTTCCTTGGGAGAAGATCAAGGTCAGACCGCGGGCCACGCTCAGCATTCCAAGCGTCACCACGAACGGCGGGACCTTGATCCCGGCCACGAGAACGCCATTCACGAGCCCTAGTCCGGCGCCGACGGCAAGTCCCGCCAAGATGCCGATGAGGACGAAGTGTTCGTTCGTTTCGGTGACCAGGCTCGCAGCAATCATGCCGGCGATGGCCATGACCGATCCAACGGATAGGTCAATGCCCTTGGTCAGGATCACAAAGGTGACACCGATCGCCAGAATGCCGTTAATCGACGACTGGCGAACCAGATTGAGCCAGTTCGGCCAACTCATGAAATACGGGCTGGCGAACGAAAAGAATGCCACGATCAGGAAGAAAACCACCACAATACTGAATTGCCTTATGATCTCTCCGGCACGGAAACTTCCTGATTTTCCGATAGCGATTGTGTTCATTACTCGAATCCTCCCATTGACAGATTGGCGCTGTCGATCAACTCGCCAAATCCATGAGCGTCTGTTGTGATGCCTCGGCACCGTCGATTATGTTGACGAGCTGCCCCTGCTTGAAAATCGCGATCCGGTCGCTCAGCTGCATGATCTCCGGTGCCTCGGAAGAAACCACGAGTACGCCGTTACCCTTTGCCGCGAAGTCGCGCAGGAACGCGTAGATCTCCTGTTTCGAACCTTCATCGATGCCGCGCGTCGGCTCGTCGCAAATCAGGAGCTTCGGATTCGTCAGGAGGCATCTGGCCAGCACGACTTTCTGTTGGTTGCCACCCGACAAGGTTTCCACGGCGACGTCCGGCGAAGACGATTTGATCCGCTGGGAGGCGATCATGTCTTTGACCGCGCTCCGCTCTTTGTCGCCTCGGATAAAGCCGCTGACAGCCATCAAGGCGAGCGAGGACAGCGTAATGTTATGAGCAATCGACGCCGACAGCACGAGCCCGCTATCCTTGCGATCCTCGGTCACCATCGCCATTCCACGTTGGATCGCTTCCTTGGGGCTGCCCGGTCTCACCCTGCCGCCGTTAAAAACAACCTCACCTCCAGTCGGCGAATGCAGTCCAAATATCGTCTCGAGGAATTCGGTTCGTCCGGACCCGAGTAGGCCGTAGATGCCGACCACTTCGCCCGATGCCACGTCCAACGAGATGTCCCGAAAGTGGGTACCTCTGGCCAGATTCGAGACGGAAAGGAGGATCGGCGCGTCTTCGAGAGGCTTGCCCTTTTCGACCAGCTTGACTTCTCGGCCTACGATCTGTGTCACGAGATGACGACGGTCGATGTCCTTAACATTTCCGGTCTCGATAAAACGGCCGTCACGAAATACCGTGTATTCATCCGCAATCTCGAAGATTTCGGTGAGTTTGTGCGACACGTAGATAATCGCGGAGCCACGCGCGGTGATTTTACGGAGCGCGTTGAACAAGACGTGGACTTCGTGTTCGCCGATCGCCGAAGTCGGCTCGTCCATAATGACAATATGTGCGCGGTAGCTGAGCGCCTTGGCGATTTCGACGAGCTGAACCTGGGCGAGGCTCAGTTCTCCCATCTTCTTACGGGCGTCGACCTCGAAACCCAGTTCGTCGAGGAAAGCTTGAGCGTCCTTTCGCATCTGAGCGAAATCGACAAAAACGCTAAGCCTCTTCGGTTCACGGCCAAGGTAAAGGTTCTCGGCGACGGTCATCTCGGGAACCGGAGAAAGCTCCTGAGTGATAATGGCGATCCCGTGGCGCAGAGCGTCCGCCGCGCTTTTGAAGTCGACTTGTTCACCATCGATCTCAACCGTACCTCCATCGCGGCGGAGCAATCCCATCGTGATATTGAGAAAGGTCGACTTGCCCGCTCCGTTACCACCGCACAGAGCATGGACCGTGCCGGCCTTTAGGCTCAGTCGTCCGTCGACCAGCGCCGGAACACCGTTGAACGACTTTTGCACGCCCTCTGCCCGGAGAAGCACGCGTTCCGGCGAAGCAGGCACGGTTGACAGGGCTTCAATCTTCTCAGTTGCGTTGACCATGATATGACGTCATACCTCATAAAATTGAAAGCTACGCCGCTGTAGGCGCGCGTCATTTTGCGCTGGCTCTAGGCGCTCTCTAATTCCAGGATCGCGCGCGCCTCGTCCGGTGTGGCAGGCTCGCGTCCAACTTTTTGGGCGACGTCGACAGCACGGGATATTATATCGGCGTTGGTGGGTGTACCGAGCTCACCATAGGGGTAATCGCCGATGCCAATCGCCATATGGCCGCCCAGCCGGCAAATCGCAGGAGCGATGTTCAGTAGATTGCCCCCCAGGCAATTCACCGTCCATTCGATCGGTCTGTCGTCCGGGAGGAATGCAAGGTGCGCCATTAGACCAGCCTCGGTTGGCGGATGCCCGGTGATGTATCGCCCTCCCGTGAGGTGGAGGAGAAAGTAAGCAGGACCCGTCACTAGACCTGCATCCATCAAAGCGACGGCGCGACGTGTAAATCCAACGGACCACGAAACCAGTTTCGGCTTCACGCGTATTTCGGCCAAGGTGCGCGCATAATGCGCGAGGCTTTCGGTCGTGTTCAGATAAAGCCTCTCGGGGTTTTCGAATGTGCGTTTTTCGGTGTCCCAACTTTCGAGATTGGCCGATCCGGTATCGATCGGAGCGATGTCAGGCCGCGTGGCCGGATCCAGTGCTAGGGTGGCCACCGTGTCGATGCGTTTCTTGGCGTCGGAGTCATTCGAAATGAAACCAAGAGTCGGGAGGATCAGCAGATCGGTTGCGCCCCTGACTTTGCGGATGATTTCGGCATTCGCTTCGACGGTATTGGTCGCGCCTCCATCAGGAGTTCTCGCGTGGTAATGGAGGATCGCTGCTCCGGCCTTCCGAGCGGCAATAGCAGCCTCAACGATCTCGTCGGCGGTGTATGGAATATTTGGGTTGGAAGTACGCGGAGCGTACTCGTTGACCCTGGCTTCTAGGATGATCTTCTTTTGCATCGCCCGATCCTTATGCTGCCACTGAACCCACAGTGCCCGCCTTGGCGCGCAGAAAGAAGTCATCGCCACCAACCTGCCCACCCTTCAGCATGACTTCGAGGCCATCGACCTCGGCATCTCCTGGCGCTTCCAGACGGCAGACATGGCAATTCTGAACTTCATCGAAAACTGCGATCTCGAGCGCTTCCGCTCCGACTGTCCGCACCGCGTAGCTCGAACTGTCCCCGCCGGAAAAAACGATGCGGGGCAAGGAAATGACGCGGCGCACGGCCCGAACAACGTCGCAGTAGATGGCTCCCAAACGTTCCGCCGGCACATCGCCACCGGTCACGCGGCCCGACTCTCCGCGGGCCGTGTAGATGATTGTGGGGCGGCCACGATCAAGGCCTTCGATCGCCTTTAGAGCGGCCTCTCGAGCAACAGCCGCAGCCTGGTCGTCTGACTCTATCTTGGAAACATCCAAGTGGACCATCTTCCAGCCCGCAGCTTCCGCCGCCGCGATCTGGCGTCCAGTCTGAAGGGCGCAGCTGCCGGATAACACCAAAAGATTTTCGACCCCGGTGATTTCGGTCTTCACCGGCATGGACGAAGATAGCAACCCCGAACGGGCCCAAAGCGCTCCAAGTTGTTGCGCAAGGCCTTGAGCTGCAAGCGCAAACATAGGGAGCTTGGGACACCGCGCCCAAAGCAAATCGGCGACAGCAGCGAGATCAGTGTTTTCGAGGCCATCGAAAATGACCCCTGCCCCCTCTTGGAAAGCCTTAAACACGCGGTCTTCCATGGCTGAACGGTTCCGGATCATGGGCAGCGTGACATTGATGAATTCCCTGTCCGTCTGCCCGGCCAGATGTTTGCGCAAATCGGCCTCGTGCATCGGCGTCCTGGGATGGCACGACATGCTTGGGTGACGGTCAAGCCGCTCAATCCGGTCGGCGAAGCGCGCGAAATGGTTTCCGAAACATGTGTAGCGCCCGAAGTCCGGAGTAGCGGCCAGGACCGAAACGTCCCTTTTCCCGAAGTGGGCCGCGGCGCGCTCCAGGACGGCACCGTAGCTTCCAACGGTCGGGGACGAGTCGAACGTCGAGCAGATCTTGTATTGAATGAACGGACTATCGAGGGTGCGCATGATCGAAAAGGCGCTGTCGAGTTCCTCATCGAGGTCGACTCCCGACAATGCCCGCGCGGTGCCGGCGAAACCAAGAACGTCATAGGCTCGAGAATCCGCGGCCGCTTTCGCCACGGAAGGACGCGCCAGATACAACTTGCCCTTCACACCGCTCCGATGGAACTGCGCCAGATTTTCGGACGAGCCCGTGAAGTCGTCGCCGTAAAACACGGCCTTGAGCCTACCACCTGATGGCATCGAATTCTCCCAATCTCCCGGCCGAGGATATCTGCCTCCATACTTCGGCCGTGCTCCACTCTTGACAATACTAATAGAAGCGGCTCATAACCCTGTCAAGGTCATACCTTATACCTTATACCTCATCTCAAGAATTGGAGGACAAAATGAGACTGTCTGGGCGTACTGCGGTGGTGACCGGCGCCGGCCGAGGCATTGGACTTGCAATCGCTGAAGCTTACGTTCGCGAAGGCGCGAACGTCGTCATCGTCGACCGCGATCGGGAGGTTGCTAACGAGGCCGCGGTCCGGCTTGGCGACCGGGCGCTGGCCGTCCGCGCCGATATTTCGGTCGATGAAGACGTCGAGGCTATCGTTAAGGAAGCAGTCGGCCGGTTCGGTACAGTCGAGATACTCGTTAATAACGCAGGCGTGGGCGCGACCACCTTGTTCCTTGAAAGCTCGAGGGAGGAATTCGAGCGTGTTGTCCGGATCAATCTGACGGGGACATTTCTCGTAGCGCAGGCTTTCGCGCGGATCATGGCGGCCAAGGGCTACGGGAGAATCATCAACATCGCTTCCTTGTCCGGTCAAAAGGGCGGGGTCGGCCGTTCCGCTTATGGCGCCTCCAAGGCAGGCGTCGAGCTCCTCACGAAGGTGATGGCGGTCGAACTCGCCGAATCGGGTATCAACGTCAACAACATCGCCCCCGGCCCGATATTAACCGAGGTGTCGAAGGTCATGCATACGGTCGAGACTCGTGAAGCCTATCATCGACTTGTTCCGCAACGCCGTTACGGCGAGCCGTCGGAAATCGCCGACGCCGCGGTGTTCCTGGCGAGCGACGAGGCTGCCTATATCACGGGCCACACGCTGAACGTCGACGGCGGCTTCTTGGCCGCTGGCCTCATGTTCCCATTCGATCCAAAGGCCTCGAAGCGACTGGGACAGATCAGCGAATAACTTCGATAAGTGGCCAGTTCCACCGTTCGGCATTTGTCGCAAAACGCAAAACGCGGTATGACCTCGTACCTTCCTCAATTTTCTGATTGGAGCGTGACTAGGAATGCTGTCTGTTGATCCCAAAAAAATCCCAAGCAGGTTGGACATTGCGCTCGACTATATCACGGGCGAAATTGCCAAAGGAAACCTTGGGCCCGGCGACAAACTTCCCAATGAAAAGGAGCTGGCTCAGTTGCTCGGCATCAGCCGTACTCCGATTAGGGAGGCGATCAAGACACTTGCCGTGTCGGGTCTCGTCGAGACCCGACACGGCTTTGGCAACTATATCCGGAAAGACGAAGGCCTTCCGGCAATGCCGCTTGCGATGTTCCAGCTCTATCTTCAGAGTTCGACGCCCGAAATGCTGATGGAACTGCGGTTCGTGTTCGACCGCAACTGTTCGGAACTCGCCTCGTTGCGGCGCACAGACGAAGATCTTGCCATCATGAGGGAGTGCATCGACCGGCTGAAGAGACTGTCGGATGATCCGAACTCCCCGATCGAAGAACTGCTCAAGGCCGACCTCGACTTTCATCGAGCCATATACAAGGCTGCGGGAAATCCGTTGATCGCCGTGGTTGCGGATTTCGTGCTGAACATGGTCGCACCATGGGTCCAAAAATCGCTTGAGGTCAGTGGCAAGTGGCGGGCTGTCGGGCTTCATGAACACATGTTCGAAATGATCCGCGACAGAAAGACCGGCGACCTTAGCCGCGAGAGCGTCGAGGAGAACATGGAGCACTTCCGCACGTCGTTGCTGAAATGACGGGGGTTCCTTGATCTTCCTAGTGTGATTAGAGATGCCTTGTTTTCGGTCCTGGGCGTAATATCACAGCGGACTGTTTAACCGAGGCGGCCGCTGAGCCTCGATGCGGAGGCGCACGGCCCGCCCCATTCCCAGGCGGGCCAGGACTATCAGCGATCAGGGCGTGCCAGCCGGGTCGATCTGCGCCTATCCGACTAGCGGCTTAGGTCGGTGCGCCGGGATGATACTTGCTGTCCAGATCGTTGATCGCCCTGACGTTGCCCGCTGATTGGCCACGTTCGTCGAACGTTTTGCCCAGGAACATCTCGGCGATCGCCTTGGCATGCTCCGATCCTATCACACGGGCGCCCATCGTGATGATCTGCGCGTTATTTGAAAGGGCAGCGCGCTCGGCGGAGTAGGTGTCGTGCGTCAGAGCGGCCCGGATGCCCGGGACCTTGTTTGCTGCGATGCAGACGCCGATTCCGGTTCCGCAAACGAGAATCGCCTTGTCATACGTGCCATCGAGAACGCCCGAGGCCACGCGTTCGGACAGATTGGCATAAAAAGCATCTGGGCCCGCATCGGTCCGGGACACTTCATACACGTCGAAGCGGCCTTTCAGGTGTTCGGCCAAAACCTTGGCGAGACCTTCGCCAGCGCTGTCTCCTGCAACGGCTACCTTCATGTTCTTTCTCCTTAGAGTTTGGCGGCGCATTTCTGAAGAATGTCGAGGTATCCCTCGACGCTCCACGCCGAACGGCCAATGAAAAGCCCGTCTATGTGCGGACTCGAGATCAGTTCTTCGCAATTCTCGGGATTGACCGAACCGCCATAGAGACACGGGATTTTTCGGCCAATCACCTGCGCGGCGACGGCGACAATTTCGCCCTGACGCGCGTCAGCGTAATCAGCGGTTGCCGGAACGCCTTTCTCGCCGATGGCCCAGACGGGCTCATACGCAAGGAGGATCTCGGCATCCTTCTGCGGAGCGGTCAGCTTCGAAAGCGCTCCACGCACCTGCGTCGCCAAAATCTCGGCCGCGTTTCCGCTGTCGCGGTCTTTTAGCGTCTCACCTATGCAGATGAGCGGAATGAGACCGTGCCGGACGGCGGCTTCTGTCTTCAGAGCCACTGTTTCATCAGTCTCGCCGAAATGTTCACGCCGCTCAGAGTGGCCGAGTTCGACCAGATCGAGCTTGCAGTCCTTCAGCATCAGCGGCGAGACTTCGCCCGTCCAGGCGCCCCGTTCGGCCCAATGCATATTCTGCGCGCCAACCTTCACGGATGTTCCCGCGAGCATCGCCTTAACCTCGCGAAGAACTGTAAAAGCCGGAATGACGAAGCGCTGGATGCGTGGATGATCCGTCGAGCTTGCCTTGAGATCGCGCACAAAATGCTCGGCATCGGTGAGTGTCTTGTTCATCTTCCAGCTGGTGCCAATCCAGATGCGTTTCTTCTCGGTCATGTCCCGCTTCACCGCGTTTCCATTTCAGTTGAGGTTGCCCGACCTATAGAAACCCAGCCCGATACCGCTTCGCCATCTCTGCCAGTGGGATGACGCGGATGGAGCTCGCGCGTCCGGCTGTTCCAAAGGCCTCGAATCTTTCGCGACAAAGCTTCGAAAGCGCCGTCATCGCGGGCTTCAGGTACCTGCGGGGATCAAATTCAGTCGGATCTTCGGCCAGCACTTTGCGCACCTGCCCGGTCATGGCCATGCGGCAATCCGTGTCGATGTTGACTTTTCGCACGCCGTGCCGGATTCCCCGCAGGATTTCCTCGAGCGGCACGCCCCAGGTCGGCCTCATCTGGCCGCCGAACCGATTGAAGATTTCCTGCAATTCCTCCGGCACGCTTGAAGAACCGTGCATGACGAGATGCGTATTGGGCAGCTTCCGATGGATCGCTTCGATAACATCCATTGCGAGGACATCTCCGTCCGGGCGACGTGAGAACTTGTAGGCGCCGTGGCTGGTTCCCATCGCGACGGCAAGCGCGTCAACTTTCGTCTCGTTGACGAATTTCGCAGCCTCGTCCGGATCGGTCAGAAGCTGATGTGGATCCAGCTTGCCTTCAACGCCGTGACCATCTTCGGCCTCGCCCATACCGGTCTCCAGCGAGCCTAGGACGCCAAGCTCCCCTTCCACCGAGACGCCTGCCCAATGAGCGATATCGCTGACGTCTTTCGTGACCTTGACGTTATAGTCCCAATCCGCCGGCGTCTTTCCGTCCGCGCGGATCGACCCGTCCATCATCACTGACGTAAAGCCATGTTGGATTGCAGTGACGCAGGTGCTGGGTTCATTCCCGTGGTCGAGATGGACGCACACCGGAATATGCGGGTAGATCTCCGTCACCGCATCCATCATGTGGTTGAGCATGATGTCGTTGACGTAGGCCCGCGCCCCACGGCTCGCTTGCAGAATGACAGGGGAATCCGTGTCATCGGCCGCTTCCATAATGGCAAGCGCCTGCTCCATATTGTTGATGTTGAACGCCGGGACGCCGTAGCCTTGTTCTGCCGCGTCGTCCAACAGTTGGCGAAGAGTAATCCTAGCCATGAAATCTCACTCGCTGGTTGGATTGGAATTGAGATAGGTTGCGATCAATTCGACCTCGGTCGCCGAACCGAAGACCAGCGGCGTGCGGCAATGGTGGGAAGTAGGGACCTTGTCGAGTATCGCTGAAGTGCCATCCGTCGCCAGCCCTCCCGCCTGCTCCATCAGGAACGCGATGGGGTTTGCCTCGTAAACCAGGCGAAGCCGCCCATTTTGGTACCCCGGTCGCTTGTCGGCGGCGTAGAAAAATACACCACCCCTGATCAGGATCCGGTGAAGCTCGCCGACTGCCGATCCAAGCCAACGCATGTTGAAATCGCGGCCACGCGCTCCGTCCTTGCCAGCCAAACAATCCTGAAGATACAGCCTCATACCCGGTTGAAGGTGGCGTTCGTTGGAAGCGTTATATGCAAGCTCCGATGTCTCCCAAGGTACTTGGACGTGTCTTCTCACGATCAGGAATTCGCCGGTTTGCGGATGCATCGTTGCCAGCAGCACGCCCTCTCCTACCGAGAAGCCCAGATCCACCGTGTTGCCGAAGGACACATAACCGGCGGCGGTCTGTCGCTTTCCAGGGACCAGAAAAGGGTCTTCCGCTTCGCTAAGTGGAATGATCGAGAAGATCGTCCCGACGGGTGTACCCAATCCGACGTTTCCCGAACCGTCGATCGGATCGATCGCCACGGCGAAACGCTGGCCCTTAAACAGAAGCGGCGCTTCCGCCTCCTCCGACAGGACCTGCGCGGCCCCTGCTCGTTCCAGAATCTCGATAAACAATTCGTGCGACGAGACATCGATGGCCTTTTGCGCATCACCGTCGGAATTGGATCCCACCAGGCGCGCAGGATCGCCCTCGAGGGAGCCCGCAGCGATGCGGTCGGACAAAAGGCAGGCAGCATCCAAGACACCATTGATCAACGCCGCCACGCCCTGGCGGGCCGTGTCCAGACCGACCCAGGTCGAGAGGTACGCATCAACCGACCCGTACAAGACTTGGGCTTGGTTGTTCGCGAGAGTCACCTGCGCACTCATTCGTCACCCCTCACCCTTGCGACGGCGCGAGCGACGATCGCGTCACAAGTGATCCCGAACTTTTCGTACAACGTCTCCGCCGGCGCGGAAGCCCCGAAGCCGGACATCCCGATCACGTCGTCTTCACTGTCGACATACCTCGTCCAGCCGAACTTCGAGAGCGCCTCTACGGCGATGCGTGGTGCTTCCCCCAGGACCGCGTTCCGGTAGTCCTTGGCCTGGCGTTCGAAGAGGTCCCAGCTCGGCATCGACACAACTGCGGCCGGAATGTTTCTCGTCTCCAGCTCTTCGGCAGCCTTGATCGCAAGCGCCACCTCCGTACCGGTGGCGATGAGTGTGACCGCACGCTCGCGACTTGCTTCCCGGAGCACATAGGCTCCCCGGGCGCAGCGATTGGCCCCATCACGCTCCGAGCGGAGCTGAGGGACATTCTGTCGCGACAGCGCCAGAACGGACGGGGTGTTCTTGCTGGTTATCGCAAGATCCCAGCATTCGAGCGTTTCGATCGTGTCCGCGGGCCGGAACACGTGCAAGTTCGGCATGGCCCTGAGACTTGCGAGATGCTCGACGGGCTGGTGGGTCGGACCGTCTTCGCCGAGACCGATAGAGTCATGCGTCATCACGAAGATGGAGCGGACGCCCATCAGGGCCGCCACGCGAATGGCGTTGCGGCAGTAGTCCGAGAATACGAGGAAAGTGCCGCCATATGGGATGAAGCCGCCGTGAACCGCCATGCCGTTCATCGCGGCGGCCATGGCGAACTCCCTCACACCATAGCTGACATAACGCCCGCTTCCCGTAGCGGTGAAATCGCTGTCGACGGCGGGAACACGGGTCAAGTTGGAGTGGGTGAGGTCCGCCGAGCCGCCGATCATTTCGGGAAGCAACTCCGTCAGCGTCTCCAGCGCAATCTGGCTCGCCTTGCGGGTCGCCACCGATTGCGGTTTGTCGAGCAGCTTCGCCTTGGAGGCGCTCACCGCGTCCGTGTATTGCGGCGGCAACGAGCCGGTGGCGCGACGCTGAAACTCGTCTTTGACATCCGCTTCCGTTGCTTCGAGCCGTGCCTCCCACTCCTTGCGAGCCGTCGCACCCTTTCCACCGATCGCGCGCCATGTTTCCAGGATTTGGGTGGGAATCTCAAAAGCATCTGCCGTCCAGCCGTAGACTGCCTTTGTCGCGGCGGCTTCGCTCGCTCCCAACGGCGCGCCGTGCACCGAGCTGGTTCCTGCCTTCGAGGGCGAGCCGTATCCGATGATGGTTTTCAGAGCGATAAGGGACGGTCGCGATGCTTCCGCTTTAGCGTTCGAGATCGCCGCGTCGATCGCTTCAGGGTCATGACCATCAACGCGTTGCGTGTGCCATCCGTATGCGGCGAATCTCGCGAGCACATCTTCCGAAAAAGCGATGGCAGTTGAGCCGTCGATTGTGATGGAGTTGTCGTCGTAGAGCACGACCAGCTTGCCGAGCTGAAGATGACCCGCCAGCGAGGCGGCTTCCTGACCGACGCCTTCCATGAGGCATCCGTCTCCGCAGAAGACGTAGGTATGGTGATCGACAAGTGCGGCGCCGAATTCAGTTGAAAGGCGTCGTTCCGCTATCGCCATTCCGACTGCGGAGGCGATTCCCTGCCCCAATGGGCCCGTCGTCGTCTCGACGCCGGCTGTGTGGCCGTATTCCGGGTGGCCCGGTGTTTTAGAGCCCCATTGGCGGAAATTGCGAATCTCCTCAATGCTTAAGTCTTCATAACCGGTGAGGTGCAGAAGGCTGTAAAGCAACATTGAGCCGTGACCATTCGACAAAACGAACCGATCTCGGTCTGGCCACCTGGGTTCGCTTGCGTCGAATTTGAGGTGCCTGCCGAAAAGGACGGCCGCCGCATCCGCCATACCCATCGGCATACCGGGGTGACCGGATTTTGCCGCCTCAACCCCGTCGATCGACAGGACACGGATGGCGTTCGCGAGATCACGGATTGAAACTGCTGCTGACAAGTCTTCCTCCCTTTTAACCGATCCTATTGTGGCGCACTTCGCGGAAAATCACAACAGAGAATCACAAAAGAACATCTATTTTGTTATCTTGTGATAATTCGTAACGCATTACCTTTTGAACGCACAGGCTCTTTCGCTCGCAACCAGGTGGCGGTAACGGTCAGCCAGCGTGGTTCGCGCCTTTGGTCAGAAAATCGGAGATGCACGTGAATTTAGATCGAGCAGAAGAAGCATTTCCGCCGGCGATCTCTGCACCCAAACGAGGTGCCGGTAGCCCCGTGGTACAGGGTCGCTTTTCAGGGCATCCAAGGCTCGAAGGAGCACGCTGGCAACCCATTCTGCAGGCTGGCTCCCGCAAGCTCTTGTTCTGCAAAACCAAACGATCGCTCATCTGGACGGCTACAGCCAAGGTCCCTTTGTCAAATGGAGGCAGGTCTTCAATCATCGCTTCGAACATCTTGAAGGGTTCCCAGCTCATCCACAGTCCTCTCACGCCATACGACGGCGGCCATCGTTTGACGATTTGCTTTGAATGATCTCGACTACCTGTCTGTCATCAGTCCAGACCGTCTCTAGCCAGGCCTTGAACGCGCTGATCTTCGGCGAACGGAGCCGAGACCTAACGTAGGTGAGGCTGTGGCAGCCCATATTGGGTCCCGTCATGCCGAATGGCAGAACCAGATTGCCCTTCTCGACGTCGCGCTCAAGCAGGCGGTAGCTCTCGAGGCAGACCCCTCTGCCCTCCACAGCCGCCGCGATCGACATGAACGCGTCACGGAACCGCGGGCCGCGCGTAAGGTCAATTTCGAGATTGTGGTCCTTGGCCCACTGGTGCCAGCTGTATAGTGTCTGCTCCGATCGGATTAAAGCTTGGCCCAGAAGATCGGACGGCTTTCGGATGGCCTTCTCCCCCGATGCGATTTCCGGCGAACACGCGACTACGATCGTCTCTAGGGGAAACTCTTCCGCAGCGATCGAGCCGAGCTTGGGAACGCTGCCGAAGCAAATGTCGACGTCGACCGAACCGTCGTTCAGCTTGGCCGGATCCGACGATGAGAGCAACCTTGTCTCGATGTTCGGGTAGAGTTCCTCGAACATCGGCAGGCGCGGCATCAACCAGAGCGATGCGAGGCTCGGAACGCATCCCACACTGAGAACGTCGACGCTGTTGCGTCTCGACACCTCGTTCGTCGCGTGCTCAATAATCGAGAGCGCTTCCGCAAGGTCGCGATAGTATCGCTCGCCGATATCCGTGAGCGACACGTTGCGTCCGATACGGTGGAACAGCTTCTCTCCGAGGTCCTCCTCCATAAGGCGAATCTGGTGACTGATCGCCGAGGGGGTGAGTTGGAGCTGCGCCGCCGCCTCTAGGAACGAACCCAAGCGGCTGGCTGTTACGAACGACTGGATCGCGCGTATCGAGGGAAGCGCCGTCATGAGGTCTTCCAGTCCCGGACGCGCGCCCCGCCCGACTGCGCAAATGCGTTCGTCATAGTGAGGCTACCTTCCGCTGCGCCCGCTGTCCGAAGTCGGAACGCACCTCCTCGCCTGCCGCAATGCGTTTGATATCGCCGAGGACCTCGGAGAAGTTGCTTCGGCCAGAGGTGCCGAATCCCATGTAGACCTGCTTGTAGAGCTGGTAGAGCATCTCATAGCGCTCGCGAGTCGCCGGATCCGGGTCGAACCTCTTGAAGCCGACGCACATGGCCGCTTGAGCCGTCTCGATGCTTCCGTGGTCCTTCGATGCAAGGCTTGCGAAGATACCTGATCCCAGTCCGGTTGGCAGGCCGTCGGGCACAAGGATCGGCTTGCCGAGCACGTTGGCGTAGATCTGATTGAGCAAGGCGTTCTTCTGCGGCACGCCGCCGGCGTTGATGACCCGGTTGACGGGAACGCCGTGCTGTTCCATCCGCTCGAGAATGATACGCGTGTGGAACGCCGTTCCTTCGATCGCAGCATAGAGCTCGTCCTGTGCAGTATGCCCCAGGTGCCAGCCGATCGTCATGCCTCCAAGATCAGATCTGACCAGAACGGTGCGATCACCATTATCCCAGGAAAACCGCATGAGGCCCGTCTTTCCGCCCTCAATCCTCGCCAGGCCCTCGGACAGTTTTGAGACCGTCGTTGATGCGCGGCGAGCAATAGCGTCGAAAATGTCTCCCGTCGCGGATAGTCCAGCCTCGACGCCGACCAGGTCCGGATGGGCGCTTCCCGGCACTACGCCGCAAACTCCCGGAATCAGCTTGACGCGTTCGCTCACCGCGATGATGCAGGTCGAGGTCCCGATCACGTTCACGACATCGCCCAAACGGCAGCCTGCTCCAATTGCGTCCCAGTGCGCATCGAAGGCTCCGACCGGGACCGGAATTCCCGCGGTCAATCCGAGCTTCTCCGCCCATTCGAGGCTCAGGCGGCCGGCAACCTTGGCAGAAGTCTGGTAGGTCCCACCGATCTTCTCCCGAACTCCATCGAAAAGCGGATCGACGCGTGAAAGGAACGCCTGGGAAGGCAGCCCGCCCCACTTCGGGTTCCACATCCACTTATGGCCCATCGCGCACACGCTTCGAACGACCGCGGAGCTGTCCGTGACACCTGTCAAGACGGCGGCAGCCATGTCGCAATGTTCCATCGCGGTGCCGAAACGGTCGCGGAGTCCGGGATTGTGCCGGAGCCAATGGAGAAGCTTGGCGAATCCCCACTCATGCGAGTAGGTGCCCCCGCACCATTCTATGGCTTCGAGATGGGTCTCGTGCGCGGTCGCCGTGATTTCCTCGGCCTCGGCCTTGGCTCGGTGGTCGCACCAAAGATAGTAATCGCTGAGCGGATTTAGATTCCGATCGACAGGGATCACCGATGACCCTGTCGTGTCGACAGCAATCGAGCGCACCGTCGTCGAATCGATCCCGCACTCGACAGACACGCGCCGCATGGCCTGGACCAGAGCGTCCATATGGTCGGCATGCGATTGCGTCGCTAGGTCGGGCTCGGAGCGGGATCTGCCGAGCGGATATTCTGCGATGGCGGTGCCTAGAGGGCCTCGCTCCGTATCGGCGAGCGTTACGCGGACGCTCAGCGTGCCAAAATCAACACCAGCTACAATCGACATCGTCATACCTGCTTTGATCGCGCGGGCTGGCCGTACGTGGCCGACTTTCCGTGCTTTCGTTGGAAATGCCGATCGAGGAGTGCCGCCGAAATTTCGAGACTCTCCTGGTTGATCTGGCGTGAATGGAACGCGATCCTGGCGACCGCCTCCAGCATCTCGGCGTTGTGGACCGCATCGGCTGCGTCGACACCCCAGCAAAACGGGCCATGATCGTTGACCAGCGCCGCGGGAATCGCGAGCGGATCATTGTTGCCGAGTGCTTCGGCGATCACCCTCCCGGTGTTCCGGACGTAGTCGTCGCGGATCTCGGCGTCCGTCAGTTGCCGGGTCACCGGGATGGTGCCGTTGAAGTAGTCGGCATGGGTGGTACCCATCGCCGGGATCGCACGGCCGGACTGGGCCCAGGCCGTGGCGTAGAAGGAATGAGTGTGAACGACCGCGCCAATGGCCTTGAAGCTCTTGTAGAGCTCGATGTGGGTGTCGAGGTCGCTCGACGGGCGCATGTCGCCGTCGATGATGGTGCCATCCAGGTCGGTGACAACGATGTCACCAGCGTTCATCGCCTTATAGGAGACGCCGCTTGGCTTGATGGCGACGATGCCGTTGTGGCGATCGATGGCGCTGACATTTCCGAACGTGGAAATGACGAGCCCGCTTTCATAGAGTTCGAAGTTGGCGTCGAGGACGGCCTTGCGCAGTGCGGAATACTTCACGTTCGCCACCTCTTAAGCCTTCCGGCTGCGGTTGAAGCGGTCGGCTGCGACGGCAACGAGAATGATGGTGCCGATCACGATCTGGTGCCAGAAGGTGTTGACGTTCAGCAAGTTGAGGGCGTTGCGAACGACAGCCATCAGAACGGCGCCGACGACTGTTCCGAAGAGCGTCGCGCGACCGCCGGACAGCCCGGTGCCACCGATGACGACCGCTGCGATAACGTCCAGCTCGTAGCCTTGTCCTGCCTCCGGCATCGCCGATTCCAGACGGGAGGTCAGCATGATCCCGGCGAAGGCGGAGAGCGCCCCGGCCAGCACGTAGACTGCGATCTTGATCCTGTCCGTGGGGATACCCACGAGCCGCGCCGCATCGGGGTTGCTGCCGATCGACAGAACGAAGCGGCCGAAACGGGTGTAGTAGAGAAGATAGTAGGCCCCAACGAACACGATGGCGGTTAGAATTACAGGGATTGGAATGCCCGCGAGATAGCTCTGGCCGATGGCGCGGAAGGCTGGATCCGAGGCGCCCGTGATCGGGATGCCCTGTGTGTAAACCATGACGACGCCGCGACTGACGACCATGATCGCCATCGTCGCTATGAAGTCAGTAATCCCTACCTTGGTGATCAAAAAGCCGTTGACGAGGCCGATGAACGCACCGAGCGCGAGGCCTGCCAAGCAGGCGACGGGAACGGGGTATCCGAGAACGAGAACATTGGCGGTGACAAGCCCGGTCAGCGCGAGCGTCGAGCCGACGGAGAGGTCAATGCCCCGCATGCCGATGACGAAAGTCGCACCGAAAGCAATGACGGCGATGGGAACTGCCTGCCGCAGGACGTCAGTCATGTTGCCGAAGGTGAAGAAACGGGGAGCCGCGAAACCCAGCCCGATCAGAAGAATGACGAATGCGACGTAGACACCAGCGTTGCCGCTGGCGCGGCCGATCTTGAAGCCTAGCCGTGGACGAGTGACTGCAACTTCAGCCATTGATGCCTCCCATGGTGTTCAGGGTTTCCGGCGGCCTGACCGAATGCAGGGCCAACGTCTCTTCCTTGGACGTGGCGGCATCGACCACCGTGGTGATTTTGCCTTCGAACATCACCGCCACGCGGTGACACAGTCCGAGGAGTTCTGCGTTGTCCGCCGAGACGACGATTACGGAGCAACCGTCTTTGGCAGCGGCCTGAACCAGTGTGTAGACCTCGGATTTTGCTCGGACGTCGACACCTCTGGTCGGCTCTTCGAGGAGCAGGACCTTCGGCTGGGTCAGGAGCCATCGGGCGAGCATGACCTTCTGCTGGTTGCCGCCGCTGAGCGACGCGATCTCCGCCTGCGGGCCGTCGCATTTGACGCCCAGCTTGGAGATGTAGTCTCCGGCAATCTCTCTCTCGCGGGCCAGCTTCAGTGTGACTTTGCCGAGGACACCGAGGTTTGCGATAGACAGATTCCAGCCCACGGAATGCTCGGGGAAGATCCCTTCCACCTTGCGCTCGGCGGGCAGGAAAGCAAACCGTTCCCTGATCGCGTCGGTGACGTCGACGATGCGGGCATCCTTGCCGTCGATCACAACAGTCCCGCTGTCGTAGGGCCGCTGGCCGAAAAGGGACCGTAGCAGAGCGCTCTTGCCCGAGCCCTCCAGCCCCGCGATGCCGAAGATCTCGCCCTTCGAGAGCGAGAAGGAGATATCCTCGAAGGCTCCGGCCCTCGAGAGGCCCCGTAACTCCAGAGAGGGTTCGGACCTCGCAGGGACACGGGGAGGAAACTGTTTGGACAGCGATCCGCCAATCATGGCGCTGACGACTTTGTCGACGTCGAGATCTGCGACCGGGAGGTCGGCGACAGTGCGCCCATCCCGCAAAACCATCACCCGGCTGCAGATGCCGAGTAGTTCCTTGATGCGGTGCGAAACATAGATGACCGCCTTACCAGCAGCCTGAAGGCGCTTGATGGTGGCGAAAAGTTGCTTGCGCTCGACTTCCTCGAGAGCCTCCGTTGGCTCGTCCATGATGATGATGTCGGCGTTGGTGCTGATTGCCTTGGCGATTTCCACCATCTGGCGGTCTGATAGGCTGAGTTCTCCCACCGGACGGTCGACGGGTACGTCGACACCGAGTTCGTCGAACAGGATGCGGCGTGCTTCCTTGCGCATGCGGGCGTGCGCCAACGGAGCAAGCACGAAATCGCTGGTGCGCAGTTCCCGGCCCGCGAAAATGTTCTGGGCAGCATCGAAATCGGGGAACAGACTGAGTTCCTGGTAGATGATGGCAATGCCAGCGTCTGCTCCGGCCTTCGGATCAGCGAGCTCGACAGCCTTGCCACGCACCGAGATCGTACCGCCATCGCGACAATATGCTCCGGCAAGGATTTTCATGAGCGTGCTCTTCCCCGCTCCATTTTCACCGACCAGGCCGAGCACTTCACCCGCGCTTATGGCGAGGTCGATATCGCGCAGCGCGACCGTGTTGCCGAAGCGCTTGCCGATACCCTTCATTTCAAGCAGCGGATTGTGGGTCATCTCTAAGATCCTCGGAGTGAGTGCGGCCCCCGGCGTGGGGGCCGCGTCGTGATCACATCTTCTGCTGGGGGACGTAGACGTAGTCACTCTGGTCGAACGTCTTGATGTTCTTGGCATCGTAGGTCTTGGGAGCGACGAAGATCTTCTTCGGCAGCGGATGACCCTTCATCAAAAACTCGTCGACGGCACGGATGATGTTCCTGCCTTCTTCCTTGGCCCCCGTATCGACCGTCGCCGCGAAGTCGCCCGTCAGGATCGCGTCGTTGGCCTCCTTCATGTTCTCGTAGCCCACGATCGCGACCTTGCCGTTCAGGCCCTTGGCCTTGAGTGCCTGCAGTCCGCCGAGTGCCATCTCGTCATAGAGAGCGACAAGCACTTGGATGTCCGGATTGGCCGTGAACATGTTTTCGGTCACCGAAAGGCCCTGGGCGCGCACCCAGCCCGCTGGCTGCTGAGCCACGATTTTGAAGTTCGGATGCTTCGAGATGATCTCGTTGAAGCCCTTCATGCGCTGGCTCGTGTGGGGACCGGGTAGGCCTTCGAGGATGCCTACCTTCACTTCCTTGTCGCCATAGGTGTCGACGAGCCACTGGGCCTGCGCGCGGCCGCCGTCCGACTGGTCGTAGCCGATGTCGCTGACATAATACGGGTTGTCGGCGACCGGGGAGTTGAACAGGAAAATCGGGATGCCCGCTTCCGTCGCGCGACGGATGGACGGCAGGAGAGCGCCTTCGTTGTATAGCGCGACCGCTATGGCATCGACACCATCGTTGATCCAAGCCTCCATGGTTCTAATCTGGTCATCCGTGGCCGACTGACTGCTCGGAGCCTGAACGAGCAGATCGATCGTGTCCGCGCCGCCGCGCTTGTCGATCTCTTCCTTCACGCCTGCAAGAACGCGCTGATAGTAGGTGTCCATAGCGGTCGGAAGGAAGCCAACCTTCAGAGGGCGGTTGTCCTTTTTGACCGGCTTCATTTCCTGACCTGTCGGCTTGATATCCTTGTTCATCAAGATCCCGGGAAACACTGCATTGTAGTCGGGATCCTGCGCGAACGCAGGGCTGAAGCTGACGGTCGCCATCAGGCTGAGAGCGGCGGCAAGCACGGTACGTCGTTTGAAAATTGTCACGAGGTTCCTCCCTTGTTGTGACAAGACACACTCCTCCTGTCCGCGGGACGATCCCGCGGAGGAATTCATTGAAGCGATGAAATCAAAGGCTCAGAGGCCAGGCGCGATGGTGAAAACCATCCGGATGGGATTGGAGCCGTAATTCAGGCACTGATAGCTGACGCCCCCCGGCAGGAAGAACGCCTCCCCGTCGCGGACGTGGAATGTCTCGTCGCCATCGGCGACGTAAAAAGTGGCCGGGCCTTTAAGGATGTAGAAGATCGCGTCGCCATCGTGGCTGTTCGGTTCGCTCGCTCTGGGACCAACGCCGCCGACCGGGATCACGATCTCTCCGACGTGCATGTAATCGTTGGTCACGCACAGCTCCATCAGGACAGGATGATCCTGCCCGAAGATGAGATTCACCCGATCCTCGCGGGCAACCTTCACGAGGTCACCCTTGGTCCTTGCCTCGGCGCCATCGACCGGGTAGTTCGCAAGCTTTTTCAGGCTCATTCGGCAGCCCTCCGTTCGGACTTGAAGAGACGCGTTGCACCGAAGTAGCCAGTAGGCGGACCCTTCTCGTCCCAAATCCGGGGCGCTATGCAGAAGAGGATGACCGCTGCCTTGTCAGTGAAGTTGTAGCCGCGATGAGGCACGCCCATCGGTATGAGGATCGAGTCCCCCGGCCCCATCCGCTCGGTCTGCCCGGTTTCCGGGTTAAGCAGGTGCACCTCGCCCTCGAGAACGTAGTAGACCTCGTCCCCCGCATGGATGTCAGCGGGGTCGAAGTTGCTGCCCGGTGCCAGCTGGTAGATGCCCGTGGTCATCTTGTCGGTGCTGGCAAGCAGGTAGTTCAAGTCGCTCGAATAGGGCTTGTTGCCCGTATAGATGAACATCTTGAAGCGGTCCGCCGTCAGATGATGGGGTCTCTTCTCGTCCGGCGGGAACGGAAAGTTTCCAAAGTATGCGGGAATGGTCATAGCGGGAGCCTCACGTCCTCAGTTCGGAGAGCAGCGCCTTGAGGAGACGCCAGGTGGCTTCGACGGTGGTGTGGTTGAGGCGTTCGCGCGTCGTGTGGACGTCGAACGCCTCCGGTCCAATCGAGAGCATGTCGATGTCCGGCACCTTCTTGCGGAAGAGACCGAGTTCAAGGCTCGAATGCGAGACTTCGACGTGCGGCTGCTCACCGAATTCCCGCTCGTATGCCGCACGTCCGGCCGCCAGCATTCGGGACTGCGGGTTGTACGGCCACTCCGGGCAATCCGCGAATGTCTCGACCGATGCGCCCAGCCCGATCACTTCCGAAAGCTGCCGGATGCGATCGACGATGTTGTAGCGGCGCGAGCTGACCGCACTCGGGATCGTCGAGGTGATCTCGATGCGTTCCTGGTCGTTGGAGATAAGTGCGACGGTGTTAGAGCTCTCAACGAGGTTGTCGACAATAAGGCTGCGGCTCTGGACGCCATTCGGCAACAGGCACATTGCATTGACCGCGCCTGTTGCGACCTTCTCCGAGAAGACGGAAAAGAACAGGCCCGGGTCTTCCTCAAATGTGATCTTCAGGTTCGGATCGCTTGTCGAGTATTCGGCCGCGATGGCTGCAGCCTCCGCTTCGATCTTGCTGCGCAAAGCCCCTGATACGGAGCGATCAAAACTGATTAGCGCTTCGGCTTCGCCTGGAATGACATAGCGGTTCACGCCGCCTTCAACTTTGGCGATGCTTACGTCACCTTCCTTGATCGCGAGGCGGAGCAAGCGACCGAGCAGTACGATCGCGTTCGCCCGCTCGAGATGAATATCGAACTCCGAATGGCCGCTGCTAAGGCCCGATACTCGCAGCCGTGCAGCTTCTTGTCCGTTAGGACGCTCGGACCATTGCAGCGGGATTCTGAAGTGCGCGGAGATGTCGCCGGCGCAGCCTGCGAACAGCGACTTCGGGTCATGCCAGTTCATGTCGAGCAGCCGCTTGCCTGTCAGTTTCGTGCCGTCGAAATGCTGAGCACCGCCTTTGCCGACTTCCTCCTGGACGGTCAAAACCACTTCCAGCGGCGGATGCGGGATGTTGTCGGAAGCGAGAAGCGACATGGCGAACGCAACGCCGACCGTGTTGTCGGCGCCGAGCGTGGTTCCCGTTCCATGAATGAAGTCGCCGTCGAGGCGGAGCTTGATGCCTTCGTTCTCGAAATCATGTTCGACCCCTTCATCGCTTTCGCAGACGATGTCCGTATGGCCGTGCAGGATAAGCGTCGGGGCATTCTCGTAACCGGGCGTTCCAGGTTTCTTGATGAGAAGGTTCCAGATTTCGTCTTGATAGACCTCAAGACCGCGGGCACGGGCAAAGTTAGCGATATGGTCGCTGACCTGCTTCTCGTTGTAGGATCCGCGCGGGATTGCGCTTAGCTCCTCGAAGAAGCCAAAGAATACCGCTGGCTCCAGACCGGCCAGGACAGAATTGGTTTGAGGGTGCACGACTTTGTTGGCAGATACGCTCATCTGCTCATCCTCCCTTTGTGAACATTGGGCAGTACTTTCCCGTCTTCGGAATCGCGTTCCAAAGGATAATCGTATGATTGTACTGCGCTTCGCTTGGACCTACCCGGGTGAGTTCCTTCCAGTCACCCCTGGAGCCGAACCTTGTTATTTTCGGAATTCAAATTCAAACGCATATTTTGGCGAAATAGGTGAGCAATTTTCACCTGAAGTCCGCAATGCATGCGCTAACGCATACATTAATGCGGATGAACATGGCGTGTGCAAGTGGCGGTGCGTGAATTCTGCTCAATGCAACGCTGAACGTTACTTATCAGTCAGCAGTCTGCTTGCTTACTCCAAATGATCGTGGATCGCCCAAGGCTCGGATCGGAACGAAGCCTGCCATCAAGCCACCGGGCGAACCTTTTCCGCTCGGCCCCACAATTCAGATTCAGCAGCCGCCTTTTCAACCCGATACTCCCAGTCCGTCTGTGTAGCCCGCACTGCGCCCGCGAGTGTCCCTCATGTCTCCTAGGAACACATCTCACGCTAGTTTGGTGGTCTTGATTGTCTCAAGCCCGACTAGCAGGTTGACTCCGTCCCAAATTGGATTAATGTATACGTTACCGGATGCGAAGACGTACGCATTCGCGGTTTACTCGTTGGGAGGAGTCCAATGAACGTAGAAATTCGCAAGCCAGTTCGTAGCCTGATGGTGGTCGCCGCCCTCGCTCTCAGCGCATCATATGCGCCCAGCGTGTTCGCGATCGACATCGACCAGCAGATCAAGGATATCGAGAGCCATCCGGCCAAGGGACCGAACGGCGAAGAGGCTACGCTCGCCAGCGATCTCAAGCTGTCGCCAGACGAGATCGAGAAGATCAAGGCCAAGCACGCCAAGGCCGCGATCGTGATGCACTACACGGCATCCGACTGGGCGAAGGCCCAGATGGCAGGACAAAAGAAGGCTCTTGAAGAGCTTGGCATCGAAATCGTAGCCACGACCGACGCAGGCTACCGCGCCGAACAGCAGGTTTCCGACATTGAGAGCGTCATGGCGCTTAAACCGGACGTTATGATCACCGTCCCGGCCGAGCAGTCTGCCACGGCAGCAGCCTACAAGAAGGCCGCGGCTGCAGGGATTAAGATCATCTTCCTTGACCAGACAGGCGCCGGAATGGTTGCCGGGAAGGACTACGTCAGCCTGGTTTCCTCGGACAACCGCGGCATGGGCAAGGTCGCCGCGCTACTCATGGCCAAGGCTCTCAATGGCAAGGGGGATATCGGCCTGATTCCGCACGCTTCTGACCTCTTCGCCACGAAGGAGCGCCTCGTGGGCTTCAAGGAAGCAATCAAGGATTACCCAGATATCAAGGTCGTGCAGGAAACGGGCGTCGGCGGTCCGGACTTCTCCAGTGAATCTGAGCGAGTAGCCTCCGCCATGCTGACCGCACATCCGAACCTCAACGGCATCTGGGCTGTATGGGACGTTCCGACCGAAGGCGTGCTCTCGGCAGCGCGTGCGGCAGGCGCCTCCAAGGATCTCGTGATCACGACGTGCGATCTGGGTGTGAATATCTCGCTCGACATGGCCAAGAAGGGCTATGTGAAGGGCACGGGCTCCCAGCGTCCGTACGGCGCAGGTTATGCCGAGGGCATTCTTGCGGGATACGCTCTCCTTGGAAAGGACGCACCTCCTTACGTCGTGCTCCCTGCGCTTGCGGTTACCCGCGACAACCTGATCGAGGCATGGCCGCAGTCGAACGGCGACCAAGCTCCGAAGATCCTCACCGACGCAATGAACTAAAGGTGCGCGGGAGCGACTCCGGTCGCTCCCGTCCCCGGCGGCGGACAACGACCATGAAACCTCAATCAATCACCGAAAGCGTCGCGGCCGTAAGGATGAGCGACGTCCGGAAATCGTTTGGCGGCGTGCACGCATTGCGCGGTGTCAGCCTGACGATCCAGCCTGGAACCATCCATGCGCTGGTCGGGGAAAACGGCGCGGGCAAGTCTACCCTGCTTAAGATCCTGCAGGGTGTCGTCACACCGACAGAGGGATCCATCGAGGTCTTCGGCGAGCACATGTCGTCGAACTCTCCGGAGAACTCCCGCAGGCTCGGCATTGAGATGATCTTCCAGGACCTTAGCCTGATCCCCACGCTGTCGGTTGCCCAGAACATCTTCCTGAACCGCGAGCCCCGCCACCTGTCGATCTTGGTCGACGAGCGCCGGGAAAACGCACAGGCAGCAGAAATCATCGGACAGCTCAATCTCAGGGTCGATCCCCGGACACCTGTTTCCGAACTCAGCCCTGGCCAGGCCCAGCTCACCGAGATCGCGAAGGCCATCCACCAGAGGGCGAGGATCTTGATCCTCGACGAACCGACCTCGTCTCTGAGCGCACAGGAAGCCGACACTTTGTTCGGCATGTTGAGGAAGCTCACCGCCGCGGGAACAGCCGTAATCTACGTTTCGCACCGCATGACCGAGATCATGACCATCGCGGACGAGATCACGATACTGCGTGACGGTCAGAACGTGACTTCCGGAAGGACTTCAGAGTTCACGCTTGACTCGATCGTGCAGCACATGGTCGGCAAGCGTGTTACGGGCTTCCAGTACCAGGCGCGCCCCATTGACCGCAGCGGCAATCCCGCGCTGACCGTGCGTAGCCTTTCCGGGGCCTCGGGAAAGCCCAGCGATGTCAGCTTCGACGTTCACAAGGGCGAGATCGTAGGCATTGCGGGCCTCATGGGCGCAGGCCGGAGCGAACTCGCCCGCCTCCTCTTCGGCGTCGACAAGAAGACTACGGGAACCGTGGAGCTCAGCGGGAGGGCCGTGGATTTCAAGTCGCCTTCGGACGCGATTAAGGCCGGCATCGTGCTCGTTCCCGAGAGCCGCCACGACGAAGGCCTCGTCGTCGAGCATAGCGTCGGCGAAAATCTCGGCCTCCCTCAGATAGACCAGCTCGTCCGCGGCCCCTTCATCGACCGTCGGCGGGAAGGTTCGTTGACGTCCGATCTCATCAAGCAACTTAGGATCAAGACGCCCTCTGCGGAAAACAAGGTGAGGAACCTTTCCGGCGGAAACCAACAGAAGATCGTCATTGCGAAGTGGCTGGCGACCAACCCTTCGGTCGTCATTCTCGACGAACCGACAGCGGGCGTCGACATCGGCTCCAAGTCCGAAATCGTCGAACTGATCCGGAGCGTCGCCTCGTCCGGCAAGTCTGTGATCGTTATCTCGTCCGAGCCAGCCGAGTTGCTGGCAACCAGTGACCGAATCCTCGTCATGAACAACGGACGGCTCGCGCGCGAGATCGAACGCGACGAAATCGAAAGCTGGGCCACCAGTGCCGGCGATGAAACGCAATCTCCGCTGATCCGCACCGAACTCGGTCTGCAGGTCGCGATTCAGAAGGCAACCCAAAATGTCCACTGAGGTCAAAGTCTTGAAGCCAGCGGCTGACTCACAATCTCTCCGCAGACCCTGGCACAGCAACTGGCGCGATTACGTCGTCTATATCGGCTTCGTCGTCATCTTCATCGTGTTTGCGATCCTGCTGCAGGACCGCGGTTTCCTTTCTTCGAATAACCTGCTGAACATCCTTCGGCAGACGGCGATCGTCGCGATCGTATCCATGGCGATGTCCTTCGTCCTCTCCGCAGGCGAAATAGATCTCTCCGTCGGCGCGATCGCTGGACTGTCATCCGTGATCGCTGGCCTGGTGCTGACGCATTATGGCCTTGTCCCTGGCATTCTGGCGGGTTTGGCGCTCGGTTTGCTGGTCGGCGCGATCAACGGGGGCCTCACAGCTTACCTCAACATTCCGTCGTTCCTAGTGACGCTCGGCATGATGGGGATCGCGCGCGGCGTCGGAATGTGGGTGAGCGGCACCTCCCCTGTTCCGATCATCGATGACACGTTCATCTTCATCTTCGGCTCAGGCAACATCGGTCCCGTTCCCGTGCTCGTCCTATGGGTCGCCGTTCTCGGCACCATCGCCCACATCGCGCTGCGCAAGACTCCATTCGGCCGCAAGGTGATGTCCGCAGGTGGCAACGCGATCGCAGCCCGCTACAGTGGCGTTGATGTCCGAAAGATCAAGTTCCAGGTGCTGCTGCTTACCGGAACAGCCGCTGCGATCGCGGGCATGCTCTATGCCGGACGCCTGCAGTCGGGACGCTTCCAGCTTGGCGAGGGCGACGAGCTGTCCGTCATTGCAGCCGTGGTGCTTGGTGGAACGAGCCTCTTCGGAGGACGCGGAACCGTGATCGGTTCCATCGTCGGCGCCCTGCTCATCGGTGTCATCAACAACGGTCTTATCCTTGGCGGTCTCGACTACAGCCAGCAGCTTATCGCACGCGGGATGCTCATCATCCTCGCCGTCGCGGTCGGCCGCAGCCGCTAACCATAACAGATATTCAGGAGGAATATTTTAATGCGAGTAATAGTGACAGGCGGAAGCGGCAAACTTGGCCGGGCCACGATCAAGGATCTTCTCGAGAACGGCCACGACGTCGTCAACGCCGATACAGTCGAGCCGCAATTGAACAGGTGCCCGTTCATCAAGGTCGACTTCGAGGACATGCGGGCGACCATGGAGGCCATCGCTGGCTACGATTGGAATCACGACCGGAAGACCGATGCCGTAGTGCATCTGGCCGCCGTCCCGATGCCGGGCCGTGTTCCCCCGGCCGAGGTCTTCCGGGTGAATACGATCTCGACCTTCAACGTGTTCGAATCCTGCAGGCTGCTCGGCATCAAGAACATTGTCTGGGCATCAAGCGAGACGCTGCTCGGCATCCCTTACGCGATCAAGCCGGACTACTTCCCTGCCGACGAGGAGTATGAATCCCGCCCCGAAACGTCCTACTCACTCTCCAAGCACCTCGGCGAGGAGATGGCCAAGCAGTATTGCCGCTGGGACAAGGATCTCAAGATCGTCTGCCTCCGCTTCTCTAACGTTATGGACGAGAGCGAATATGCGGGCTTCCCGGACTTCGAGAAGGACCCAGGCAGCCGTCGCTTCAACCTGTGGACCTACATCGACGCGCGCGACGGCGCGCAGGCCATCAGGCTCTCGCTTGAATGGCAGGGTACGGGTGCTGAAGTCTTCATCATCGCTAACGACGATAGCGTGATGAGCACATCAAACGAAGAGCTCGTGGCCAAATGGTATCCGGGCGTTCCGTTCAAGCGTCCGGCCCACGGGACCGAAACCTTGCTTTCGATCGAGAAGGCTAAGTCCGTTCTCGGATATAAGCCTGAGCACAGTTGGCGCAGATATGCCGAAGGCTAAGCAAACCAGCCAGACCAGGGGGAATCACATGGCGTCGACCAGTCAATCCAAAACGGCCGAGATCAGGGAGGAATCCTTTGCGAAAACTATGACCGCGACGGCTCACCTTAAGCTTCGGCAGCTTATCTTGAACAACAAATGGCCACCTGGCTTCCAGGCAACCGAGCAGGAGGTTGCTTCTCAGCTCGGCATGAGTCGCACCCCTGTCCGCGAGGCGCTCATGCGCCTGCAGCAGGACGGTCTCGTTTCTGTGATCCCCCGTCACGGCATGCGTGTTCTTCCCGTGTCGACGGCGGATATGAAGGAGATCTACGAGATCCTCACGTCCCTCGAAAGCACGGCGGCCGAACTCGCCGCCGGACGCGGCCTTTCCGACGAGCAGCTTCAGGGTCTGGAAAAGGCGACCGCCGACATGGATCACGCATTGTCGGAAGACGATCTGGAAGGCTGGGCGCAGGCCGATGCGCGGTTCCACGAACAGCTCTTGGAGCTGGGCGGAAACCAGATGCTGAAGTCGGTGGTGCTTAACTTCATCGACCGGGCACATCGCGTTCGGATGCTGACTTTGAAGATGCGTCCAAAGCCCGTGAATTCCACGCGCGAACACGCCGCTCTGGTGGAGGCAATTCGCGCAGGAGACCGCGAGAAGGCCAGAAACATTCATAGGGCGCACCGCGAGCGTGCGGGCACAGAACTGCTCGCGCTCCTCGAACGCCTCGGGCTCAATCATCTTTAGAATAGGCTGAATAATGTCATCCCTGAAAAACTCGTTCAAGATCGCAGTCCTTCCTGGAGACGGTATCGGCCGCGAGGTCATGCCCGCTTGCCTCGAAGTTATCGACGCTGCCATAAAGGTGGCTGGCGCACCAACGATGTCCTTCGAAACCCATCAGGCAGGCGCACAATTCTACGCCGAGTCCGGGGAAGCCCTGCCCGCGAGCGCTCTTGAAGCATGCCGCAACGCCGATGCGATCCTTTTCGGCGCCATGGGCTGGCCAGACATCCGCTTCCCTGATGGCACGGAGATCATTCCCCAGCTCGACCTGCGCATGGAGTTCGGCCTATTCGCAGGGGTACGCCCCATCCGCTGGTTTCCGGGACTTCCGAAGGTGTTGTCAGATCCGCGTGCAGAAGGGATCGATTTCGTCCTTATCCGCGAACAGACCGAGGGCCTGTTCTACGCCCGAGGCCGCGGTGAGATCCGAGACGACCAGGAAGCTTACGACACGATGCAGATCACCCGCGCCGGTACCGAGCGGGTCACCGAATTCGCCTTCCAGCTCGCCGCGCAGCGCAAGAGCCGTGGGAGGCCCGGTATTGTTACCTGCGTGGACAAGGCCAACGTCTTCAGCTCGATGGCCTTCTTCAGGAAGATTTTCGACGAAGTGGCAGAGAAGCATCCGGACGTCCAGAAGGACTACGCTTACGTCGATGCGCTTGCGCTTAACATGGTGAAGAAGCCCTGGGCCCTCGACGTTCTTGTGACTGAGAACATGTTCGGTGACATTCTGTCGGACCTCGCAGCTGGACTGATCGGCGGCATGGGAATGGCCGCCTCCGCCGACATCGGCGAGCACTACGGACTGTTCCAGCCCGCTCACGGAACGGCGCCCGACATAGCCGGGAAAGGCGTCGCCAACCCCAGCGCCATGATCCTGTCGGGAGCAATGATGCTAGACTGGCTGGCGGTGAAGCATTGCGAGCCGAAACTTGCTGATGCCGCGCGTCTTATCGAGGCTGCGGTCGAGCACACCCTCTCCACGAAAACCGCGGTTCCGATGGAATACGGCGGCGGAGCCAACTGCGCGGACATGACCCGCAGCGTCATCGGCGCGCTCGGCGCTGTCCGAAAGGAAGTCGCATGAGCGCGGCCGCTTGCACCGGATACGTCGTCGTCGTCGAATTCATCGTCCTGAGCGAGTTCGCAGAGCGCTTCCACGCGGCGATAATCGAGAACGCCGCCAAATCGCTCCGTGACGAACAGAATTGCGAAGTGTTCGACGTCTGCCGCGACCCAAAGCGACCGGAGCGGATCTACCTCTATGAAGTTTACGGCTCAAAGGCTGATTTCGACTTCCACCTGAAGACGCCGCACTTTCTCAGCTTCGATGAGACCGTTCGCGACTGGGTCACCGATAAGATCGTCGAGACGTTCGAACGGATGTCGTCAGGAAAGAAGGAACAATTGTGATGTCCGGTATCAAGGCGATTGTCTTTGACACTTTCGGCACGGTCGTCGACTGGCGCGGCTCAATCATTCGCGATCTTACGGCATGGGGAAACGCCCAGGATATGAACGTCGATTGGGCCGATCTCGTCGACCGCTGGCGTGATCGCTACAATCCGCAGAAGGCGCGCGTGCGCAGCGGCGAGCTGCCGTGGACGAACCTCGACGAACTGCATTTCGACGCACTTAAGGCAGTTTTCGATGAGATGGCACTCCCCGAGTTTGATCACGACCGGATGATGCATATCAACAGGGTCTGGCATCGTCTGGAAGGCTGGCCGGACGCCTCGCGCGGCCTGCACAGGCTGAAGACGAAGTTCATTATTGGCCCCCTGTCGAACGCCAATGTCGCCATCCTGGTCAACATGGCGAAGCACGCAGACCTCCCTTGGGACAACGTGTTCTCCTGCGAGTTATTCCAACACTACAAGCCCGATCCCGAGACCTATCTCGGTGTCTGCAAGCTCCTCTATCTGGAGCCGGACGCCGTCATGATGTGCGCCGCGCACAACTACGACCTGGCCGCCGCGCGCAGCCTAGGTCTCCGAACCGCATTCATCGCAAGACCCACCGAATACGGCGAGGGTCAGACAACCGACCTGACGGCCGAGCAGGACTGGGACTACGTCGCCGACGATCTCGAAGACCTTGCTCGACAGCTCGGATGCTAGAAGAGAGAAAGACAATGCAGACATACAAGATGTTCATCGACGGCCGCTGGGAGGACGCTGCCAGCGGCGAGACGTTCGAGACGAAGAACCCCTTCAACGGCAAGGTCTGGGCAGCGATCCCGAAGGGCGGCAAGGAAGACGCCGAACGCGCGATCGAGGCTGCGTACCGGGCCTTCACCAGCGGCCCATGGCCGAAGCTCACCGCCAGCGCACGCGGTCATCTTCTTCGACGCCTTGGTGACCTCATTGCAGAGAACGCCGAGCATCTCGCTCGGATTGAGGTCACTGATAACGGCAAGCTCATCAACGAGATGCTGTTCCAACTCAAGTACATTCCTCAGTGGTACTACTATTTCGGCGGTCTCGCCGACAAGATCGAAGGCGCGGTCATCCCAATCGACAAGCCGGAGACTTTCAACTTCACTCGGAATGAACCGCTCGGCGTGTGCGTGGGCATCACGCCGTGGAACTCCCCCCTTCTGCTGCTTGCCTACAAGCTGGCGCCGGCGCTCGCTGCCGGGAATACTTTTGTCGCAAAGCCGTCCGAGTTCACCTCCGCCTCCACATTGGAATTCGCCAAGCTTGTGGAACAGGCAGGCTTTCCAGCGGGCGTCTTCAACGTCCTCACTGGCTTCGGTGCGGATGTCGGCGAGACGCTGACCACGCACAAACACGCCGCCAAGATCGCCTTCACGGGCAGCGAAGGCACCGGACGCAAGATCGGCGAACTCGCAGCTCGCAACTTCAAGAAGGTCACGCTCGAGCTCGGCGGCAAGAGCCCCCACATCGTCTTTGATGACGCTGAGATCGACAACGCGGTGAACGGTGTCATCTCGGGCATCTTCGCTGCAACCGGCCAGACTTGCATCGCCGGTTCCCGCCTTCTCGTCCAGCGCAGCATCCACGACCAGTTCCTGGAGAAGATCGTCAATCTCGCTAAGACGGCGCGCATGGGTGATCCCCTTTCGACGCACACGCAAGTCGGTCCGGTAACGACGCCGCCGCAGCTCGAAAAGATCCTCGGATACATCGATATCGCTAAGAACGAAGGCGCGGAATGCGTTCTCGGTGGCGGCAGACCGAGCAATCCCGAACTTTCCAACGGATGGTTCGTCGAGCCAACCATCTTCTCTGGCGTCCGCAACGACATGCGGATCGCGCAGGAGGAAGTCTTCGGTCCCGTGCTCTCGGTCATCCCGTTTGATACGGACGAGGAAGCCGTGCATATCGCGAACGACACGAACTACGGGCTTGCCGCCGGTTTCTGGACGCAGGACATGCGCCGCATCCTGAAGGTATCGGCCGCCATCCAGGCTGGCACCGTCTGGGTCAATACTTACCGAGTGATCAGCTACATGTCGCCGCTCGGAGGTTACAAGCACTCCGGCATCGGACGCGAGAACGGCATGGCGTCGATCCAGCAGTACATGCAGACGAAGAGCGTGATGATCTCGACAGCCGAGAACGTTGCCAACCCCTTCATCATGAGGTGATCCATGGCAATCTCTGGAAAGCTGCTCGTCGGCTGCGTGGCAGACGACTTCACGGGCGCGACGGACGTCGCCAACATCTTCGCACGGGGCGGGCTGAAAGCCACGGTCGTCATTGGCGTTCCCGATGGCGACCGGCAGATCGACGCCGATGCCATTGTGGTCGCGCTAAAGACGAGGACCATCGCCACGCAAGCGGCGGTCGAGGAATCGCTCTCGGCTGTCCGGTGGCTTCGGGCGCGAGGAGCGGAGAAATTCTTCTTCAAGTACTGCTCGACCTTCGATTCCACGGCCGAAGGCAACATCGGGCCGGTTACGGATGCGATGCTGGCGGAGATTGGCGAAACCTTGACCATCGCCTGCCCGGCGTTTCCGGCGAACGCTCGTACGATCTACAAGGGCAATCTGTTCGTCGGCGACGTCCCCCTAAGCGAGTCCGGAATGCGCAATCATCCGCTGACGCCGATGACGGACGCAAACCTGCTGAGGGTCCTCGGCCCGCAGTCCAACGCCGAGATCTCTTGCTGCTACTATGACACCGTGAAGCTTGGGGCATCCGCGATCAGCAAATGGCTTGCCACAGCGGACAAGGGTACGCCCCAGATCGCTGTCGTTGACGCGATAACCGACGGGGACCTCATCGAGATCGCAATAGGGTTCAAGGATCTTAAGCTGTTCACCGGAGCATCCGGTCTCGCCTACGGGCTGACTCATTATCTCGTTCGTGACCAGGCCAGCCCGGAAGTTCCTCTCTCGCTCGGCAGGGAGGGACATCGCGCGGTTATTTCCGGGAGTTGCTCCGTCACCACCAACGATCAGGTTGCGGCAATGCTGGCCGATCATGAAGGTTTCCGCATCGACGTTGCAAGGCTCGCTGAAGGAGGAGATGTCGTCCGGGAGGCTATCGAGTGGTCGTCCGGACGGCTCGGCCGGAAACCGCTCCTGTTCTACGCCACCGCTAAGCCAGACGAGGTGAAGGCGAACCAGAGCAGGATGGGTGTCTCGGAGGCCGGCGACCTCGTCGAGAAAGCCCTGTCGGCAATCGCACGCAAGCTTGTCGAGAACGGAGTGAACGAGCTGATCGTCGCCGGCGGCGAAACCTCGGGCGCAGTCGTGAAGTCGCTTGGCGTCGACCAACTTGCTATTGGAAACGAGATCGCTCCCGGCGTTCCTTGGGTCGGCGCGACCAGCAATGGACGGCAACTTTCGCTAGCACTCAAGTCCGGCAACTTCGGTGGCCCGCGTTTCTTCATCGATGCATGGGATCGTCTCTGATGACCGCGACGATATCCGAGGAAACGAAGGTTCGAGACGAGATCGTCGACGTTGGCAAATCTCTCTTTGACCGTGGTCTGACAGCTGGGTCGACCGGCAACATCAGCGTCCGACTCTCAGATGGTCGCATGCTCATGACACCAACCAACGCGTCGCTTGGCGGCCTCGACCCCGCAAGACTCTCCCTGTTCTCCGCGGACGGCATTCACGAGAGCGGGGACAGGCCGACGAAGGAGGCGTTCCTTCACCAGTGCATGTACTGCGGCAAGGATGGGCGACGCGCTGTCGTGCACTTGCATTCAACCTATTCGGTGGCCGCCAGCATTCTCAAAAAGGTCGATCACCGAGACGTCCTGCCCCCATTGACCGCCTACTACGTGATGCGCGTCGGCACCCTGCCGCTCGTGCCGTACTTTCCTCCCGGAGACCAAGCCCTGGCGGCGGCGGTGGGAGCCGCCGCCGCGGATCATCATGCAGTGCTGATGGCAAACCATGGCCCGGTCGTCGCAGGGAAGACACTCACCGAGGCCCAATACGCAACGGAGGAGCTTGAGGAAACCGCCAAGCTCTTCTTGCTGCTGCACAACCACGAAATCCGACCGCTTACGGAGGAGCAGAGGAGTGCCCTAATCGATCCGTCGAAGTGACCGGCTGGAGGGGCGGCACTAAAACCGAAACACCAAGAGGAGGACGCATGATGGAACGGGCAGACAACCCGCCGATATCCGGCATTGTAAAAGTAAGCGAGGACGCCGAGGACAGCTTGTATAAGAAGGTGACGCTGAGGCTGCTGCCAATTCTGCTCGCCTGCTACACGATCTCATATCTCGACCGCATCAACATCAGCTTCGCGAAGGTCCCGATGAATGCCGAGCTGAATTTCAGCGAAGCGGTGTATGGCCTGGGCGCCGGCCTGTTCTTTATTGGCTACGCTCTTGCGGAAGTGCCAAGCAACCTCATGCTTCATCGCTTCGGAGCGAGACGGTGGCTCGCGCGAATCCTATTCACCTGGGGCTGCATCTCGATGGCGATGCTCTTCGTGTACTCGGAAGCGTCATTCTACGTCTTACGAATCCTGCTCGGCGTCGGCGAAGCTGGCCTCTTTCCGGGCGTGATTTTCTATCTGCTCAATTGGTATCCCGCGCATCGCCGGGCGCGCATCACGTCACTTCTCTATCTCGCCGCTCCATTCGCAGGCGTCCTGGGTGCTCCAGTTTCCGCCTTCATCATCGCGGGAACGCATGGAGCTTGGGGCATGTCGGGATGGCAGTGGATGTTCCTTTTGGAAGGCCTTCCTGCGGTGCTGATGGCAATCGTGGTCTTTAAATGGCTGACCAACAGCATCGAAGAGGCTTCCTGGCTCTCGACGTCCGAAAAGAAGACGCTACGCGGCAATCTCGACGCCGAAGACACGCGCAAGCACGATATCAACTTTAAGGCAATCTTCTCCGACAAGGGCGTACTGCTCTTGGCTGGGATATTGTTCGGTATCGTTCTGTCCCAGACGGGCGTCTTCTTCTACATGCCCTCGCTCATCCGAAACGCTGGCGTGACCGATACCATTCAACTCGGCATCCTATCAGCGGTACCTTATGGCGCCGCGGTCGTTGTGATGTTGATCGTCAACCGCCATTCGGACCACGTCGGCGAACGGCGCTGGCACCTGTTCGGTAGCTGCGTGCTCGGCATCGCTGGCTTCATCGTCAGCACCATCTTCAAGGCGAACATCGTCATGGTTGTCCTCGGCATGAGCATGGCGATCAGCGGTGTGATGGCATCGCTACCCGTCTTCTGGACGCTCCCGACCGCGATCCTCAAGGGCAAGGCAGCCGCAACAGGTATCGCGTTCGTGAACAGCATCGGCCTTACCGCTGGGTTCGTCGCGCCCTTCATCATCGGCTACCTGACAACCCTGACCGGAAGTCCGGATGCGGGCATCTACCTCGTAGCCGCCGTCTGGGCGGCCACCGCGCTGATCGCGCTGATGTTCGTGAAACCCAAGACTGTCTGAAATGAATGGCCGGACGGAAGCGTCCGGCCACACACAAGGAGATTTTGAGATGCCAGATTTCAAGGACGTAAAGCTTCTCGGTTTCGACGTGTTCGGCACCGTCGTCGACTGGCGAGGCAGTGTGGCCCGTCATGTCGACAAGGTCTTTTCCTCCCAAGGCATCGTACTCGATCCGTACAAGTTCGCGAGCGATTGGCGCTCGCTGTACCAGCCGGCGATGGAACGAGTGCGTACGGGTGAGCGCTCCTGGGTGCCCCTTGACGTCTTGAATCTGGAGAATCTGAAGGTGACTCTGGCCTACAGCGGCGTCGATGCGACACGGTTTACAGCGCAGGGCCTCAATGATCTCAACAAGGCCTGGGAAAGACTCGCCCCCTGGCCGGACTCGGTCGCGGCGATCGACCGCCTCAAGCGGAAATTCGCCGTCGGTACAATCTCGAACGGACACGTAGCGGGTATGCTGTGGCTCTCTAAATTTGCCGAATTGCATTGGGATGTCATTCTGGGTGCGGAGACGGCGAAGAACTACAAGCCACGCCCCGAAGTCTATTTCAGGTCGGCGGAGAGTGCCGGCCTATCAATCGAGGAGACCGCCATGGTCGCCGCGCATAACGACGACCTTGAAGCTGCGCGAGGGTGCGGAATGAAAACCGTTTTTGTCCGCAGGCCGACCGAACATGGGCCGGATCAGACGACTGATCTAGTGGCCGACGACGAGTGCGACATAGCTGTCAAGGATCTGGCGGAGCTCGCCGATGTCCTCGAATGTTAACATGACGGCGCTTGAGTTGCGACGCTTCGCCTTGGCGTCCTACTGTTGAGCCAGCCACGATAGGAGATTGTCTCATGAAAATTCTCGTAACTGGAAGCAGTGGAAGAGTCGGACGGGCCGCGATTGAGCGCCTCCTTGAAGAGGGGCATCAGGTTATCGGGATTGATGAGGTACCATCGTCGGACACCAGATGGCCATTCGCTCGCGTTGATATGCGGGATTACGGCCAGGTTTTGGACGCGGTCGTTGATCTCGAACCGAAGATTGATGCGATTGTTCATCTTGCTGCGATTGTGGGCGCGAGCGTCGCTCCGAGCACACACATATTTCACACAAATACCGCCATCAGTTACAATGTTTTCCAAGCGGCAAAGATCGCAGGCGTCAAAAACATTATTTTTGCAAGCAGCGAGACCCTGCTCGGCATTCCTTTTACCGAGCCACCTCCCTACTTCCCGGTCGACGATAGCGTCAAATCAAAGCCGGAAAGTAGTTACGCTCTTTCCAAACTTGTGGACGAAGCCGTCGCAGCCGAGTTCTGCCGTTGGGATCCTTCTCTCAAGATGATTGGTCTGCGGTTTTCCTGGGTGAAAGAACCCCACCAATACAAAGAGTTCAAGGCTACAGAACAGAATCCAGACCTTCAGAAATGGAACCTGTGGTCTTACGTTGACAGCCGAGACTGTGCTCAGGCTATTTCGCTTGCATTGAACTCAGACCTCAGCGGGTTCCATCATTTCGTGATCGCAGCAGATGATACCGTGATGGCGCGACCAACACGTGCCCTCGTGGCCACTTACTATCCCGATGTTCCGATCCAAGGACAAATCGCAGAGCATGGCAGCCTTGTTTCAAGCCAGTTGGCCAAAGACGTTCTTGGATATCGTCCGAGGTACAGCTGGCGCCACGGTCGAACGGAAGTTTCTTAGCGGCTGGATGTTCAGCAGCTCTTCGAGCACGCCGGGCTGGTGGATTCTTTGCACCAGCGGGGTTTTCAAGTTGATTCCGTCCGGTTCATATAGGTTCGCCGTTTCGTGTATTGATGGGATGGGGAAATAGACGTGACTTTAAGTTGGGCAGAAGAAGCAGTTTCGGCGACGACGTCCGCTTCCACACAAGATGTTTGCAGCTCCGCTACTTTTAAACCGGAGACAGCCGACTTCAACTCCGAGCTTCACGCTCGGCCATCGATATATTTCATCGGTCCGGCGATCGTCGAGCACGTTGCATTCATGCCTTTGGATGGGGCGATCGAGGAGTTTCACGATACCCTTGAAGTCGATGGCGAGATTTCAGTCAGGGTCGAACGGCATACTGAATTCGTGACGGTCACACGCCTACGGAAGTTGGACTCAGACCCCGAGCGTTGGCCCGAATCCGATCTCACGGAAAGTGATCTTGCGCGGCTCGCAGGATTGAACTCTCCTCGGCTTATTTGCCACGTAAGTATCCTTGCCCTCGGGAACTCTCCTGACGAGCTGGGACCGGTTTTGAAAACCTTCGGTTTCGGCGATACCGCTGCGTCCTCGATCGGCGGTGGCTCGGCACAAGTCTGTTCCGATTTTCGGGTGCGAGGAGATAATTCAAGCAGGATCATCCTGTTTAACAAGGACCTCAATGCACATCGCCTGGGGCGCATGGTGCGTCGTATCTTTGAGATCGAAACCTACAGATCAATGGCGCTGCTCGGATTGCCGGAGGCGCGACGTCTCGCCCCCATTCTCGGCGGATACGATGCGGAACTCGTTCATCTGACCAATCGCAACTTGCGTACTCCTGCACATCAGCACAAGCAACTGCTCGACGAGATCACGGTTCTTTCGTCGCATATCATCTCGGCCACCGCTGAAACCAGAAACAGGTTTGGGGCAACCGCGGCCTACGCCAAAATCGTTGAAGAGAGGATCGCGCTTCTGCGGGAAACCCATGTCCCTGGTTTCCAACGCTTTGGCACTTTCGTCGAGCGGCGATTCAAGCCGGCGGTTCGCACCTGCGAGGCGACAGTCTTGCGGCTCGAGCACCTGTCAAGAGCGACGATGCACCTGCTCGACCTCCTGCAAACCCGAATTCAGGTCGAGATCGAGTTCCAGAACGCTACACAGATCCAGGCAATGGCTGATCGAGCTGCGACGCAGGTCAAAATCCAGCGCGCGGTCGAAGGCTTTTCGATCATCGCGATCAGCTACTATCTGCTGAGCTTGCTCAAGTTTTTATATGAGACGGCGGGCCATGCTGGCTTCCACATCAATCCCGTGATCATGCTTGTTGCTGTTCCGGTGGTTGTGGGAGCCGTTGCGATCACCATCCTTCGCGTTAAGCACGCCCTGAAAACAGAAAGCTGAAAGCCGGCGCTGACAAAGTGCGAAGAGCACCAATGCGGTCGGATCGGTGTCAACAACTTGCTGTTTTAGTCTTGGAAAAGGTATAACGTCATATCATTCAATGAGGTGAGATCATGACTTCAGTTGCACTGTTCGGGGCTGGTGGAAAAATGGGATGCCGGCTGACGAAAAATCTCAAGGGCTCGCGGTTCGACGTCCGCCACGTTGAAGTGGGCGCCAGCGGCAAAACTCGCCTCGAGAAAGAACTTGGCATCCGCGCCGTTGATGTCCATCAGGCGCTTGAGGGCGTCGACGTGGTCATATTGGCCGTCCCGGACACGGCAATAGGCAAAGTGGCCTCGAGCATTGAGCCGAAACTCCGACCGGGCACGATGGTGATTGCGCTCGATGCCGCGGCTCCGGCGGCCGGACACCTGCCGGATCGTCCGGACCTCACGTACTTCGTGACCCATCCATGCCATCCTCCGATCTTCAACGACGAGACGGACCCGCACGCGAAGCGCGATTTCTTCGGAGGAATGGCGGCCAAGCAGCACATAGTCTCCGCGCTGATGCAAGGCCCCGAAGAACATTATGCTCTTGGGGAAGAGGTGGCCAAAGTGATCTGGGCACCTGTCATGCGATCGCACCGGGTCACGGTTGAACAAATCGCCTTGCTCGAACCCGGCCTGTCGGAAACGGTCTGCGCTTCGCTCCTTGTCGTCATGCGCCAGGCCATGGACGAATGCGTCGCACGGGGAGTCCCGAAGGAAGCGGCTCGGGATTTCCTGCTCGGCCACCTGAACGTCCTAGGCGCGGTGATTTTCGAGGAAACGCCTGGTGTCTTCTCAGACGCGTGCAACAAGGCGATCGAATTTGGCATTCCTGCTCTGATGAGGGACGACTGGAAGAAAGTATTCGAGCCCAAGGAAATCGCCGACAGCATCCGGCGCATCACCTGACGATTCCTCTTTTCGCTCGAGGTCTGCACCGCAGAATCTATCGGATATCGCGTCACTGCGGCGTACACTTGGACGCGCCTCCAATCCGCGGATGAGGACTGGTGCCAATCCTGACACGCTCCGCAAAGCCGCGTGCCGCGCGAGCCTCCTTTCAGCCAACGTTTTGCAGTTGAACCAATTCCGAACCTCCGACCTCTGGCTTGCAAACGCAAATCAGTGAATTTCTGCTTTTGCACCTTCAGGGCATCAATACGAAGATCGGGCGTGAACATGTCCCGTGGGACAGAGGGCTTCGGTCTGTCGCTCGGATAGGGCCGTCCGCCATACGCAAACTCATCGCCACGACCGGTCGACAGGTTGAACGCCGCGTTCCGATCACCGAAGCCGACGAGGTCGCCTGACAGATCGAACAATTCCTTTGCGACAAAGCGACGGCGTCCTCTTAACATTGAATCCGGCCATTGATCTCAATCATAGGGTATTGCAGGCTCAAGGAGCGCCGGACGCACAGAGGCTGACGGGTAGCGCGCACGGATATGGTAGGAGAAACAATGTCTAACAGAGAAGACAATGATCAGCGACCCAAAGAGCGCCTTCTCGATCCCCGTGTTTTCGTTATCTTGCTTGCGGCGGGACGTTCCAGTCGAATAGGAAAGGCAGGTGCGTCCAAGTTGCTTGCGGAATTTAACGGCACTGCTCTCGTACGACGTTCCGCCCAGGTGGCGCTCGGTTCGACTGCCGATACTGTGATCGTTGTCACAGGCCATCGCCGACTTGAAATTGAAGGTGCGCTCGATGGCTTGGCTGTCGAGTGTGTCGAAAACCCGATACACGAGCAAGGGATGGCAACATCACTTGCTTCAGGGGTTATACGCTGCAATGCTCTAGGAGCAGATGCGGTGTTGGTCATGCTCGCCGATATGCCTGGGTTGACAAGCGACGATCTGGATCAGCTTATTGCGGCTTTCAGTATCGCCGATGGCGAAGTGGTCGTCCGCGCGACGGGAGACGGCAAGCCGGGAAATCCCGTTATACTTCCAAAATCGCTGTTCCAGGCGGTGGCGCACCTCGAAGGCGATGTTGGAGCTCGTCAGATTATAGAAACGTCCAGCCTGCCAATCGTTTCCGTAGAGATCGGGGAAGCTGCATTGCTGGACGTGGACACGCCCGAGGCGATACGCGCCGCTGGCGGAATACTGAAAGCGTAATCTGATCGATCTCTCGTGTGTTCGCGACGCCGCCCGAACTATTCCGACAATGCGCGATGCTTCTGACACAGCTCGGAACCAATCATAGCCGGGGCCACGGAGTCGAACATCTATCCTTCCGCCCATCCCTGTTGAGCCAAAGTTCTGGTCGCTGCGATGTCGGCAATTACAGAAAGCGCTATCGATGAAGCATCTCTGGCCTTGTCGAAGATGCCTATCGGCGCTTTGATCCTGGCGATATCCGCGTCATCAAAGCCATGCTTGCGAAGCAAGGCGATCCGTTTCTCGTGGGTCCGCCTGCTTCCCAGAGCGCCGATGTAAAATGTATCGGAGGACAACGCGCCCTGGAGCAATGGCAACTCCCGGTCAAGGTCGTGGAACAGCAACGCAACTGCGGAAAACATGTCAATCTTAGAAGCGAACGCATTACTTTCGATGGTCGGGTCCATCTGCTCGACCTGATAGCCGGCCGCCGTCGCCACAGCGGCGGTTGTTGCCAGTTCGACCGATCGTCCGCAAAGAAGGAGGCGGATGACCGGCTGGTAGCGCGTAATGAAAGTTCCGTCGAACCAGCCGATTTGGTTCCGGCTGCCCTCTCCACCGAACTCAATTGATTCTGATCCAGGCGTATACCGAAGACTAGCGGGGCGTCGGGAGGCCAGATGTGACAAAACCTGGCCCACCGGATCTGCATTTTTGAGGATGTGAATTGAGAGGTTGATCCCTCCCCCGCAAGGAAGCACGATATCGAAGAATGGCGAACCTTCTCCAAGCCGCAGGAATCGATCACGCCCATTGCGCAGAGCCTCGACAGCTTCCGCGGCAATGGCTGCTTCGGTACAGCCACCGGAGACAAAGCCGCAGTATCGGCCGTCTCCTCGCACTGCCATCTGTGCTCCAACCGCGCGCGCCGCGCCGCCGCGAACCTCAACCAGCGTAACCAAGGCAACTGGGACACCGGCAAGAAAAGAATCGCGCGCATAGCGCAGGATTCTGGCCGGTTCGTCTGTCACAAGCGCGACCGTCGGGACCACCACATCGTTCTCACAAAAATCCTGCCGGGTCACTAGCGACCTCCCATCAATATTGGTCAGAAGTTCACCACCAGACTTAATTCACCGCTCCAGCAAAGCGCCGATTTGGGCGGCGACGTTGTCAATGCCGGCCGCAGCGTCAACACGACGAAGCAACCGGCGATGTTCGTAGAACGGCGACAACGCCGCCGTAGCGCGAGCAAACTCTTCGACTCTTTTCTTCAACACCTCGGCGTTATCGTCGGAGCGTGTTTGAGCGCCGACGGCGCGCGACTGTTCGGCTCTCTTCGCAATCCGCGCTTCGAGGAGGTCGATCGCGATATCGAATATGACGACGTGATCGAGCGGCCTGTTTAGGCTGTAAAGCAGGCGCTCTAGCGCCTCGGCCTGCGCAACCGTTCGCGGAAAGCCGTCCAGGATAAATCCTTGTTCCGGTTTTCTGTCAGACAAACGTTGTTCAACCAGGTCGACTACGACCTCATCCGGGACGAGTGTCCCGCTATCGACTGCCGCCTTGGCCGCAAGCCCGAGCGATGTCTCTGCTCTGATCGCCTCGCGCAGCAGATCTCCGGTGGAGATATGCAAAAGCCCGTAGTCCCGCACGAGACGCTCGGCCTGCGTCCCTTTCCCGGCTCCCGGGGGGCCAATGAGGACCAGATTGACCATCATGAAATCCCCATGCACATATATTTGATCTCTAGATAATCATCCATGCCGTACTTCGATCCCTCGCGACCGTTGCCGCTTTCCTTCACGCCACCGAAAGGAGCGACCTCGGTCGAGATTAGACCCTCGTTGATGCCGACGATGCCGTATTCGAGCGCCTCGGCGACGCGCCAGACGCGCGCGATGTCACGGCCATAAAAATAGGCGGCCAGCCCGAACTGGGTGTTGTTGGCGAGGCGGATCGCCTCCTCCTCGGTGTCGAAACGGAAGACGGGCGCAACAGGCCCGAAGATTTCTTCAGCGAAGATCTGAGCATCGGGCGATACATCGGCAAGGACCGTTGCTTCGAAAAAGCGGTGGCCGAGGGCGTGGCGGCGTCCTCCTGCCACGACACGGCCGCCACGGCCGACGGCATCCGAGACCAACTCCTCGACTTTCGCGACGGCCTTGTCGTCGATCAGTGGACCGATCTGGACATCTTCATCAAAACCGCTCCCGACTTTGAGGCCGGACACTACTTCTGCCAACCGCTTGACGAAAGCGTCATGAATTCCTGACTGGACCAGAAAGCGGTTGGCGCACACGCAGGTCTGACCGGCATTTCGATATTTTGAAGCAATCGCACCCTTGACCGCCGCTTCGACATCGGCATCGTCGAAGACGATGAACGGCGCGTTGCCCCCAAGCTCCATTGACGTCCGTTTGACCGTCTGCGCGCATTGCGCCATCAGGGCCTTGCCGATCTCCGTCGAACCGGTGAAGCTCAGCTTTCGAACGGTGGGATTTGAGGTCAACTCAGCGCCGATGTCCGAGGCCGATCCGGTCACGCACGACAACACGCCCTTCGGCACGCCGGCCCGATCGGCCAGCACGCACAGGGCTAGCGCCGACAATGGCGTCTGGCTCGCCGGCTTTATCACCATCGTGCAGCCCGCGGCGAGCGCTGGTCCGACTTTCCGGGTGATCATTGCAGCCGGAAAATTCCATGGCGTGATCGCTGCGCACACCCCGATCGGCTGTTTGATGACGACGATACGTTTGTCCGCGGTCGGAGCCGGAATAGTGTCGCCATAGACGCGCTTTGCTTCTTCGCCGAACCATTCGATATAAGACGCGGCATAGACAATTTCGCCTTTGGCTTCCGGAAAAGGCTTGCCCTGCTCTGCGGTCATGATGGAGGCGAGGTCGTCCTGGTTCTCCATCAGGAGCTCGAACCATTTGCGCAGGATCGCCGCCCGCTCCTTGCCGGTCAGTGCGCGCCAGGCCGGCAATGCCGCCTCCGCCGCCGCGATGGCTCGTCTGGTCTCGGTGCGGCCCATCTTCGGAACGGTAGCGATCGTCGTGCCGTCTGCCGGATTGTCGACATCAATCGCCTGGCCGTCATCAGCGTCCAGCCACTCGCCCGCAATGAAACATTGGCCGCGCAGAAGGGATGGATCCTTGAGTTTGAGTGCTGCCATTTTGACTGTCCTTTCGTGAAATTTGTTCTTGCTCAGACGACGAGCGGTTCCAGCAGCCGACGGGCCGCGTCGCCGAACGGGCTCGGCCTACGCGAGATGCGGTCTACATTGACGTGGACGAAAAAGCCTTCCGCAGACGCCGTGTCTTCGTCGTTTCGAAACAGTCCGATCTCGTAGCGAACCGATGAGCTGCCTAGTCTCGAAACGCGAATTCCGGCGGTAACCATATCGGGAAACGTCATCTCAGCGTGATACCGGCAACCCGTTTCGACCACGAGAAAGACATGCGCGTCGTCTTTGATATTCAAGGCGCCGTTTTCGATCAGGAAGCTGTTCACGGCCGTGTCGAACAAACTGTAGTGGACGACATTGTTCATGTGACCGTAGGTGTCATTGTCGGACCAGCGCGTCGCGATGGTGCGAAAGACCTTGTAGGAGGACCTGCTTGCGGGCGCTGCGCGTTCTGCCATCACCATGCCGCCTTATAGATCGAAAGCGCATCCGCCTCATTGACGTCACGCGGATTGTTGACGAGAAGCCGCGTCTGCTTCATCGCATCGCGCGCCATGGCGGCGAGGTGCTCCTCACCGATACCGACATCGCGCAAGCGAGGCTGCAATCCCAGCTTCGAGGAAAGATCGGCAAGCCGCTCGATGAAAGCGGCGCAGCGGCTTTGGGTGCTTTGTTCCGACGCGAGATCGGGGAAGACGTCCGCTGCGATGTCCGCATAGAGGGACGCAGCCTCGGGTGCGTTAAAGCGCAGGACGTGTGGCAGCACGAGCGCGTTGGAGAGCCCATGCGGGATATGAAAAGTCCCACCAATCGGATAGGCAAGCGCATGGACGGCCGCCACGGGCGAGTTGGCGAATGCCTGGCCGGCCAGCATCGAGCCAAGCAGCATGGCACCTCTGGCGTCACGATCCTTGCCATCGAAAACCGCTTTCTCGATGTTTGCGCCGAGCAATTGAAGCGCCTGACGGGCAAGCATCTTCGACAGCGGATTATTGTTGGCGTTCCTGGACGCATAGGCCTCAATGGCATGCACCATGGCGTCGATCCCCGTTGCAGCCGTGATGTGCGCCGGCAGACCGACGGTCAGATCGGCATCGAGGATGGCAATGTCGGGAAGGATGATCGGCGAGGATACACCCCGCTTTTCGTCGCCCTGGACGGTGACGATCGACACAGGGGTGACTTCCGAGCCAGTCCCCGCAGTCGTCGGCACGAGAACAAGTGGCAGCCGCGGCCCTTTGGCATTGCCGACGCCCCAGGCGCCTTCGATGTCCTCGCCGGATCCGCTGAGCAATGCTGCAACCTTAGCAACGTCGAGTGACGAGCCGCCTCCAAAGCCGATAACACCCGTCACGCTGGCGGATTTCGCAGCATGGCTGGCTGCAAGCACAGTCGCAAGCGACGGATCCGCCTCGACACTATCAAAAACGGTCGTCTCGATGCCGGCCTTAGAAAGCGACGTCAGCGCCGGATCACAAAGACCGAGCTTGCGCAACCCAGGGTCGGTGACGAACAGGACCCGGTTCCCGAGCTTCGGCTTGACGAGACCACCGATTTCCGCTGAAGCGCCGGGCCGGAACACGATCTGGCTGGTCGTGCTGAAAACAAACGGGTTCATGGGCATCTCCTATGGTACTGCATCATGCGCCGGGCAGGCTTTCCCTGAGTTTGATCCTCAGGATCTTGCCGGAGCCGGTGCGGGGAATTTCGTTGACGACATACACGCGGTCGGGCACCTTGTAGGCGGACAGGCGTTCCTTGCAGTGGCGCAGCAGGGTGTTCTGGTCGAAGAGGTCCGCCGACCTCAGCACCACGCAGGCGACGGGAACCTCCCCGAGCATGGTGTGAGGCATTCCAATCACTGCGCAATCCATGATCGCGTCGTGAAGGAGGATTGTTTCCTCGACCTCTGCGGGGGCAATATTCTGGCCGCCGCGGATGATGAGTTCCTTGAGCCGGCCGGTGATCGTCAGAAAGCCGTTCTCATCGCTCCTGGCAAGATCACCCGTATGATACCAACCGTTCACCACAGCCTTCTGCGTTTCGAGCGGCTTGTTGTGATAACCTTGCATCAGGTTGGGCCCTTTGCAGATCAGCTCACCCTCTATGCCGACCGGTACATCGAGACCGGTGTTTGGATCTACGAGGCGTACCGTGAGCCCCGGAAGCGGCAGACCGCACGATCCGGAGACCCGCCAGCGGCCGGGCCAGTTCATGGTCACCATTGTCGATGTTTCGGTGATCCCATAGCCGTCAAGCAAGGGCACGCCGAAAAACTCTTCGAAATCGTGATTAAGGGTTCCGGGCATGATCGCGCCGGCCGACACGCAAACCCTGACCGAGTCGAGGAGCTTCTCATTGCTCGCCTGGCAGGTCGACAGGAAATAATGAAAGACCGTCGGCACGCCGGGCATGAACGTGAAGCGGCCTGTGCGGAGGAGTTCTGTCGCCTGCGTTGTGGAGAATTTTTCCATAATGTATTCGCTGGCACCGGTCGCGATGATCGACAGCACCGCGATATTCAGGGCATAGGAATGGTAGAGCGGCAGCGTGTTGAGGACGACATCGTTACTGTTCATCCCAGCGATCGGAGCCCAGCACGCACTTGTGACCCACAGCATCGACCGCGTCGAGAGCAGCACGCCCTTTGGCTGGCCTGTCGTCCCGGAGGTGTAGACGATATAGGCGTGGCGGTCGACGTCCTGATCGTCTTCGAAGTCGACAGAGTTCACGAGATCGAAGACGGCATTATCGTTCGCCGTGATGAGGACGGCGCTCCGATCCAGCCGCCGCAGCAAGGACTCGGTCGCCGCGCGCAGGTCCGGTAGAGTAATGACGGCAACGCAATCGGAATCGGTGATGCGATAGCATGTTTCGGCTTCCGTCGATTCAATGCTGATCGGGACCGCCACGCCGCCGGCCCTAACCACGGCGAGGCATGCCACGACCCAATTGACGGAATTCGGCAGATAGATCGCGACCGCCTGACCCTTCTGTAGACCAAGAGCGATCAGACGTGCCGCCAGGCCCTCCGTTTCACGGTCAAGCTCCGCATAGGAGACTGATCTCGTCTTGTCCTCGAATGCCAATTTCTCCGCGTACAGGCGAGCGTTCCGCCGAAGAATCTCTCCGACAGGTGCAATGAGCTCGAAGTGTATCATTTCAGTTCCTCCCCTTCCTCCGGTTAGACCATCGCAAAGCCGCCGTTGACGCTGATGACCTGACCGGTTACCCAGGAGGATGCGCCAGAGGCAAGGAAAGCCACCATCGGCGCCACGTCGTCAGGCTTGCCGATTCGCCGCAGCGGATAGGCCTTGACGATCTTTTCGCGGTTCTTTTCGAGGAAGTCGGGATCGGAGTGCGAGGTCTCGATCAGGCCGAGCGAGACGGTGTTGACGGTGATGTTGTTGCGACCGAATTCCCGAGCAAGCGACTTGCCGAGCGCGATCGTGCCGCCACGCGCCGCCGCCGCCAGAGCAAGATTGGCCTCGCCGATGCGGGAGCTGTCGCCGACGAGATTGATTATCCTGCCGGAGTTCTGGGCGATCATCATTGGCGCAACCTCGTGGCAGCAATTGATCGCCCCATAGAGGCACACGTCGATCTGTTTTCTCCATTCGTCCGGCGTCGAATCCACAAAGCGCTGGTATTTGACGTAACCAGCATTATTGACGAGGATGTCGATCGTTCCGAAGTCCGACTTGATCGCGGTGACCATCGTCTTGACCTGAGCATTATCGCTGATATCCGCCTGATACGCCTTCGCCTTGCCGCCGCCAGCCTCGATTGACTGCACAACTGCTTGGGCCTCGTCTTTCGACCGGGCGTAATTTACCGCAATCATGGCGCCTTCGGCCGCAAGAGCTTTCGCGATATCGCCGCCGACATCGCGGCCGCCGCCCGTGACGAGCGCTACCTTGCCCTTGAGATTGGTTTCCATTGAATGTCTCCTTGGGATGAGATGCTGCCTTTGCAGCGGATTGATGGGTTCGTTGAAAACAGGCCTTCAGCGGCCCGTAAATCGTGGTGACCGTTTTTCGGCGAAGGCCTTGCGTCCCTCGGCGTAGTCGTCGCTGGAACTTGCGTGATCGATCAGCCTCTCAGCTTCGGCGCGGTCGAGAGCGCCCCGGGCGCAGCCATTGAGGATGAACTTCGCGCCCTTGATCGTCAGGGGTGCATTCGCGACCATGGCATTGGCGCGCTCCAAGGCGGCCGCGGTGGCATCATCCGCCAGCGTGTCGATGAAGCCGTTGCCAAGCGCCTGACTGGCGGTAAAACGGTTAGCCGAATAGAGAATTCTTTTCGCCTCTGTGACACCAACGAGCGAAAAGAGTTTGCGTGTCGCGGAGACGCCATAGACGATCGACAAGCGGGCGGCAGGAATACCAAACACGGCGCTTTGTTCTGCAATGCGGAAATCGCAGGACATGGCCAGATGTGCGGCGCCACCAAGGCAATAGCCGCGCAACACCGCGATCGTCGGCTTCGAGACGTCATAGATGGCATCGCCCGCAGCGTCGACGGCGACCTCGTAACGCGTACTTTCCTCCGCACCGCCCCTTACCGCATCGAACTCGTTGATATCGGCGCCGGCGGAAAAGTCCGCGCCGGCCCCGGTTAGCAGAATGGCGCGGACATCCGGATCCGAGTCGAACTGGCGGAACCGCTCGGCAACCTCGCACCACATGGCATAGGTCACGGCATTGCGTTGGTTGGGCCTGTTCAGTGTAACGATGGCGACGCCATCAGTTTTCTCGACCTTAATGTCAGTCATGACTGCTCATCTCTTCCTGCCGATCGCAACCGGGTTCGATGCTTGGGTGTGCCCGGCGCAGGAGAGCCGGGCACGTCTTTGGGTCACTTTTTGACCAGAGGGCACTGGCTTTCGGAGAGAGGACGGAAGGCCTGATCGCCTGGAATGGTGGTGACAAGCTTCAGAAGGTCCCATTCGCTCTTCGATTCAGCCGGTGTCTTGACCTGATAGACATACATGTCATGCACCATGCGGCCGTCCTCGCGGATTTTGCCGCCCTTGGCGAAGAAGTCATTGACCGGTGTTTCCTTCATCTTCGCCATCACCTGCTTCGTGTCGGTGGTTCCGACAGCCTTTACCGCTTGAAGGTAATGCATCGTCGAGGAGTAATCGCCCGCATCGCCCATATGTGGCGGACGGCCGACAAGCGCCTCGAATTTCTTGGCGAAGGCACGGGTTTCTTCGTCGCGATCCCAGTAGAAGGCGTTGGTCAGGATCATGCCCTGTGCGGTTTCAAGCCCGAGTGAATGGACGTCTGTATCCCACACGAGCAGGCCGGCCACGGCTTTGCCCGAGGATGCAAGACCGAATTCGGCGGCGGATTTCACGGCATTGACGAAGGTCGTTCCGGACCCTGCCATCGCAACGACATCCGCAGGCGAAGCCTGCGCCTGCAGCATGAAGGCGCTGTGGTCGGAGGTCTCAATGGGATAGCGAACCGCGCCCGAAACAGTGCCACCGTTGGTTTTGACGATCTGGCTTGCATCCGCCTCCAGCGCATGCCCGAAGGCATAATCGGCAGTCAGGAAGTACCAGTTCTTCTTGCCTTCCCGGATCAGTTCGTTCGCGGTGCCATTGGCCAGTGCGTAGGTATCGTACGAGTAATGGATGCTGTTTGGCGTGCAGCCGTCGTTCGTCAAACGCGACGAGCCGGATCCGTTAACGATCGCGATCTTGTCTTCGTCCTTGGCAACCTGCGTGACAGCCAGCGCGATACCAGAATTGATGAGATTGTTGATCATCGTCACGCCTTGCGACTCGTACCACTCCCGAGCGGTGGAGACGGCGACCTCAGGTTTGTTCTGGTGGTCGGCCACGACCACTTCCAGCGGACGGTCGAGCACTTTGCCGCCGAAATCTTCAACGGCCATTTTCACCGCAGCAATCGCCCCCTCGCCCGCCTCATGCGAGAACTGGCCACTGACATCGGTCAGGACGCCGATCCGAATCGGCCGCGATTCCTGTGCTTGGGCACCCATTCCCATAGCGGCGAAAGCCGCCGTGCAAGACAGCAAAATTCGCAGATGCTTCATCAATCCATCCTCCCAGATGCGGCACTGGAACTCCTCCTCAAGTGCCGACGTTAAACTTGCGCTATCATACTTGTTTCTGATTAAGAACCGGCGTTATGGTGCGCTGCACCCTTATGCCTGAGTAAGATAAGCAGAGTTTTCGCCGTCACGCAAGCTTGCATTATTAGACTTTATGTGTTTTTCTGAAATTGCCTCTTCTACTAGATGAGGCACGTGGCCCGGTTTCGACCCGGCCACCGGAGGAGAAAATCAAGCCGGTAGGGAGGACTCGTGCCGGAGAACGCACCCATCATCGAGGCGCGTAGTTTGACGCGCTCGTTCGGCGGTTTCATTGCCGTCAATAATGTCGACATCCAGATTCGGCCGGGGACCATCCACGCGCTGATCGGACCGAACGGCGCCGGCAAAAGCACGCTGTTCAATCTGCTGACCAAGTTTCTTTCGCCAAGCTCCGGTCAGATATTTTTTAAGGGTCGCGACATTACACAGATGGCGCCTGCCGACATCGCCCGGCTTGGCCTCGTCCGGTCCTTCCAGATCTCGTCGGTCTTTCCGCACCTCAGCGCCCTTGCAAACGTGCGCGTGGCGCTGCAGGCCCGCGAGCGGGAAACCTTCTCCTTCTGGAAGTCCAACCGGTGTCTGGAACGCCTTGACGAAGAGACGATGGCGCTCCTTGAAAGCGTTGGTCTCGCCGAAAAGGCCCGGACAAAAGCCAGCGAGCTTTCATACGGACGCAAGCGTGCGCTGGAACTGGCGACGACGCTCGCGCTCGAACCGGACGTGCTGCTGCTCGACGAGCCCATGGCCGGCATGGGCACGGAAGACATCGGCAGGACGGCGGCGTTGATCCGCCGCGTTGGCACGGGTCGCACGGTGCTGATGGTCGAGCACAATCTTGGCGTCGTCGCGGATCTTTCCGACACGATCACGGTGCTGCGCCGCGGGGAGGTGATTGCCGAGGGCACCTATGCTGACGTCTCGACGAACAGCGAAGTTCGCAAGGCCTATATGGGAGGAACCCATGGCTGAAACACTTTTAAACGTCAGCAATCTTCAGGCTTGGTATGGCGAAAGCCACGTGCTTCACGGCGTGGAATTCAACGTCAGGAAGGGCGAGGTTGTCACCCTGATCGGCCGCAACGGCGCCGGCAAGACCACGACCCTGCGCAGCCTGATCGGCGTCGTCAGCAAGCGGGCCGGCAGCAGCATCTACAAAGGTGTCGATCTTTTGCGGACACCGGCGCACAAAGTCGCCCGGCTCGGCATCGGCTACGTTCCGGAGGAGCGCGGCATTTTTTCAACGCTGAACGTCATCGAAAATCTGATGTTCCCGCCAGCCTGGCAAACGGGCGGGATGAGTGTAGAGGAAATCTACAGCCTCTTCCCGAATCTCAAGGGCCGCGACACCACGCCCGGCACGCGGCTTTCAGGCGGCGAACAGCAGATGTTGGCGATCGGACGCGTCCTGCGCACCGGCGCCGATTTCATCCTGCTCGATGAGCCGACCGAAGGCATCGCCCCCGTCATCGTCGAGGAGATCGGCGCGGGGCTGCGCATCCTCAAGGATCGCGGCATGACCATCATTCTCGTCGAACAGAACCTGCGCTTTGCGGCCTCCGTCGCCGACCGGCACTTCGTCCTCGACCAAGGAAAGGTCATCGACGAAATCTCCAATGATGCGCTCGACGCCAACATGGACCGGCTAAACCGATATCTGGGGGTTTGATTGCCATGCGCCCACTTCAACAGGTCAAAATCACATGACAGATTTTCTCGGGGTGCCGATACCCGTTCTCCTCGGCCAACTGCTACTCGGGCTGATCAACGGCTCATTCTACGCTCTGCTCAGCCTCGGGCTGGCGATCATCTTCGGCATGCTTAACGTCATCAATTTCGCCCATGGAGCGTTCTACATGCTGGGCGGCTTCGTCGCCTGGTACATGCTGTCGAGGCTCGGTCTTGGGTATTGGGGAACACTCGTCGCGGCCCCCATACTGGTCGGTTTCGCCGGCGTTGTGGTTGAAAAGCTGTTTCTGAGGCGGCTTTATCGCATGGACCATCTCTACAGCCTGCTCCTCACATTTGGCATCGCGCTGATGCTGGAAGGTCTGTTCCGACACGTCTTCGGCGCAGCCGGAAAACCGTATCCAGTTCCAGCGGCACTGACGGGCGGCATCAATCTCGGCTTCATGTTTCTGCCCATGTACCGCGCGTGGGTAATCGTCATCTCGCTCATTATCTGTCTGCTGACCTGGATTGCGATCGAGAGGACCAAGCTCGGCGCCTATCTGCGGGCGGCGACCGAAAACCCGTCGCTGGTCCAGGCCTTCGGTATCAACGTGCCACTCATGCTGACGCTAACCTATGCCTTCTGCGTCGGGCTCGCTGGCTTTGCCGGCGCGCTCGCGGCACCTCTCTATCAGGTCAGCCCCGGCATGGGCTCGAGCATCATCATCACGGTCTTCGCCGTCGTCGTGATCGGTGGCATGGGGTCGATCCGCGGCGCGATCGTCACTGCGCTTGGTCTTGGTATCATCGAAGGCCTCACCAAGACATTCTACCCGGCAGCCTCCTCGATCGCGGTTTTCGTCGTGATGGTGCTCGTGATCCTCATCCGGCCAGCTGGCCTGTTCAGCCGGGAGGCATGACATGAAAAGCGCAACCTTTTCCAATGCGGCCACCACCTCCGGTCACGGCCAGATGATCGGCCGCATCCTGATGCTCGCCATTGCGGGTATCATGCTGATTGCGCCACTCGTGGTCTATCCGCTCTTTCTCATCAAGATCCTCTGCTTCGTGTTGTTCGCGGCGGCCTTCAACCTTGTGCTCGGCTATGCAGGTCTTCTGTCCTTCGGACACGCCGCCTTCTTCGGCGGCGGTGCCTACATCGCGGCCCAGGCTGCAAAGGTATGGCAATGGCCATTCGAACTGGCGGTATTGGCTGGAACGCTGTTTGCGACCTTGCTGGGGCTCGCCTTTGGAGCGCTTGCCATCCGCCGTCACGGCATCTATTTCGCCATGATCACGCTGGCACTTGCTCAGATGGTCTATTTCATGGCGGTCCAGATGCCGTTCACAGGCGGTGAAGACGGCATTCAGGCTGTGCCCCGCGGTTATCTGCTCGGCCTGATCGATCTGAGGAACATCACCGCAATGTACTACACCGTGCTCGGCGGCACGGTCATCGGTCTCCTCGTTATCTGGCGCGCGGTCAAGTCGCCTTTCGGGCATACGCTGTCCGCAATTCGCGAAAACGAAACGCGTGTTATCTCGCTGGGCCTGAAGCCGGAGCGTTACAAGCTGATCGCATTCACGCTCTCAGCAGCTCTGGCGGGCTTTGCCGGTTCACTGAAAGCGATCTCCTTCCAGCTCGCATCGCTGGTCGATGTCACATGGCACATGTCCGGGGAAGTTATTCTGATGACCCTTCTCGGGGGCATGGGAACGCTCATTGGCCCGATCGTCGGCGCAACAATTGTCCTCGGGCTCGAGCATTTCCTGTCGACCAGTGGGCTGCCCATCACATTCATCATCGGCCTGTTCTTCGTGGTCTGTGTGATGATGTTCAGACGGGGCGTGTTCGGCGAACTTAAGCTCCTACTGGAGCGACGTAGGAGCGAATAGAAGTCTTCCTGTGCAAGCAAAAATTAAAAGGCCGAAGCTCGCGCTTCGGCTTTTTTGCTGGGGCGGGGAAAGGCTACTTTGACGTTCGCCCGAAGAGGTAGCCGATACTCGCCGCCATGACCAGCTGAACGATGCTGGCAAGATCGGGCGAGATGCGCGCCGGCAGATCGGGCGCGGAAGAAAGGCTCGGCAACAACCCACCATAGACGACCCAAAGGGCGACAAACACTGAAGCAAAGACCACCAGCCCAAGCACCGGCAGCGAGACGCCGGAGCCGGCCGTCGCTGCCGCCTGGGCGCGAGGTCGAACAACGGGCAGCGCAGGCATATCCAACTGCGACGAACCGGCTTTGGCCTGTAGCGGCATTGAATCGGCGCCTACCGACCCCGCGGCCATGGAGGCCTCCTGCGGGTTTTGTCGCACCTGAATTTCCTCGGCAAATCGCTTGAAGAACTGGCCGGCCATTTGTTTCGCCGTCACGTCGATCAATCGACCGCCAAGTTGCGAAAGCTTTCCGCCAATCTGCGCGTCCACGATGTAGTCTAATACGGTCCCGCCATCCGTTGCGGAAAGCTTGACTACAGCAATCCCCTTGGCGAATCCAGCAACGCCACCCTGCCCTTCGCCGGTTATCTTGTAGCCATTTGGAGGATCCAGATCTGACAGTGTTACCGCCCCCTGGAACCGTGCCTTGACCGGCCCGACTTTCATGACCGTGACGGCAGCCATTTCCGTGTCAGATGACTTCGTCAATTCCTGGCAGCCGGGGATACAGACCTTGAGCACCTCAGGATCGTTGAGCGCTTCCCAGACCTCTTCCTTGGTGGCCGGGATCAATTGTTGGCCAGACATTTCCATGGATAATCCTCCTCAACTGTCATCGGAACGGGAACGCCCCGCACGGCGCGAGCAGCGTGCTTGACATTCTCTTTTTAAGTCTAATAATGCAAGTCAAATATTCAATGAGCCTCATTGTTGGAGATGATGCCGGAGGAACACTTATGGCACGACCTTTAGTCAGAGCGGCGGCCACGCTGGCGCCACGGGCGAATCCATGAAGCCCGCGCAGTTCGATTATATCGCACCGACAACTGTGGAGGAAGCAGCGGCGGCACTCGCCGCATCGGCTGGTGACGGCAAGATCATCGCCGGTGGGCAGAGCCTGATGCCGATGATCAATTTCCGGCTGGTGAAGCCCGCCATCCTTATCGATATCAACCGGATCGTGGGATTGGATAAGATAGAGTTCGACCGCGGCCGGCTGAAGATCGGGGCAACTGTCCGTCATCGCATGACGGCCACCGATGCGCTCGTCGCCCGGCACCTGCCGATCATTCCTGACGCTATGCGTCACGTCGCGCACATGACTGTGCGCAACCGTGGCACGTTCTGCGGTAGCGTCGCGCATGCGGACCCGGCAGCCGAAATGCCGCTGATGACCCGCTTCCTCAACGGCACTATCATTGCCTTTTCCGAGCGTGGCGAGCGCCGCATCCCGGCCGCGGACTTCTTTACCGGTTCACTCGTCAATGCCCTTGAAGACGACGAACTCGTCATCGCAGTAGAAATCGATGCCATGCCTAAGGATGCGGGATGGGCCTTCGAAGAATTCGCCCGCCGCCACGGCGACTTTGCGCTTGCCTGCTTCGCAACAACTTTTTGCATCGAAAACGGTACGGCGAGCGGCGTTCGCATCGGCATGATGGGCGTCGGTGAAACCCCGCTGCGCCTGCCCGAAATCGAGGAGATTGTTGAGGGCACCGATCTTTCCGAACCCGTCCTCAATATGGTGGTAGAGAGACTGGCAAACATCCTCACCCCCAACTCAGATATCCACGCATCAGCGGATTATCGCAGGCACCTGTCTGGCGTATTGGCAAGGCGTGGGCTGCGTGCAGCATGGGGCCGCGCCAATGGGGAGATATCACGCCTTGGCTGACAAGCAGATCACTCTCAGCGTCAACGGCCAGTCCTATACGTGCACAGTTGAGCCCCGCGTGCTCCTCAGCGATGTCCTGCGGCATGAACTCGGGCTCACGGGAACCCATGTCGGCTGCGAACACGGTGTATGCGGCGCGTGCACCGTCCTTCTTGACGGGCGTAGCGCGCGCTCCTGCCTCACGCTCGCCGTTCAGGCAGAAGGTTTGGAGATCGAGACCATCGAGGGCCAGGGAAGCATCGACAGGCTCGGGCGCGTCCAGAAGGCGTTTCGGGAACACCATGGCTTGCAATGCGGCTTCTGCACGCCGGGCTTCATCATGGCTATCACCGATCTTCTTCGCCACCACTCGCTGGAAAGCGACGAGGAGATCCGTGAAGCGCTCTCCGGAAACATCTGTCGCTGCACGGGCTATGAGCACATCGTCAATGCCGTGCGCGAGTTGGCGCGGGAAAGAGGACCTCTCTAATGAAGATGCATTTTCTCGAGGGCGGCCGCCTGCGGATGCGCCGCTCGATCTTTGTAGCGGGAGCTGCAAAGGAAGAAACCACCGAACTGCCCGTGCATGCCGCGCTGATGCGCCATATCCGGGGCAATGTGCTCTTCGACAGCGGCTGCAATCCGGAAGCGGCGATCGATCCGCAGGCGCGTTGGGGCGGCCTCAGCAAGGTCATGACGCCAATCTTTTCACCGGAGCAGACCGTCGTCCACCAGCTCGAAGCCATCGGCCTGCAGCCCGACGACATCGACGTCGTCATTTGCTCCCATCTTCACCCCGACCATTGCGGATGCAATTCCTATTTCCGCAAGGCGACCATCCTGTGCCACGAAGCTGAGGCCGCGGCAGCCAAGGCCGAGGGTGCAGAAAATCTTGGCTATCTTCGAACGGAATGGGAACAGCCGCAGGGCTTCCAGACTTTCCATGCAGACCATGACGTGTTCGGCGATGGCCGTATCGTCGTCATGCCAATGCCCGGCCATACGCCGGGCATGAGCGTGGCGCGCGTCGAGCTGGAGAAGGACGGCAACTTCGTTCTCGCTTCGGATGCGGCACCCCTTCAGGCCAATGTCGAAACTGGTCTTGCGCCGAAAAACACGTGGGACATGGAAAAGGCAGCGACATCGCTCGCGCGGCTCAAGGCCTTACGCGACAGCGGCGATACGATTATCTCAGGCCATGACGACGTTCAGTGGCAGGGACTGAAAAAAGGTCCGGAGTGTTATGAATGACCCCTTCTGACCATTCCGTCGAGCTTCGCCCCAAACTGGTCGGCAAGCGCGTCAAGCGCACGGAGGATCCTCGTCTTCTGACCGGGATTGGGCAATATGTCGACGACATGGCGCCTGCCGGTATGCTTCATGTCGCGTTGCGCCGCTCCGACCAGCCTCATGCGAAAATCCTCAACATCGATGTTGGTGACGCATTCTCGGTCCCGGGTATCGTCGCGATCTATGATGCAAGCGATATCGAGGGAGAGATAAAGCCTGCCATTCCGACCTCACGGATGCCGGGCTATTACGCCACGCCGATCTGGCCGCTAGCACGTGGCAAGGTCCGCTATGTCGGCGAACCGGTCGTTGCCGTCGTGGCGGAGAGCCGCTATGCCGCCGAGGACGCGCTGGAACACATTACCATCGAATACGAGCCCCTTCCCTTCGCGATCCGGCAGGTCGATGCGGTCAAGGATGACGCGCCGCTCGTGCATGAAGAGGCGGGAACGAATACGATCATCCGCCGCGAATTCAAGCGCGGCGATGTCGACGAAGCCTTCAAGGACGCGGCGGTGACCGTAAGGGGCCGGTTCAGAATGACCCGCAAGACGGCTGTGGCAATGGAGAACCGATCCTATCTCGCCGAATGGAATAGTCGCAAGCAATCGCTGACGCTTTATACCTCCTCAAACATACCAGGCGTCATCCGCGACGTGCTCTCCGGCTGTCTCGATCTTCCTGGAACGCGGATGCGCGTCGTTGCGCCGGATGTCGGCGGCAGCTTTGGTGGCAAGGGATCGCTCTACGGCGAGGAAATTCTCGTCTGCGCACTGGCGCGGAAGCTGAAGCGGCCCGTAAAATACATCAGCGACCGTCTCGAAGATCTTTCCGCCACCAGCCAGGCGTTCGACGAACTGATCGAGGCGGAACTGGCGGTTACAAAAGACGGTACGCTGATCGGCCTCCGTGCTGATGTGATCGGCGATGTGGGCGCGTATTCGATCTATCCATGGACCGCGGCGCTCGAAACGGTGCAGGTCGTCAGTTTCCTTCCCGGCCCCTACCGGATGGAACATTACCGCGGCCGCATTCGCGGCGTGCTGACCCCGAAACCGCCCACCGGCCCATATCGCGGCGTCGGGCGCCCCTCGTCCACCTTCGCAATGGAGCGTCTGATCGAAATGGCGGCGCGTAAACTGGGCATGGACCCGGTCGAGTTTCGCCGAAAGAATCTTGTGAGGGATGACGAATTTCCCTACCGCACTGCCTCCGGCATCATCTGGGACAAGTCTGCCTTTCAGGAGTGTCTCGAAGGCGCTTGCAGACATGTCGATTATCCAGTGCTGGTTCGCGAGCGTGACGAGGCGAGAAAGGCCGGCCGCTGGGTCGGCATCGGGCTTGCGAGCTATGCGGAACTCACTGGCATCGGATCGCGTATTTCGGTTGCCCCTGGCATGCCGATCAATACCGGGACCGAAACATCGAAAATCGAGATTGACGCGACCGGCGCGATCACGGCCGCCTTCGGCATTTCTTCCCACGGTCAAGGTCTGGAGACGACGCTGGCGCAGGTTATCTCTGACGAACTCGGTTGCAAGCTGGAAGACATTGAGGTCAAGCACGGCGACAGCGCTCTTGTCCCAATGGCGAGCGGCACCTATGCCAGTCGCTCGGCCGTGCTCGGCGGCGGCGCCGCAACGCTTGCCGCTCGCGTTGTCAAAGGAAAGGTGCTGCGCGCAGCAGCCTATCTGATGGAGCAAAAAGTGGAGGACCTGGACATCCACGACGGCATTATCAGCAGCCGGAACTCGAACTTGTCGATGACGTTGAAAGAGGTCGCTTCCGCCGTTTATAGCCAGATGGGCCGTATTCCGCGCGACCAGCGCGAGGACCTGACCGCATCGGAGACCTATGACCCCTATCTCGGAACAGCCTGCTCATCGACGCATCTGGCCATGGTCGAGGTCGATCCAGAAACCTATGGCGTGAAGATCCTCCGCTATGTGGTGGCGGAGGATTGCGGCAAGATCATCAACCCGATGATCGTGGACGGACAGGTTCATGGCGCGGTGGCGCAGGGAATTGGGGCGGCCTTGCTCGAAGAAATCGTCCATGACGATCAGGGACAGGCGGTGGCCGCCAGCCTGGCGGATTATCTTGTGCCGGTCGCGAGCAGCGTGCCCGAAATCGGCATCGTCCATATCGAGGCCGATCTACCCAACAATATCGGTGGCTTCCGCGGTATGGGCGAAGGCGGCACGATCGGTGCACCGGCGGCAATCGCTAACGCCGTATCCGACGCACTGGCTCATCTCGGCGTGTCCGTGGAGACACTCCCGGTCACGCCCGAAAGAATCTTCCAGATGCTCCGCGAGAGACGTCAGACTTCCACGGAAGCGACAGGCGCGCCGTAATCGATGGCCGACCGGCTATAGGTCGAACTGATATCGGAGCACATAGTCGGTATCCTTGGCCGCGATCGGCTTGCGGCACTCCGAGCACACGACGATCGCCGAGAAGTCCTGACCACAGGCCTTGTGGCGCAGCCTCATTGGGGGCTTGCCGTCAGCCAGCCAACGGTCCCCCCATGCCATCATCACCAGCATTGGCTTGTAGAGATCGAGACCCATTTCACTGAACCGATATTCGAACCGCTCGCCGGAATTGTACGGGACCTTCCGAAACACGCCGGCCTGCACCAGCCGCGCCAGACGGTCGGACAGGATATTCGTCGCGATCCCGAGATTTTCCCGCATTTCTTCGTAACGCCGCACGCCGTTCCATCCTTCCCTGAGGATCAGAAAACTCCAGCGGTCTCCAATAATCCCCAGCGTGCGTGCCACCGAACACGGTCGGACCCTCTCCAAGAGGCTAGGATCGGAGCTTCGTCGCGATGTGGGGCGATTTTCAACTGGAGCATAGCCTGCCCCAGGCCCGTCCCTCGGTGCCACCTCCTTGGCGGTGAATGGCTGAAGACATTCACCGCAGACGGTTACAGGATGGCAATTGCAGCCGCAGCTCTTGTGGATGAGTTGGAGGGGTGGCTCGCTTGAGCCGGTCAGCCACTTGTCACCAAACTCCATAAGAGAGAGCATTGTTGGGAAAAGATCTTTGCCACGCACCGTCAAAAAATACTGCTGCCCTGGTTCGTTCGGTCGTTTCCCGGTGCTTAGGATTTCGTTTGCGACAAGCGCAGACAGTCTGGAGGAGAGGGTCTGCCGCGGAATTCCCAACCGCTGCTGAAACTTGTCGAACCTGCGCACCCCAAAATAGGCTTCCCGAAGGATCAGGAAGTTCCAGGTATCCAGAACAATCTCCATGGTCCGACGCACGGATGATTGCCGCTGCATAGACAGGGGCTTACCCGATGAGGCCAAGGTAGTGTTTTCAATCTTTGTTGTAGTTACGTCATTCACGGACTAAAACCTACTCGCAAATAGGGCCACGTTTGCCAACAGATATAGACGGCAAAGTCTGATAATGAAAGTCAAAGCGAGCCCCACCCCTTATAAGTTGGGATGCCTTCCCGCGTTCAATCAGCGATGCGGAAGTAGTAAACGACGGTGACGGTTTATTTGAAGAGTGGCTCGTTTTTCCAAATTGCGCGATGTTTGTTCAAGGGGGAATGCTCCGGCGGGCGATTGAAATGGTCCCGCTTTTGCCGCGTTTCACTTAAAGGACGATAATGAAAATCCGGCTTTTCACCTTTAGCGTATCGGTATGAAGATCAGGTACGAATATGCACCGCGGAGCAACCGGCTTCGGCCTGTCGCGCGGATCGGGCCCTCCGCCGACATGGGCAAACTCGTCGATGCACGATCGCGCCACGAGAGAGACTGCTCCATCAGCCCCCGAACGAGCCCGAAACGACCGCTTCAACCAAGCCTCGTGATGGCGTTGGAGCGAGCCCCTGCGACGACAGATCCTTAAGCCGTTCAACGACGTTAGTGAGACCGACCTCCAGTCCATAGTGCATTAAGCCACCTCGCCAACGCGGGAAGCCGTATCCGTGGATTTCCACGAGATCGATATCGGCAGCACAAAGGGCTATCCTTTCGTCCAAAATCGCCGCTCCCTCGCTGATCATGGGGAAGATGATAGCTTCGGCAATAGTTTCACCGTCCCATGGAAAAGACGGGCGATCACCAGCTTCGCTGGCGATAATTCCCGCAACGACGTCCGACGGAAGTGGCTTGCGGTCACCGGGAGCGTAGTCGTACCAGCCGCCCGATGTTTTCTGGCCCAAGCGTCCAATCTCACACAGCCTATCAGCGATGGGGGCAAATACTGCCTCACCCCGAGTCCTCGCCGCCTTCCTCTGAAAGGCGGCAATATCAAGTCCGCCAAGATCCTGAGCTTCAAAAGGTCCCATCGGCATACCAAACTGCCTCATGGCGGCGTCGACAGCAGACGGCGTTGCGCCTGCAAGGAGAAGGCGCTCGGCCTGCGCACGGGTAACTTTAAGCAAGCGATTGCCGATAAAGCCATCGCATACACCGGCGCGGATTGGAATTTTCCCGAGCAAGCGAGCCAAGGCGATCCCTCTTGCAACGGCCTCTGGACTTGTCACAGAGGTCGGCACGATTTCCAAAAGCTTCATGACGTTGGCTGGGCTGAAGAAGTGCAGGCCGAGGAACCGCTCCGGGTTCTCTACGTGCGCCCCAATCTGGTTGGGGTCGAGATACGACGTATTGGTGGCCAGAAGGGCCTCTGCACTGCAAGCTTCAGAAAGGCTCTTGAAGACAGCTTGCTTGACAACCAAATCTTCGAAGACGGCTTCGATCACCAGATCAACATCTTTGAGCGTGTCGTAATCCGTGGACGTCTGCACCCCCGCAAGGCGATCTGCGGCGAGTTCAGCCGTTAACCGGCTACGCTTCACCAAGCCGTCGAAAATGGCGCGGACGTTGGACAGACCTCGTTCTGCAGCCTCTTCATCCCTCTCGATCAGGATAACAGGAAGTCCGGCGTTTCTAAGAGCAGCAATGATGCCCGCCCCCATCGTGCCGCCGCCGACGACCGCAGCCGAACGAATTTCCAGCGCGGGTACGCCATTCAGTTCCGGAGGACGCGGGGCAGCGCGTTCCGCAAAAAACACATGTCGCAACGCCGCAGCCTGTTTGGAAGCCCGAAGGTCCAGGAATGTGCTTCTCTCGAAAGCCATTGCGGCATGGAAGTCGACCTCGGTGGCGTTACGAATGGAAGCCAACGCCTTAGAGGGCGCTATCTCCCCCTTTGACTTGGATCTGACAGTGGACTCGGCTTGGCCCCAGAAGTCGCCGTCCTTTTGTGGTGCACTGCGCAGGGAGAGTGGTGGCGGCTTCGGCAGACCGATAATCGATTGCGCATAGGAGACTGCGCCCTCCCGAAGATCACCTTCCACGACGGTATCTATCAGACCGAGAACCCGCGCCTTATCGGTACCGATCACTGCTCCGGACGTCGCGAGGTCAACGGCAGCCTCGACACCGATCAGTCGCGGCAGACGGACTGTGCCGCCTGCGCCGGGAATGATCCCAAGTTTCACTTCCGGAAGGCCGAAGTTTGTCTTGGGCGCGGCGAGTCGATAACTGCAGCCCAGAGCTATCTCCAAGCCACCACCGAGCGCGTTGCCGTGTATCGCAGCCACCCAAGGTTTCTTGGCATGCTCGATCGATGCGACAACATCCGGCAGATGCGGTGCCTCAGGTGGCTTACCGAATTCATTCACATCAGCGCCAGCGATAAACGTGCGACCCTCGCATGCCAGCACAACAGCCTCGACAGCGGGCTCAGCATCCAGGCGGATAACAGCATCTAAAAGGTCGTGCCGCAGGTGTTTGGACAAGGCGTTGACGGGCGGATTATCGATTGAAACAACAGCAATCTGGCCCTGATATGAAGTGGTCACGGTCATATGAGAATCTCATGTGGTCGATGAGCGAAAGGAAGAAGATTCGGTTGGACGGGCGACCTATTCAGCAGCTTCCTGAAATGGTTTTCTCCACATCGCCACACGGAACCGATTCGCCACGAATGCAGCGTCGGTTAGACTTGCATTTCCCGCCGGATTGCCGCCAGTGACATGAAAATCGCTGAACGCGGCACTCTGGTTGACGAAAATGCCGCCGGTGAGATTGACTGACAGATTCACCCCAGCTCGGGCGAATCGATTTGCGGCAAAATCAATGTCGTCAACGTTCGTGCTATACAGAGCTGCTGTTATAGCTCCCTTTTTCGACGCCAACGCAGTTGCGCGGTCGATGCCATCTCGAACATCATCCACCGGTATGACGAACGAAATCGGACCGAACCGTTCTTCGCCATAAGTGTCGCTGGCGTCGGGTTCGACTGCCACGATAAGTGGCGTAGCAGTTCTGGCATCGCCCTGCCCCTCGACTGCTGAAGAGTCTCGGATGAGACGACCGAGCGTCCTGCCGCTGTCTACACGCTCTAGTGTGGCAGGGTTCGCGATCGCTCCACAGACGCCCGCCGCTCTGGCCGGGTCCGCAAGTAGCCTGTCGACGGCGGAGGCGATGCCATTTGCGACCTCGTTGAACGTCTTTGCACCTTCGTTCGTCTCAATCCCCTTACTCGGGATGAAGATATTTTGCGGAGACGTGCACATCTGCCCACTATAGAGCGACAGAGAGAACGCCAGATTGTCGCACATCCCGGCAAAGTTCTCGGTCGAGCCTATAACTACAGAGTTTATCCCGGCTTCCTCTGTGTAAACGTCACCTTGTGTGTTGTTTTTAATCCATTCCCCGAATGACGTTGAACCGGTGTAATCTATAATAGCGACATCGCGGTGACTTAAGAGGTCCCGCGTGATTTCAGAACCTGCCGTATCTGGACCAAGCAAAATTGCATCTGGTGGAAGACCCTGCTCAGCAAGGACCTGGCGTACGATGTCGACTGTCATTGCCAAGGGAAGGATAGCGGAGGGGTGAGGCTTCACAATCACGGTGTTGCCGCACGCTAGGCTCGCAAAAAGCCCGGGATAGCTATTCCACGTCGGAAAAGTGTTGCATCCGATGACGACTGATATGCCCTTTGGTATGATTCGCCAATGTTTTTCCAGCACAATGGGTTCGCCCTTGCCTTGGGGCTTCGACCAAATGGCTTTGGACGGCACCTTCTTCATTTCCGCGTAGGCATAGGCGACAGCCTCAAGTCCTCGTTCTTGAGCGTGAGGCCCACCAGCCTGAAAAGCCATCGCAAACGCTTGTCCGCTCGTATGCATCACCGCATTCGCAATTTCAAAGCTTCGATTGTTCAGACGAACCAACGCTTCCAGGCAAGACCCGACACGAGCCTCCGGCTCGACTTCCGCCCACGCTTTTGAAGCTGCCTTTGAGGCGTTCACCAAGGTGTTGATGGAGGCAGATGGATAGGTGATGCCAAGGCGAAATCCATATGGTGAAACCTCGTTTCCGATAGGCGCCTCAGCCGGATGATCAGGCAGATTAAACGGCTTTCCAAGTCTTGAATCGAACGCGGCAGCTGCATCGGCCTTGGCGGATTCGCCATATATTTTCCCGCTGGGAACCTCGGAAAATGCTGACCAATATGTGCGCTCTTGGGTTGCCTGCACAGCCCGCTCCAGCAGGACCCAATGTCTTTCAAACAATTCGCTCAAGAAAGCCTCCCTTGTTGCAGAGAATACAATTGACCGACCGGTCGGTTTATGCAAGTCTTTTTTATCGCCCTGTCGCGGCCGAGGAGGAAATATGCTCGAGATCGATACTGTCCTTGAGGACTTCAGCCAGGGCTTATTGCGCCTGACGCTCAACCGACCCGACAAGCTCAACTCGTTCAACGAGGATATGCATCTCGCCCTTCGACGGGGCCTTGAGCGTGCGCGCGATGATGCAGAGATTCGCGCGGTCCTTCTGACGGGCTCGGGTCGGGGCTTCTGCGCTGGGCAAGACCTGGGAGACCGCGATCCCCGCAAAGGTACGCCTGATCTCGGGCACACAATCGAGACCTATTACAACCCCCTGCTCCGCCTTATCAGGACAATCGAAAAGCCGATCGTCTGCGCCGTGAATGGGGTCGCCGCTGGCGCAGGCGCAAACATCGCACTTGCCTGCGACATCACGTTGGCCGCTCGCTCATCTCGCTTCATTCAGGCGTTCGCAAAGATAGGCCTTGTCCCGGACTCGGGCGGAACCTGGAGCTTGCCTCGCATGATCGGGGAAGCACGTGCAAAGGCCCTGGTGCTGACCGCTGAGCCTTTGAGTGCGGAAAAGGCAGCTGACTGGGGCCTGATCTGGAAGGCTGTTGACGACGAACAGCTCCTGGATGAAGCCACGAAGCTGGGACAGCAGCTCGCAAGCGGTCCGACGAAAGGACTGGGACTTACAAAGCGAGCAATCCAGGCTGCCGCAACGAACTCTCTTGATCAACAGCTTGACCTCGAACGCGACCTTCAGCGTGAGGCAGGCCACAGTGCTGATTATGCCGAGGGTGTCTCTGCCTTCCTCGACAAACGGAAGCCGGAGTTCAAGGGACAATGAGCGTTGCTGAACAGCTCTCACCGCAAGAGCTTGCTGAGGCATGCGCCAAAGCCATGTGGGCAAATGACCACGCGTCTCAGTTCTTGAACATGAAGCTGATCGAGGTGGCACCTGGCAAAGCTTCGATCCAGATGACAGTCACGCGATGCATGCTGAATGGTCATCAATCCTGTCATGGTGGGTACATATTCACGGTGGCGGATTCGGCCCTCGCCTTCGCCTGCAACGGCTACAACCAGTGGACAGTGGCCCAACATTGTTCAGTGACGTTTATCGCTCCGGCCTTCGAAGGCGATGTCCTTACAGCGAGCGCAAAGGAAGTCTCCCGACGGGGTCGCGGAGGTATCTATGACGTGACCGTCGTCAACCAACAGGGTGAACAGATTGCCGAATTCCGGGGTCATTCTCGGACGGTCAAAGGCACGCACATTCCTGAAAATCGGTAGCCGGCTGACGCGTTAATTCCTTGGAGGAGGACAATATGGAAAATCTTGAACCACGCCCTGGCGGCGACCTTGAGGCGATTGAGACTGCATCTCGCGACGAGATCGGGGGCCTCCAGCTCAAGCGTATGAAGTGGTCCCTGACACACGCCTACGAAAACTCGTCTTTCTATCGTCAACGTTTCGATGAAGCTGGCGTGCACCCGTCTGATCTGAAAACTCTTTCGGACCTTGCCAAATTTCCGTTCACGACGAAGAAAGACCTTCGGGACACTTACCCTTTCGGCATGTTCGCGGTTCCGCGTGAAAAGCTTGCTCGAATCCATGCTTCATCAGGAACGACCGGCAAGCCGACCGTTGTTGGCTACACGCAGAAGGATATCGATACGTGGGCGACCGTCGTTGCGCGCTCGATCCGGGCCTCCGGTGGTAGAGCCGGGGACATTGTCCATGTCGCCTACGGATACGGTCTCTTCACGGGCGGGCTTGGGGCACATTACGGCGCAGAAAAGCTCGGCTGTACTGTGGTCCCGATCTCCGGCGGGATGACAGAGCGTCAGGTCACGTTGATACAGGACTTCAAGCCGCGCATCATTATGGTAACGCCATCCTACATGCTCTCGATTCTCGACGAGTTCCGTCGTCAGGACGTTGATCCCAGGGAAAGCTCCCTTGCCGTTGGAATTTTTGGTGCCGAACCATGGACGAACGCCATGCGCGAGGAAATCGAACGGGCTTTCGACATGCATGCTGTTGACATCTATGGCCTGTCCGAGGTTATGGGACCAGGAGTTGCCAACGAGTGCGTTGAGACAAAGGACGGTCTTCACATCTGGGAGGATCACTTCTACCCGGAGATCATCGATCCCGAGACGGGAGCAGTGCTGCCTGACGGTGAACTCGGCGAGTTGGTATTTACGACGTTGACGAAGGAGGGCCTGCCGATCATTCGCTACAGGACCCGCGATCTCACACGTCTCCTTCCAGGCACAGCCCGTACCATGCGCCGTATGGAGAAGGTTACCGGGCGTTCCGACGATATGATGATCCTGCGTGGCGTGAATGTTTTCCCGACACAGATCGAGGAGCAGATTCTCAAATGCCGTGGCCTGGCACCGCATTTCCAGATCGAGCTGACACGTGCTGGTCGCATGGACAACATGATCGTCCATGTCGAATGCATCGATGATGCGGCTGAAGACGGTGTTCGGGCCGGTTCGGCCAAGGAATTGGCGCATCACATCAAGAGCATCGTGGGCGTTTCGACAAAGATCGAGGTGCATTCGCCTGGTGGTGTTGCTCGTTCCGAAGGCAAGGCAAAACGGGTGGTGGATAAACGACCGAAGGAATGACCGGGAGGTCGGGATAGCCCGACCCCCAAATCTCAGTTTATAGGAAGTTTAGCTTTCTAAAACTGCGTGAACGAGAGAAACAGGGTTGCATGGCACGAACACGAGCGGTTGACTTTGAAGAAAAGCGTCGAGGAATCCTCGCGAACGCTGCGGCTGTATTTGCCAAGGAAGGCATGGAGAAAGCGTCTATGTCTATGATTGCGTCCCAAGGAGGTGTGTCAAAGGCCCTGCTCTATCATTACTATCAGAGCAAGGACGCGCTGATCTTCGACATCGTTCGCATTCACCTGACGGAACTTGATGCAGCGATCGAGGCCGCCGACAAACTGGACTTGGCTCCGCATGATCGGCTACGGTTGCTGGTGAAAGCGGTTTTGAGAAACTATGAAGGTCGCGACAACGAGCATCAGGTTCAGCTGATGGGTACCACCGCGCTCTCGGAGACCCAGTTGGCTGAGCTGCAACAGATCGAACGGCAAATTGTGAAGCGATTCTCGTCAGTCATTCGCGAAATAAATCCCGACTTAAGTAAGGACCGCCCATTGCTGATGCCAGTCACCATGTCACTCTTCGGAATGATGAACTGGGTGTACATGTGGTTCCGCCCTAATGGCCCGATCAGCAGAGACGAGTACGCTGATATCGCGACAACATTGATGCTAGAAGGCCTTAAGGCTGTTCGTTGAACTTAAGTCTCTCCAGAATTAAAGGATCATACTCCGGTGCGCTCATACGCCGCCTATCGGGCTCAACCTCTGTCAACGCGGTTGTCGCTACCAGCTTATCCCTGGCGTCGAGGGCCAAGCGCTGATAGACGCCGGTGCCTTGTCGCTTCCATGCGATTTCCTCGTCACTTAGCTCACGAATGACTTTTGCGGGCGAACCGACGACGAGGCTGTTTGGCGGAATGGCAAACCCGGCTTTCACGAAACTCATTGCTCCGACAATGGAGTTCTCGCCGACGACAGCTTCATCCATCACGACCGCATTCATCCCGACCATGGCGTTTCGACCAATCTTGCATCCATGCAGTACGGCTCCATGACCGATGTGACCGGACTCTCCGACAATGACCTCTAAGTTGGGGAAACTGTGAACGACGCAAGTCTCCTGAATGTTCGAGCCAGTCTCCAGCAAAATTCGCCCGAAATCCCCTCTAAGGACCGCACAAGGCCCCACGTAGCAGCCCGGCCCAACAATCACATCCCCGATAAGCACTGCCGCTGGATGAACAAATGCGGTTCGGTCGATGACGGGTATCACACCGTCATATGCGTAGATTTGGGACACGATTTCACTCCAAGGTAGCGGCGGCCAGATGTATTAGGTCACTTTCCAGAAATGGCTTCAAGAAGCCGCCCAAGTCTTAGCCACCAGTGTGAGAACGCAGTACTGCGCCAACGGCTTATCGATCTGTGATTGAATGCTTGGCAAATGGCCGCTTCTAAAGCGACCACCAAGCAGCCAAAGCCTGGCATCTAAAGACCCCAGTAACCGCAAGCTCAAGCCCCGTAGTGCCGCCCGGCTTGCAAATCAGTAGCTTTCTCTCTGCGGACTTGAGGAATCCTTCCTCAGGTTGGCGTCTTATATTTTAAGCAGATAAACATTTCACTTCGAATGACTGGCTTGGCGGGACTCACACAGGTTCAATCCACGATCCTTTCAGTGATAGTGGGCAATATTTCAGCAGCGGATCGGTCCTTCTTGCTTTCTGAGCGCAATTGGTACCGTCAGCATGGACCGCCTCAGATCGATGTATGAATACTAGAGTTTGGAAATAAGCTGCATATAGGTCAATGTTTCTTCGCTCACTGCGCTATTATCTTTCGGAGGAAAGTAGCTAAGCTTGACGATGACGGTTTTCGTCGCCGGCTGCACATAAATGTACTGACCTTGCAGTCCGATGGCAACGTACGCGCCGGTCGAGTCTCGGTGCCACCATTGGAAGCCGTAACCTGTTGTGGCGCCCGGCGTAAAAGGTTTCATGGTCGTTGATAGCTTCACCCATTGTGCGGGAACGATCTGTCGGCCATTTGCCTTTCCTTGATCAAGCATCATCTGGCCGATGCGGCCAAAATCGCGAAGGACGGCGTTATAGCCCATGCCACTAAGTTCACGGCCGACGCCCGGAGGTCCGTCGGCGATCCAAAAACCATTCGATTCCATTCCCGCGGGCTGCCAGAGGGTTTCACTCATGAACGCAGCTAAAGGCTTGTTGGTCGCGCGTTCTAGAATCCACCCGAGAATCGCTGTGTCCATTGTCGAATAGTTAAAGACGGTCCCTGGCGCATTTTTTCGCTTTAATTGTGGGGCCATTTCGACAAATCGCTGCCGATTTTGCACCAAAGTCTTCTCGAACACCTGCGCGGCGGCGCTCGGATTAGCGCCAAAGTCATAGCGCTCCTCATAGTCTACACCGGATCGCATTTCGAGCAGCTGCCGGATCGTCACGCCATCATAGGCAGACGATTTCAGCTCCGGGACGTACTTCGTAGCGAAATCCTCGATCGATTCTATCGAGCCTTGCTCCACGGCAATGCCGACAAGGATAGACGTAAGTGATTTTGCCATGGAAAACGAAATGAAGTGAGTACTCGCGTCTGTATTGTTCCGGTACGTCTCGGATACAATTTTTCCGTTGCGGATAACCAGTAGCGCATTGGTGAACGTTCGCTCGAAGAATTGCTCGCTGGCGAAAGTCCGCCCGTTGAACTCATAGGAAGGGAGAATGAGGGTCTCACCACGGTCAAGTTGCCACACCGGACCTGCGCGGGGGACAAGCCTGGTCTCGAAGATCTTGTCCATGCTGCGGAACGTGAGCACATTAATATCCGAATCCAGCATGTGCCTCCGGAGCTCCTGCACTGCAGCAGGAACTTCGCCATTTGCCAGATATGTAGCTACTGCTGGCTCAGCCACAGCCGGCACCGCCAGAGTTAGCGAGCTAGCCACCGCACCGAAAACGGAGGCCCGTCGAACCTTTACCCACAATGCTAGCCGGATGTGTGCCAGCCCCGACCGCTTATCACATGCGTGTGACTTGATCATCTTCAAATCCTCTCTACCCCAGGTAATTTCATTAGTTGCACAACAAGCGTGGACAACTATTACGTTACTACGATAATCGCAGCTGGATGAACGAAGGCTTTGGGTCAAAGACCGGGACCACCCGTCACCGAATAGATTTGCCCCTTCTGTCGCAGGCCTGCTTTCAAAGCTGATACTTCCCGACCTTCGCAACCATCGTCAGAACGTCATACTGCGCGACCGGCTCACCGTTCTGGTTCGTTACGAGACAATCCCACCTTACCTCGCCGTGCTCTGCGCTGGCGCGGGGATTTATCTCCTTACAAGTCAGCTGGACCTTCAACATGTCTCCGGGGTTCACGGGCTTCAGGAACCGAAGGTTATCGACACCGTAGTTCGCCAGAACCGGTCCCGGATCCGGGTCCACAAAAAGGCCAGCAGCGAAAGAAACAATGAGATAACCGTGCGCCACCCGGCCTTCGAAGAACGGGTTTGCCTTGGCAGCTTCCTCATCCATGTGAGCGTAGAAGGTATCACCGGTGAAGTTTGCGAAGTGCTCGATGTCATCCAGCGTGACGGTCCGGCTTGCTGTGATGAGCTGGTCGCCGACATTCAATTCCGCAAGCGATTTGCGAAACGGGTGGGGTCCGTCACTGTTTGCCGCTGCTCCGGGCAACCATTTCCCGGTCACTGCGGCCAGCATCGAGGGAGCCCCCTGGACCGCTGTACGCTGCATGTAGTGTTTGACGCCGCGCATGCCGCCCAGCTCTTCCCCACCTCCGGCCCGACCTGGCCCACCGTGCACCAGTCCTGGCAAGGGCGAACCATGTCCGGTGGATGATTTCGCGCTGACACGATTACCGATCACGACACGGCCGTGATAGGGCGCGAGGCCCAGAACCACCTCTTGAACGAAACCGGAATCGTTGGTGAAGACGGACGAGACAAGGCTCCCCTTGCCTCGACGAGCGAGATAGACGGCCTCTTCGGCTGTTTCGTAAGGCATGACAGTGCTAACCGGGCCGAATGCTTCCACGTCGTGAGCGGCCCCGGCCGCTGCAGGTTTGTCGCAATATAGAAGAACGGGATTGAGGAATGCTCCACCAGCGGCATCGCCACTCACAATCGCGGGGTTTTCCGGGTCGCCAGAAACGATCTCAGCATCTGCCATCAAATCGCGAATACGAGCACGGACTTCGTCTCGCTGATCCAAGCTCGCCAGCGGCCCCATGCGGACTCCTTCATCGGCCGGATTGCCAACGGATGTCTTCGCCAGCCGGTCTCGAAGGCTGGCGACCAGAGCTTCGGTATAAGAGCGTGGAGCAATGACGCGGCGGATGGCTGTGCACTTCTGTCCAGCTTTGACGGTCATCTCGCGCACCACTTCCTTGACGAAGAGTTCGAATTCGTCGGTACCAGGCGCCGCATCCAGACCAAGCACCGCAGCATTGAGACTGTCAGCCTCCATGGTAAAGCGAACGGAATTGGCCACTATCGCTTTGCCTGTCTTCAGGCGCTGGCCGGTCGTGGCCGATCCGGTGAAGGTGACGATGTCCTGACCATCAACATGATCGAGCAGATCGCCTGTTGAACCGCAAATCAGCTGAAGCGAACCTTTTGGAAGAATGCTTGTCTCGATGATTCTGCGGACCATGAGTTCGGTCAGATAGGCTGTCTGGCTTGCTGGCTTAATAATGGCAGGAACGCCGGCGAGGAGCGTCGGGGCCAGTTTCTCCAGCATTCCCCAGCAAGGGAAATTATACGCGTTGATGTGAACCGCCACCCCAAGCAGCGGGGTCAGGATGTGCTGCGCCGAGAATGAATTGTCTTTTGACAACCCTTCGACGTCTCCATCAAGGAGGACGCGGGTATTTGGAAGCTCGCGTCGACCTTTCGACGCATAGGATAGCAATGTGCCGATACCGCCCTCAATATCGATCCAGCTATCGGCCTTGGTCGCCCCGGTTGCGGTAGAGAGAGCGTAAAACTCGTCCTTTCTCTCCAGCAGAGCCATGCCAAGTGCTTTGAGCATCAAGGCACGCTCATGGAACGACAGCCGTCGGAGGGCGGACCCACCCTTTTCTCTACCGTAAGCCAGCACGGCTGTGAAATCGATACCGGTAGAATCTATGAAGGCAACCGGTGTCCCGGTCGAAGCGTCGAGAAGAGCGTTACCTTCCTTCGAACCTGCTACCCAACCGCCACAGACATAACTTTCTAGGCGGCCCGGCTGCCTGACACTGATGTTCATTCTTGTTACCCTTTCAATTCAGGCCAAGCGAGCCAAGCTGCTGCTCCGTCGCAGCAACCCATTCGGCTAGCAATGTTTCGTTCGGCTTGTGACGCAGACCAAAGCGCGATTGCGTCTCGAACCTTTTGGAATCTGAGTGCCCAAAGCTCGCAGCTATGCGAGGACGCCAGTATTCGACTGAGCTTTTCATTAGATCGCGCTGCTCGTTGGAAGCGACGATCCGATTGAGTCCTTGCACGCCCAATTCCTGATGGCGCAGTTCGCGCAATCGGATAGCCCGGAAAGCCTCTGCCAGCGGCTGGTATGAAACGTGGGAAAGTTCGTCCAGCTGGATGACCGTCGCCAAGCCCATCAAGACATTCATCACAACAGCGTCTGTCCAACCACGCAGAGGATAATGGAAAACAGAAAGACGCATATCGTCGCCTTGACGCGAAGCTCCGATCTCCGTGTCTCTCTCCATTCGTTTCGACCACGGATGATGCGCTGCATACCGAGACCCATTCGCGCCGAATGGTCTCCATGACCTTCAGCACTTGTCCAGCATGGTCGGTCTTTTCTAATACGATGCGGGCAGCCGATATCCGTTCCTGGATACCAGGCGCGTCATTGATCACGTCTGCGAAACCTGCTGAACCCGCCAGCTCGCTATCGACAAAGCTGGCCATCAGCCGTAACAGCTCACCGCGATATCGTGGCGTGACGTTGTCTGGCGACGATAGAACACCACCTTGGGCGACATACTCTTCGATGGGGATCGTATCGGACATCATTGACCTCCAATTCGCTTAAGCCTGGCCTACTGATCGTAGCTAACGACCAGATTGTCGGTGAGCGGGAAGCACTGGCACGTCAGAACGTAACCTTGACGGACCTCGTAATCCTCCAAGGCATGATTGACTTCCATCTCGACCTCACCTTCGAGGACCTTTGCTCGGCAGGTCGAACAGACCCCCGCTTTGCAGGCGTAGGGGGCGTCCATGTTGTTTTCGAGCGCAGCGTCAAGCAGCCTCTGACCATGCTTCGGGAAATTGAATGTTCGCGTCGCACCATCCAACGTGATCGTGGCTCGACACGTCGCTGCATGGTCGGCACCGGTTGCAGACACCGCCTTCTGCCGCGCCCGACCAGACTGCGAGGACGCGAAAAGCTCGAACTTGATTTGGTCGTCACGAAGGCCGTGCTCTTTCAATGATCCCGCGATGGCCAACATCATGGGTTCTGGACCACAGATGAAGACAGTCGTTACCGACGTAAGGTCAATCCATCCCTTGAACAGCGCGGCACACTTCTGCGCGTCCACACGACCGGTGAACAGGTCGATGTCTTGCGCTTCGCTTTCCAGGACGTGCAGAATCGAAAGCCTGCCGAGGTAGATGTTTTTCAGGTCTTCCAGCTCTTCACGGAACATGATCGAGCTGATCTGTCGGTTCGCATAGACCAGGGTGAACCGGGCCTTCGGCTCCCGTGACAGAACGGTTTTGATAATCGAAAGAACCGGCGTGATGCCGCTTCCTCCGGCAAACCCGAGATAATGGCGCGGTGCATCGGGGTCGAGAGCAGTGAAAAACGTTCCCATCGGAGGCATGGCTTCAAGGATGTCGCCAGCCTTCAAATTCTCATTCACCCAGGTTGAGAAGGAGCCGCCATCAACGCGCTTGATGCCTACCTTAAGGACACCCTCGTCCTTGCCAGCACAAATCGAATAAGACCGGCGAAGTTCCTCTTCATCGAACTTTCGGCGAAATGTCAGATATTGGCCCTGGGTGAAGTCGAAGATCGAGCGATCTTCGTCGGAGGGCTTGAGTGTGACGACGACGGCATCTCGCGTCTCGCGGCGGACGTCGGTTACAGTAAGCGAATGAAATCTTGCCATATGCCAGCCCTCGGGTCAGATGCACTTGAAGTAGTCGAAGGGTTCGAGACAATCGCTACAGCGGTAGCTCGCCTTGCAAGGCGTGGAACCGAACTGGCTGACTTTCTCGGTGTTGGTCGATCCGCAACGAGGACACGCAATTGTCAGGTTCGAGCGGCCTGAAAGCCGATCAATCCGTTTCATCAGCACGCCATCGGCAGCGGTGCCATCAATTGGCGGCGCGATCCCATACGTCCGGAGTTTTTCGCGGCCTTCGGCCGTGATCCAGTCCGTGGTCCACGCAGGAGAAAGCCTGCGCTCAAGTCGAACCTTATCAAGCCCCTTCTCGGTCAGCGCACGCTCGATGTCGACGTTGATGATCGACGTTGCGGGACACCCCGAGTAGGTTGGAGTTACCGTGACGACCAGTTCATCTTCCCGCCATTCGACATCGCGAACGATGCCGAGTTCGGTCAGCGAAATGACTGGTATCTCCGGATCCGGCACGTCCGAAAGCCAGCACCAAACCTCTTCAACTGAAGGACGGACTGCCGTGGCCATGAGCGCCTCCTACCAGACCGCGCCCGGGTAGGCCCGCTGAAGAAACTGCATTTCCGTGAGAATGAAGCCGAGATGCTCGGTATGGACGCCACGGCGGCCACCTTTGTGCATATACCTGTCGTCCGGCTTCTTGAGTCTCGCCTCGGAAAGCGTCTCCGAGACGATCTCATCCCATCCCAACTTCAAGCGTTGCGGATGTGGGATGACACCAGCGGCCGACAGGCTCTGCTCGACGTCGTCGCTTGCGAACATCTCGCCTGTGTAGGGCCAGAGATCGTTGAGGGCCTCCTGCATTCGTCGATGGCTCTCGTCGGTCCCGTCACCTAAACGAATGACTACGTCTCGGCTGCGTTCAAGGTGATACGCAACTTCCTTGAATGTCTTCTCCGCGATTTCCGCGATCCTTCGTTCGGTGGAATTCTGCAGGGCTTTCATGAGCAGGTAGTGCGCGGTATCGAAGAGGAACTGACGCATCAGCGTCTTCCCGAAGTCGCCATTTGGTCGTTCGACAAGCAGGATGTTCCGGAACTCGTTGCCGTCACGCAGGTACGCCAAGTCATCAGCGGACCTGCCCTTCCCTTCGATTTGACCCGCCAAACCAAGCCAGAGCTGTGTCTCCCCAATGAGGTCGAGGGCCGTGTTCGACAGCGCGATGTCCTCCTCCAATGCCGGAGAATGCCCGCACCACTCCGATACCCGATGACCGAGAATCAAAGCGTTGTCGCCTAGGCGGACAAGGAATTCGAAAAGAGCGGCCTGGTCGACCGCTGGCTTGAGGTCGCTTTCCATCACATGTGCCCTACTTCGTCCGGAATTTTGAAGAACGTCGGGTGACGGTAGACCTTAGAGTTCGACGGATCGAACAATGGACCCTTTTCGGAAGGTGCACTGGCCGTGATGTCGCTGGACTTTACGACCCAGATACTGACGCCCTCGTTGCGACGCGTATAAACATCGCGGGCGTTGTGTACGGCCATTTCCGCATCGGGAGCGTGCAAGCTTCCGACATGGCGGTGATTTAGACCGTGTTGACCACGGATGAAGACTTCCCAAAGAGGCCATTCGTTGGACATGTTCCTATCTCCCATTGTGCCCACAAGCCTCACTCAGCTGCGATCTTTGAAGCGGTTCGACGGTCTGCCACCTTGTTGGCATGAGCGGTCAATCCATCTCGGAACCATGCCCCGTCATCCCACGCCTTCTTCCTCGCGTTCAGGCGCTCTGCATTGCAGGGGCCGTTGCCCGCGATGACATTGAAGAATTCTTCCCAGTCGGGTTTGCCGAAATCGTAGCCGCCCTTTTCCTCGTTCCACTTGAGGTCCGGATCAGGAACAGTGAGACCGAGGTATTTGGCTTGCGGCACTGTCTGATCGACGAATTTCTGGCGAAGCTCATCGTTCGAGTTCTGCTTGATCTTCCATGCCATGGACTGAGCCGAATGGACGGAGGCGTCATCGGAGGGGCCGAACATCATAAGCGACGGCCACCACCAGCGATTCAATGCATCCTGAACCATCGCCTTTTGCGCCGGTGTGCCCTTCACCATGCGCATGAGTGCGTCGTAACCCTGCCGCTGGTGAAAGCTCTCCTCTTTGCAGATGCGGATCATGGCCCGCGAATACGGACCATAGGAACAGCGCTGCAAGGGAACCTGGTTCATGATGGCCGCGCCATCGACCAGCCACCCGATGGTTCCAATGTCAGCCCACGTCAGCGTCGGATAGTTGAAGATCGACGAGTATTTTGCCTTCCCCGAATGGAGCTGCTCGTACATCTCGTCGCGGGAAACCCCGAGAGTTTCCGCCGCACAGTAGAGGTATAGACCATGGCCAGCCTCGTCCTGAACCTTCGCCAGAAGAATGGCTTTACGTTCGAGGGTCGGAGCACGAGTGATCCAGTTTCCCTCAGGCAGCTGCCCGACAATTTCAGAATGAGCATGCTGGCTGATTTGACGAACCAATGTCTTACGGTATCCCTCCGGCATCCATTCCTTCGGCTCGATCTTCTGGCCTGCGTCGACGCGCTCCTGGAAGCCACGCTCAACGGGATCCATCTCGTCGAGAGACCTGACCCGAGCCACGTCGGTCTTTACCATCTGTGCATACATGGTCTTTCCTCCTGGTTCGCGCGTCAGACGCGCTCGATGATCATCGCAATGCCCTGACCGACGCCAATGCACATCATGCAGAGAGCGTAACGACCGCCTTGACGGTGGAGCTGGTACGCTGCCGTGGTCACAAGGCGTGCACCGCTCATTCCCAATGGGTGCCCCATAGCAATCGCACCTCCATTCGGATTGACGTGCGAGGCGTCATCCGGAAGATGAAGGTCGCGAAGAACAGCAAGCGCTTGAGAAGCAAAGGCTTCATTCAGCTCAATGACATCCATTTGATCGAGGGTGAGCCCCGCTTTTTCGAGAACGCGACGAGCTGCCGGGGCCGGGCCAACACCCATGATACGGGGTTCGACGCCTGCTGCGGCCATCGCTACTACGCGGGCTTTAGGCGTCAAACCCTGAGCCTTTGCCATCGCTTCACTCGCAATCAGCAGAGCGCCCGCGCCATCGTTGACGCCAGAAGCGTTTCCTGCTGTCACCGGAAGATCATGACCATTGACGCCCTTCAACTTGGCCAGCTGGTCAGGTGTTGTGCCCGGCCTCGGATGTTCATCGCGGTCAACGATGATCGGGTCGCCCTTCCTCTGCGCGACAGATACAGGGATGATCTCGTCAGCGAATATTCCTGCCGCTTGGGCGGCCGACCAGCGCGCCTGGCTCCTGGCCGCGAAGGCGTCCTGATCTTCCCGGCTCACATGAAAATCGGCAGCGACATTGTCGGCCGTCTCAGGCATTGAATCGACGCCGAAAGCCTTCTTCATCTTGGGGTTCACGAAGCGCCATCCGATTGTCGTATCGTAAACAGCGTTGGAACGAGAAAACGTCGATTCCGCTTTCGGCATGACGAACGGCGCACGGCTCATACTTTCTACGCCACCAGCAATGACAAACTCACAGTCGCCGGACCTGATCGCACGCGCCGCCATGCCCACAGCATCCATTCCCGAGCCGCAAAGGCGGTTAATCGTCGTTCCCGGAACGGTAACCGGCATGCCAGAGAGAAGCACGGCCATACGCCCGACATTGCGGTTGTCTTCGCCCGCCTGATTGGCGCACCCGAAGATGAGATCCTCGACCTTAGCCCAATCGACCTGAGGGTTGCGGGCCATCAATGCGGCCAAGGGGATCGCGGCCAAATCATCGGCACGTACCGACGACAGTAGGCCGGCATAACGACCAATCGGCGTTCGTATGGCGTCACAAATGTATGCTTGGCTCACGCCTTCCTCCTCGATGCGACAATGTCAGCAAATTTAACCGACCGTTCGGTCACCTTATTAGCATTCGATATGTCACATATCAAATCAATTTTTTAGCTTTCGTGTGACGTTTGAAAGTAACAGCAGCGGTCGCCTCAACCGTAGATAGAAGGCCGCCATGATGGATAACTGACTCTGAGAAAAGCCCGTGGATGGTGCCGCCGCGATACACGAGGGGATCCAATAGACGAGTGGCCGTCATGCCGTTCCGGGAAAGGCGGGCAACCTCGGCATCAGTCGTATGGCGATAAGGCTGCAACGCCGACAAGACTGTCTCGATGTTTTTGAAGCGATTGTAAAAGCGCGCGGTGATCGGTGCCATGAACGCTAACCTGGACCAGGACGCCAAAATCGATCCCTGCGACATCCAAAGCGTTGAGAAACTCGTTGTCGGTCATCGCCACCGGGGTGTAGGCCCGATCCTCGATGAAGGGGAAGACGTTCGGATCGCCGACGACATGCGCATGACAATCCCAAGCCGCCTTAGGCACGACGTTGACTTTACGAGCAGATGGCGGGTGCGGTTTAAGCGGTATCTCATCTTGACCAACGTTTAGCATTGCAAGCCTCTCGCATTTTCGAACACGAGAGCAATGGCTGATGGCGACCGGTCAATTATGCGGAAAATAATTCCGCCGCAGGAAACTTGATCGCGGGTGGGCTAGGTCGAGTATGCCTGCAGTTGGTTTTCACGTGTCGTAGTGGCATGCGTTTGCTGGAGCAACGGCCCGCCTTCATTGACGAACATTAGACCAATTTGTCGATTAGCAGCTGCCGACCAATCCAGGTACCGCTTGGAAAACAGCCTACGAGCCTGGATGCCGGGCCAATCGTCGGGCAACGCGGCAACAGGCAGGTTCGGATCGCGCAGCACGATAGATCGGAAATCATGTACCAGCAGGAGGCGCAGCGATAGCGCGTCTGGACCTGTCACTTGTCCGGTAGCCAACTTCGAGTATCGATCAATAAAGGCGCGGTAGGAGTCTGCCAGCGGTGCTAAGGCAAAACGGTCCCCCGCGAACCTGCAAAGAAAAGCCTCGCCTTCGCTTATGCTTGCATCGAATACGATCGCATTCGCATTCATCGTGGGTGGAAGGGGTCTCAGACCGACCAGCATGTCCCGGGTGAGGCGAGCATATCCATGCCGTTCAAGATCGCGAACTTCCTCTTCGATGGCCACGCCGGTGAGGCAAATGAATCGCCACCGGTCGTGATCGCCAGGAGAAAAGAGCTGTTGGGCGGCAAGCGAAAACTCAACCCGAGCCGAGGGGGTCAATCTGTAAAAGCTGCGTTTGCCCGACCGTTCCCCAACAAGCTGGCCGCCGCGAACGAGCCTCGAAACGGCTGTCCGAACCAACGTCTCACTAATGCCCACTGCGCCGCAAACCTCGATCAAATTCCCGATCCAGACGACGCCGCCGCGAGGTTCCACAGCGTCGCCATAGACCGTCACGATAAAGCTGGCAGCTTTGATAGGCTTATCGTCTAAGAGGGCCGATACAGCCTTTTCCGCTGACGAACGTCCCTTGCTATTCTCTTCGGCCAATCGGCGGCGCTCCACGCGAGGATAAGCCATCCTCATAACGCCACGGCCATAGGAAATTCAAGATAAAGCGACTTTCGCTAATACCGGCGAGGATATGATCCTCGCACATCGACATGTGGATTGTCCTGCAAGAACAAGCGTAAGGGAGCGTCGTCCTGATGCCCCTGCGCCTCAACGAGATAGAAATGGCGGTCCAAAGCGGATTTGGCCGGACGTTCGTAGACGGTCAGGACGTTGATATTTCCCCGAAACATGGAGGTCATAAATGGCGTAAAATCGCTGTCGTCCAACTCGACAACCATCGACGTTTTGTCGTCTCCCGTAGGTGCAGGCCCTATGCGGCCAAGCACCCACCATCGGGTGACATTATGCGGGCCTTCTTCGATATCATCGACGAGCGTAGCCAGTTTATAAATGTCTGCCCCAGTTCTGGGCCCGAATGATCCCTTATCGGCTATAGTGCTCTCCGCGACCAAGCTCGCCGCCCGCCCGCCCGTTGATACTTCGATGCGCCTTACATTCGGCAGCTCACGGTCAAGCCAAGGACGCACTTCTTCGAACGCGACCGGATGAGCATATATCTCTGCAAGGTCTTCGAGTTTCGTCCCAGGCTTCACTATAAGGCTGTAGCCGAGCATCTTTGGATACTCTGCAATGACGCGCATACCTTTCATCGAAAGCGCCAGGTCCATATAGGGCGTAACACCGACTATGGATGTGGTTACGGGAAGGCAGATGAGGTCTACCCTGCCCTCGTCGCATGCGCTTACCATCTCATCACGAGATAACGGCACCTTCTCGGCAAGCGGGAAAAGGTCGATACAAGCCTGATGCGTCCACGATCCAGCGGGTCCGAGGTAAGCGACCTTGCCGTGGAAGACCTTGAAATCTGCTGACATTGTGAGCCCGACACTTCGATTGCGGAGATTGCGGTCCATAAAAGGTGGCGTCTCCGCCTCTCTTGTCTGGCCACCTACCGTAGGATTTGTGCCAGAAAGTCCTGCGCACGGGGCGTTCTTGGATTGCCAAAGAACTCTTCCGGCGGGGCTTCTTCGACAATCGATCCGCGGTCCATGAAGATGACGCGGTCGGCAACCTCACGAGCAAAGCCCATTTCATGAGTGACGCACACCATGGTCATACCGCCCTGCGCAAGACCGACCATCGTATCGAGAACTTCCTTGACCATCTCCGGGTCGAGCGCCGATGTCGGCTCGTCCAGAAGGAGGATTTTCGGCTTCATGCACATCGCGCGTGCAATCGCAACGCGCTGCTGCTGGCCGCCCGAAAGCTGTGAAGGGTACTTCAATGCCTGTTCTGCGATTCGCACCCTGCTAAGGAAATGCATCGCAACTTCCTTGGCATCCTGGCGACTCATACCCTTCACTGACATCGGAGCGAGTAGACAGTTTTCCAACACGCTCATGTGCGGGAAGAGATTAAAGCTTTGGAACACCATTCCAACTTCACGCCGAATTTGGTCTCTGTTCGCTTTCACCTTGTCGAGGGGAACGCCGTTGACCACGATAGTACCAGCATCGTGGCTTTCGATCCCGTTCATGCAGCGGATTAGCGTGGACTTTCCAGAACCGGACGGCCCGCAGATGACGAGTTTTTCCCCCGAAGCGATCTCAAGATTAACATCACTCAAGGCCTGGAAGGGCCCGAAACGTTTGCCAACCCCTACGACCTTAATTTGGCCGGATTGTCCATTTTCGCCCGCCGTTTGTTCCTTAGCCAATGCACTGTTGGTCATATTCGGTTCCTTTCTCGTACCACCAAGCTCAAGCGTGAACAGCTTCAGTTTGCTGCAGCGGCGTGGGGTTGAGGGTTTTCATGTTTTCGAGCGAAAGGCGCTGCTCCAGCCGTCTCAACAACCACGAAAGGGTGGTCGTTATGCAGAAGTAGATTGCACCGGCTGTCAGGAAGATTTCGTACGGTGCATACGTGTTGGAGACTTCGAGGCGAGCAACCCCGGTGAGGTCCATGAGCGTGACGGTGCTGGCAAGCGACGTAGCCTTGACCGTCAAGATGATTTCGTTCTCGTAGGCTGGAAGGGCCGCGCGAATGGCGAGCGGAATCGTCACTTTCCTCTGCGTCTGGCACCAGGACAAGCCTAGGGCGTAAGCTGCCTCCACGGGTCCCTTTGCGATCAGTCGGAGTGCACCCGAGATAATTTCGGCTGTATAAGCCGCCGAGTTCAAGCCCAGAGCGATAATCACACACCAAAATGGATCACGAAGAATCGGCCAAAGAGCAGAATTCCGAACGAAGCCGAGCTGTCCCATGCCGTAATAGACCAGGAACACCTGCAAGAGTGACGGGATGCCCCGGATAAGCAGGATGTAGGTGTTGGCCGGTCCGTGGAGCCATACGCTCTGAGCGTTGCGAGCGTATGCAATCGGGATCGCCAGGATCATGCCCAGCAAAAGGATAAGGATGGCAAGTTTGCCGGTCAGCCCAACGCCTTCGATGAGCTTTGGGAAGGCATCAGACATCAATTGAAAGTCAAGCATCTCTGGCCTCCTTATGCAAAGCCGCGATCAGCTCGCTTACGAGCGTATCGGAGGCCCAAAGTCGCCACACCCGTCAAAATCAAATAGACGACGGCAGCCGCGGAGTAGACGTAGAATGGTTGGCGTGTCGCTCCCGATACGACGGAGGAAGCACGAAGAAGCTCTTCCAAGCCAATAACCGAGATCAGCGATGTCTGTTTAAGAAGAATGATGGACAGATTGCCGAAGCCCGGGAGTGCAAGCCGCCAGGCCTGGGGCATCACAATCTTGATGAAACAGACCTTGCTGCTCAACCCGAGAGCCATTGCCGCTTCGGTTTGTCCACGTGGGACCTGGCGGATGGCACCGCGAATGATGTCACTCGCATAGGCGCCAAAAATGAAGGCCAACGCGCAGACACCCGCTGTGAACCCGTTCACGTCGACGTAGTCGCCGGTCAGTTTCGTGAGGGCAACCGTGCTTCCGAAATAGATCAGGTAGATGATGATCAGGTCGGGAACGCCCCGAACAATCGCCGTGTAAGCCTCCACGGCATATCGAAAGGGACGGCTCGCATAGGTTTTAACCGCGCCAAGGAACACCCCCAACACCGTGCCCACAATCAGCGCCGCTATGGTCACGGCGACACTGACCATCGCTCCGTTGAGAAGCTGAATGCCGTATCCTGAAAAAACAGTCATACCGCCTCCCTTTCCGCGCTAAAGCGAGCGCCTTTTTCAGTGAGGAGACGGCGGATCGGCGCGTTCTTAAACGCCTGCAAGTTCCCGCCCGACGTGCGTTCGCGGGCGTATACGATCCAGACGTCGTCCGGTGAGCCAATGACCTCTTCGACCCGCACGCGGTCGGGAAATTGCTCAGCATATTCCAGATAAACGAGCGCCGAGTCATACGCGCCGTTCAAGAGGTTGTCGAAGATGATCGGGAGCGAGACGCCAGGGATAAGGGTCTCCCACTTGTCGTGATCTATGTAGCTCTCGGTCGCAGGAGACAACAGTCCGATGGTCTTGGGATTTTCAACGTCTTTGCGGGTCAGAACGGCGAGTTCTTTGCTGCGAGAGATGAAGGAATCGACAGCAAACATCTTATTGAAATGGGCTCCCATGGTCTCCGGAGTTTCCGGATGGACGGCGCATTGCACCACAAAATCAAAATCACCGTTCAGAAGACCTTTGGTGGCCACGTCAAAGTTCGGAACCAGTTCGATCCGCGCGTTTTCAATCCCATGAAAACGAATATATTCGTTGGTCACGCGTTCGTGGTTCGTCCCTATCGGGCCGAAGGTAGCGAAAGTGATCATTTGGGCACCTATCAGAAAAACAGATGAAGCGGCGATCTGGCCGCCGCTTCGCTGGACGCCGTTTGCCTTACATTAGCTTGAACTTGAAATACTTGGAGGTGATCTGGTCGTACTTGCCGTTGGCGAAGATCGCATCGAGCGCCGCGTTCACCTGTTTCAGAAGCTCAGTGTCGTCCTTGCGCAACGCAATCGCATTGCCCTCACCCAGAACGCCGCCGGAGTATTCCTGGCCCACGAGACCAAAATTTGCAGCTTCAGGAGTTGCAAGGAAGCCGACCATCGACGTAACGCGGTTTGCGATCATCAGATCGACGCGACCAGCGATGAGATCCATCTCAGGATCGGTCGTCTTGTCGTAACGAACGATTTCCGAGTCCTTGTAGTTGTCGGTCAGGAAAGTGTCCTGGCTGCTGCCGCGCTGAACACCAATACGCTTGCCAGCCAGAGCGGCGGGGGAGGTGTCGGGATAAGTGCCCTTGGCGGCAACAAACTGGCTGGTCGTGTTTTTGTACTTCTTCGAGAACGCAACCTGCTGCTTGCGCTTCTCGGTTACCGTCATGCTGGCGACAATCATGTCGTACTTCTTCGCATTCAGGCCTGGGATGATACCGTCCCATTCCTGAGCGACGATTTCACACTTGACCTTCATTTCTTCGCAAAGCGCGTTGGCGATATCGACGTCCCAGCCAGTCAGTTTTCCCTGTTCGTCGACGAAGCTCCAAGGCGCGTAGGTGCCCTCGGTGGCGATGCGGAGATCACGGGCCATGACGGTGGTCGAGAGAGCGCCAAGCGCTACGACCGACATTGCCAAGACGGACTTGAGTTTTCGGAATTCCATCATTTTGTTCCCTCTTTTTTTGGCTCGTCATTGAGCTGTCATGATTGTTTGTCCGTTCACCCTGTCCGGTCAATCTGACCGCAAATATTTTCATCACAGGAAATCGAACGACAGCTATTGGAGGGTTAGAGGGCGGTGTTAATTATGCTGCTCCTAAAGCTTATATGGCTGATTTAAAGTAAAATATCATCAAGAGTTCACGACGTGAAAATCCAGTTTCGCTGCTTAGAACCGTCGTTCGTCATAGCAAGGCAGAGCGAAAAAAGTGATGAAGTCCGGTAGTTAGACCGGCAGAGCTGTGGTGTATTTTACCGCTTTCAGCGCGAAGTGGGAGGATGAGGTTAGGACAGCATCGTGGGTCAGGATGCCCTTCATGAGTAGTGTTTCATACTCACGGACATCGCCGACGACTGCCCGTATCAGATAGTCCCACTCACCCGACATCGAGTAACATTCCAGCACTTCCCGATGGCTGTCTATGAACCGTTCGAAGTCACGTCGTGCGCCAGGATCATGTGATTTCATCCGCACCTGGCAAAACACGTTGAGGCCTTTGTCGATAGCATCAGCATCCACCAGTCGCACTGTCTTGGTCAGCACCCCCGCCTCTTCGAGCTTTGTAATCCGTCTCCAGCAAGACGCGGCGGAGGCCCCTACTTTTTGTGCGAGCTGTGCCTGACTGATATCGCCCTGCTCCTGCACAGCTCTGAGGATTGCTCTATCGACCGAGTCTAGCGTGATCTTTTCCATTCATGTTTCCCCGCAACTGTGAACGATCTATTTCATTTCCTACACCAAACCGGCCAACATTGAAAAGAATCCCGCGCCCGATTTTAATATGCTGTTCCGAACGAATTTCGGAAGGACGACATGGATCACGTCGCTATCAAATCGCACGAGCGAAACTCACCAGATGAGCAGATCGACTGGCGCAAAGCCGCATACTACCTTCAGCTCTCTCGGGCTCTCGATGAAATGGAAGAGACGCGCCTCGTCCCGGAGAAGAAGGTCCTTTATCAATTTTCCGCTCGCGGACATGACATGGCTCAAATTCTTTTGGGCATGCAGCTGACCGGATCGCACGATGCTACTTGCGGGTATTACCGCTCCCGGCCCCTTCTCCTGTCTCTTGGCGTCGATCCTGTTGATGCGCTTGGCTCCGCGATGGGCCGCGCGGGCGGATACTCAGACGGACGCGACATCGGTGTAGTATTCAATTATCCCAACCTCTCGGGTGCATCCGCGCTCCCGATGTGCGGTGGTGTTGGAGCGCAATACACGCCCACTGCAGGCTGGGCCCAAGCGATGAACTACTATGCCAAGACGCTTGGAAAAGCCGAATATGCGAAGGACATCGGGGTGGTGCTCGGTGGCGACGGGTCGGTTGCCTCGAACGGCTTTTGGGCGGCGATCACCGCCGCCACAACTCAATCGCTCCCGATGTTGTTCTACATCGAGGACAACGGCTTCGGCATCTCCGTTCCTTCAACCGTCCAGACGCCGGGCGGGAATATCGCTGCCAACCTGGCGAGCTGGAAAAATCTTAAAATCTTCGACGGTGATGGCTGCGACCCGGCAGCCGCCGCTCGCCTTACTCAAGAAGCTGTTGCGTTTGTGCGCGATCAGCGCAAGCCAGCCATGCTGCGACTGACCGTTCCACGCCTGCAAGGACATAGCTTCCAGGATACTCAGACCTACAAGAGCGAAGACACGGTAAAACAGGAGTGGGATCGTGATCCCTTCCCCCGTTTGAAAGAATATCTTGTCCCGGCTGTCATGACAGCTGACGAGTGGGACGAAACAGAAAGCAGTGCACGACAGGCTGCCGAAATGGCTCGGGAAGCAGCTGAAGCCCGACCTGTAGCCGACCCTTCGACCCTTACGAAGAATGTTTTCTTTAGTGGCGAAATGCAGGTCATGGGTGGTCAGCACCGTGACGGTTATGTCGCGCCGCAGAGCACCGAGACGCCTGAGCCATCCGGTGCGCGGATGAACATGGTAACCGCGATCCGAAAGACACTTGATCATGAGATGTCAATCAACGAACGCGTCGTGATCTTCGGTGAGGATATTGGCCCCAAGGGCGGCGTTCATGCCGTTACGCTTGGTCTTCAGGAGAAATTCGGCATCGAGCGCGTGTTTGACACCTCCCTGTCAGAAGAAGGCATCATCGGTCGCGCCGTCGGAATGGCCCTTGCTGGCCTTGTACCCGTGCCTGAAATTCAATTCCGCAAGTACGCTGAACCGGCGACCGAACAGTTGAATGACTGTGGTACCATCCGCTGGCGCACAAATAACCGCTTCGCCGCACCCATCGTCGTGCGCATGCCTGGTGGTTTCTTCAAGTGCGGCGACCCTTGGCACAGTCAGACGAACGAGGTCGCTTTTGTGCACCAGCCCGGCTGGAAAGTCGCGGTCCCCTCGAACGCAGAGGATGCGGTAGGGCTGCTTCGCACATCGCTGCGGGGCAATGATCCCGTTATCTTCTTCGAACATCGCGCCATGCTTGACCACGCTTGGGCTCGACGCCGCTACCCTGGCGACAACTTCACACTGCCATTCGGGAAAGCGAAATTCACCCGCACCGGCAACGACATCACCATCGTAACATGGGGTGCTATGGTCCAACGTTGTGAGGAGGCGGCAGAAGGTATCTCAGCTGATGTGATCGACCTTCGCACGCTGATGCCTTGGGATCAGGACGCTGTCCTGACCTCGGTGAGGAAGACGCGGCGTTGCCTCATTATTCACGAGGATTTGGGGTCGGCTGGTTTCGGCGCTGAAATCTCTGCCGTTGTCGCCGACAGAGCTTTCATGGACTTAGATGCCCCCGTTTCCCGCCTCACCATGCCGGATATCCCCAGCCCGCATAACCCTATCCTTCTAGACTGGGCGGTTCCTTCGGTCGAACGTATCTCCAAACGTATCAACGAGCTTCTGGAGTTCTAAGTATGGCCGACGTAATTGATATCCTTGCTCCTATTGAGCAGGAAGGGACCAAGGCCGTTGTTCGGAACTGGCTGAAGGAGATTGGTGACAACGTCGTTGAAGGCGATGCGCTGGTTGAGCTGGAAACCGACAAGGTAACGCAAGAGGTACCTGCCCCTTGCGACGGCATTCTGACCGAGATCACTATGACCAATGGCGTTGACGCGACGCCAGGCTCGATCCTTGGCCGCCTCACATGCGGTAGCGCTTCGGTGATGCCGACGGCAGCAGCAACCAGCCCAGTGGTTGTAGTCGCAGAAGCAACACCGAACGAGCACTACTCACCAGCAGTGAGACGGGCTGCATCGGAATATGGCATTGATCCGTCAACGGTTAGCGGCACCGGCAAGGGTGGACGCGTGACCAGAGCCGATATGGACCTAGCCAACGAAGGGAAGCCCAAAAAGGCTGTGGCACCGGTCGCAGCACCTCTTGCTACGGTCGCTCCTGTGCAAGCAGGCGCCACTTCACCAACTCCCGCCCAGGTCATGGGCGTGGAGACCGGCTCCTCTCGTAAGGTGCCGCACTCATCAATGCGCCTGGCCATCGCCAAGCATATGTCGCACTCCCTTTCGACAGCGCCTCAGGTCACTGCGGTGTTCGAAGCGGACTTCACAGCGATTGTGCGCCATCGCGACGCAAACAAGTCTCGTATGAAGGCTGAGGGTGTCAATCTATCGTACACTGCGTACATCGTGGCTGCGTGCGTCGCCGCCGTGAAGGTAGTGCCCGAGATCAACAGCCAGTGGCACGACGAAAGTCTTGAGGTTTTCGGAGACGTCAACATTGGCGTCGGCACCGCGCTGGGAGACAAGGGCTTGGTAGTCCCTGTGATCCGGCAGGCCCAGCACCTGTCCCTGCAGGGTATAGCAGCTCGTCTGCAGGACATGACAAATAAGGCGCGGTCCAACACGTTGAAAGGCGATGACCTCAAGGGTGGGACGTTCACCATCTCCAACCACGGCGTTTCAGGTTCCCTGCTCGCAGCTCCAATTATCATCAATCAGCCCCAATCGGCGATTCTCGGAGTGGGCAAGCTGGAAAAACGGGTCGTCGTCCGCGAAGTCGATGGTGTCGATACCATCCAGATTCGCCCGATGGCTTATATATCTCTGACGATTGACCATCGCTCCCTCGACGGTCACCAGACCAATACGTGGCTAACGGAATTCGTGCGGACGCTGGAGACATGGTCCTGATGAGCGCCAACTATGACTTCGACGTCATCGTCATCGGTGGCGGACCAGGCGGCTACGCCTGCGCGGTCCGGGCCGCTCAGTTTGGTTTGAAGACCGCATGTGTAGAGGGCCGAGAGACATTGGGAGGCACCTGCCTGAACGTGGGTTGCATACCGTCGAAGGCATTGCTCAACGCTTCGCACTTTTATCACGCGGCAGCCCATGGCACCTGGTCCAGCTTCGGAATAAAAGCCGAAAGCGTCTCACTCGATCTGCCGACGATGATGTTGCAGAAGGACGAGACGGTCCGCAGCCTTACCAAGGGTATCGAGTTCCTGTTCAAGAAGAATAAAGTGGAGCTGCTACATGGCTGGGCGCGGTTCGAAGACGCTCATGCAATTTCAGTCTCAGGAAAACGTCACACTGCGAAATCCATAATTATCGCGACAGGGTCAGACCCCTCACCCTTCCGTTCGGTTGAGATCAACAACGACGGCGGCGTCGTGGTCGACTCTACGGGAGCGCTTACTCTGAAATCCGTTCCAAAACGTCTCATAGTTGTAGGTGGCGGAGTGATTGGTCTCGAACTCGGCTCCGTTTGGAGCAGGCTTGGTGCGGAGGTGACAGTCCTGGAGTACCTGGACGAGATTTTACCGGGAATGGACAGCGATGTTCGCAAGACGATGAGGCAACTGCTGCAGAAGCAAGGCTTCAAGATCAGAACATCGGTTGAAGTCCAGACCATCGACCGGGCTGACTCCTCTGCGAAAGTCTCTTTTAAAGAAAAAGGGAAGCTCGAAGAGATCGAGGCCGATACCGTTCTTATCGCCACCGGACGGCGTCCCAACACTTCTGAGCTCGGGCTTGAGATCGTCGGCATCACGGTCGACGAGCGCGGCTTTATCCCCGTTGACCGCGTGGCGAGAACCGCAATCGAGGGCGTTTACGCCATCGGCGATGTCACAGCTGGCCCGATGCTGGCGCACCGTGCCGAGGACGATGGCATCGCGCTGGCTGAACGCCTGGCGGGCATACTACGCGACGTTAATCACGACGTCATCCCTGCTGTAGTTTATACAGACCCAGAGGTCGCCAGTGTTGGTCTAACGGAGGACGCTCTCAAGTTGTCGGGTCGATCCTACAAAGTTTCAAAATTCCCCATGGTCGCCAACAGCCGAGCAAAGGCGAATCGGGAGACCGATGGTTTTGTCAAACTGATCGCGGACGAAAAGACTGATGTCGTTTTGGGGGCGCACATCATCTCTTCGGTCGCTGGGACGATGATTGGCCAGATAGCCCAAGCGATGGAGTTTGGCGCAACAGCCGAGGACGTGGCATACACTTGTCATGCCCATCCGACGCACAGCGAAGCGATTAAGGAAGCCGCGCTCGGCATCGGCGGAAGTCCTATCCATGCTTGACGCGTTCGACGCCCCGCCAGCTCTTACTATGGACGCTAAAACACTCTACAGTGCATGGAAAATGGAGTAGGAAAGCCGTGCATGATGGAAAGAAGAAAGTCGTAGAGGGCAAACGCGTAAAGCGCGGTGCTCTTTCCATGATGATCCGTCCGAACACGCAGGATGAGGTCGACGAAAAGGCGACTCCATCCGCAAGTTCCTCCTCGTCCGTCAAAGCTCCCTCCGGTGAGGCTCTGGCCGTTGCTGTTGGCAAGGAGATCAAAAGTCTCCGGCTGAGCTTGAGCATGGCAGCCAATCAGTTGGCTGAAGCGGCAGGACTTTCCAACGGCATGCTATCGAAGATCGAACGCGGAACGACAACACCCTCCTTTGGAACATTGGTCGCCATTTCGGCTGCTCTCAAGGTCCCGGTCGCCCGCCTTTTTGCGAGCCACGAGCAACGTGCTGACTACTCCCTGGTGAGGGCCGGAAAAGGCATTTCGGTCCAGCGGCGGGGCTCGAAGGTCGGGCTAGACTATGAACTTCTCGGGCACCTGCTGTCAGGGGAGAAGTATGTTGAGCCATACCTTGTCACTCTGAGCAGCGACTCCAGTGTTAGCCCAGGGTTTCAGCACACCGGGATCGAGTTCATGTACGTCCTCGAAGGTTCGATGGTCTACCGGTATGCGGATGCCTTGGTTGAGTTGCGCCCCGGCGATACGATGGTGTTCGACGCAAATTCAATCCATGGCCATGAAAAGCTTATCAACGCGCCAGTAAAGTACCTGTCAGTGGTCTTTAATCTCCGCGCCTAGAACGACAGGCAGCTCATGTGGGAAAGCAGGAAGGAACGCTCGCTCCGCTGCCTCTTTCATTTCGCCGAGGTGGTACAACAGCCTTCCAGTGAGTGCCACCGCGACCACAACAACGCCAATCAATAGGCCAATGTAAACGCCCGTTCCACCGTATCCTGCAGGACCTGATAGTATAACGGACACCGGAAAGCCGAAAACCCAGTATCCGGTCAGGACCAGAAGCAGGGGTACAAAGGTATCGGACATGCCGCGTAGGACATTCGAAACGATACCTTGGACTGCGTCCACGAGCTGCAGGGTCGCCACTATATACAAAAATAGCGTGGCTATCCTCACAACAGCATCGTTTTCGGCAACGGTGACGTCGATAAAGATGGAGATAAAAAGGCTCGGAAACATGGCGTACATGAGCCCAACACACAATCCCGTCCCGACGCCCAAACCTATTGCTGCAAAGCACGCCCTTTGCATCGCGATCCAACTTCGCGCGCCGTAGGCCCAGCCAACGCGCACCATCGCCGCAACGCCGATCCCTGTCGGGATCGCAAATGCGAGACCGTTGAGCTGTCCCGACAGAGCATAGGCAGCCAGCACAGCGTCGCCTTGATAACCCATCAGGAGAGAACTTGCGCTGAAGAATGCCACTTCGAGAAGGGTGGCTGCCCCAATAGGTGTCCCGACGATGGAGACTGCCTTGAGCGAAAGAAGGTCCATCCGGTGAAGACCGCGGTAGGGAGCAACAACGTTGGTGTGTGGATTCGACGAAATGTAGAACAGAAGCGCCACCGCGATGGCAAGATTGGCCAATGCCGTAGACAGGCCGATCCCAAACAGGCCGTATTGCCCTAAGCCCCAGACGTTCTCAACGATCAGGTAGCAGATGGCAAAGTTCAATGCGGCGCCGGCCACCAGGATCGCCAAAGCCACAACAGTCTGGCCGTGTGCGGCAAGAAAATTTCTTGCCACAAGCATCACCATATAAGGTGGAAGCATGAAGCAAAGTGCTTTCGCAAACTCTCCTGCCTGCCGTGACAGCTCAGGAGACTGCCCCAGGAATTCAAGCGCCGTTCCCGTATTATAGAGCAGCGGAACCGCGAGACACGACAGGATTACGCTGAGCCACATACCCTGTTGGAAGAAGGCGCGACCGCCCGATTTATCCCCTGCCCCAATTGCCTGGGCCGTGAGCGGAGCCACAGCTGTCAAGATGCCGCCTGTGCATAGCAGTATCGGGTTAAGCATGGCCATTGCCAGCGTACCAGAGGCCAGTTCCTTCGCACCTAGATGGCCTATCATGACAACGTTGATGATGAGCATCAGACGCTGAGCGATTTGACCAAGGATGAGTGGCCAAGACAGCTTCGTCGTAGACCGGATTTCTTCAGGCCAAGTTTGTAAGCGGGCTACGGATCGAGCAGTCATGTCATGCATCACAAAAAAGCGAGACGCCTGCTGGCCGGGACGTCTCGCAAGGTGCGGGAGGAGATTTAGTTGCTGGCTACCCAGCTATTCCATTTGGACGTGAGATCTTCCTAACGATCCTGCCAGAAAAGCGTCGCCGTCTTTGTGAGTTCCTTGTTCAGTTCCCATTGTTTTTTTCGATGCAGCCTTTTGGCCGATTTTTTGGAGAGGTTACGGCAATCCGCCACGAGATCAATTGTCTGGAAAATATTTTCCCGTCATGAAACTCACGGCCGGACCTCTGAGCATTTCATCACAGGAAAATATTTTCCTAACGATTGCCAGCGTCCGCTCTGATGCGCTTAACGTAGCGTGGACCAGGCGCTTCAGGAGGCAGCCTGAGCGTCCTTGCCGGCGTTGAGCGAAGGTGACCGGTTTCTTTATAGAATAGGAGGAAAAGCGTGACTAAGCAGTACCTTTTGGCAGGATTGCCTGACCGGAAACCAGACCCCCTGCTTGCCCTTATCAAGAAATTCGCGAGCAATGAGCGTCTCGATAAGATCGATCTCGGCGTAGGTGTATACCGGGACGGAACCGGTAGGACTCCTGTCATGGCAGCGGTCAAGTCCGCAGAGCATCATCTGTGGGAAACTCAGGACACAAAGTCCTACATCGGTCCCGAGGGTGATCCGTCATTCGTATCGCTTTTGACACACGAGGTGTTCGGCGAAGGAACGGTGACCGAAAAATTGGCTGGGGTGCAGACGCCGGGTGGAACTGCTGCCTTGCGTCTTAGCGCTGAAATCCTCGCCCATGACAAGGACCGGACCATTTGGATTGGAACACCGACCTGGGCAAACCATAATGCGATCTTCGGGACGGTTGGCTTGAGCATTAAGACATATCGCTTCTTCGATCCCCGGAGCCAAGCCGTCCATGTCGATGAGATGCTTTCTGCCTTTGAGAGCGCACAATCAGGCGACGCAATCCTACTGCATGCAAGCTGCCACAATCCGACCGGAGCAGCTATTTCGAAAGAGGCTTGGTCGGCGATTGCTGAGGTAGTCGCGCGGAAAGGCCTCATCCCGCTATTCGATAACGCCTATCAAGGTTTGGGACGCGGCTTTGTACAGGATGCCGAAGGCATGCTGACCGTGTTGAATGCAGCGGATGAGGCCATCGTGGCCATATCATGCTCCAAGTCCTTCTCGCTTTATCGCGAGCGAACCGGCGCGGCATTCGTGTTGGGCAACTCGGCAACAGACCTGAACAAAGGCGTCGCTAATTTCGCGTACCATGCGCGCGCCAGCTATTCGATGCCACCTGCTCACGGTGCGGCCATTGTGGCGGCTGTGCTTGGCGATCCGGGCCGTCGAAAGCTGTGGATCGACGAACTTGCCTCGATGCGAAGCCGGGTCTCTGAAATCAGAACAGCGCTGGCAGACCGGCTTTCCATCTACGCCCCTCGACTTTCCGCTGTCGCAGGCCAGGAAGGAATGTTTTCACTTCTCCCGGTCACGCCCGAGAACGTCACGCACCTCCGAGAGGTTCATGGCATCTACATGCCTGACTCTGGTCGCGTAAATCTCGCAGGCCTGCGTATCGAACAGGTTGATCTGGCGTCCCAGGCAATCGGTGAACTGCTGTGATGCTAACCGCCACGAGCCAGCTGCTTCACGCGTGGGCTCGTGGCGCAGGGCTCACGCACGAGTTGGCGTAAGCCTATTGATAAGGAACTGCGCTCGTCACCGTTCGGCTCCTGTGACGTCGCGAAACACCGGCACAGCGAGGGTCGCACCCGCGTGTGCCAGCGTCGAGAACGGTGTAGCCCACACGAAACGTTCGGAAATTCGCGTCAACACATAGGGTGGGGATGCTTCCTTCACAAACTCCCTCGCAGCATTCGCTTCTTTCGCATAATATTGCTTTGTCTAATCGACAATTCTGCTGCTCTCGACGTGAACCGCCCTACCGACCAGGATGTCGTCGATAGAAACTGTGTGGAGCCATGCCTCCTCACAGTGACAGATGAAGTCGCCGGATATCAGCACATTGGAATACAGGCGACTTACATATTGGAAGATCAAATGTCGTTCCGCTATGCCGATGAGGTCGTCGAACTGAAGCCATCCGATACCTTGGTTATTCGACGGCCGCGGCATCCATGGACGTGAAAGCCTGCGTCAGGCACCAGCCGAGTATTCGTTTATATTTAGCCTGCGAAACTGACCTGATTTTCATGACATTAAAATATTTTCAAACGAATTGAACCGCCCGAGATGCCCCGTTATCCATTTAGCGAACGATGGAAGCACCCGCAGTATGAGCTGCGCAACCGGGACATGGGAATGAACAAGTTAATCCGGCAGCCGCCGATCATTGATGCATCCGATATCAAAAAAGTCGGCTTCATTGGACCCGAGGGGACCTGGACACATCAAGCGACACTTGAGCTCTTCAGCAACGGCCCTGGACTGGTACCCTTTAAGGATGGCCTCTTCGAGGCGTACGCATCGGGAATGGTTGACGCTATCTGTGCACCGGTTACGACCTCTCTAGTCGGGACCACTCCATATCTCGATCAAATTCTTGCTCTCCCCTCGGTTACGGTTATTGCGGAATATCCCCGTTTGTTAAGCTACAGCCTGATCGCGAGCAAAGACGCCACTTTCTCGTCGATAACAAAGGTGCTCGGTCATCCCGTGGCTCTGGAAGAGGTCAGGGCTTGGATCGACGAGAACATGCCGGGAGTGGAGCGTGAGAGCCGCCTGGGCACTGTCGCTTATATCGCCGAGGAGAATTCACCAAAGCTTGCAGCTTTCGGGCCGGGCCTAGGCGCAAAACTTTACGACCTCCAGGAACTCCGCACCGGTATCGAAGCGGGTCTCCACAACGTTACGCGTTGGTGGGTTCTTGGCAAAGATATCGCCCGGCCGACCGGCTTCGACAGAACGACGATTGTGCTTCGTAGCGACGAAGCGTCGATCAGCTCGCAGCTTGCGACCTTTGTGAATTCCGGGCTGTCCATCCTCAATATCTACGAGCGCCCTACGCGCGAACGGTTGGACATCCATCAATACGTGATTGATTTCGCCGGACACGTTGAGGCTGAATCACAGCTTGCGCAGTTAGTATTGAGGGATGATATCCGCATGTTGGGGTCCTATCCCAGAAGATACTAGCTGTCCTCCGGTAGCTACTACAAAATGCGTTGGTAGCGGCATGAAATGTCGAAGAATATTGAAATGAGAAATTTGTGTTCATGAACGATCAATCGCGTGGACCATGGAAGAGCTTTGAAACGGTGGAATTCGCCACCATGGAATGGCCGACTGGTTCAACCACCGACGACTTCTGAAGTCCATCGCGAATACACCGCCAGCCGAAGCTGAAGAGCGGTACTACGTTGGACGAAGCAGCCGTGGCCGCATAGCTTAGGCAAAATGGCCTCCGCCAAACACGCTGCGGTTCAGTACGCAGATCAGGCCGCGCATGATTCATCATGGGATCGCTTCTGAAGTGACCAGTTCCGATGCGATGACGAGGTCGCCCTCGTTCTCTCTGTGGCGGTTGCCGGCGACGAGGATGATCTCACCACGACCGATAGCGGCGATTGCATCTTCAATTAGGGAAAATGCCATTTCTCTGCCTTTAAAGGGTTAGCCCCAAACCGCGCCGTACATGGATCATGACGAGCCACCACTTAGCCTTGGCGAACAAGCATTCGAACGCTGTAGCTGCGCAGCGCCTTTGTGCGTGCTCTCTTCCATCCGGATTATACCATCGTCTCCGGCATTTTATCGGATCTGCTAACCTCCCCGGGTGCTGCCGGAAGCGCTCGCGGGTTCCGGATCTTCCCGATACCGCCGGCGGGGAATCGCTTCCCGCCCTGAGAACGATATCAGCAAAGGAGACAAATGGCGGAGTTCTCAAGCGCCCGTTCTCCCAATTGCGAATGAAACAGCGGCCGCTGCGTGAGGAAATGTGGACTAGGAAACGCAGAAGGCATCCGCGATTGCCAGGAAGCTGGCCGCTTTCAAGCTCGCACCTCCGACAAGAGCACCACTTACATTCTCGCAGGTAATGATTTCGCGGGCGTTCTCCGCCTTGACGGATCCGCCGTAAAGCAACCGCGTCTTCGGGCCGTGGTCGGCAAACTGTGCATCCAACCAATTCCGTATAAATTGGTGCACGCCGGCAATTTCGTCGACTGTCGGAGTCTTGCCACTCCCTATTGCCCACACTGGCTCATACGCTACGACGAAGTCGCCCTGCCCCGCCTCCGAAGGCAGAGAAGCTGTCAACTGCTCCGAGAGAACTTGGAGCGTACGCCCCTCGTGCATTTCACTTTCGGTCTCTCCGATACAAACGATCGGAGTGACCCCCGCTGACAGTGCCTGGCGGACCTTCCGGCACACAACGGCGCTGGTTTCTGATCTCAGTGTCCGTCGCTCGGAGTGACCAATGATAACCCACTTTGCCCCGCAATTGGCGAGCATGGCCGCGGAGACGTCTCCCGTGAATGCGCCTGTCTGTTCGTCGCTGCAGTCCTGCGCGCCGATTTCGAGCAGCGACGTGGCGACGCCCTCTACAGCGGAGCGAACCAAGGTCAGAGGCGGGCAGATGACCATGTCGACGAAAAGAGACAAATCCACACTTCTCGATGCCGTCTGAGCGAGTTCGTCCAGCGACGAGATCATTCCGTTCATCTTCCAATTGCCGACGAGCAGCGGCCGGACACGGTGTTCCATCTAACTAACCTCATCAATATTGTCGGAAGAGGACACGCAGAAGCACTCGGCGGTAGCCAGGTTATCTTCGACGGTGCCCGTTTCGAGAATGAAGAATGTTGGCTGGCGAACAAGCCTCGCCAGTCCATTGGGCCGAATCCTTGAATCAGTCCTTCAAGCGTCCCACGAAGTCGCGGACAACCTTCCACGAGCGGGCCACCGACGGATGGCTCACACGCTCCTTCGTCGAGTGCAGGTGCTGCAGTTCGGTTCCAATGCCCACCGTATCCAGTCCAGGGATGCGGTTGACGAAAAAGCCGAGCTCGAGGCTGCAGGAGGATACAAGAACTTCTGGTTCGCGACCGTGGACAGTCTTGAAAGCTGCTACGGCTGCGGGAACAGATTTCGAATTCGGGGTCGGCGGAAACTCCGGGGCGTCCAGTCCGAACTGCTTGAACTCCGTTCTGCCGCCGGCCATCTCGGCCAGCTCACGCATGCGTTCAAAGATGTCGTGCTTTCGCGAGGACACACCCGCCGTAATCGTGCAGGTGAAAGTCAATCCGTCGTCGGTCGCACGCACGGTCCCGAGGTTGCTTGAACTCTCCACGAGGCCGTCGATGGACCTGCTCATGCTGATGACGCCATTGGGCAGAAGAGCCGCAATGCGGCCGACACGGCGGGTTGCTGTCTGCGAATAGATCCGGGATGAAAGTTCTGCGTCAGTTACAGTGACCTTCAGACCCGGGTCGGCGACCAAGAACTCGCTCTTGAGCGTCGCTTCAAGCTCCTTGATAGCATCCAGAATTGCAGCTTTATCGGCTTGCTGAACCACGAGCACGAGTTCGCCATGTGCTGGGATGACGTTGTTCTGGGCCCCACCCTCAAAGCGGCCAATCCGGACATCGTACGTCTTCGCCAGTGAGTTGAGGATGCGCGCCAGAACCACAATGCCGTTGGCTCGCTCGAGGTGGATGTCAAATTCGCAATGTCCTCCGAGCAGCCCGCCGATGCTGAGCGAGAGTGCCTGCGTGTTCGGGGGAGTGGTCACCCATTCAGCATTGACATCGATGGTGCAGGAAATGTCGCCCGCGCAACCCGCAAGGATCTGCTCGTCGGTCACCCAGTTGAAGTCGACCATCCGAGTGCCCTCGAGCTGGGAGACGTCGAACTCGGATGCGCCGACCTTGCCCATCTCCTCCATGACGGTCATTACGGCTTCCAATGGAGGATGGGGAATATCCTTGGAGTCCAGTAACGCTAGGATGAAGGAGCAACCAATGCCGTTGTCAGCGCCGAGGGACGTCCGGTCCGCACGGATATAGTCGCCGTCGACAATCAGCTTGATGCCGTCCTTCGTGAAGTCGTGCTCGACCCCCGGGTCCTTCTCGCATACCATGTCCATGTGGCCGTGAAGAATGAGTGCCGGCGCGTTTTCATAGCCGGGAGTGCCAGGTTTCTTAACAAGTACGTTGTACATCTTGTCCTGATACGCTTCGAGAGACCGCTCTCTAGCGAAATTCACGATGTAGTCGCTGACCTGCTTCTCGTTTTGCGAACCGCGCGGGATCGCAGAAAGAGCGGCGAAATGATTGAACACTTCCTTGGGTTCAAGCTCTTCGAAAGTAGTCACGGAAATCTCCCGTCTAGGCTTGTTATTTCACGAATTTGAGTTTGGTGCGGTCGATCGTCAGAATCACTGCAAGGATGACGACCAGGCCGTATACGATCTGCTGGTAACGCGGATCGATGCCGACCACAGAGCTGCCAACCGGGATGAGTGCGATGATCATGGATCCAACGATGACGTTGAGCGCGCTACCGACGCCACCAGTCAGGGCCACGCCGCCACAGATCGTCGCCGCGATGGACGGCAGGAGCAGACCCACACCGAGCCCGGACGCGGAAGCGGTTCCCTGCTGCGCAGTCAGGACGATCCCAGCGAGGGCCGCGAACGCGCCGGAGATCGTGAACACCGCCACTGTCACGGCGGCGGTCGGGACTCCGGACATGATCGAGGCCCGCTCATTGAGGCCCATTGCCTTCACAAAGGTGCCGAAACGGGTCCAGCGCATCACAGCCCATGCCACGACGGCAAGCAAGAGGCCGATGAAGACGGCAGCGGAGTATCCGCCAATCTGGAAGCTGTCGAGCCAGTCGATGATTTCGCCATTTGCGGAGACGTACACAGTAGTCTCTTTTGCGATCACAAGCGAAAGCGATTGCCAGACACCGATAGCACCAAGCGTGACGGCGAACGATGGTACCTGAAAGTAGTTGATGACCATGCCGTTGGCGAACCCGGCTGCTGCACCGATGCCGATCGTGGCGATCGGAGCGAACATGCCGAGCGGTTCCAGGAGCTGGGCGACCGAGACCGAAGCGAGCACCGCCACAGTCGCACTCGAGAGATCGATGCGGCCGAGCTGGATTACGCCGAACTGGCCCAAGCCTAGCAACAGGATCGGAATTGCCTGGTAGGCGAGGATCTCAAGACCTACGCCGCCAACAAAAGTCGGCTGAAAGATAGAGATGATGCCAAGAAGGATCAGCAGCACGGCGAGTGGCGCGAACGCCTTGAGATTTGCGGAGCCGATCTTGGCTTTCGACATGTCCGCGGGCGAGTTCACCTGGGTAACCTCCATTGTCATATCATTTTCCCCACAAGTTCGGCATGGGTCGGGATCGAACCAGAGTTGAGGTCGAACGTGGCGGTGATCTCACCATCGCGCATAACGGTGATGGTATCAGCCAGAGAAATCGCTTCTTCTAGCGTGTCAGCGATCAACAGCACTGCGGCGCCCTTTTCGCATGCTGCGAAAACCTGCTTACTGACGTCCTCGCGCGCACCGGGATCGATGCCTCGGGTAGGATGGTCGAGGATGAGCAAGGAAAGCTTCGGATCCTCGAGCCACTTCGCAAGGACTACCTTCTGCTGATTGCCGCCGCTGAGGGAAGCGATGTCCGCGTCCGGAATTGGAGGCCGGATGCTCAGCTTCGAAATCCATTCCTTGGTCTTTTCACGCCGAGCACCCGGATTAACGAAGATCGCGGATGCGTGTTCACCCCGATGCGTCAGCTGGAGGTTCTCGGCAACGGTCATTCCCGCCACCATGCTCTCGACCTTTCGCTCGGAGGGGAGATAAGCGATCCCGCCATAGGCACTTCCCCGCAAGCTTGGTCGCGAAACGACCTTTCCGTTGTATCGGACGGTTCCGGCATCGAACTCTTCGGCGCCGAAGACTGCTCGGCAGACTTCTTCGCGACCAGAATGGTTCGTACCCACGAGAGCATGGATCTCTCCGCTTCGGACCTTCAAAGAGATCCCGGAGAACTTACCCTTTGCCTCAAGGCGTTCGAGATCGAGGACCACCGCGCTGTCGCTAAACGATTTCTTGCGCTCGCGCGAAGTCGTCTCAGCGTGTCGCCCCGTCATCAGCCGGAACAACTCGTCTTCGTTCACCTCACTTGTTAAACGCTCGCCGACCACTTCGCCATTCCGCATCACACAGATCCGGTCGCAGAACTTCATCACCTCGTCGAGGCGATGGGACACGAAGATAACGGACCCGATTTCCTTCAGACGCCTGACTTCGTGCTCGAGCTGCTGGATATCGTTGTCTTCAAGAACAGACGTCGGCTCGTCGAGGACAATGATCGGTTGCACGCCCGGCTGCCTAGTAATCTGAAGGGCCTTGGCGATTTCGACCATCTGCCGATCGGCAAAAGACAGGTCTTCCACCTTCGATTTCGGGTCAATTGTCGAGCCGATGCGCTCCAGGATTTCCGCGGCGTCGTCGTTGATCTTGCGCCAGTTGTAGATGCCGAAGCGAACCTTGCCGTCTTTGTTGCCTGACATTGTTGCGCGGGTCGATATCAGGATGTTTTCCGCGACCGAAAGGTTGGTGACGAGAGACTGCTCCTGATGGACGACGCCAATGCCCGCGGAGGCCGCGGCAGCAGGGTTGGTGAATGTCCGCTTCTGTCCGCCGACGAGAATATCACCTGTGTCCGGCTGGTAGGTGCCAGAAAGAACCTTGAGCAGGCTAGACTTCCCCGCGCCGTTCTCACCAATCAGGCCGACCACTTCATTGGCTCTGATGCTGAGGCTGACATTGTTCAGCGCCCTCACCGGGCCGAAGCTCTTCGACACGTTGCGAAGAGAGAATGGAACTGTCCCCTGCATGGCCGATCTCCTACTTGACGATCCGCAGACGCGAACGCTGGTTGAATGCGGTGGCGACCACGGCGACTACGATGACGAGGCCCGAGACCGCACGCTGGAAGACAGGGCTCACTCCCATGAGGATGAGGCCATTGTTGATTACGACCACGAGCAGTACCCCGCAGATAGAGTTGATGACACCACCCTTGCCTCCGGAAAGCAAAGTCCCGCCGATGACGACAGCGGCGATCGTCTGGAAGAGCTGGCCACTGCCGAGGTCGACGACGCCGACGCCAAGTCGGCTGCTGCCGATCACGCCCGCCAGGGCGCTGCAGAAGCCCGCGAGTGCAAAGACGTAGACCTTGTATCGGTTGACCGGGACCGCATTCAGCGACGCGATGCTTTCATCGGCGCCGATCGCATAGGTGAAGCGTCCCATCGACGTGTTGTCGCTAACGAACTTGGCGACTAGCACAAAAACCACGGCGACAACAAAAGCGTTTGACACGCCGAGCGGCGAAGCGCTCGCCCAGGAGCGCGTCAGGTCGCCGGATAGCTGTGGAACGGAGTCGCCGAAAAGGACGGTCGCGATACCAAGGCCGATGAACCAGGTTCCTAGAGACACCATGAATGACGGGACACGGAACACGGTGTGAATGAGGCCAGTAAGCAGCCCCATCACGGTTCCCGCGAGAAGCGCGATCAATGGCGCTCCTATTCCGAGATCCAGCGAGTTGACGCTATTACCCGAAAGAAGAACGAAAATCAGGGCAGCGGTTGCCATCACTCCTTCGATCGAGAGGTCGATGCATCCCATCAGAATGACGAATGACGCTCCCATCGCGAGAATGAGCGGGATCGAAGCCTGGTCGGTGATGGCCCGGAAGTTCTCCCACGTAAGGAAGGTGGATGGCCTTAGAACCGACAGGATGACGATCACAACCGCGAGAGCGACGAGAGGGCCCAGCCATTCCTTCCTCGCTTTCCTCAAGCTGTGCTTGGATCCGGCGGACACCAGAGCACCGTGGCCATTGGATATGAGATTATCGGAGCGTGACATGACTCTCTCGCCTTTCTTCAATCCGCGTTGAGGATTACTTCAGCTCAGGTCCAACGAAGCGGGCGAATAGGCCCTTGTTGATCTCTGCCATGATCTCCTCTCCAGTCGGCGCCTTGAGCTGCTGCTTGACATTCGTCTTGTCGACGCCGAACTGCGAGTAGTTGCCCGCGCGTTGATCATTGGTCAGCTTCGACACGTCCAGCTTGCCGATCGCAGCCTCGTAGGCCATCGCAAGGCCCAGAGCGCCGTTGTAGTAGCCGTCGGAGGAATATGTATCGACAAAGTTCGGGCCGCTGTCGATCAGCTTTAGAGCTTCCTCAGTGTTGTCATTGCCCGAGAACTTCACATCCCCGAGTCGGCCTGCGTCCTGGAAAGCAGCGTAGGCGCCGAGAGTCATGGAGTCGCTGGCGGCCCATACACCCTTGATCTCGTCACCGTACTTGGTCAGCAAGGTTTTGGTGATGTCATAGGCCTTCTGGCGATCCCAGCCAGCCGCCTGCGTGTCGAGGATCTTGACGCCCGTGAAATCCTTCAGAGCCTCATTCATGCCATCGTAACGCTGCTTGGAGGGCGGGCTGTCAAGGACGCCCTTGAAGGCGATGATGCCACCCTTGCCGCCCATTGCCGTGAAGAGTGCCTTGCCAGTCCACTTGCCAGCCGAGTAGCCGTCATATGTGAGATGGGCGACATAGTTCGGCGAAACATCCCATGGATTATAGCCTTCCGGCTTATTCCACTGGGTCGTTATGAAGCCGCCAGAACGCGTGACCGCCTTGACGATTGCCGGGACGTCCGCACTATTGATCGGGTTGATGGTCACGACGACCTTCTTGCCCGCGGCGATCGTCGCTTGGATCTGCGCCAACTGCTGCTGGGAATCGCCGTTCGACACGATCGTCTTTAGCGGAAGGCCGACCGAGTCAGCGAACGCTTGCGAGCCCGCGGCCCACTGGAGCATATAAGGATTAGTATTCGTCTGGATGACGGTGACAAGCTGGATGTCGTTTTTGTCCAGACCGCCCGCCATTACCGCGGAATGCATCGTAATGGCCAGGGCAGCAGAGCCCGCCATAGTCAAGATCTTACGACGCGAAAACGCACCAGCGCCAATGAAAGACGCGAAATGAGAATTACCGATTTTTTTCATTTGAACTCCTCCACCTGCTCTTTGCAGTGGGACGATCTAAGTCACGTGGAATATTCAACGCAATAGGAATAATTATTCGCTTAGCAACCACCCAACATGAAATCGGACTGGAAACCGCTTGACATATTCCCACATCGTGTAATTATTTTACGTATTGAATATTTATTCACTGTGAGGTTTACATGCAGCCGAACGATCTCGACCGCATCGCTGGTGAGATACGCCTCCGCGATTTGAAAGCGGTATTCGAAGCCGGAGCAGGGCATATCGGTGGCGAAATGTCCGCTATCGACATCCTGACAGCGCTTTACTTCCGGGTGCTGCGGGTTTTCCCGCAGGAGCCGAAGCGCCCCGATCGCGATAGGTTCGTGCTCTCGAAGGGCCATGTGGCCTTGGCACTGTACGTGACACTGGCGAAACGTGGGTTCATTCCCGAGGACGAGATTTCAACGTTCCTGAAGCCGCACTCACGCCTCAATGGACATCCGAACTGCAATAAGGTTCCCGGAGTGGAGACAAACACTGGCCCCCTCGGCCATGGTCTTCCGGTTGCGGTCGGAATGGCAAAAGCGGCAAAACTGACCGGAGCGAAGTTTCATACCTACGTCATGACCGGAGACGGCGAGATGCAGGAAGGTTCCAACTGGGAGGCAATTGCATCAGCTGCCCAGTTCGGCCTCGACAATCTCACGCTCATCATCGATCACAATCGGTTCCAGCAGGGAGCTTCGTTGAGCGATACCAATAATCTCGCGCCCTTCCCCTCCAAGCTGGAGGCCTTCGGGTGGGATGTGACCGAGATCAACGGCAACGCTATGGACGAAATCGTGCCTGCACTTGAGAAGCGTGGAAACAGCCCTCATTGCATCGTCGCCCACACCAACAAGGGTCAGGGCATCTCCTTCATGCAGGACACCGTTGACTGGCATCACAGAGTACCTAATGCCGAGCAATACAAGATCGCAGTAGCCGACCTTTCGGAGGCCATTTGATGAACGCCGTGACACCGAAGCTCCATGACTGCCGCGACGCGTTTGTCGGCGTTCTGGAGCGTCTGGGAGCCGAGAACCCTAAGATAGTCGCCGTCTGTAACGACTCCGTCGGCTCGTCCAAGCTTGGCGGCTTCAAATCGAAGTGGCCGGAGCGTCTCGTTAACGTCGGCATCGCTGAACAGAACATGGTCGGAGTTGGCGCTGGTCTTGCCAATGGCGGCCTCCTGCCGTTCGTTTGTGGCGCCGCATGCTTTCTTACGGGGAGATCCCTCGAGCAAATCAAAGCCGACATCGCGTACTCGAACGCCAACGTCAAAATCATCGGAATTTCCTCCGGTATGGCTTACGGCGAACTGGGTCCGACCCATCACTCGGTCGAAGATTTCGCTTGGACACGAGTACTGCCGAATCTTCCCGTCGTCGCGCCATGCGATTCGATCGAGACAGCTGCAGCGGTCGAGTGGGCCGCCAGCTACGAAGGCCCCGTGTTCCTGCGTCTTTCGCGTGTCGGCGTTCCGGACCTTCTTCCGGCTGACCACAAATTTGCGCTCGGCAAGGCCAACCTTCTGCGCGACGGGGACGCGGTTACGCTCGTTGCTAACGGTACTCTGACACATCGTATGATGAAGGCGGCCGCCATTCTTGCCGAACAGGGTACTGAAGCGCGTGTCCTCAACATGGCAACGGTCCGGCCGATCGACGTGGATGCGGTTGTCGCCGCGTCTCGCGATACTGGCGCCATCCTGACCGCGGAAGAACATTCGACCTTTGGAGGACTCGGATCGGCGATCGCCGAAATCGTGGTCGCAGAGTCACCTGTGCCGATGAAGATGCTTGGTGTTCCCGGAATCTTTGCGCCAACAGGCTCCGCGGAATTCCTGCTGGATGAGTTCGGCATGTCTCCCAATGCCATAGCGGAAGCCGCGATAGCCTTGATTGCACGAAAAACCTCCCGCGCATAAGCCTGCGCGAACAGATTTCGTGCCGGGCGCGGCAACACCTCCCATTCGCCGCGCCCCTATTTCTGTATACCGGAGCCGTCATGAATACTGCCATCCTTGCCATCGATCAGGGCACGACGAATTCGAAAGCTGTACTGGTGTCGACCGATGGACAGATCCTATCGCGTGGCGCCTCTCCGGTAGGGATCGAGCACCCACAGCCGGGATGGGTTGAGCAGTGCCCTTCCCGTCTTTGGGATTCAGTGCTCGAAGCGATTTCCGCCTGTCTTCAGTCGGGTCCAGAAGTAGACATTATTGGCGTCGGCATCTCCAACCAGCGTGAATCCGTCACCATGTGGGATGCGGTGACTGGTGAAGCGTTGGGACCTGTCGTGAGCTGGCAATGCCGCCGCACCGCATCCGCGTGTGGCGACCTAGTCTCACTGGGATACGCAGAGCGTGTTCAGGCCCTCACCGGATTGCCAATCGATCCCATGTTTCCCGGCCCGAAGAAGAAGTGGCTGCTCGACCGAGCACCCGCTGGCCGCGACGTCCGCCTCGGAACGATCGACGCGTGGCTCATTCACTGCTTCACCGGAGGTGCGGTCCACGCCTGCGATTCCGCCAATGCCGCTCGAAGCCAGCTCTACGATCTCAAACGTCAGGTATGGAGTGACGAACTATGCGACCTGTTCGGCATAGCGAAATCAGCACTGCCTGAAGTCCAAGATAGTTCGTCACTGTTTGGGGTGACGAAAAACGTACCGGGCCTCAGGAATGGCATCCCGATCGCGTCCGCGATAGGCGACAGCCACGCCGCGCTCTTTGGTCACGGCGCATTCAACCCCGGCGACGGCAAGGTGACTTTTGGTACAGGGTCCTCGGTCATGACGACCCTGCCCCGCTTCATCGCGCCTCAGCAGGGTATTACCACCACGATCGCTTGGTCGATCGGCGGTCAGGCAACCTATGCCTTTGAAGGCAACATACTGGTGTCTGCCGCCGCCCTGCCGTGGATGGCCGACATGCTAGGCGTGGCAGATGTACAGTCGCTGATCGAACTCGCTGCGACTGCAGAACCCGGCGGTCCCGGTTTCGTTCCTGCTTTCGTTGGCCTGGGAGCTCCGTACTGGCAGTCCGATGCCCGCGCGACGTTCACTGGAATCACCTTCAACACAAGTCGAGCGCAGATGGCACGCGCAGCAACGGACTCTATAGCGTTTCAGGTTCATGACGTCTTCAAAGCCATATCCTCCCAGTCACCAACGCCTTTGGGTCGGCTTTACGCGGACGGCGGTCCGAGCAAGAGCACCTTCCTCATGCAATGTGTTTCGAACACGCTGAACCACGAAATCATACAATGCGACGCTCCGGAGGCTTCGGCGCTGGGAGCAGCATACCTCGCTGGGATCTCGCTCGGCGTCTGGCCTGATCTCCCTGCGATAGCTGCCCTTCCGCGATCCGTTACCATCCTGTCGCCAAATCAGTCAGACGCGGTTGCCCGCTTGACGGTCTGGCAGGAAGCGATCTACCGCTCGACCGTTCGGCCTTCTTCAATTATGAGTGAATAAAAATTCATGCTTGGAGATCTATATGGGCCGCGTAAACGAACTGCGACTGATCGCGCGCATAGCGCAGATGTACCACGTCGAGGGGAAGCGTCAGTCAGAGATCGCGGACACAATGCGGATGTCGCAAGCTACGGTATCACGCATGCTGAAGCGGGCGGAACGGGAGGATATTGTCAGGACGACAGTCATTCCTCCCGCAGGTACCTTCGCGGAACTCGAGACAGCGCTCCGCGAACGATACGGCTTGACGGAAGCGATTGTTGTCGACTGCTCGGAAGATCGCGATGGGGCAATCATGGCCCGTATCGGCGAGGCCGCAGCGCACTTTCTGGAAATCACGTTCCAGCAGGACGAGATCGTCGGTGTGTCCAGCTGGAGCCAGACCATTCTGCGAATGGTGGACAACATCCATCCGCTCAAGAACGGCAAGGCAAAATACGTAGCGCAGATCCTCGGCGGCATGGGCGACGCTTCCGTCCAAACGCACGCCACTCAGCTGACGGCACGGCTCGCGAGGCTCACTGGAGGCGAGCCGCGTCTACTTCTGGTGCAAGGGATCACATCCTCGCGAGAAGCAAAGTTGGTTATGCTCGCAGACCCGGTGGTGCGGGAGACGATGGACCTTTTTGGTCGGCTCACCCTCGCGATAGTTGGCGTCGGCGCCGTAGAGCCGTCCGAACTCCTCGCCCGGTCCGGCAACACCTTCTCTCGCCAGGAAATGGCCATGTTGCAGGACGCTGGCGCAGTGGGCGAAATCTCCTACCGCTTCTACGACAAGGATGGAAAGCCTGTCGAGACACCGCTGAACGAGCGCGTAATCGGGATAACGCTGGAGGAACTCCGCAGGACCGATCGAGTAATGGCGCTTGCCGGCGGGGAATCGAAAACACAAGCAATCGCTGGCGCCTTGAAGCTTGGTATCATCGATCTTCTCGTAACCGACAAATTCACAGCAGCACGGCTCACGGCTTGATCTTAATCGGCGGCCTGCTGCGCATTATGGAGGAAAGACCATGAATCGTTTCGCAGGCCAAGCCGTCTTCGTGACCGGAGGCAACAAAGGCATCGGCCGAGGCATCGCAAAGCGCTTTGCCGAAGAAGGCGCCAAGGTTGCTATCGCAGCTATCGAGAAGGACACTCTCGAAGCAGCGGCGGCACTTGCCAACGAGACGGGAGCAGAGATCATTGGTCTGGCGCTCGACGTAACCGATGCGAAGGCAGTCCGGGAAGCCTACGCCGAAGCCGAAGCCAAGCTTGGAGCGATCTCGGTGTCGGTGCAGAATGCTGGCGTGATCACTATCGCAAAGGTCGAAAACCTCACCGAGCGTGAATGGGATCTCAACCTCGATGTTAACACGAAGGGCGTCTTCCTTTGCTGCCAGGAGGCAATCCGACGCTTCCGTGCAAGCGGCATGAAGGGGCGCCTGATTAATACCGCGTCTGGACAGGCTCGCCAAGGATTCATTTACACTCCGCACTACGCCGCATCGAAGTTCGGTGTCGTCGGCCTGTCGCAAAGTCTGGCCAAGGAACTCGCCCGGGAAGGCATCACGGTAAACGCCATATGCCCCGGCATCATTCACACCGAGATGTGGGACTACAATGATCGTGTCTGGGGTCAGATGCTCGGCGAATACGGTCCCGGCGAGCTCATGGCCGAATGGGTTGAGGGGATCCCGATGGGGCGGGCTGGCACTCCGGCCGAGGTGGCCGCGTTGGTCTCGTTCCTTGCTTCTGCGGACGCGGCCTACATTACGGGCCAGACGATCAACGTCGACGGCGGCCTGATCATGTCGTAGTCAACGCGTCCTTCCATGAAGTCACCTGGGGACCGCTCAATGCGACACAAAGCGCGCCGTACTCCCACTCTGTTGAGGCGCCCTGCTAGGATCTGCTTGAGAAGATTTTCGCGGTAACGTGACTGATCCAGCATCTCGTCCGTAAGTAGAACTCGCTCTCGGAACGATGGTGCGATTCCGTTTACTTCGACATTATGTCTTGCGCGACGAGAGTAGCTTTGTCACGTCCGGGCGGGTCTCCTGTTTGGTCCGCGAAGTGCCCCTGAACCAACGGATGTACGATGCGCCGCAGGGTGTCAGGTAGAGGGTGTTGAAGCGGAGGAAGTGCCGATTTTGGCAGAACAAAGAACATGAGGAGGAACAATGGTCGACATATTTGACCATTCGGGCAAGGCAGTTAAGCATAGTCGAGCTCGCGTTAATGGCATTCGAATGCATTACGTGACTTCCGGTCAGGGGGAGCCGCTGTTGCTTCTTCATGGAACTCCGAAGACTTCATATTACTGGGCGAAGCTGATGCCGCTACTGACGGAGCATTTTACCGTTGTCGCTCCTGATCTTCGGGGATTTGGATACACCGACAAGCCTCCCGCTGAGGAGGGATATGACTCTCTAGCCAATGCCAGCGACATGGCTGAACTGATGACCCAACTAGGGTTTGACAAATTTCACGTTCACGGTGAGGATCGTGGTGCGGAATTTGCGTATGCGCTTGCCGCGACCGAGAGAGAGCGGGTTCTGACGCTTTCGTTCTGCGAGATGATGCTGTCGGGACTTGGGCTCGAGGAGCTCTCGTTTTTCACGCCCCAAAATATCACTGCACAGTACCGTCAGCAAGGTGTTTGGAACTGGCACCTGCCGTTTTTCTGGATCCCTCATCTCGCGGAAATGCTCATAACCGGGCGCGAGAGAGAGTTCTGGGAATACTGGATCAAAGCTGAGACCTGGAACCCGACGGCAATTGACGACTCGGCGATCAGCGAATGGGTGGCTCGACTCACCTCGCCCGGCGGTCTCCGCGGCTGCCTCGAGACTTATCGCGCTGGCCTCAAGAATGCGGAAATCAATCGGCGCCTTTCCAAGGAGAAACTTGATCTCCCTGTGATGACTATAGGGGCACCTGAATTCTTTGGGCCTATGGTCCGTGAGCAAATGCTCAATGTTGCGAGAAACGTCGAACAGTCGGAGGTGTTCGAAGAGTGCGGTCATAGTTTAGCGTGGGAAGCCGAGCATCGACTGGCGAAAAGTCTACGCGATTTCATGCTGAAGAACCGGTGATCGAACGAACGACAGAATTGGTCCTAAGATCGGGAGCACGCAATTTCAAGTGGGTACAACACATTAGCATTCCTAAAGGGATGTATTGAGAAATGCGATCGTGTCTTGGAGGTATACGGGCCTGGTAAATAGGAAGGCGATAGCTGCATCAATTTTTATGCAGTAGAGCAGGGTCGAATCGGCTCCGCACAATTCAACTGACCTAAGCACCTGAAATTCTGCCAATCTCCTCTAATTGTGGTTGAATGCCTTGAGATTGCGTCGGGCCGTGATCACACCAAATGCGGGTTTGACGATTGCTTAATCAGAGGGAGCTAAAGTTAATAAAATGCTCACCAAAAGTCATAATCGCCTGACTTCGTTCCAAAGGAGTGCGAAATATGCGCAGGCCTACCGTCCGAACTTCCCTGGTCGTCATTAATCTGACGTTCGCACTTATTTTTCTCGGCTTCGCATTGTTCTCTCTTGGCAGCGTGCGGCAGGTAAATCAGGACACGACCGCGATCGCCAAAAACTGGCTGCCAAGCGTTTCGGTGATCCGAAATATGCAACTCAAGCTCCAGGAATTAAAGTTCGCATATGCCAACCACATCATGTCCATCAGCGATCAGGCAATCGCAGCCGCGGAACAACAGGTGTCGGCGAAAAAGCAGGAGCTGGGGCAAGCAATCGAGGCCTATAGGGCCCTGATCTCGTCGCCTCGCGAGAAGGACTTGCTCGACCAGATCGGCAGGCGCGCCGCCGATTACGAGAATGCGGCCGAGCCGATGCTGGTGAAATCCCGCAAGAACGACAATGATGCTGCCAAGGCCATTTTCTACAAGGATATGGAACCTCTGGCGCAGGACGCGGAGAAGGATGCGAATGAGCTCTTGGAGATCAACGTCAGGGGTTCTGACGCCTCGTATCAAAGCAGCGTGCAGACCTATGCAACCATCCTCTGGAGCAGCTGGGGGTTGATTGCTCTGGTGCTGACCATCGTTGCCGGCGCCATTGCCTATATCGCGGTGCAAATATCCCGTCCGATCAAGGCGATCACGCGTTCGATGACCGGCCTTGCCGAGGGCGACACGGCCTCAAACATCCCCTATGCGAGCCGGACGGACGAGATCGGTGCAATGGCAGGAGCGGTCGAGGTTTTCAGGAAAACGGCATTGGCCAAAATCAACGCTGATGCGGAAATCGAGGCGACCCGTGTCCTGTCCGACGGGGAGCGCCGGCGGCGTGAGGAAACTGATCGAGCCCGGGCAGCTGCCATGGCCCAGGCGACGAATGGGCTGGCCGGAAATCTGAAGAAGCTCGCCGACGGCGATCTCACAGCGCAGATCAGCGAACCATTCGATCCTGATTTCGAAGCGCTGCGAAGCGACTTCAACAGTGCAGTGGCCCAGCTCTGTCGCACGTTGAGCAAAGTCGCAGGATCGACAGTCGGCATCGACAATGGCTCGAGCGAGATCGCCCAAAGCGCCAATGACCTCGCAAAACGCACCGAACAGCAGGCCGCTGCCCTGGAACAGACGGCGGCGGCGCTAGACGAGATCACGGCCAACGTCACCTCGTCGTCCAAGCGCGCCGAGGAGGCCCGCAAGGTCGCCGCTGAGGCAAATGCCAGCGCAATGATGTCTGGTCAGATCGTCACTGAAGCGGTCGAAGCGATGAGCCGGATCGAGCAATCCTCGAACGAGATATCGAATATCATCGGCGTTATCGACGAAATTGCTTTCCAAACCAATCTGCTTGCGCTGAACGCAGGTGTTGAGGCAGCACGCGCTGGCGAGGCGGGCAAGGGTTTCGCGGTCGTCGCTCAGGAGGTTCGCGAACTAGCGCAGCGGTCCGCCAAGGCCGCCAAGGAAATCAAGGCACTCATTCAAACATCGAGCGGTGAAGTGGCGACCGGGGTCGATCTGGTGTCAAGAACCGGCAGCGCATTGAAACAGATCGGCGAACTCGTGATGGCGATGAACCAGCACATTGATGCGATTGCCGCTTCGTCGCGAGAACAGTCGGTGGGTCTTGCGGAAATAAACACCGCAATCAACAGCCTCGATCAAACGACCCAGCAGAATGCCGCGATGGTCGAGGAGGCGAGTGCCGCGTCCTCATCGCTGGCCAACGAGAGTGCCACGCTGCGCCAATTGATTGATAAGTTCAACGTTGGGGGCGGAATGGGAGAGCAAGCATACCCGTTCCGCAAGACCGCATAGCATTGTTAGTGCTCGTTACCCGTTCAATCTGCAAGTCGCTTCGAAATGTCGTCCGCCTCTCCCTCGAGCCATCGCGGTCCGGCAAATCGATCGTAAAGATGACGTCGGGCAGGAGCGTTCCCTCGGGGTCTTGCCTTTGCAGTTGAAGGGAATCGAACCAACGATCCGCCCGTTTATTGTGAGTCGCGACCGAATGAAGGATTGAAATTCTTGAAGAAAAAACATTGTTGCCCCGGTTTTTGATCGCCCTCGATACGGCATGCCGCGGCTGGATTGCCGTGATGTAATTCTGCTTAGCACCATCGGGTATCAGAAAAACTGCATCCATCTTATTTTGCCGTTTGAACTTTTCCGCAAAGTTGTATTTCCTGTCGACGAACGATACTTTTGCTTGTCCAAATTCTCTGCCACTGATCACCATGCACATTGAAAGCCTCTCGATTCGCAATTTCCGCTGCTTCGGCAATGAAGCAGTTCAGATCAATCTCGCAGCCGGCACTAACGCGTTCGTCGGAAACAACGGGGCGGGGAAGACCGCTGCCCTCGAGGCGCTAAAGCGGCTATTTTCACCAATTGCTGCCGAACGACAGATCCGGCTCTCCGATGTTCACTTCGGCCCAGGCGAGGACATCCACACGATTAAAGGATCCGTGCGGGAGATCGTCATCGAGGCCGTCTTCGGCTTTCCAGGCAACACAACCAATGCCCAGGTATTCACCGACTTATTCTTCAACGGCATCGACAACAGCCTGAAGGTAAGGGTTCGGCTCGAATGCAAATACAGCAGTGCGAATGCAATCGATGATGATCTCGAAACGAAATTCTATGCTATTCGAACACTCGATGCGGTTCCCTTCGGTCCAGACGATGAACGAAAGACGCCGCTTCGTGGACGCCCCACCCAGTACGCCGAGGTCGTCTACATTCCTGCTCACAGGGATTCTCGAGGCGTGAGCCAAACCGCTCTCCGAAACCTTCTTCAGCGGCTGGAACGCTCTGCAGACTGGGACGAGGATACGAAATTAAAGTCTAAAGGATTCGCCGAAGACCTCCAGAAGAACCTCAATGCGACACCTGCGCTCAAGCTGGTTACGAAGACCCTTGAGGGTTTCTGGGCATCGCTTCATGACGGCCATTACGACGGAAAGGTCGAACTAGGGGTCATTGCCACTGAATTTCAGAAGCTCATCCGCGATCTCACCTTGCGCTTCACGAAAGCCCCGGGAGGCGGGCAGCGTCAACTGGAGGAACTCAGCGAGGGTCAGACGTCGCTTTTATATTTTGCATTGTCTGCGAGCCTGCACAAGCTGATGTCAGACATGCAGAAGGCTGCCCCGAAGAAGCTAGATGGTTTCCTCGTTCCGGATTTTGTGCATCCACCGCTCACCATATTCGCGCTAGAAGAGCCGGAAAACCATCTGGCGCCCTTCTATCTTCCTAAGCTGATTTCACTGCTCGACACGCTCAACAAGGATGGCTCGGCACAAGCCATCGTTACGAGCCACGCAACAAGCATACTCAGCAGGATCCCGCCACGCCACGTCCGGTATTTTCGAAACGACCCCTCATCATTGACAAGTCGCGCACTCTCCCTTCCGCTTCCGAAAAGGGAGTCGGACGAGGACAAGTTCGTCCAGCAAGTCATACTGGCAAATCCGGAAATTTATTTCGCCAGATTAGTAATCGTCGGAGAAGGCGACACCGAGCGATTGGTGATCCCGAAGGTTGCGGAAGCGCTTGGCGTTAGCCTCGATCCGTCGTTCATAGCTTATGTCTCAATTGGAGGGCGCCACGCGCAACATCTCTGGAGGCTTTTGAATGGCCTGAATATCCCTCACATCACGCTACTGGACTTCGATCTGGGGCGGACAGGTGGTGGTCTCGGACGCGTAAAAAATGCCGTCGGTTGGATGACTGATCTGGGGGCTTCCTACATTCCGACCTGGCCAAACAACAATCAGCAGGAAGTGCCCGCAACCGCAGAGGCGGTCGCGGCCGCTCCGGCTCTTACAACAACGAGTTATCTCCCTTGGGTGCACTGGTTGCGTCGCTGGAACATTTTCTATTCCGCGCCCGTCGACCTGGATATGATGATGCTTCAAGCCTTTCCGGATGCGTACAAACCTGACACGCCGTGCGATCCAAATGTCACACCGGCGGAGGTCGCCAGGCTTGAAACGAGCGTCTTTAAGAAGGGCGCAGGGCGTGCAGAAATTCAGGCAGTTGGGCTGTCGATCACCAACGAACAGCTCCACGCTTACGACGACCTGTTTAAATCGAGTTCGAAACCAGGATCGCACCTCCTCGCATTCACGAAGCTGACGAACGAGGAGATCCGAACAAACTGCCCCGAGCCGCTGAAGGCGGTCGTCGCGAGAGCAATGGAAATGATATCAGCGAAGGCAAAGTCCGGAGATGGCGCGTGACCTACACAACGCCCGACGCCTGGACGGCTTCCGCCGGCATTAAACTCGAAGGAACGGCGCTCGACGTCGTAAAATCGATGCACTCGCTGTCGGTACTCGCCGGGCCTGGCGCTGGAAAGACTGAAATACTTGCGCAGAGGGCAAACTTCCTGCTCACGACGGGGGCCTGCCCGCCGCCGAGGCGAATCCTTGCGATTGCCTTCAAAGTCGATGCTGCGCGGAACCTACTGGAGCGGGTACAGGCACGGTGCGATCCGCCATTCTGGGCCCGGTTTGAATCGCTCACTCTTCATAGCTTTGCGAAACGAATTCTCGACCAGTTCCGCGAGGCGTTGCCGGACGACGAAAGGCCAACTGCGAACTATCGCATTTTCGCTCCGAGTGCGGCGATATGGAATGAGTTTCGGCGGAGTGTGGAAACTGAGATCCCTGCGATTTCAGGCTACAACGACGAGTCGCTTAATAAAGTGGCCCATGCAGAACCGTTTGGCGGCCTCTTCCCGGACGATGATGGGAGGGAACGCGTTCGAAACGCGTGGTGGAAATATTGCATCCACTCGACTCAATCGAGCATCACGTTCGACATGGTTCTTCTGCTTGCGACGAGGATCCTAAAGACACGGCAAGTCGTGCAATCGGCGCTTCGCCGCACTTACTCGCATGTGTTCTTGGATGAATTTCAGGATATTAACGATCTGCAGTATCGCCTCATCATGGCAGCCTTCTCTGGAAGTGATGCCGTACTGACGGCCGTTGGCGATACCAACCAGGCGATCATGAAATATGCTGGCGCGCTGCCGGATGTATTTCAGCGACTAGAGGCGGATTGTTTTGCCGCTCCCCGCCGTCTGTTGTTCAATTTTCGCTCCAACGCCGCAATCGTTGGACTGATCAACTCAGCTGTCACACTTTTCGAAAGCAATCCAGTTCCCACTGAAGCCGCGCGGCAGGACGATCCCGCACCTCCCGATGCAATCGAAGGCTGGATCTTTAGCACTCGGGAAGACGAAAGTCTCGCCATAACCGACTTCATCAGCAGCGAGATCGGGAATGGCAGACTTCCAGAGGACTTTGTCGTCCTCGCTCGTTCTTACATTGGAAATGTCGAAGACAGACTTCGCCCTCATTTCACAGCGAAGGGCATAAGGATCAGAAACGAGTCCCGTAAGTTCCGTGAGATCGAGATCCAAGATCTGCTTAAAGAGCCTGTCGTGCGATTCATCATGGCCACCCTCAAGTTAGCGGTGAACGCGCGAATCGGAAGTCCCTTTCAAGTGTGTCGCGACTTTGTGGCTGAATTCGAGGGGTGGGACATTGGATCGGAGCGGGGCTCGGCAGGAAGTCTTCGTGCGGTACGGCTGTTAGTGGAGGAGCTTTCGGCTTACCTTTCGGGGCGAGGCGCAGCGGACGTTACAGGAAGCTCAATCGCCGAAGCGGTTGTGACTGAACTCCGAAAGACACAACTTTCCAGGACCTACAACGACTATCGAAATAGGGGCCGTCTTGAGGCTGTGCTGGCCGCATTTGGAGAATTCTATGACACCTGCGCACACACGAATGAATCGTGGGAGCAGTGCATCGATGCAATCGAAGGGCGCGGTGTGATCCGTCTGATGACGATTCATAAGTCCAAGGGTCTTGAGTATCACACGGTGTTCTTCGTCGAACTCAATGACGATGTCTTCTGGAACAGTCAGGACGATGCCAACGTGTTTCTCGTGGCCCTGTCGCGCGCGCGAGAGCGGGTCAAGTTTTCCTTCTGCGAGGACAGCAGCGGGTTCAAGAACGTTCGGCAATTCATTGGCTCGCTGGAAACGGCCGGTGTGAATTTCATCAGAAAAACCGGATCGCAGTGAGGCACAAAACGCGCAATGGTCGCTAAGAATAAGTCCGAAAGACTACGACGGTTGCTCTCCCACGGGTACTTCGCGCCCGAGCTACCGCCTTGTTTCGTGTCCACGGATCTTGCTCGTTATCGAAAGTGGATCTTTGACCGCATTGCATCGATGGCGCCAATCCAGCAGCAGCCCGCTTTCTATCGCTACATCACAGAACCAACCTGGTTTTACTTTCCGAGGTTTGGCAAGGATGACCGTCGTCATGGCGTCCCCAACCCTGTGTCGTATCTCTTGCTGTCGAAGACAATTGCCGACAACTACGTGCATCTGCGCCGCAGCGCGAAAAAGTCCCAGCTGACTGCTTCTCCTCCGGTATTCGATTGGAGTGGAACCCGCGCGGTGATGCGACCGAGCGTGGACTTACGCGACGATTTCCGCATCGATCTTTCGTCGCGACGGGAAGAGTATGTCAGCGCGGACCTCCGGTCGTTCTTCCACTCCATCTATACGCATTCGATCCCGTGGGCGATCTATGGAAAAGCTTGGGCGAAGATTCCCGCGAACCGCGGATACACCCATTATGGGAACGTTCTGGATCTTTTGTCGCGGAATCTCCAAGGCGCACAGACCATCGGGTTGCCGGTCGGGCCCGACACGTCCCGTCTTCTGGCAGAGGTAGTCGCATCCGGCGTAGACGAAAAGCTTCGGGAGCGGCTTGGTGTTACGGCGAGGGATGCCTCCCGATACATCGACGACTTCACGATCAGCGGGATCAATGGAGAGAGAGGCGAGGACATCATCGCCGCCCTGCGCCAAGCGGCGTCGCATTTCGAACTGGAACTGAACAACGAGAAATCAGCGATCAACTCGACGGCTACGCGTCACAACATCGGATGGAAGCAGGCGGCAAGGGCCTACATCCCGCGTGGCAATCCCGACCTTCAAAGTATGCAGCAGTTCTTTTACGAAGTGGGAAGGCTGTGCGAAGCGCACCCAAGTGTCAACGTCGAAAAGTTTGCATTCGCCTGCGCCAGAACAGCCTTCATTCGATCCTCAGGCTGGCGGACGATCCAGAGTCTGCTTATTAACGCCTACAGGCGAAACTCAACTCTGATATCACTTGTCGTCGAAATTTTCATCTTGCGTCAGATTGACCATGGGGACCTCGACCTGAACAATCTGAAGGACTTTCTGGACCATCGGCTCCCCGCGCTCGCTCGAGCCAATCGCACTGGCGAAATAATATGGCTCCTCTTTTTGGCAATACGCTTGGGAGTGGTTGTGGGTGCTTATGCGGCCGACTCGCTTCTGCCAGTCGACAACGCCTTGGTTGGTCTTCTCGTAGCTTTGGCAAAATCGCGGAACTTGATACAAGGTCAGCTCGATCTGGCCTCATGGAATGCGTCACATACCCCCGACGGTCTGAAAGGCCCCATGTGGCTGTACGCGTATCAAACTGCTCTTCAAGGTCTGGTGCCCGGCATCAACACTGACTTCGTCGAGCAGGACCCATATTTTTCGCCGCTCTTTGCTAAAAGGGTGAGCTTTCTGAGAATCGAGAACGGCTTTGCATCTGTCGCGAACACGATCCGCTCACTCCGTGACGAAAATGAACGAATTAGCCGAGTGCGGTCTGACTTCTTGGAAGACTTTACGGTTAATATTGAAGACTACGACGATGAAGATTTCGAGAATCCGTTCGAAGACGAAAATGGTGCAGACGACGGCTATTAACGTCAGCGCCGATACTGTACAGACATTCCGTAGCGTACAATTCGTCTTACCACTTAACAGCTTTAAATGACACCATTAGTGGGCCTGCCGTCGCAATTTTAGACCTTCTATACATTAAGGTCTGGATCTCTTATCTATCTGGCGCTCCCTTTTTCCGAGAGCGCTGGTCTCAGGCTTTCCCAAAAGCAGATTTATCCGATCAGTCGGCCGCAGGCATCTCACAACATGGATGCCACTGCCGATCGGATAAGTTGCCCCTTGCTAGTTTTTGCTTACAACATTATTGTTGTAACATGATTCCAGCCCTCGTTTTCCTACCCGGTTCTCCATGGGATGTGCTGCCGAGCGGCATTCATCCTGCATCTCTTGATGAGATACAAATTGTATATGGATACAACGAGCGGCGGCGCACGCTGCTCTCGGGATTGATTGATGGCGCCGCTGCGCTGGTGAAGGCTGGATGTTCGAGGATCTATCTGGACGGTAGCTTCGTCACAGCTAAACCGATCCCGGGCGACTACGATGCATGCTGGGATCCAGCTGGCGTTGTCGGCACTCTTCTCGATCCCGTATTCAAGGACTTCAGCGATGGCAGAGCCCGACAAAAAGCTCGTTTCGGCGGCGAGTTCTTTCCGTCAAGCATAGTAGAGGCCGGCTCAGGGAAGGCGTTCCTGGATTTCTTTCAAGTAGAGAAACATTCGGGTGGAGAAAAGGGCATTATTGAGATTTCGATCATGACGGATGCGACGGTCCTTCGGAGGCTAGCTCATGATATTCAGTGATCGGCAGTACGCAGTGTCGAAGGAACAACTCAACATTCTGAAAAGTGCGGCGCTGGCTTTCCAAGCTGGCGACGGCAAGCTGGATTGGCTGAAGCAAATCGAGTCCGATGCGCTTCATAGCCAGATCGCAGACATACAGCGAGAGATGGCAGAGTATGATTTCCTTAAGTCCGGAGCCGTTGGCTTAACCGAAGAGTTCGCCTTCGAGGAATTGCCGCGGGTCCTGATCCAGGCGCGCATTGCAAGTGGCCTGACCCAAACAGATCTCGCTGAACGTCTAGGACTGAAAGCGCAACAAGTTCAGCGTTATGAGGCGACCAACTACATGAGCGCCAGCCTGGCGCGCCTCATGGAAGTCGCCAGCATTTTGAACGTTCGGGTCTCTGCGTCCTATGGTGCAGGTGAAGAACGGTCGGAGGGGGCGATCTATGCCTGGTCTGACGCAGGCTCTGTTGAGTGGAACAGGTTCCCACTTCGAGAGATGGCAAAACGCGGCTGGATTAAAGGCACTGATCTGGCGGTATCCGCCCGCACCTGGTTTCATCAGGTAGCCGGGCCACAGTTCGCCACAGCTCTTCACCGCAAGAAAATGCATAGCGGAAACGCACCGAACGAGCACGCCCTCCTGGCGTGGCAAGCGCGTGTTCTTCAAAAGGCAAGAGACGATTTCGATGCGGGTTTGATCGGCGAGTTTACCTTGGACGACCGCTGGTTGGGTCAGTTGGTCGCTCTCACGAAAGATCGTGACGGGCCACGCAAGGCCAGGGATCTCCTTGGTCGAAACGGCATCGGCATGGTCGTTCAAAGCCACCTTCCCGGGACATACCTCGACGGCGCGGCAATGGTCGCTCCATTCGGAAATCCTGTTGTCGCGCTTACGCTTCGGTTCGATCGTTTGGATAACTTCTGGTTCGTGCTGTTCCACGAGCTGGGGCACGTCTTCCTGCATCTATATAATTCTCTTCGCTTCGATTTCTTCGATGAGGAAGATGGCCATAAGGGCGATCAGTATGAAGAAGATGCGGACAAGTTCTCTCTGGACCATCTCATACCGCAAGATGCGTGGCGCAAGTGCCTCTCTCGTTTTGCGTTGACGGAAGAGGCCGTCCTTATCGATGCAGAAAAGCTCGGGATCAGTGCGAGCATCATTGCCGGTAGGATCAGAAAGGAGAGGAATGACTTTCGACTCTTCACCAACTTGGTCGGGTCAGGAAGCGTCCGGGCTCAGTTTGAGGGGCTGATGGAATGAAGCTAACTCCCAGCATGTATGTTCCTTCGCTACGGTGGCGCCAGGGCGAATACCAGGCGCTGTTCCGTCTCAGTGACGCGGCGAAACAGTTTGTTGTTCCGTTCATACTTGTCCCCGAGCCGGAATACGACTTCGAGGAAGGTCGACCGAAAAAGACTGTTCAAGAGCAGGTCCAGACTTTTCCGAAGCGCTACCAGCAAAAGTGGGGCAAGAGACCCGCTTGGATTGACGTGCACGCGAATATCGCCACGACAAGCATGGCGGATGGCCGGCCGCCCATGTCGTTCGTCTTCGAAGAAATTCGAAGTTTCGGATCGAGGGCTGTGCCAATCACCTCATTGGATGCCCCGTCTTCCGTCAATGCTATTGTCGCCGGCATCGCGGCAATCGACAAGCTCGGCGTCGGAATCCGAGCTCGACTTGAGCACGTGATGAAGCCCAACTTCGATGCTCGATTAATCGCACTGATCTCGTCGATTGGCCTCACCCGAGAGCAAACAGACCTCATCATCGATCTCGGCGCTCCGAATTTTCAGCCCTACGCGGACTTCGCTGATGGGTTGATAGCGGCGATGGAGAATGTGTCGAATCTGACAAGCTACCGTTCCCTGGTGATGATCGGCACAGGCTTCCCTCAGATACTCGCTGTCGACAAACCGGGAGGCCACCTGCAGCGGCACGATTGGCTTTTTTACAAAGCATTGCGCGCCAAGCTCGCCGGGATTGGCCGGATTCCGAATTTTGGAGATTACACGATCGTCCACCCGGAGTTCACCGCCCAGGACATGCGCTTGCTGAAGCCCGCAGGCAAGATCGTCTACACCGCGGGCGACACATGGAATGTTCGAAAAGGTGGAGCATTTAGAGCTGATCCGGGACAAATGCACACGCACTGCGAAAGCATTGTTAGATCAGGCCAGTTTTGTGGCCCTCACTTTTCAGCGGGTGACGAGTACATCGATCGGTGTGCTAAGAAGCTTGCACCGCCCTCCAATCTGACGCGCTGGAAGGAAAACGGCATCAGCCATCATATCATGCATGTGCTGGCTGATCTCGCCACGCCGAGCGCTGGACCATGAAATTGCGAATTGCCGTTATTAGATCGGCGATCGGCATCTGAGCGGCCAGATCGATATAGAGCTGCAACCTGCTTCGCTTGAGTTCACGCGGCGATGCGCCGAATCCTGCTAACAGCTCGGCAGCCTCTGAATGCCAGAGCAGATGAGCAACGTGAATGGCATCGACAGTCGGATTGGCGCGAGCGCGCCGCACTGTTTCAAAGGCGATGCCACCTCGCAGTCCTTTTTCAGCCCTGATCAGACCGCACCAGTCAGGGACGATCCGCTCTGCTTTTGCCAAGTGTTTGTCAGCGCAGACAAGGGTAAGCCTGCTCAGCCCCTTCGAATAAAATTCCAGCTGCCCCGGAAGTCGGTCGAGCGTATCGAGACTGCTTTTGATTTCGAAACCATGGACCTCCGCAGATATAACTGCGACATCAATCCTCACCTTGGCGTGCGACAGACCAAGTTCGTCGACGATGATGACATCGTCGGTCTTGTGGTAGGAACGGAGCTTCTTCCTGTGAAGCGCGGCCCTGATTTCCTGATCGGTCGTTGCTAGCATCATCGTATCCTCTGACCAGAGCTTTTGGCCGATTTCGTCGCAGCGGCCAAGTCGCAATTCTCATCGGTTATCCAAAAAACCGCCATAGATAGTTTCGGCCGCCTCATCAAACGATCCCCCACGCCCGAAACCTCCTCCTCCCCGTCATCTCTCGGAGCCCGAGCTCCAAAACGATCCGCCGCGCCGCCTGCGGCGTGACCTCAAGCGTCTTGGCCACCATCCCGGCCGAAACGAGCGGCTTTGCCATCACCAGCTCTACCAGCTCCGGCAGCTTTGACGACGTGCGGCGCCCCTCCAGCTTTCGCTCGAACATAGTTTTCGCCAATGTCAGCCTGTCGTGTTCTTTCATGCCGATCTCGGCGGCCGACAAAATCCCGTGAGCGATGGCGAGCAGCCGGGTTTCCCGATTGCGATGCCGGCGCCGATCGACCGGAATGGTTTTGAGGCCGAGATTGATCGTAGCGAGATGAGCACCTGACGTGATGCCGGCCTGACGGAGGATTGAGGCGGCAAACAGCCGGCCAAGCCATGGCGCATGCTGCAGCACGGACAGCTCGTTCCAGGCATCAAGCGCGATGATCGCCTGCAGCACCGCCGGAAAGTCCTCGACTTGGCGTAAGACGCCGCGCCATTCGCCGAGCCGGGCATCCTCATCCCAGTCAAGGTCATAGATCATCGGATCCTTTTCCGCAGTTCGGCCGCTCGCGGTGCGGCCGGGGCGTTTCGCCTGTTCGATCGCTGCCTCCGATCGGGCGAGCACCGCATCGATGGCGGCATAATCGACGCCGGGAAGCCCTACGGCTTCATCGATTTCCTTCCCCTCCCCTTCTGGGTCGATCGCCGCCGCGCTCCGCACTGTGTTGGCGGCCCCCGCCGCTTCCGCGCCGACCGACGCGATGTCCGACGTTTGTCGCAATGTCCGCATACCCTCGGCGGACACCGCCCAGTCCGGCGTTTGGGCAGCAATACGCCGGCGGGTGCGCAGAACGTCGCGGGCGATGGTGAGTTCGTGGGTGGGGGTGCGTATGTCGCGGGTGGCGTCATGAAGGACGAGATCTTCGAGATGCACGAGTTCGCCGTCGATCCAGAGCGAGGCGCAGGCGTCGGCGAAATTTTGCCGCTCGAGGAAGCCGGCGCCGACCGGCGAGCGGGCGATGCGCTCGTCGAGACGCGCCAGAGCGATGGCGGCGTCTGAGATGGGTCGCAGCAGGCTCTGGATGGGCAATTTTGACAGATCATAAGCCATTGAAATCATGGTAAACGATTTGCTAAACGAACTCTATCTCAAAGTTACTATTCCTCACTGCGTATGATTGTGCCCGGTGTCTATCACCTCCGATAAGTCTTCATTATCAGAAGTGAGATAGTCTACCAGTTGACCATCCTCGTCTTAAGCCGTATTCTCCACCCAAAGCGCGCTCAAATTCCATTCGCTCAAGGAATTGTCATGACTGTCACTGTCAAGGTCGCCGAGGCCAAAACCCACCTGTCCGACCTGCTGGCGCGGGTCGAAGCCGGCGAGGAATTTATCATTGCCCGTGGCAACGATCCCATCGCCCGTTTGGTCGCCATCGATGAGCGTCGGCAGCGCCTGGCCGCCATCGAGGCAGTCCGGGCTCTGCGCGCCGAGATCAAGCCGGTCACACACGAAGAGGTTCAAGCCTGGAAGCAGGAAGGCCGTCGCTGATGGCCTTCGTCGTCGATGCCTCGATCGCCGGCGCCTGGCTATTGCCGGACGAGGACAATACGCTCGCCGAGCAAGCGATGACACGCATGGCCGACGAGGACGCCGTGGCGCCCGATCTGCTGCGGCATGAGATCCGCAGTATCCTGTTGATCGCTGAACGGCGTGGCCGGATTTCCGACGACCTCGTGCATTCGGCACTCGCGCGCTTTCGCGCGCTGCCACTGAAACTCGTTGGCTCCGGCGACGATACCGAGATCGTCCGCTTGTCGCGCAAGTATCATCTCAGCGCCTATGATGCTGCCTATCTTGCTCTCGCCCTGCTCGAGCGTCTGCCACTTGCCACGCTCGACCGCCGATTGGCCGAGGCCGCACACGCGGAGGGTGTGGTCATTTCAGGACCGATCGATAATGAGCATTGATTTTGCGGCATCGATCTCGGCTCGCGCCGAAACCCTCGACACCATCGCCGCGGTGCTGCCGATCGACCGCCGCGACAAACTCGCTGAGCTCTTGACCGACGCCGATGTCGAGACGCTGCGCCATCTGGTCAACGAAGGCATGGGCGACAACACGCTTCGCGCGCTGACATCCGACCTCGCCTATCTCGAGGCCTGGTCGCTGGCGGCGACCGGCAATCCCCTGCCCTGGCCAGCGCCGGAAGCGCTGCTGTTGAAATTCGTCGCTCACCATCTCTGGGACACCGCGAAACGGGAGAGCGATCCGGATCATGGCATGCCGGCCGATGTCGCTGACACGCTACGTCGGGGTGGCGTTCTGAGGACGACCGGGCCGCATGCGCCGGACACCGTGCGCCGGCGGCTGGCCAACTGGTCGACGTTGACCAAGTGGCGCGGCTTCGACGGCGCCTTCGCTTCCCCTGCCCTCCGGTCGGCGCTCCGGCTGGCCGTGCGCGCCGTGCCGCGGCCGCGCCGCCGCAAGAGCGCCAAGGCGGTCACATCAGACGTGTTGGCGAAACTGCTGGCGACCTGTGGCGCGGACAGCCTGCGCGACATCCGCGATCGGGCGATCCTGATGGTTGCCTTTGCTTCCGGAGGTCGCCGACGCAGCGAAGTCGCCACCCTGCGGAAGGAGCAGCTGACGATCGAGCCGCCGGTCGTCGAAGACGGCGCTCCTCTCCCCTCGCTCTCCATCCACCTCGGCCGCACCAAGAACTCCGGCGCTAGTCAGGACGAGGTCGTCTACCTCACCGGCCGTCCGGTGGACGCGTTGAACGCCTGGTTGGCGGCCGCCAGGATTGACGGCGGCAGTGTGTTTCGGGCGATCGATCGCTGGGGCAATGTCAGCCGCCGCGCGCTCGATCCGAAGGCGGTCAACGACATTGTCAAGAGACGAGTGGCCCAGGCTGGGCTGGAGGCGGCGGAGTTTTCGGCGCACGGGCTACGATCTGGCTATTTGACGGAAGCGGCGAACAGGGGCATTCCACTCGCCGAAGCCATGGATCAATCTCGCCATCGATCGGTGCAACAGGCATCAAGCTATTACAACAGTGCGACACGCCGTAGTGGTCGAGCGGCGCAGCTGCTGTAGCGTGACGGCAAAAAGGTCATTTGGCCGGGGGGATTCTACGCTCCAACGCATCGATCCTCGCGGTAAGCTCTTGTATCGCCGCGTCGCTGCTTTGCGCTTGGATCTCAGCGTTCGACGGATGCTCAAGCAACTGGCTATGGTGATGAACGGCAGACGAAAGCCATTCGAGGCGCCGCGAGAGAAGCGTGATATCCTCCGAGGGCAAGGATGTGCCCGACTCGGTTAGCACAGTCGGAATGAGCGTCAGGAGCCAGCTCAGCGCAAGGGCTCCGCCGACATATCTGTAACTTCCCTTCTCTGCCCTATCCAGAATAGTGCCAATGGGCGTCACTTTCGTCTGTGCGGGCTGTGCCGGGGTTTCGTCCCCATCGTGATCAATTTCACGACTTGTCACGACCATGACGCGATGAGCGGTTTCGATGTCGGTCCGGATCCATGGCCAGAGCAGCCACAGGCCCGATGCGCCGAGACCGAACAAGGGAGCTATGATCTGACAAAAAAGTATGAAGCTATGAGCCGGCAGCCACCACCATATACCAACGCCGAACAGAACAGGCGCCACGAAGCAGAAGACGATGCACATTGCATGCCGGACTTTGGGCACCGAGGTGTCCGCGCCTAACAACTCAATAAGGATTTCGGTTTGATTTTTGCTCATGATCCGCTCGAAAATGATCGATTTGAATGTTGCCCGTCGTTGAAGGTAGGCCCGAGAACCTTTCACAGCTCGGGTTCAGCTCCTCGATGGGGCAACACATGAGACACCGCTGGTTAAAGTCGAATTAGCGGCTCGCGCATGCCTCCCGCCGAATATGATCGGCTGCCCCAAAATTCGATCGAATTTTCCGGGCCGACGCTCGCCTGTGGCGACTCGTTGGGTTGGCTGCCGGATGCTGAAGCGCGAGAGCAACGAAATGCCACCTGATGAACAGGCCCAACTAGCGCCGGCGCGTGATGCTAGAGAGCTTTCGTTGAGACTGGGGAACAGCTTGCTTTCCCAAAACAGTTCGCTCTGCTATAGCCGAGTTGACCTCGAGGCAACTCCCAGGCGCTCCACCATCTGCGGGGCGTGACGGTCGTAGTGACCTGTGCCGGCCCGGTTTGCCGGGCTGGCACGGCTGGGTCCCTTTCCAGATGCAGGCCACCGCTGCATTCAATTATCGCTGCTCCGCATAACCGAATGGGTTTCGTGTGACCACACTGATCGCCTGGATCGCTTTCGATAACAAGTTCGCCGCAGCTTATATGGCAAGCGACAGCAGAATTACTTGGGACAGCCAAGGTGTGAAGCGCTGGGACGCAGGTCGGAAGATTTTCGCAAGCAAGATCTATCCGGACATTCTAGGCTATGCGGGCGACGTCGTTTTCCCGGCGCTTGCGCTTAGCCAACTCATCGAAGCGATCGACGCGAACACTATGTTCAATTCGGACGCAACTCCGTGGGACCGCCACGAGATCATCAAGAGATCTCTGCAGGACTCCTTTGCGCATCGCCATAATACTGATGACCGAGATTTCCACATATTACACCTCAGCCGATGGGATGGGGAGCCCAGAGCAACGGTCCATGCCTGGTGCATTGAATATGAGGCAGCCGGACGGGTTTGGACCGACCGGGTTCTGGAGATACCCACTAGCACTGGCATTATCGAGCGTCTTGGCTCAGGTGTACCGGTAGCCAAGACACACGAACGTCTCTGGGCTGCGGCATATAGCAGGGAGATATTCTCGTCGTTCTGCGACGCTATCTCAAGCGGCACTGACAACCTTTCTGGCGGTGCCGCACAGTTGGCCGGCTTCTACCCGAGGGGGGTGGCGAAGACGTTTGGCGTCTTGCGCGATGGCAAGGCTTTTCTGAACGGCCTTCCAGTCCATGCGCCAATTTCGAATGACACCATCGAATGGCGCGACCAACTTTTTCAACGGATCGACATTTCGACCGGAAAGCTGCTCGAGGGTGCGCAAGTTCACACGAGGCCTAAAGCCAAATAGATCAGCGCGCTTCAAAAGTTGCCAGCCGGAAACTTCCGCAAAAAAAGTCCATTATACCATACATTTCAGCCGGTTAGCCACCTCATCGCTATCATCCGTCACGCGGAAACGCGTGTTGCCATACCCCTGGCTCGTAGGGCGGCAAAAAGCATGGGTCCGAGCGAAAACTCCCCTCGCCGCGCCTTCGCAGTTAGATCGCGAAGATAGCCGCCAGCTGAGCTGATATGCCCTGCCCGCTCATGGATGCAAGCCACCGCGATCGCCGCTCCCGCCTGCCCCAGGACTTCGCACGCTTCCTCGTAAGCTGACGGGCTGACACCCAGCATTTGCCGGACGGTGACCGCGGCTGACATCATTTCGCGCCAGTTTCCGATTAACCCGCCCGGCCCGAACGGCACAATCTCAGGGCACGCCCGCAGCACCATCGATAATGGGAAAACCTCCGGTTCGCCTTTTTGCTTCGGTTGTTTGTTTGGCTCGGACTTTTCGCCCTGCTTTATTTCGAAGCGAGGTTCAAGTTCATAGCAAGATTCGGTATTTGAATTCTGTATGTGGCATCCGTCTGCGATGGCATTGCCATCACTTTTTTCGGCTTCTTCCTTTGTTTCCAACATTCTGGAGACTTCGTCGTGGAGGAGGCTCAGCTCATCGAGGCTGGCCATTACGTCCTGCAGAGTTGGGCGCCGAGCGAACCTTCCAACGATCTCGATAAAACAGGCTTCCGCTGCTGCCCAATCACCCGCTAGGTTCTCTTCGATCCCAACCGTGATCAACTTTCGGACATCCCGCCTGACGATCGTGAGACGATCCTTCATGACGCGGAAACGGCGCTGTTCGGCGGCGACCTCCTGGGCGAGGGCAGCAAATTCGCGGGCGCGTGCGAGAAGCGGCGCTAGGCTGAACCCATATGCATCCTCAATGTCGCCCTCATCGTCCTTGCGAGCATAGCGCTTTCCATTTGGGCTATCCTTACGAATGATAATGCCGGCTTCTACGAGAGCGCCGAGGCACTTGCGTAGAGTCGTCCCAGCAATTCCATTTGCTCGGGCTGACAGCTGAGCATTTGAGGGAAAGACGATAAGGTTCTTGTCGCTGCTTAGCTCCGCGACAGGGTAAAATGACAAGAGAGCACTTAAGACGGCCAAGGCCCGATCCTGAAGCCCAAGGCGTGAGCGCGCATCGCCGACATCGCGAAATACGCGCCACTTATCGACAGGGCGTTCTGAAATCTCCTGATCAGTCTTCACCTGACGCTTCACCAAGGCAAGCGTCATCGGCCGCCGCCCGAAGGGCGTCGTGATATATCCCGTTTCCATGTCCTTCACCTTTCACAAGGCAAAGAAAAGGCTACGCCGGTGTGGCGTTGACTCTTGACTGTGATTCCGGGAAGTGCGATTCTCTAAGCGACCAAACTGAGAGAGGCCTTCTGGAACACCGTTTCGGAGGGCTTTTTCTTTGCTCTATTGATCCTTTCCTCGTTTCGTTTGACCTACTGCTTCGTTTTCTTGAACGACGCGTAGATTTCAGGGAGCACCGACATCAGGTATTCCCCGAATTCCGGTGCAGCCTTTTTGTCGATCATCAATGTCAGTGTGCGTTTGTCCTGGCGGAAAGTCGCAGCCTTGACGCCATCGTCGGCCTGCCAAACCTCTGCCTGAACCGTTTCCTTCTTCGCCTTTCTCGGCGCTACCGCTTCGAAGACACGTGCAAAGCGTTCGTCTGAGGGGAGGGCTTTCACTTCGTCATCAGACAGAACCACCTGCGCCGTCGCGACGGCCCCATCCTTGCCCAACCGCGCGGCAAGCTCGCCCCAACGGTCCCGACCAGTTTTAGGAGCCGCACCGATCCCGCGGATGATATCCGTCGGCAGCTGCGTCGCCGCCTGGATCAGGCGCGACAGATTGCTCTTGTCGACGGCGAGCGCGCTCATGATGACCGACCGCTGAAATCCTTTTGCTTCGAGTTCAGCTGCATAAAGCGCACGCTCGATGAACGACAAATCCTGTCGAGCACTATTCTCCTGACCCTGAGCCAAAACCAGCTCATCGTCAGTCATGGTCCTGACTGCCGCTTTGATCCGAAGCCCTGCCGCCTTGACCGCGCGGAGTCGTCGACGTCCATAGGCGATTTGATAGCGCCCTTCGATGGATGGGTGAGGTCGAACGAGGATGGGAACCTGCTGGCCGTTTTCCCGGATGTTTCGAGCGAACTCCTCGAACTGCTCTCCGTCCTCATCAAGGCGATCGGTAACGGCCGGCGCATCGATGAGATCCGGATCAAGGTCCGTCAGCGATTGGGATTTCAACAGCTCGATCGAGCGCGAAACAGCGCCAATCGCCCCGCGCGGAGCGTATTGCGGCGTGATGTTGTCTTGGGCAGAGGCATCCGCGTCTCCGGCATGGGATTTGGGGCCGGCGAGATCGGAGAGAAGGTGTTTTCTAGCCATTTTCTGCTCCTTTGTTCGCAGCTGAAAGAGCGAAACTAGTTAGTATTTCCAGGCCGTTAGGCCCAAAGTTTCCGGCTGGCAACTTCTCAGCAATGCAACAGCTGATGGGCGCTACCGTCTGCATTACTTCCGCCCCCAAGAGGTTTGGATCAACTGCTCGATTTCGTTGTTCACATTGTCGAGCGATTCCATCGCCCGATCGTAGGTCGCTCTCGTAAACTGATCACGGCTGACCTCGTACAGAGTCTGCTTGGTGATCCCTGCGTCGGAAATCGCCGTGCTCTTGAGCATTGGATGGTTGAGGACATGATCACCAAACATGGTTCGCATGAACGAAACCATCTGGTTCTGCGGGCCATCGCCAGGCTCATAGCGGGTTACGAGATACCGCATCCAATCGTAGTTCATGCTGCCGCCAGCATCGGCAACAACACTCAGAAGCTCGGAGGTCATCAAAAGAAACTGACACATCGACATCACGTCCAACATCTGCGGGTGGACGGTCACAAGAACGGCTGTCGCAGCGCATAGGGCCGAAATTGTCAGAAAGCCTAGCTGTGGTGGGCAATCCACGACGACGACATCATACTCGTCGGCCACTGACGAAATAGCGTCGTCCATGCGGGTGAAGAAGATATTCTTCCGATCGTTCGAACCGAGCACTTTAGCGGTATCGTGCTCAAATTCCATGAGCTCAAGATTGCCAGGCACGAGGTCGAGGTTGGTGAAATAAGTCTTCTTGATGACCTCCTTCAGGGGTCGACGCTCGCTGTCATACCTGACAGCCCCATAGAGCGTTTCGTTGTCTCCCACATCGAACTCTGGCTGGAAGCCATGGAGCGCAGACATACTGGCCTGGGGATCGAGGTCGATGGCCAGAACCCGGTAGCCGTTGAGCGCGAGATATTGGGCGAGGTGTGCCGCGGTCGTCGTCTTCCCAGACCCGCCCTTAAAATTAACGGCAGTTATGACCTGCAGATGCTCCCGACCCGTACGCCTTGGCGAATAGCGACGGTCGCCCTTGCCGTTTTCGTCAAGATATTCGCGAAGAGCCTGGATGGTTTCAACCGAGTAAGAACGGCGGTTGTTATTGCCGATCTCTGGCTGCGGTCCTTTGCCCTCAAGGGAGAGATGACGAAGATAGCCATCATTTACGCCAATTAGCTTCGCCGCCTCGGTAGACGAAAACGACCGAAGTGTTTTGCGAGCTTCAGGCGGATAAAGCTTCACACGATGCTCGTGTAACGCGCCCGAGAGATCTCGCGCATGCGCCGCTATCAGTTTATGGATAGCTTTCTGAAGCTGAACGGGATTCTCCACGACGCCCTCTCGTACACACGGTAATTTTCGTAAACACAGCTTTTTGCCGTGGATAGAACACCCGATTCCGGTCAGCGTTGCAAGAAATTTTAGGTTAACAAAGACTTAACGGCGATTTCTGATTCAGAGGATGTGAGCGGAAAACCGACCGATTTCGCTTTGATTCCTGTGGCTTAAGATCCCGGACCAGCCTCACGCCTCATCGTGCTTACTAACACTTTTGTTAGTAAGCTAGCGTGACAACCACCGCGAGTCCGGGTGACCCGATCACCCATTGAGCCGAATCGGTACTAACATTTCTGCGAGTAGATCGCTGGCTCTCCCACGTGCACACCTCCTGCGTTGATTCAGGCAAGAGGCTCGTCAATGCATATAAAGGCAATCCGCAATGCAAAGTCACCCGAAGATTTGAACCTCCTGGACCAGATGCACCAACTTCGTGCAACGGTGTTTGGAGGGAGACTTTCCTGGAAAGTGCACTGCTTCGAGGGCAGGGAGTTCGACGAGTTCGATGCCCTCTCGCCGACCTACATACTGGCAATTGCCCCAGAGCAGCAGGTCGTCGGATCCGCCCGGCTGTTGCCTGCAACGGGCACGACCATGCTGCAGACTGTTTTCCCGCAGTTGCTCGAAACCGGCCTGCTATTCTCACATAACCACATGATCGAGAGCTCGCGATTTTGCGTCGATACCGCGTTCGCCGAGGGGAGGGGGGCAAGCTCACTCCACAATACGACCTTGGCGATGTTCGCCGGCATCGTCGAATGGTGCATGCTGAACGGCTATACAGAAATCGCCACAGCGACCGATCTCCGATTCGAGCGTATCCTGAAGCGCGCCGGCTGGCCCATGCGCCGCCTCGGCTCCCCGACGATGATCAATGAAACACACAGTGTCGCTGGCGTCCTGACCGCCGACCAAGCCAGCTTTGATCGCCTCCGGCCGCAACACTATCACTCTTCGTTCATGACCCACCAGAAGGCTGCGTGAGAAATGATGCCCTCACAACATCGCTCTCTTCCGCGTTTGGTGAGCAAGCTCCAAAATGCCCTTGGCGATCATCTCTGCGTGGCGCTTGAGGATCCAAGCGTGGTGGAGATCATGCTCAATCCGGACGGAAAGCTCTTCATCGAACGGCTGGGACACGGCATGGCTGCCGCAGGGGAGATGCAGCGAGCGGCGGCCGAGACCGTGATCGGCAGCGTTGCTCATGTTCTCAACTCCGAGGTCGACGATGAAAGTCCCATCGTTTCGGGGGAGCTTCCGATCGGCGGCCATCGGTTCGAAGGTCTGTTGCCGCCTGTGGTCGCCGGTCCGTCCTTTACAATTCGCCGGCGCGCGTCACGGCTTATCCCGCTCGACGACTATGTTGCGAGCAACACGATGACGGCCGAGCAGGCAAAAGTCATTCGGAGCGCGGTCGCTTCGAAGCTGAACATCGTTGTTGCCGGCGGGACCGGCTCGGGCAAGACGACGCTGACAAATGCGATCCTGGGGGAGATTGTTCTTCAGACTCCCGACGACAGGTTGGTCATTCTTGAGGATACGGCAGAAATCCAGTGTGCCGCTGACAACGCCGTCTGCCTGCACACGAGCGACACCGTCGACATGTCTCGCCTGCTCAAAAGCACGATGCGGCTTCGACCAGACCGTATCATCGTCGGCGAGGTTCGCGACGGCGCGGCACTCACGCTCCTGAAAGCGTGGAACACCGGCCATCCCGGCGGGATCGCCACCGTCCATTCAAACACGGCGCGCTCCGCCTTGCAGCGCCTCGAGCAGCTTACCGCCGAGGCAAGCCAGCAGCCTATGCAGGCCGTGATCGGCGACGCAGTGGATCTCATCATCTTCATCGAGAGGACACCCAAGGGGCGGCGGGTCACGGAAATCCTCCATGTCAGCCGCTTTGCCGGCGGACAGTACCAAGTCGAACCCTATGCAGAGGACGCACGCGATGCAGCTTAACCGGTCTCTTCAATATATCGGTCTCGTGGCCGTCGGCGTGGTCGTGACGGCATCGCCGGCCTTGGCCAGCTCCGGCGGCAGTCTTCCCTGGGAAGGACCGCTGCAGCAAATCCAGGAATCGATAACCGGTCCGGTCGCCGGCGCGATTGCGCTGGCCGCGGTGGCGATCGCCGGCGGCATGCTGATTTTTGGCGGTGAGTTGAACGATTTCGCGCGGAGGCTCGTGTATGTCGTGCTTGTCGCCGGCATTCTGCTCGGCGCCACCAACATCGTTGGTCTGTTCGGCGCCACGGGCGCCTCGATCGGGGTCTACGACGAGCAGGCAACGTCCATCGACCAAAACAGCGAAGGGGAGGGGGCTCATGGCTGAGTCCTTGTCCGGACTACAGCGCAGCCGCATTCATCGCGCGCTGTCGCGGCCGAACCTGCTGATGGGCGCCGACCGGGAACTTGTGCTGCTGACGGGCCTCGCCGCCGTCATCCTGATTTTCGTGGTGCTGACCCTCTACTCGGCACTCTTCGGCGTCGCCGTCTGGATCGTCATTGTCGGGCTGCTTCGGATGATGGCGAAGTCCGATCCACTCATGCGGCAGGTCTATATCCGGCACATCTCCTACGGGCATTACTACAAAGCGACCACGTCTCCGTGGCGCCGATATTGAGGGGAAGGAATGGTCGCTCTCAAACGCTTCCGGGCCACCGGCCCATCGTTCGCCGATCTCGTTCCCTATGCCGGCCTGGTCGATAACGGCGTGATCCTGCTGAAGGACGGCAGCCTGATGGCCGGCTGGTATTTTGCGGGGCCGGATTCCGAAAGCGCTACCGACCTTGAGCGCAACGAACTGTCACGTCAGATCAACGCCATCCTGTCGCGGCTTGGTAGCGGCTGGATGATCCAGGTCGAGGCAGTTCGTATCCCAACATTCGACTATCCGTCGGAAGATCGCTGCCATTTCCCCGATGCCGTGACGCGCGCGATCGACGCGGAGCGCCGGGCGCATTTCGAGCGCGAGCGGGGACATTTCGAGAGCAAGCACGCGCTGATCCTGACCCATCGGCCGCTTGAATCCAAAAAGACGGCTTTGAGCAAATACATCTACTCCGACGAGGACAGCCGCAAGAAGACCTATGCGGACACGGTGCTGTTCATCTTCAGGAACGCGATCCGCGAGATCGAGCAGTATCTCGCCAATACCGTTTCGATCCGGCGGATGGAGACGCGGGAGGTGCGCGAGAGGGGAGGCGAGCGCGTAGCGCGCTATGACGAACTGCTGCAGTTCGTCCGCTTCTGCATCACCGGCGAGAACCACCCAATCCGACTTCCCAACGCTCCCATGTATCTCGACTGGGTTGCCACGGCCGAACTTGAGCACGGGCTGACGCCGAAGGTCGAGAACCGGTTCCTGGCCGTGGTGGCAATTGACGGGCTTGCAGCCGAGAGCTGGCCCGGGATCCTCAATAGCCTCGACCTGATGCCGCTCACTTATCGATGGTCATCGCGCTTCATCTTTCTCGATGCGCAAGAGGCGCGTCAGAAACTGGAGCGCACCCGCAAGAAATGGCAGCAGAAGGTGAGGCCGTTCTTCGATCAGCTTTTCCAAACGCAAAGCCGATCGGTCGATCAGGACGCCATGACGATGGTCGCGGAGACGGAAGATGCCATCGCGCAGGCGTCGTCGCAGCTCGTCGCCTATGGCTACTACACGCCCGTCATTGTCCTGTTCGATCAGGACCGCGAAGCCCTGCAGGAAAAGGCCGAGGCAATCCGCAGATTGATCCAGGCTGAGGGGTTCGGCGCGCGGATCGAAACGCTGAACGCGACAGACGCCTATCTCGGCAGTCTGCCCGGCAACTGGTACGCCAATATCCGCGAGCCGCTGATCAACACCAGCAATCTTGCGGACCTGATCCCGTTGAACTCGGTGTGGTCGGGCAATCCGGTCGCGCCTTGCCCCTTCTATCCGGTGAACTCCCCACCGCTGCTGCAGGTCGCGAGCGGCTCGACGCCGTTCCGGCTCAACCTGCATGTCGATGACGTTGGCCATACTTTGATCTTCGGGCCGACCGGCTCGGGCAAGTCGACGCTTCTGGCGCTGATCGCCGCGCAGTTCCGGCGCTACGAGCACGCCCAGATCTTCGCCTTCGACAAGGGAAACTCGCTCCTGCCTCTGACGCTGGCTGCCGGCGGCGATCATTACGAGATCGGCGGCGACATTGCGGAGGAGGGGAAGGCCCTGGCCTTCTGCCCGCTCTCGGACCTTTCAACCGATGCGGATCGGGCCTGGGCTACGGAGTGGGTCGAGATGCTGGTCGCGCTGCAGGGCGTCACGATCACGCCCGACCATCGTAACGCCATCTCCCGCCAGGTCGCGCTCATGTCCACCGCGCCCGGCCGATCGCTGTCGGATTTCGTGAGCGGCGTGCAGATGCGCGAGATCAAGGACGCGCTTCATCACTATACCGTCGACGGGCCGATGGGGCAGCTTCTCGACGCCGAGGAGGATGGGCTGGCACTCGGCGCCTTCCAGACCTTCGAGATCGAGCAGCTGATGAATATGGGCGAGCGCAATCTCGTGCCCGTGCTCACCTATCTGTTCCGGCGGATAGAAAAACGCCTCGACGGCTCGCCGAGCCTGATCGTGCTCGACGAGGCCTGGCTAATGCTTGGCCACCCGGTGTTCAGAAGCAAGATCCGTGAGTGGCTGAAGGTGCTGCGCAAGGCCAATTGCGCGGTCGTGCTTGCCACACAATCAATCTCGGACGCCGAGCGCTCGGGGATCATCGACGTGCTGAAGGAATCCTGCCCGACGAAGATCTGCCTTCCGAACGGCGCTGCCCGCGAACCCGGGACACGCGAGTTCTATGAGCGGATCGGGTTCAATGCGCGCCAGGTCGAGATCGTTTCGAACGCCGTTCCCAAGCGGGAATACTACGTCGTCAGCCCCGAAGGCCGGAGGCTGTTCGACATGGCGCTCGGCCCGCTGGCGCTCAGCTTCGTCGGAGCATCCGGCAAGGAAGACCTGAAGCGCATCCGTGCGCTCCATTCCGAACACGGCCGCGACTGGCCGATCCACTGGCTTCAGATGAGAGGAGTTTACGATGCCGCATCGCTGCTCAACGTCGAATAAATTGGTCGCAGGTCTTGCGGCCATCGCCTTGGCGATCGGAAGTACCTCGCCGGCCAGCGCCGGTACCGCAACAGGTGCGGCGACCGAATGGACGCAGGTGTTGAACAATGGCGAGCTGGTTGCCCTCGTCGGAAAATCCGGCGAGCAGATCCAAAATCAGCTCACTCAGATCAATCAGCTGGCACAGCAGATCGAGACACAGCTCAACATCTATCAGAACTTGCTGCAGAATACGGCTACCCTTCCGTCACATATGTGGGGGCAGGTCGAGCGTGACCTCGATCAGCTCCGCAGCATCGTCGATCGGGGCCAGAGCATCGCATTCTCCATGGGCAATGCGGACGACGTATTGCAGCAGCGATTCCAGAGCTATTCGACGCTGCAGACCAATCTGCCAAACAACGAAACATTCTCCTCGACCTATCAAACCTGGTCGGACACCAACCGCGACACGATCGCCAGCACGCTGAAGGCGGCAAGCCTCACGGCTGATCAGTTCGACAGCGAGGAAAGCACCATGTCCTCGCTTCGGTCGATGTCGGAGACGGCCGACGGGCAGATGAAAGCCCTGCAGGTGGGGCATGAGATCGCTGCGCAACAGGTGGCGCAGACCCAGAAGCTCCGCGGTCTCGTTTCGCAGCAAATGACCATGATGGGCACCTGGCTGCAGACGGAGCAGACCGACAAGGATCTGGCGCAGGCGCGGCGCGAAAAGTTCTTCAAAGCCGAGGTCAAAACCGTTCCGGAAGGTCAGAAGATGGAGCCTCGCTGGTGAGCCGCGCAATCATTATCGCCCTGATCGCCCTTGCCGCTGCTGCATCGTCTGCAGCCACGGTGCTGATCATCAACTTCAGAGACGCGGGCAAGCCTTCGCTCACCGAGGAACAGCGGGCGGCACGGGAAAAATTCTTCGGCTCGAGCAGGGAACTGCCGCCGGTCAAAGAGGGCCAGGAGATGCGCCCGAGATGGTGAAGTTCACTGCACGTACTTTCCTTATCGCGGGACTCGTGGCCGTCGTCTTCGTTGCACCCGCTTTCGCGCAGGAAGGACAGGTCCTCACTGAACTGGAGAACCAGGTTTCGACAGCCGCGAAAGGATGGGAAAGGACCATCATGGACGCGGCGAAGTCGCTGTTCTGGATCCTGGCCACCATCGAGGTCGGTATTGCAGCCGTCTGGCTCGCAATCCAGGCCGCATCGCTTGACTCCTGGTTCGCAGAGCTTGTCCGGCGGATCATGTTCATCGGGTTTTTCGCTTTCGTCCTCACGCAAGGCCCGACCTTCGCGCGCGCGGTGGTCGACAGCCTTTTCCAGATCGGCGCCGGCGGCGGTTCGGCGTCGCCCGCCGAAATCTTCGACGCCGGCATTCGGGTGGCATCGCAGATGTCGCAGCAAGCCCAGTTCGGTGTGTTCGAGGACAACGCGCTGGCGATCGCGGCGGTGCTTGCAATGTGCGTCGTCGTCATCTGCTTTTCGCTTGTCGCGGCGATCTTCGTGGCGGTCATGGTTGAGATGTATGTCGGCCTGCTCGCCGGCATGATCATGCTCGGGCTGGGCGGCTCATCGTTCACGAAGGACTTCGCGGTCCGCTATCTCGTCTACGCCTTCAGCGTCGGCATGAAACTGATGGCTTTGGTGATGATCGCCAAGATTGGGTCGCAGGTGCTGCTGGGGCTCGCGAACGCGCCGACGGCGTCTTCGGATCAGTTCGTCACGACCCTGGCGATCGCCGGCATCTCTGTCGTGGTGTTCATCATCGCCATGTATGTGCCGAACATCATCCAAGGCGTTGTTCAGGGAGCTTCGGTTTCCGGAGGCATGGAGGCGATCCGCCACGGCGGGCAGGCGGCCTCGTTGGGCGCGGGAGCCGGGTTTCTTGCGGGCGGCGCTGCAAGCGCGGGTTTCGCAGCCGGGCAAGCGGCACGCGCAGCCGGTTCCTCCGTTGCGGGCGCCGCTCTTCGAGGCATCGGGGCTGGTATCGGATCGGTGGGCAAAGCTGCCGGGTCCGCGGCGAAGGAGAAGGCGATCGGCTCTCCCGGCGCCTATGCGGGATCGATCCTCGGGCTCGCCAACGCCAAGCTCGATCAGAGCCGCGGCGGCCACAGCGGGCCAAACCCGCCACCCGAGCGCAAAGACTAACAGCAATCAGAAAGTGATGGATCGATGGCAGTGAACGGCACCCCCGAAAACCCTTATCTTGCCGCACGCCAGGAGTGGAGCGAGCGATATGGCTCCTATGTGCAGGCGGCGGCCGCGTGGCGGGTCGTCGGCATTCTGGGCCTCACCATGGCGGTCATCGGCTTCGCATATTCGATGTATCTGAGCACCCAGGTCAAGCTCGTGCCCTACATCGTTCAGGTCGATAAACTGGGCACGGCGGTAACCGCCGGTTTCCCCGAACAGATCGAATATGCGGACGTGCGGGTGGTGCGCTCCACGCTCGGAAATTTCGTGACGAGCTTCCGTTCGATCACGCCCGACGCCGTGGTGCAGAAGCAGTATATCGACCGGACCTACGCCCTGTTGCGCACATCTGACCCTTCCACCGAAAAAATCAATTCGTGGTTTCGCACCAACTCGCCGTTTGAGAAGGCGAAGACCGCGACGGTCGCCATCGAAGTCAACAACATCGTGGCGCTCTCCAACCAGACCTATCAGATCGACTGGACCGAATACGAACGGGATCGCAAGGGCAAGGAAACCGGCACGCGGCGGTTCCGCGGGATTGCGACTGTGGCGCTCACCGCGCCGCAGGACGAGGCGACCATCCGCCTCAATCCCATCGGTCTCTACGTCCGGGATTTCGACTGGACAGCACAGCTTTAAGGGCAGGAATTTCCAATGCACAGAACAGGATTGATGGCAGCCGCCGGCTGCTTGGCCGGACTCGTCTTTGTGGGTGGCGTCCACGCGCAGAGCATGACGAGCAACGAGGTCAAAGGCATGAAGCTGTCGAGCAAGTGGCGGGGAACACCGGGCCTCGTGACCACGGGACCGGACGGGAAGGTTATTTTCCTCTACGGCGAAATGCAGCCCTCCGTCGTCTGCTCGCCGCTGCAGGTCTGCGATATCGAATTGCAGGGTGGAGAGATCGTCCGCGATGTCATGGTCGGCGACACCGTACGCTGGAAGGTCGAGCCGGCGACATCAGGCGCCACCGGCGGCCAGGCGATCCACCTGATTGTCAAGCCATCGGAACCCGGTCTCGTCACTTCGATGGTGGTGACGACCTCGAGGCGCACCTATCACATCCAACTCAAGTCCCATCCGAGCCAATACATGGCCCGTGTCGGCTTCGAATATCCGGAGGACGTCTCGACCAAGCTCGCCGATATCAATGCGCGACTCGAAACCGGTGGTATTCCGGGGACCGCGCCTGACAAACTAAATTTTTCGTATTCGATCAGCGGCAGCGCGCCCTGGCGACCGAAGCGCGTCTATTCTGACGGTGCTAAGACCTACATTCAGTTTTCGAAATCGATTTCCGGGCAGGATGCGCCGGTGCTGTTCGTCGTCTCCGGCGGCCAGAACCGCATCGTCAATTACCGGATGAAAAACGACATGATGATCGTCGACTGCGCGGTCGACAAGGCGATCCTCGTGTCCGGTGTTGGCTGGCGCCAGCAGAAAATCACCATCCGGCGGGGAGGCTAACCATGCGCAAGCTTGTCGTCTTCATCATTGCGGCCACTGTTCTTGCCGGCTGCCAAACGGCCGAGGACGGATTGACCACCAGTTCCACGCCGGTCGCTGTTACAGGCCCGGCTGCCAGTGCCATTGCCGGTGACATAGCAAGCCGGCTCGCCGAGCAGATCGGCCCCGCCGGCACGACGACGCTCAAAATGGACAAAGACTCCTCCGATTTCGCGATGGCACTCGAAGCGGCCCTGAAGGGTTGGGGCTACACGGTGATCACCGACGGCAAGGTCGGCAAGGACATCAAACCGGTCGAGCTCGCCTATTCGATCGATGGCGCAGACGGTCAGGTGCTTGCAAGGCTCTCGACGCCATCGGTGGCACTCGGACGGGCCTATGCGACATCGGCGGCCGGCGCCACGCCGGCAAGCCCGCTCTCCATCCTGCGGCGCAATTGAAGGAGGCGAGAATGGTCCAGTCTCTCCAGCTCGGCGCCTCCAATCAGGCCGACGATCAGAACGGTATGCGCCGCCTCAATCGGCTGCCGATCATCATCGCCATCGTCATTGTCGCGCTGTTCGTTGGCGTCGTCGTGATCGGATTGTCGTGGCGCGGCTTGGGGTTCAATCGCAGCAACGATATCGACAGCGCATCGAATTCGCCGGCAACAAACTTCGGCGACCAGCTCAAGCGCGGCGTCAGCGACGGCATCATCGGCGAGCCAGTGGAGCGCGAAGCCTTCCAGCCAACGCCCGCCGCCGAACAGAAGGTCGAGAAGGAAACCCCCGTGGTCGACCGCCGGCCCATCGAGCGGCAAGAACGACGCTCACAGCTCGAGTCCGAAGAGGAATGGAAGGCTCGGCTGAAGCGAGAGCAGGACGAGCAATACATCCGCGAGGCTCAGCGCCAGCGCATGGCCCGGCTGCAGGCCCGGGCAACTGCTTTGGACTCGCCGTTGAAAGTCGATATCTCAGATGCCGAGAAGGCCGCCAGCAATTCCACAGACAAGGGCCGGCAGACGACGACAGCGGCAACCAACAACGCCTCGGATCTCTATGCTGCCGCCATGAAATCCGGACTCATGGGGCAGAACGTCGATCAAAACGGCCAGTCGTCGAAGGAGGATTTCTTCAACCAGGACATCAAGGACCTCGGCTATCTGCAGAACAAGGTCGTTCCCCAGTTCTCCCCTTACGAGCTGAAGCGCGGATCAGTCATTCCTGCAAACCTCATCACTGGCTTGAACTCCGATCTCCCCGGGCGGATCACGGCGCAGGTTAGCCAGAATGTCTATGACAGCGCCACCGGCTACCGGCTGCTCATTCCACAGGGCGCCAAGCTCTTCGGCCGCTATGATTCCAAGGTGTCGTTCGGTCAGGAGCGGGTGCTGGTCGTCTGGACCGACCTCATCTTCCCGAATGGCTCCACGCTTCAGATCAGCGGCATGGCCGGTACGGATGCGGAAGGATATGGGGGCTTCAAGGATAAGGTCGATCGGCACCTCTGGCGCACGTGGAGTTCGGCCGCGCTTGTCGCACTGATCGGCACGGGGATCGATATGTCGATGCCGCAGAGCTCGACGCTTGCGACACAGGATACAGCGTCGGATGCAGCACGACGGAACTTCGCCGAGAGCTTCGGCCGCGTCGCCGAGGAGACGATTTCGAAGAACCTCAATGTGCAGCCGACCATCAACATTCGACCGGGCTATCGTTTCAATGTTCTGGTTGATCAGGATATCATTTTTCCTTCGGCCTACACGCCGCGCTGAGCCGCCGGCGGCCCGTCGATTCTCGTGCGTGTATTTTCTGTGATGCGTCAACCACACATAGGGAGATTCTTTCTAACTGCGGTCAACTTTTTAGTTTTGCTGCACTTGAATCATCTGCGCTCCACGCGCACGTAAGCTGCCGAGCAGGAATTTGACGCATCGCGTCCGTTTGCTTGGAGGCCTTAATTGAATCAGTGGTTTGAGCGTTTGAGCGAGCAAGTTGCCATTGCGCACGACGAGCCCGCCGTCAGGTCGACACTTCAAAGGTTGACCTATGAAGCGGGCTTCAATGCTTACGCCTATCTCAGTTTACAGGCGGAAACACAGACGGCTGTTTCCAACTATCCGGAAGAATGGCAACAGCGGTATTTCGATCTTTGCTATGCGGAGATCGATCCCGTCATTCGAACCGCCAGAGATCGCAAGGAAGCCTTTGCCTGGTCGAACGTCGCAACCGGCCGGACGAGCAAGGAGCGTCGAAAGTTCTTCGGCGAGGCCGCTGAGTTCGGCATTCGGTCGGGGATTACAGTTCCCATCAAGACCGGCTTCGGAAGGATGGCGATGCTCACGCTTGCATCGAGCGAAGTGGACTTCGCCGAGGCGCAGGTCCTCAATCCGGTCGGCGCCGCTGCGTCCTTCGGTCAAGTGCATTCCCGCTTAGAGCTGATGCGGTTGCGGCCTACGCGTCGCAGCAACATCCGTCTGAAATCCGACGAACTGACGTGTCTCAGATGGTCTGCCGAAGGCAAATCGATGAAGGCCATCGCCATCATCGAAAACACGACTTACGCAAACGTCTGCTTCTTCCTACGCAACGCCAAGAGCGCGCTCGGCGCCTCGACGCTTCCACAGGCGACTGCGTTGGCGAAAGAGTTCGGCTTGATCTGACGAAAGCTCAGTGAGGCGTCGACCTTGGAATTTCGGGAATGTAGCCGAGCACGTCGAGAAGTGTTGAGACCACCGTCTGCTGTGCGTGGACGGCGACCATCGCGGAAATGTACGCCCGCCTGTTTTCCGTGAGCTCGGTTTGATCCGTCTCCGAGTCCAGAGAGGATTCGATCCGGACCGCCTCGTCGCGCAGACGGCGATGCTTCTCGATTTCTTCGACGACGAACCGCTCGATTTCGTCGGGCCTGAGGCCATCCATCAGGCCGATGAGCGGCCTTAGAACTAACTTGCTTTCCGACACAGCTTCATCATAGTTCGTGTCCACCACAATCACACCTAACCCCGTGTTTTGCGATACGTCCTCGCAAAGTCATCCTTTGACCCCTGACCGGGGGTTAGAAAACCGAACACAGTCGGCCCCTGCGACCTTTAGCACGAGTGCCTGGACATACGTCACAGGCCCCCGGCCGAAAGCCAGAGGATCCGATATCGTTGCGGCCGACATCTGCCGCTGTGTTCGGGGTTTCTACGCCCCGGGGCGATACGTTGGTCGCCCTGACTCCTCTATAGGTATTCTGTACGGGAAGCGCCAGCCCTCGGGTGCGGCCTAGCTACTGTCTGTCCTTAGCCTTGGGACAAAGGTCAGCACCGTGAGATAAGGGCGTTCGCGGACTCATACTTTCAATCGGCCGCGACTCTGCTTTCAAATGGTCGCATCTTGACTTTCAATCGGTCATCAAGATAGTTTCAAACAGTCATCGAAGGAATGAAGCTGTGGCGCTGTATCCAAGGCTTGTCGAGCAACGCGTAGCCGACGCCATGTCAGACACGCGAGTCGTATTGATTGTGGGTCCGAGACAATCAGGCAAAACGACGTTGGCCAAGAAGATGGCCAACGAGGGGATGGAGTATTACACGCTTGACAATGCGACGACCCTGGAGGCAGCCCGGCAGGATCCAGTTGGCTTTGTGAGAGGTATGGACCGTGCCATCATCGATGAAATTCAGCGCGCTCCCGAGCTGCTGCTGGCGATCAAGGAAAGCGTGGATACCGACCAGCGTCCAGGGCGTTTCCTCCTGACCGGCTCAGCCAACCTCATGACGCTGCCACGCGTGGCGGACTCGCTGGCAGGGCGCATGGAGGTCGTCCGATTGCTGCCGCTCGCCCAAAGCGAAATCAGAACTGGCGGCGGAAGCTTTTTGGTCGACGCCTTCCGAAACGAAGCCAAAGCCGGAGAACCAATCGTCGGCGACGACCTGATGGCTGCAGTTCTGGCCGGGGGATATCCCGAGGCATTGGGCCGCAAAACCTTGAGTCGCAGGCAGGACTGGTATGCAGACTATATCAATGCGATCGTTCAACGCGACGTTCGCGATGTCGCTCAAGTCGAGCAGATTGCTCAAATGCCGCGCCTGCTGCGCATTCTGGCAGAGCATTCGGGACAACTCGTGAACTATTCCGGGATTGGCGCCGCCATCGGGATGAACCACATCACAACTCAAAAATATGTCGGCATCTTCGAGAGCCTGTTCCTGGCCCGAACCGTGCAACCCTGGTTTTCCAACAAACTGAAACGCCTGACGAAGACGCCGAAAATACATTTCCTCGATTCTGGTCTTCTCGCATCTCTTCGGGACCTCTCGCTTGAGCGTCTCCGGGACGACAGGGGGCAGTTCGGGGCGCTGCTGGAGACTTTCGTTTTTGGCGAGATTCTTAAACTCGCCAGCGCTGCACACAGTCGCTTCGAGTTTTCGCACTTTCGCGACAAGCAGCAGAACGAAGTCGATATCGTCATCGAAGACAGAAAAGGGAGGGTCGTCGGTATCGAGATAAAAGCGGCAGCAACCGTCTCGAGTTCCGATTTTTCGGGATTGCGAATTTTGGCCGAAGCATCCGGAGAACGGTTTGTTTCGGGTATCGTCTTGTACGACCATGACAGGGTGATCCCTTTCGGAGAACGCCTGTCCGCCGTGCCAATTTCGGCATTGTGGCATTAGCGCGCTTCGAATCCTTTTCACCCGGCCCAGCCCCGATCACATGCGGGATCCCGACTTCCGCACCACCGCCGAATACCGCGGCCTACTTGTTTCCGATCCTCGAAAGATCGACCCGGATGCCAGCGTCCTGCACGTTCGATTGGGCTGACGCGGCTGGCTCGACAGGTTGATCGGCCGGCGTCGACGCATCGCGCTCGACGGCACCGTTGGGCTGCTCGGCTACCGCGCCGCCCGGATCCTCCGCCTGAAACACGCTCTCTCCTTCAAACTCGCCCGTCTTCCAGGCATAGACGGCGTCATCGAATATCTGAGGGAAGACTTCCGCGCTCTTGGGGTTTCCGTACCATTTGGTCACAATCCGGAGGATCTTGGCGAACATCGCCGTTCCCATGCGGAGGTTGGCACATGGCTCGACGAGGTCGGGTTTCAGCTCGGAGGCGTCCCTGGCGCCGACACCCGCCGGAAACTGTGTCAAGCCAACCCGAACCACCGCATGCCCGACATTCTGCCGAATGATCTCCATCGCCTCGCTGGCCGACCTCGCCTTCGGAACGAGGAGCAGTCGCCCGCCTGATTTCACCGTTATGGCGAGGGGGTCGGGAGACCCGACAGCATTGACGAATTGCTCGACAATCGCCGGCTTCAGGGGAGGTTCGGCGCATTCTTTGATCAGGGCAGCGTCCAGCATGACGTCTCCAAAATTTCAGGTGTTGAATGCAAGAACAAGCGGTTTTGCGAAGAGCTTTGCCCAGGCGATGGCGCTCGCCCGTTGGATCGCGACAATGGATGTCCCGCTAGTCCACCATCCATTGCCGACCGCCACGATAAAATCCGGGTCGTGGAACATCGATTGCAGGATCGGCCAGACGATCAGCTGCTCGTAGCAAATCAGAGGCCCGACCTGGTGATCACCGATAACCGCCGTCGGATTGGCGAAGAAATGCGCCCGGGCGCCGCCGGTCTCACGTCGCCACGACCGCCATGGCTGCCACATCGAGCCTGGGACCGGCATCCGCTCGCGATAGAGGATCTTGCTGCCGGCGGCAGAGACGACGACGAGCACATTGTCATACCCGTCGGCATCGACGCCGGCGGCGCCGGCGACCACCGAAATCTCCGTGCCCCGAAGAGCTTCGGCCCAAAGCCGTTCGACCGTCGGCGTCCAGAAGCCCAGGGCGCTCTCGGGCAGCACGATCGTTTGGCCAGCTCCACGATCCTTCACCGTGGCAATCAGATCACGGTGGCGCTGCATGCTGGCGTCCCGACCCAGCGAAGAGGCCATTTCGAGATCGACGCCCTGCCAGCCCTCCGGTAGTTTCGGATCGGTCCAGAAGGCGGCGGACCACAGCCAAAAGCCTGCGAGGGCGATGGCGACAGCCGGCCACATGCGGGTTACGAGGCCCATGAGGCCGGCTGTGATCGCTACCATTCCCCACCATCCCCATTCGGGAAAGACGACGCCGGCGGATGTCACAGGATGTGCCCAGCCGGTGATTCCGAAGGGTGGAACGGTCATTAGGACAGCGGCCACAAGATAGCGAAACGGGCGAGCACCGGAGCTCTTCGTCCAGAGCACCGCATGCACGCCAACAAAACTCACCGACGCACACAACCATAGTAGCAGACCGGGCCAGAGGTCCGATGAATAGAAGGTTGCGACACCCTGCGGCAGACCCCGAGATGCTGCCAGAAAATATCCGGCGGAAACCAGCGCAGCCACTGATCTCGTTTTCGACCTCGCCCACAGAATTGGGAATGCCAGCGCGGCCGGAAGCAGCAAGACATGACCACTCCATCCGATTGTCCCGGCGACCATCGCAGCAATGATCAGCAGCGTTGGTTCGCGATGATCACGGCTCATAGGTCAGAACCTCTTGCGCCAAGCCAAGGATACCGGAAGCGGCAACGGGACCGAAATAGCGGGAGTCGTAGGAGCCGGCGAAAGCCGAGTGCAGGAAGACGCTACCCGCCGGCACGATCCCGCCTCCGAACGGCGTCAACGGCCGTCCCTCTCCGTCCCGGTCTACAAGCGTCGATCGACCAACGTCACGCCCATCGATGCGAACGCTTGCTGCGACCTCGATCCGCTGGCCGGCGACGGCGATCACCGTTTTGATCAGCGGCGCAACGCCGCCCGGGCAAAACCCGGAGCGCAGATAACCCCGACTGAGCGCCTCCTGCATGGCTGCCGTTCGAGGCGGGCAAATGAAGACGAGATCGCCGACATCGGCTGCACGATCCAGCTTGATGATACGCCAGAGACCGAGCGGTTCGCTCGGCGTGAAATTGATCCGGTAGCCACCAAGCCCAGCAGTGACGATTGCACCGAGAAGCGCTGCTGTGACCGACGCCGTGGACCGAAGGAGCCGTGTGTACGGTCGCCGCTCCGGCGCCATTTTCATGCGAGGCATGTTCATTTCAGCGACATCCCCTGGCCCTTGGCCTGGCGCATCGTCTCGGCTTGTTTCAGGGCTTCGACGGTTCGCTCATGCGCACTGAGTTTCTGCACTGCGCGCATCAGGCTCCACGCTGACTGGACCTCCGCCTTCTGACCGGGGCTCATGCTCGCGGTAATCGTCTTGAAGGTCTCGCCGCTCGCGTCTTTCGCCGCAACCCCCAGGAAGGTACGCTCGCCGAACCGTTCAGCGACGGCCTTGGCAAAGCCCTCGAGTTCCGCCTTCACCATCTTGTCTGAAAGCGCATATTCCAGCCCAGACGGAAGGTCATTCCGGTCGATCGCGTCGCGCACTCGCTCGAGCACCGTCTTGGCGCTCGGCGAGAGCGCGGGGATGTCGATGGAAACCTTCAACCTTGCCGCCCGCTCTTCGGTCTGATGCTTGCGCTCGGCCTCCGCACGCATTTCAAGGAAGCGCTCCAGATTGCGGGCAAGTGCGGGCACGTTGAGGAGAGCGGTCTCGCGATCCTGCTTATCGGCCTTGCCGGCGAGAATGCCCGTCTTCCCCTTGATCGCTCCGAAGGTTTCCGGCTCGTTTGCGATCTTGAACAGCGTGGCGGCGGCACTCGCCTTGTCCTTGAGCATGACGTCGACATTGACAGCTTTGAACGCTGCCTCAGGGTGGGCATAGACAAGCTGGAACCGCGTCGAAACATCCTCCCATTGCCGCTTCAGACCTGGATCGGACGAGAGCTTGTCTTCGGCGGATTGCTCGACCGACTTGGGGAAGTTCGTGATACCGGACACCATCGGCTTTGCCTCCTTGCCTGTATCGGGACGGTGAGTTTGGGACGCCGGGGCGAAGAGGCCGATCCTGGCTGCGACAGCCGCAAGCCGGCTCGCCAGATCCTTGAGCACCTGCTTCTGCCGAACCGTCCACTCAAGCCGATCGCGAACCAGGGTTCGGGCGGCGTTGACGAGATGGAGGCCGCGGGCCTCGGCGAAACGAAGTGCCTGGCGATAGAAGGGACCGCCGGCGTAGTCGAGGGTCGTTTCCTTCGCATTTCTGCGCGAGAGGACCGGCACGAGCCCACCGGCCTTGGCGAAGGATCTGCGGCCGTAATAGACGCTGAGATCCTCGCGGTGACGGGTCATCGCGACATAGGTCAAATGCCGGTCGAGCGAGAGCGAGGCCAGCACCTTGACACGATCAACGGTGGCGCCCTGGCTCTTATGGATCGTCGTGGCATAGCCATGATCGACGTTGCTGTAGAAGCGCTGCTCGACGACGACCTGACGGCGGTGTCCGCCCTCACCAGTCTCGGCAACGATGCGGCCGGGAGCTGCTTCAACGACCCTCGCCAGCATGCCGTTCTTGACGCCGAGCGATGCCTCGTTCTTGAGGAACACGATTTGATCACCGACTGCGAAATTCCGTTCGCCGTCCTCGGTCTTGAACATGCATCCTTGGTCGAGTACGCCGCGTTCGATGAGTTTGATGCGGGCCATCTGATTCAGCATGCGAACGTCGCGGCGCAGATGAGCGAGGATCAGCGACGTCTTTGCCGGATCGTAATCGCGATCCCAGGCGGCGATCAGATTGTCGACGGCATCCGCCTTCAGATCCGAACCTATCACCTTGCCGTTGGCACGGTAGGCGTCGACTGCCTTTCCGATCTTGCCGCGCGCCAGGTCGAGCGAGGCGTCGCGCATCCATTGCTGGCGCTGGCGGTAAATGGTTTCGAGTTCGGCATAGCCGATGCGATCGGCAATCGCGCGGAAGGCGGCTCCTGCTTCGATCGGCTGAAGCTGTTCGGGATCGCCGATGAGAACGAGCTTGGCGCCTGCCTTGGTCACTGCTTCGACGAAGAGCGCCATCTGCCGCGACGACACCATGCCAGCCTCGTCCAGGACGAAGACAGTCTTGTTATCAAGTTGATTGCGCCCCTCATTCCAACGCAGCTCCCAGGACGCCAGCGTGCGCGAGACAATGCCCGCTTCCTTCTCCAGGCCTTCGGCTGCCTTGCCGGCGAGGGCTGCGCCGACGACCCGGTAGCCGGCCGCTTCCCAGGCCTCGCGTGCGGCCTTCATCATTGTAGTCTTGCCGGCGCCGGCGCGGCCGATGACTGCGGCGATCCGCTCACGCCCCGCAACATGTTCGATCGCGGTTTTCTGCTCTTCCGACAGACGCTCATGGCCCCCGAAGGTCGCCGCCAGTACCGCTTGCCGAACACCATGCGACGATCGCTGCGAAAGCCAGATGGCACGATTGGCCATCTCCGATTCCAGCCGGATCATGTCGCGGGTCGTGTATTTAGCGGGAACGCTTGAGCCGGTCGCGAAGTCGACGCGCTCCCGTTCGATCCGCAAGGTCTCGGGGCACAGGAGAATCCGAACCATGAGATCCTGGAAGAGGCCGGGATCGTCGATGTAGCGGTACAGGATCTTGGCGACATCACGCTCGTCGAAGACGCTTTTCTCGCGCGTGATCAGGTCCAGGACGATCTTGGGACTTCGTTCGATCCGCCTCGCGTTTTCGGCTCTTCGCGCTTCCTGCTGTTCGAGCCGCTCGAGTGAAATATCCTCCCGGGCGCCGGCAGATTTCCGCTCAATCGCCTTGGTACCGACACCGAGATGGATGGTCGGTTCCAGCTCGATCCCTCGCTTTTCAAACGACCGCCCATCGACACGAAGGTCGAGGCCGGCAAGCGCCAGGTGGCGGTTCTGGCAAGCAAACCAGCCGTCACGAAACGCATTGAAATCATCAAGGCTGCCGGCCCAAAGTTCGTAGACGATTTTTCCGGCATCGTTGCGAACCGGTTTGCCATCTGGTCCAAGCACCGCGACCTTCTTGGCGCCGAAACCGTCTTCTGTCAGCGGCCGCAAGGTGGTCATGAGGTGGACGTGCGGATTGCCCGGCGCGTCGTGATAGACCCAGTCGGCAACCATGCCTTTCGAGGTGATTTGCCGTTCGACGAAATCCCTCATCAGCGCGATGTTCTGCTGGGCAGTGAGTTCCAGCGGCAGCGCGATGGTGACGTCTTTGGCGAGTTGCGCGTCCGACCGCTTTTCGAAGGCCTCGACCTTGTTCCAGAAGGCCTCGGATGCGCCCGAGACCGAGCGGTCGGCGATCATCGAGCGCAGCCAGTGAGGAGCGTCGGCCGGGATGACAAACTCTTCGTGGAGCAGTCCCTGCTTGCGGGTGTAGTCGATCGTGCGCGCTTCCCGCGCAAAGTCCATCTTGGCGCAATGCCGGTAGGCCGCCGACAGAACCGCGCTGCGGCCGGAGCCACGGGCAACGACGCTGACGGAGAAGTGAGGGACGGCCACGGCGGAGTTCTTTCCCGATTGCGAACAAAATCAACAGGTTCGTTGGAAGCGGCAGGCGCCGCCAGGGGCAGAAAGCAAAGCGTCGCATCAGCGACGTATAATTGCGCCCTTCGGATCCGCTCCTTCGGAACGGCCGGGATGATGCTCAAAGGCGTTGGCTGCGCCAACTCGCATTTCTGTTAGTAGATCGGCACGCCGATCTCATGGGACTGTCACGTGGTTCGAAGTCGGAAACCGTGAAAGGACCACCGGAAAATGAAGAGACCATCCTCCAAGATCCGCGACGAAATCGCCAAGCTGCAGGAACAGCTCAAAGTCGCCGAAACCCGCGAGGCCGAGCGCATCGGTCGCATCGCGCTGAAAGCCGGACTAGGCGAGATCGAAATCGACGAGGCGCAACTTCAGGCGGCCTTTGAGGACCTGGCCAAGCGGTTTCGCGGAGGCAAGGGAGGATCGAACGGGAGGGAGAGGGCAAGTGCAGGCGGCTCGAGCACGGCCGACATCGCGCCGATCACGCCTGGCGCGGCTGCGAGCGGCACTGCTGAGACTTGAGCGAATGGCACGCACCTCCACCTCCGACGCCCGAAAGAAGGACACGCGGGAGAAGATCGAACTCGGCGGGCTGATCGTCAAAGCCGGTCTCAGATACGAGAAGCGTGCACTCCTCCTCGGTGCACTGATCGAGCTCAAGCGAAGGCTCGGTGATGACGCTGGGGAACGCCAGCGGCTGATGACGATCGGTGCGGAGGCGTTCGGCGATGACACTTAAGAAGTTCGCACTGTTTCTCGTCCCGCTCATGTCCATGATCGTGGCGACCATTGTGACCAGCGGCGGCGAGCATTGGCTCTCGGGTTTCGGAAAATCGGAAGCCGGCAAGCTCATGCTCGGCCGTGCCGCCATCGCCTTGCCATATGCGCTCGCTGCAACTCTTGGCATCGTCTTCCTCTTCGCCTCTGCG
>NZ_JBXSOQ010000009.1:0-249357 GCF_057784475.1 Martinezella sp. CNPSo 3795 | reverse complement strand
CGGCATCGTGACGCTTCCGGAAGGCACGGAAATGGTTATGCCGGGCGACAACGTCACGGTTGACGTCGAGCTGATCGTTCCGATCGCGATGGAAGAAAAGCTGCGCTTCGCGATCCGCGAAGGCGGCCGCACCGTCGGTGCAGGCATCGTCGCCTCCATCGTCGAGTAATTCGAAGACGGCCACTCCATCCGAGTGGCCGATTCGATGACAATATTATGATGCAAGCGGCTCTAGCCGCTTGCTTATGACATAGAAATGTTGCAAATGGCGCGCGAGCGCGATTTGCGCGCTGCTTCGGATGACGAAGCGGCCAATGAAATTAACAATAAGGTGGGCCGAAAGGCCTAAAGAGTGGATGGGGATGCCGTAGCCGGCGTCCCTCTCGATCTTTGAAACCGGTGGTCCGCCTTAGGAAACAGAACAAACCGTGCCTTTTCGAAGGGCACGCGAGATAACAAACACAAGGATAACGTCGAATGAACGGCCAAAATATCCGCATTCGCCTGAAGGCGTTCGATCACCGGATTCTCGATGCTTCCACGCGCGAGATCGTGTCGACGGCGAAGCGCACCGGTGCAAGCGTCCGGGGCCCCGTTCCGCTTCCGACTCGTATCGAGAAGTTTACGGTAAACCGGTCCCCGCACATCGACAAGAAGAGCCGCGAGCAGTTCGAGATGCGCACGCATAAGCGCCTCCTCGACATCGTTGACCCGACCCCGCAGACGGTAGACGCGCTGATGAAGCTTGATCTCGCCGCCGGTGTCGATGTTGAGATCAAGCTCTAAGGCCTCCGGTCCTCGAGCTGAGTGAGAAGGATTGAACCGATGCGTTCAGGTGTGATTGCACAAAAGGTGGGAATGACCCGCGTCTACAACGACGCCGGCGAGCATGTCCCGGTTACCGTATTGCGTATGGAAGGCTGCCAGGTCGTAGCCCAGCGCACAGTTGAAAAGAATGGCTACACCGCAGTTCAGCTGGGTGCCGGCCAGGCTAAAGTTAAGAACACGACGAAGGCTCTTCGCGGCCATTTCGCCGTTGCAAGCGTAGAGCCGAAGGCCAAGCTCGCAGAATTCCGTGTCACGGAAGACAATCTGCTCGCAGTTGGCACCGAGCTCAACGCAGGTCACTTCACGGCGGGTCAGCTCGTCGACGTGACCGGCACGACGATCGGTAAGGGCTTTGCTGGCGCCATCAAGCGCCACGGCTTCGGCGGTCTGCGCGCCACGCACGGTGTGTCGGTTTCGCACCGCTCGCACGGTTCGACCGGCTCGCGCCAGGACCCGGGCAAGGTGTTCAAGAACAAGAAGATGGCTGGTCACATGGGCCAGACCCGCGTCACGACGCAGAACCTTGAAGTGGTATCGACCGATGAAGATCGCGGTCTGATCCTCGTCAAGGGTGCGGTTCCCGGCTCCAAGGGCGCCTGGATCATCGTGCGCGACGCCGTCAAGTCGGCAGCGAAGTAAGGGAGCCAAACCAATGGAATTCAACGTCAAGACCCTTGAGGGCAAAGACGCCGGGAAGGTTTCCCTTTCTGATGCGATTTTCGGCCTCGAGCCGCGTGAAGACATTCTCGCTCGCGTCGTTCGCTGGCAGCTTGCCAAGAAGCAGCAGGGCACGCATCAGGCCAAGGGCCGCGCAGACGTAGCGCGCACCGGTGCCAAGATGTACAAGCAGAAGGGTACGGGCCGCGCTCGTCACCATTCGGCTCGCGCTCCGCAGTTCCGCGGCGGTGGTAAGGCTCACGGCCCGGTCGCTCGCAGCCACGAGCATGATCTGCCGAAGAAGGTTCGCGCCCTCGGCCTGCGTCACGCTCTCTCTGCCAAGTTCAAGGCTGAAGACGTGATTGTCATCGACAATCTCGTCGCTACCGAAGCCAAGACCAAGGCACTCGCTGGCGCTTTCGAGACGCTCGGCCTGACGAACGCTCTGTTCATCGGCGGTGCTGAGCTCGACAGCAACTTCAAGCTCGCAGCCCAGAACATCCCGAACATCGATGTTCTGCCGGTTCAGGGCATCAACGTTTACGACATCCTGCGCCGCGGCAAGCTCGTGCTGTCCAAGGCTGCAGTTGAAGCTCTAGAGGAGCGTTTCAAGTGACGGATCTTCGCCATTATGATGTGATCGTTTCTCCGGCGATCACCGAAAAGTCCACGCTGCTGTCGGACAATAACCAGGTTGTTTTCAACGTTGCGAAGACCGCGACGAAGCCGGAAATCAAGGCTGCCGTCGAAGCGCTCTTCGGCGTCAAGGTGACGGCCGTTAACACTCTGCTGCGCCTCGGCAAGACCAAGCGGTTCAAGGGTCTCGTCGGCAAGCAGAAGGACGTGAAGAAGGCTGTTGTGACGCTCGCCGAAGGCCAGTCGATCGACGTCTCCACCGGTCTCTGAGGAATAAGAAAATGGCATTGAAAACATTCAATCCGACGACCCCGAGCCAGCGTCAGCTGGTCATTGTCGATCGCTCCTCGCTCTACAAGGGCAAGCCGGTCAAGTCGTTGACCGAAGGCCTCACCTCCAAGGGTGGCCGTAACAACACCGGCCGCATCACCGTCCGTTTCCAGGGCGGTGGTCACAAGCGCAGCTATCGTCTGGTCGACTTCAAGCGTCGCAAGTTCGACGTCGAAGCAACCGTCGAGCGTATCGAATACGATCCGAACCGTACCGCTTACATCGCTCTGGTGAAGTACACGGACGGCGAACTGGCCTACATCCTCGCTCCGCAGCGTCTCGCTTCGGGCGACAAGGTCATCGCTTCGGAAAAGGCAGTGGACGTGAAGCCTGGCAACACCATGCCGCTTCAGTTCATCCCGGTCGGCTCCATCATCCACAATGTGGAAATGAAGCCTGGCAAGGGCGGTCAGATCGCTCGCTCCGCCGGCTCCTACGCTCAGCTCGTCGGCCGTGACCAGGGCATGGCGATCCTTCGCCTGAACTCGGGTGAACAGCGCCTCGTGCACGGCACCTGCCTTGCCACGATCGGTGCGGTTTCGAACCCGGATCACGGCAACATCAACGACGGTAAGGCCGGTCGTTCGCGTTGGCGTGGCAAGAAGCCGCATAACCGCGGCGTTGTCATGAACCCGGTTGACCATCCGCACGGCGGTGGTGAAGGCCGCACCTCCGGTGGTCGCCATCCGGTGACCCCGTGGGGCAAGCCGACCAAGGGCAAGCGTACGCGGTCGAACAAGTCGACCGACAAGATGATTATGCGCTCGCGCCATCAGCGCAAGAAGTAAGAGAGGAAGTCTCAAGTGGCTCGTTCAGTATGGAAAGGTCCGTTTGTTGACGGCTATCTTCTCAAGAAGGCTGAGAAGGTGCGTGAAGGCGGACGTAACGAAGTAATCAAGATGTGGAGCCGTCGCTCCACCATCATGCCGCAGTTCGTTGGTCTCACCTTCGGCGTCTACAACGGCAGCAAGCACATTCCGGTCAGCGTCAATGAAGACATGGTCGGACACAAGTTCGGCGAGTTCGCCCCGACCCGTACCTATTATGGTCACGGTGCGGACAAGAAGGCGAAGAGGAAGTAACAATGGGCAAGGCAAAAACCGAACGCCGGCTGAAGGACAACGAGGCGCAGGCAGTTGCGCGCACGCTCCGCGTCAGCCCGCAGAAGCTCAACCTGGTCGCGGCTTCGATCCGCGGCAAGAAGGTTGACCGCGCGCTCGCAGAGCTGGAATTCTCGCGCAAGCGTATCGCTGGCGCTGTGAAGAAGACGCTCGAATCTGCGATCGCCAATGCAGAAAACAATCACGATCTCGACGTTGACTCGCTGGTCGTTGCAGAAGCTTACGTCGGCAAGTCGATCGTCATGAAGCGTTTCCACGCTCGTGGCCGCGGCCGCGCATCTCGCATCGAGCGTCCGTTTGCGCACCTGACGATCGTCGTTCGTGAAGTGGAAGCTCAAGGGGAGGCCGCATAATGGGTCAGAAAATCAATCCGATCGGCTTTCGTCTTGGCATCAACCGTACCTGGGATAGCCGCTGGTTCGCGGACAATGCCGAGTACGGCCAGCTCCTCCACGAAGACCTGAAGATGCGCAAGTTCGTCATGAACGAACTGAAGCAGGCTGGTATCTCCAAGGTGGTCATCGAGCGTCCGCACAAGAAGTGCCGCGTCACGATCCACTCGGCTCGTCCGGGCCTGATCATCGGCAAGAAGGGCGCTGACATCGACAAGCTCCGCAAGAAGCTGTCGGACATGACGAATTCCGAAACGCACCTCAACATCGTTGAAGTTCGCAAGCCGGAAATCGACGCGACGCTGGTTGCCCAGTCGATCGCTCAGCAGCTGGAACGCCGTGTTGCTTTCCGTCGCGCCATGAAGCGCGCCGTTCAGTCCGCGATGCGTCTTGGCGCCGAAGGCATCAAGATCACCTGCGCCGGCCGTCTCGGCGGTGCTGAAATCGCTCGTACGGAATGGTACCGCGAAGGTCGCGTGCCGCTGCATACGCTGCGCGCCGACATCGACTACGGTACGGCTGAAGCAGAAACCGCTTTCGGTATCTGCGGCATCAAGGTCTGGATCTTCAAGGGCGAAATCCTTGAGCATGATCCGATGGCCTCCGAACGCCGCGCGCTCGAAGGCGACGCCCAGGGTCCGGCTAGCCGCGATCGCGATAGAGACCGTCGCCGCGACAACGCTTGATAGCGTACGTGGCAGATAAGTTCGGAGAATAAGAAAATGTTGCAGCCAAAGCGTACGAAGTACCGCAAGCAATTCAAGGGCCGCATCAAGGGCGTTGCCAAGGGTGGTTCTGATCTGGCGTTCGGCGAATTCGGCCTGAAGTCGCAGGAGCCTAACCGCGTCAACGCTCGCGAGATCGAAGCGGCCCGCCGCGCGATCACGCGCTATATGAAGCGCGCCGGCCGTGTATGGATCCGCGTGTTCCCGGATGTTCCGGTAACCGCAAAGCCGACCGAAGTCCGTATGGGTAAAGGTAAGGGCTCTGTCGAATACTGGGCATGCAAGGTCAAGCCCGGCCGTATGATGTTCGAGATCGACGGTGTGAGCGAAGAAATCGCTCGTGAGGCCCTGCGCCTCGGCGCTGCCAAGCTCTCGGTCAAGACGCGCTTCGTTCAGCGCATTGCAGAGTAAGGAAGAAGCTCATGAAAGCCGCAGATGTTCGCGCCCTGAGCGCCGACCAACTCAAGGACGAGCTTGCCAAGCTGAAGAAGGAGCAGTTCAACCTGCGCTTTCAGAAGGCGACCGGCCAGCTCGAGAAGTCCTCGCGCATCAACGAAGTCCGCAAGGACATCGCTCGCGTAAAAACCATTGCCCGCCAGAAGGCGGCAGAAGCAAAGGCCTAAAGGAAGAATAACATGCCGAAGCGCATTCTGCAGGGCGTCGTGGTCAGCGACAAGAACGAGAAGACGGTAGTTGTCCGCGTTGAGCGTCGTTTCGCTCACCCGCTGCTCCAGAAGACCGTTCGTCGTTCCAAGAAGTACAAGGCTCACGACGAAAACAATCAGTACAAGACCGGCGACGTCGTTTCCATCGAGGAATGCGCGCCGATCTCCAAGGATAAGACCTGGACGGTCGTTTCCGCCCAGTCCAAGTAACAGAATTTCGCTCAGGCCCTTGCGCTTGGGCGAAATATCTGTATGAAGCACGAGCTTGGAAGTAGGACGCTCGCGAACGGGCGTTCTTTTGCTTTATTGATGGCCGGCAGAGGCGACCCGTTGCGGTTCCGAAGCCCAGGCATAATCAGACAAGACACTAGTCCATAAGCCGGGGTAGGGGGTCGATTGGCCCAACCATTCCGGTAACAACAAGAAGGCGACCTGACATGATTCAGATGCAAACAAACCTCGACGTGGCGGATAATTCCGGCGCACGTCGTGTCATGTGCATCAAGGTGCTGGGCGGCTCGAAGCGCAAGTATGCCTCGATCGGCGACGTTATCGTCGTTTCGATCAAGGAAGCTATTCCGCGCGGCCGTGTGAAGAAGGGTGACGTGATGAAGGCGGTTGTTGTTCGTACCGCCAAGGACATCCGTCGTCCGGATGGCAGCGTCATCCGCTTCGATACCAACGCAGCAGTCCTCATCGACAACAAGAAAGAGCCGATCGGCACCCGTATCTTCGGACCGGTTCCGCGCGAACTTCGCGCCAAGAACCACATGAAGATCATCTCGCTGGCTCCAGAAGTACTGTAAGGAGCGGAGCGATGCAGAAGATCCGTAAAGGCGACAAGGTTGTCGTATTGACCGGTAAGGACAAAGGCCGTACCGGCGAAGTCATTCAAGTGCTGCCGAAGGAAGACCGTGCGGTCGTTCGTGGCGTCAACGTCATCAAGCGCCATCAGCGCCAGACGCAGAACCAGGAAGCCGGCATCATCAGCAAGGAAGCCCCGCTTCACCTGTCCAACATTGCGATCGTCGACAAGGACGGCAAGCCGACCCGCGTCGGTTTCAAGGTTGTGGATGGCAAGAAGGTCCGTGTGGCCAAGACCTCGGGAGAAGTGATCGATGGCTGAGGCAAAGTACGAGCCGCGGCTCAAGAAGGAATATGTTGCTCGCATCCGTGCAGCCATGCAGGAGCAGTTCTCCTACGCTAACGAGATGCAGATCCCGAAGCTGGACAAGATCGTGATCAACATGGGTGTTGGCGAAGCGACGGCTGATTCGAAGAAGCCGACCGTTGCTGCTGCCGACCTGGCGGCCATCGCTGGCCAGAAGCCGGTCATCACCCGCGCACGCAACTCCATCGCTGGCTTCAAGGTCCGCGAAAATATGCCGATCGGCGCGAAGGTTACCCTGCGCGGCGCCCGCATGTATGAGTTCCTGGATCGTCTGGTCAACATCGCGCTTCCGCGCGTTCGCGACTTCCGCGGCCTGAACCCGAAGAGCTTTGACGGTCGTGGCAATTTTGCCATGGGCATCAAGGAGCACATTGTGTTCCCTGAGATCAACTACGACAAGGTTGATCAGATGTGGGGCATGGACATCATCGTTTGCACGACGGCGACGACCGACGACGAAGCACGGGCTCTTCTGAAAGAGTTCAACTTCCCGTTCCGTCAATAACCGTAACGACGAGCGTAGAAAAGGAACCCTGATATGGCGAAGACAAGCGCAGTTGAAAAGAACAAGCGCCGCCGCAATACGGTTGCCAACCAGGCCGCGAAGCGGGCTGCTCTCAAGGCAATCATCATGAACCAGTCTCTCTCGATCGAAGACCGGTTCAAGGCCACTCTGAAGCTGGCATCGCTCCCGCGCGATGGATCGAAGACCCGTATTCGCAACCGTTGCGAAGTGTCTGGCCGTCCGCGCGCCTACTACCGCAAACTGCGCATGTCGCGTATCGCGCTGCGTGAACTCGGCAATCTCGGCAAGGTGCCGGGCATCGTCAAGTCCAGCTGGTAAGGAGCAGATTAGATGTCTATGACTGATCCTTTGGGCGATATGCTCACCCGCATCCGCAATGGCGCTTCGCGCCGCAAGTCGTCGGTTTCGACGCCTGCGTCCAAGCTCCGTGCACGCGTTCTCGATGTGCTCCAAGCTGAAGGCTACATCCGTGGCTATTCCGTCGTCGATTTCGGCAACGGCAAGTCTGAGCTCAACATCGAACTCAAGTACTACGAAGGCGCATCGGTGATCCGCGAGATCGGCCGTGTGTCCAAGCCGGGCCGCCGGGTTTACGTCTCGGTCAAGTCCATTCCGCAGGTCGCGAACGGTCTCGGCATTACCATCCTTTCGACTCCGAAGGGTGTGATGGCCGATCACCAGGCTCGCGAACAGAATGTTGGTGGCGAGGTTCTCTGCTCGGTCTTCTAAGATCGAACAGAGATATCTCCTTCGAAACAGACAGGTTTGAAAAATGTCTCGTATCGGTAAGAAGCCCGTTCAGGTACCTGCAGGGATCACGGCCACGGTTGATGGCCAGAAAGTGACTGCCAAGGGCCCCAAGGGCGAGCTGTTTTTCGTCGCTAACGACGAAATCGGTCTCAAGCTGGAAAACAATGCAATCGTCGTGACGCCGCTCAACGACTCCAAGGATGCTCGCGCAAAGTGGGGCATGTCCCGCACCATGATCGAGAACATCTTCAAGGGTGTTAAGGACGGCTACGAGCGCAAGCTCGAAATCAACGGTGTCGGCTACCGTGCCTCCATGCAGGGCAAGAACCTGCAGCTGGCGCTCGGCTTCAGCCACGACGTGATTTATCAGCCGCCGCAGGGCATCACCATTGCTGTGCCGAAGCCGACGGAAATCGTCGTCACCGGCATCAACAAGCAGCAAGTTGGTCAGGTTGCCGCTGAAATCCGCGAATATCGCGGTCCTGAGCCCTACAAGGGCAAGGGCGTTAAGTATGCCGAAGAGCGGATCGTCCGCAAAGAAGGCAAGAAGAAGTAAGGAACACGCGAAATGGCTAGCAGGAAAGAAGCACTTGCGCGTCGCGCCAACCGCGTGCGCCGTCAAATCAAGGCGGTGGCCAATGGCCGTCCGCGCCTGTCGGTTCATCGCTCGTCGAAGAACATCTACGCTCAGATCATCGATGATGTGGCTGGCAAGACCCTCGCGGCTGCCTCTACCCTCGACAAGGATCTGCGCGGTTCTCTGAAGACCGGTGCCGATACCGCAGCCGCAGCCCTCGTTGGCAAGCTCGTTGCAGAGCGCGCCTCCAAGGCCGGCGTGAAGGAAGTCGTGTTCGATCGCGGCGCTTTCATCTACCACGGCCGCATCAAGGCCCTGGCTGAAGCAGCCCGCGAAGGCGGCCTGACCTTCTAATCAGATTTCCGGCCGGTGATCTCAAGGATGCCGGCCGGATATTCACCGGACCGCAAATCTCCGTTGGGAGGTTCATGCGGTCTTCGTTTTGTTTGCCCGTTGCACCCGGAAAAGAAAAAGGAAGAGGACAATGGCACAGGAAAAGAGGGCTCCGCGGGAAGACCGTCAGAGCCGTGAAGAGCGCGATAGCGAATTCGTCGACAAGCTGGTCGCGATCAACCGCGTCGCCAAGGTTGTTAAGGGTGGCCGTCGCTTCGGCTTCGCCGCTCTCGTCGTCGTTGGCGACCAGAAGGGCCGCGTAGGCTTCGGCCATGGCAAGGCACGCGAAGTGCCGGAAGCCATCCGCAAGGCAACCGAAAGCGCCAAGCGCGACATGATCTTCGTACCGCTGCGCGACGGCCGTACGCTGCATCACGACGTTCATGGCCGTCATGGCGCCGGCAAGGTTCTGCTGCGCTCGGCCAAGGTCGGTACCGGTATCATCGCCGGCGGCCCGATGCGCGCCGTTTTCGAAACGCTCGGCGTTCATGACGTCGTTGCCAAGTCGACCGGTTCGTCGAACCCGTACAACATGGTTCGCGCCACGTTCGACGCCCTGAAGCACCAGGTTCACCCGAAGGACATCGCAGCTCAGCGCGGCATCAAGTATGCCACCCTGCAGGCTCGCCGCGCCGCTTCGGGCAACGCCTCCGAAGAATAAGGGAGTTTGACCTATGGCCAAGACGACCAAGAAGGCTGAAGCTAAGGCGACCGTTACGGTCGAGCAGATTGGCAGCCCGATCCGCCGTCCGGATGTTCAGCAGAAGACGCTGATCGGTCTCGGACTGAACAAAATGCACCGTCGCCGCACGCTGGAAGATACTCCGGCTGTTCGTGGCATGATCCGTGCTGTCCAGCATCTCGTTCGCGTTGTCGACGAGAAGTGAGCCGGAGGTAATTCGCTATGAAACTGAATGAAATCAAGGATAACGAAGGCTCGACCCACAGCCGCAAGCGCCTCGGCCGCGGCATCGGCTCCGGCTCCGGCAAGACCGGTGGCCGTGGTGTGAAGGGTCAGAAGTCCCGTTCGGGCGTTGCGATCAACGGCTTCGAAGGCGGTCAGATGCCCATCTACCGTCGTCTGCCGAAGCGCGGCTTCAACAACATCTTCGCATCCGACTACGTTGTCGTATCGCTGGCACGCATCCAGGCTGCCGTCGATGCCGGCAAGCTCGATGCCAAGAGCACTGTTGATGCAGCAGCTCTCAAGGCTGCCGGCGTTATTCGCCGCGTCAAGGACGGCGTTCGGGTTCTCTCGGACGGCGAACTGAAGGCGAAGCTTGCTCTTGAAGTTGCAGGCGCTTCCAAGTCCGCAGTCGAGAAGATCGAAAAGGCTGGCGGTTCCGTCAAGCTGCTCGCTGCTGCCGCAGAATAATATTATCAACAATCGCCCGAAGTGACTTCACTTCGGGCGATTTTGCTCCCATATGTGAGCCTCACGAATCTGATCGATGCGGCAAGTGTCTTTCCGATCGATAACGGGAACCAAGGGTGAGGCGCCCGATTGCAGCGCAATCCGTCCGAAGCCCGGCTTTTGAACAATTTACAGACCGATTCCGGACTTGGCCGACTATGCCGGAATTGGTGATGCGGAGATTTGCATGGCTTCTGCAGCGGAACAATTGGCGTCCAACCTCAATTTTTCGACCTTTGCCAAAGCCGAGGATCTCAAGAAGCGCCTGTGGTTTACCCTCGGCGCTCTCCTCGTCTACCGGCTCGGCACCCACATTCCGCTTCCTGGCCTCAACCCTGCCGCCTATGCCCAGGCTTTCCAGAATCAGTCGGGCGGCATTCTCGGTCTCTTCAACATGTTCTCGGGCGGCGCCGTGCAGCGCATGGCGATCTTCGCGCTCGGCATCATGCCCTATATCTCCGCCTCGATCATCGTTCAGCTGATGACCTCGGTTGTTCCCTCGCTCGAAAACCTGAAGAAGGAAGGCGAGCAGGGCCGTAAGATCATCAACCAGTACACCCGCTACGGCACGGTGCTGCTCGGCGCATTGCAGGCCTATGGCATTGCGATCGGCCTGGAGCATGGCAACGGCGTCGTCGTTGATCCCGGCTGGTTCTTCCGCATTTCCACCGTCATCACGCTGCTTGGCGGCACCATGTTCCTGATGTGGCTTGGCGAACAGGTGACGTCGCGCGGTATTGGCAACGGCATTTCGCTGATCATCTTCGCGGGTATCGCCGCCGGTCTTCCGACCGCGCTCGCCGGTACCCTGGAGCTTGGCCGCACGGGCGCGCTTTCCACGCCTCTTATTCTCGCCGTGCTGGTCGTCGCTATTCTGGTCATCGCGCTCATCGTCTTCGTCGAGCGCGCGCAGCGTCGCCTGCTGATCCAATATCCGAAGCGCCAGGTTGGCACGCGCATGTTCCAGGGCGATACGTCGCACCTGCCGCTGAAGCTGAACACTTCGGGCGTCATCCCGGCGATCTTCGCGTCGTCGCTGCTTCTGCTGCCGGCAACCGTCGCCGGTCTCGGCAACAACACCGCGCTTCCGGCCTGGGTAACGTCCATCGTTGCAGCGCTCGGCCACGGACAGCCCGTCTATATGGTGCTCTACGCCGCTCTGATCGCCTTCTTCGCCTTCTTCTACACGGCGCTTGTCTTCAATCCGAAGGACACGGCCGACAATCTGAAGAAGCACGGCGGCTTCATTCCCGGTATCCGTCCGGGTGAGCGCACCGCCGAATATATCGATTACGTGCTGACCCGCATCACGGTCATCGGCGCGATCTATCTTGTCTTCGTCTGCATCCTGCCCGAAATTCTCGTATCCCAGACAGGTATTCCCTTGTCTCTGGGTGGCACTTCGCTTCTGATCGTGGTTAGCGTAACGCTGGATACGGTGGCGCAGATTCAGGGTCACCTGATCGCACAGCAATATGAAGGCCTGATCAAGAAATCGAAGTTGCGTGGAGGAAAGAGGGGGCGATGAGACTCATACTTTTAGGGCCGCCGGGAGCAGGTAAGGGGACCCAGGCCCAGCGCATCGTGGAAAAGCATGGCATTCCGCAGCTTTCCACTGGCGATATGCTGCGTGCGGCCGTTCAGGCCGGCACGGAAGTTGGCAAGCGCGCCAAGGCTGTCATGGACGCCGGCAAGCTTGTTTCGGATGAGATCGTCAACGCGATCGTTTCCGAACGCATCGATCAGCCGGATTGTGCCAAGGGTTTCATTCTCGATGGTTTCCCGCGCACTCTTGTACAGGCTGATGCCACGGAGAAGATGCTTAGCGCGAAGGGCCTCGAGCTCTCCGTCGTGATTGAGCTCAAAGTGGACGACGCCGAACTGATTCGCCGCGTCTCTGGCCGCTATTCCTGCTCGAATTGCGGCAGCGTCTATCACGACACTGACAAGGTTCCGGCAAATGCCGGTGTCTGCGACAAATGCGGCTCGACGCATTTCAAGCGCCGCCCGGATGACAATGCCGAAACCATGGCGACCCGTCTTCAGGTCTACTACAAGGAGACCTCGCCGCTGATCGGTTACTACTATGCCAAGGGCAAGTTGCAGAGCATCGACGGCATGGCCGATATCGAGCATGTGACTGAGAGCATAGAGGCTATCCTGGCTAAGCTTTAGATAGCCTAAAATAAACTTGCCGGAGCGGTTGCTTTTTTGCGCTGATTCCGCTAAACACCGCGCCAACTCGCGACATGCCATGCGATCGGCGCGGATTTCCAACGGGAAGTCCGGGTACGGTCGTTTTGACATGTGGCGGACACACATTGAACAAGCAGCTCCCGGGCTGCATAACAAGACCCTTTGCCAAGGCAAAAGGAATGCAAGGAGAACAGGCGTGGCTCGTATCGCTGGCGTCAACATCCCGACTGCAAAGCGCGTAGTTATTGCGCTTCGTTACATTCACGGGATCGGACCGAAGTTTGCACAGGAAATCTGCGAGAAGGTCGGTATTCCGGCCGAGCGTCGCGTCAACCAGTTGACCGATGCTGAGGTTCTGCAGATCCGCGAAACCATCGACCGTGACTATCAGGTCGAAGGTGATCTGCGTCGCGAAACCGCGATGAACATCAAGCGTCTCATGGACCTGGGTTCTTACCGTGGCCTGCGTCATCGCCGCGGCCTGCCGGTTCGTGGCCAGCGCACGCACACCAATGCCCGCACCCGCAAGGGTCCGGCAAAGGCGATCGCTGGTAAGAAGAAGTAATTTCCGGGCAACCGGATTTGGGAGGCTGGCGGTCCGCCGGCCTCTTTTGAGTTTGAAGCGGTGCTCCATGGGTGCCGCTTCGGTGTAGCCGCTGGGATTACGGCGGTGCAGAGATCCAAGAAAGGACTAACATGGCCAAGGAAGCCGTCCGCGTTCGTCGTCGCGAGCGCAAGAATATCACGTCGGGCGTCGCACACGTCAACTCGACCTTCAACAACACGATGATCACCATCACCGACGCACAGGGCAACGCGATTGCCTGGTCGTCCGCTGGTGCCAAGGGCTTCAAGGGTTCGCGCAAGTCGACCCCGTTCGCCGCCCAGATCGCTGCCGAAGATTGCGCCAAGAAGGCTCAGGAACACGGCATGAAGTCGCTCGAAGTTGAAGTTTGCGGTCCGGGCTCCGGTCGTGAATCCGCTCTGCGCGCGCTCCAGGCTGCTGGTTTCATGATCACGTCCATCCGCGACGTGACCCCGATCCCGCACAATGGTTGCCGCCCGCGCAAGAAGCGTCGCGTCTGATCATCGCCACTCACGACACCGGTCGGGGTAGATGCGCCCGGCTTGGTGTTACTCAAGCTCGGTTGCCACGATTGGATGGTGGCAACGAACGGAAGGCAAAAACATGATTCAGAAAAACTGGCAGGAACTGATCAAGCCCAACAAGGTCGAGTTCACCTCGAGCGGCCGCACCAAGGCAACGCTCGTGGCGGAACCGCTGGAGCGTGGCTTTGGTCTCACCCTCGGCAACGCGCTGCGTCGCGTTCTGCTGTCCTCTCTGCGTGGCGCCGCGGTGACGGCCGTGCAGATCGACGGCGTATTGCATGAGTTCTCCTCTATCCCGGGCGTCCGGGAAGACGTGACGGACATCGTGCTGAACATCAAGGAAATCGCCATCAAGATGGACGGCGATGACAGCAAGCGCATGGTCGTCCGCAAGCAGGGCCCAGGCGTTGTAACAGCTGGCGACATCCAGACGGTCGGCGATATCGAAATCCTCAACCCCGAGCATGTCATCTGCACGCTCGACGAGGGCGCCGAAATCCGCATGGAATTCACCGTCAACAACGGCAAGGGCTATGTGCCCGCCGAGCGCAATCGTGCGGAAGACGCTCCGATCGGCCTCATCCCGGTCGACAGCCTCTATTCGCCGGTCAAGAAGGTGTCCTACAAGGTTGAAAATACCCGCGAAGGACAGGTTCTCGACTACGACAAGCTGAGCATGTCGATCGAAACCGACGGTTCGATCAGCGGTGAAGATGCCGTCGCTTTTGCGGCTCGCATCCTCCAGGATCAGCTTGGCGTGTTCGTCAACTTTGACGAGCCGCAGAAGGAAGCCGAAGAAGAAGCAGTCACCGAACTCGCTTTCAACCCGGCGCTCCTCAAGAAGGTGGACGAGCTGGAACTGTCCGTTCGCTCGGCAAATTGCCTGAAGAACGACAACATCGTCTACATCGGCGACCTCATTCAGAAGACCGAAGCAGAAATGCTCCGCACGCCGAATTTTGGTCGCAAGTCGCTGAACGAAATCAAGGAAGTTCTCGCTTCCATGGGCCTGCACCTCGGCATGGAAGTGCCGGCATGGCCGCCTGAGAACATCGAAGATCTCGCCAAGCGATACGAAGACCAATACTAACCAATCAAACTGCGGGCGAACGATGCCTGCAAGTGAAGGAGAATAGCCATGCGCCACGGTAAAGCCGGCCGCAAGCTGAATAGAACCGCTAGCCATCGTAAGGCGATGTTCGCCAACATGGCGGCTTCGCTCATCACCCATGAGCAGATTGTCACCACGCTCCCGAAGGCGAAGGAAATTCGCCCGATCGTCGAGAAGCTGGTAACCCTCGGCAAGCGCGGCGACCTGCACGCTCGTCGTCAGGCCATCTCGCAGATCCGCGACGTCGCCGTCGTTTCGAAGCTGTTCGACGCGATCGCAACCCGCTACGCCACCCGCAATGGCGGCTACCTGCGTATCATGAAGGCCGGCTTCCGCCAGGGCGACAATGCCGCTCTCGCAGTCGTCGAGTTCGTCGATCGCGACGTCAATGCCAAGGGCGCAGCCGACAAGGCTCGCGTTGCCGCTGAAGAAGAAGCCGCAGCCGCTTAAGGCTAAGCTTCGGATCAGAAATTGAAGGCCGGATGAGCGATCATCCGGCCTTTTGTCGTTTCCGCGACTGGAGCGGTCTTTCAATCTCCCTGATTGCTTTGGAGTATCGCAATCAGCCTTGCTGAGTCGCATTCGGCTCAGGTGGCGTTAGAGCAGGGAGCATCGTGGGACATGCAGCGAAAATTGACGCGTGAGAGACTGCTTCTGTTCCTCGCGCTCCTGGTGACCATCGCCGCCGGTCTTGCATTGCGGCGCTATGGTTATGCGCTCGATCTGCCTTTCGCGATCGTCAAATATGGCGGCTCGTTATTGTGGGGAGCGATGGTCTATTGGCTCCTGGCGACAATATTCGTGTCTTCGGGACGTGTCAGGATTGCCGTGGCGGCGTTGCTCGTCGCGATCGCCGTAGAGTTTTTCAGGCTTTGGCACACGCCTGATCTTGACGCCTTTCGATTGACTGCCGCCGGAGCCCTGTTGCTGGGCAGGGTATTCTCGCTCTGGAATATCGTCGCCTATGCCGCCGGCATCGCGCTGGCGTTGGCGCTTCATCGCATCCTATTCGGGCCGAAGCGCTCAGCATGATGTTCTTGCCCACTTTTATCTCGGCGACGTCGATCATTACTAAGTGATTTATTAGACTATCGGTCGCTTGCGATCCGGGCCGGTTACCACGGCTCTCTCGATATCTGCATAGCTGCATTTCGCATTCCATATAGCGCTTTCGATAATAATAATTTGAATCCTAATTAGTTTAGTGCTAATAGGTTCTCATGAACTCGTCCAATGCCCTGCAACGCGTATTCACCGCAAACCTGCTGACGACCGGCCGCCAATGGCGACGGGCGGTCGATCTCGCGCTGAGCTCCCATGGCATATCTGAGGCGGTGGCCGCGCCGCTGCTTTGGATCGGTCGCCTGGGAGGCGGCGTGCGGCAGGTGGTGCTCGCCACTTATGTCGGCATCGAAGGCCCGTCTCTGGTTCGGCTGATCGATCAGCTCGAAAGCATGGATCTTGTCATCCGCAAGGATGATCCGACGGATCGACGCGCGAAAGGCCTGTGGCTGACGCCGGAAGGCGAAAAGCTGGCCTCCCGTATGGAAGACGTACTTGATGAGCTGCGTGGCAAGATCCTCGCCAATGTCGACCCCGCGGATATCGAAGCTGCGGTTCGCGTCCTGAAGGCTTTCGAGGAGTTTGAGGCATCCAAAGCCGTCGAACCGGAGCCGGAGAAGGTCTCATGAGCATTCCATCCTGGCGCGAGTGGTTATTTTCCGTCAAAGCCTTCATCGCTGCGATTATGGCGCTGTTCATCGCCCTGTCGCTCGATCTGCCGCGTCCCTATTGGGCGATGGCCGCCGTCTATGTGGTCGCCAATCCTCTTGCCGGCGCGACCAGCTCCAAGGGGCTTTACCGCGCGCTCGGCACGCTTATCGGTGCCACCGCATCGGTGATCTTCATCCCGCTCTTCGTCAACGCGCCGGAACTGCTTTCGATCGTTGTCGCGCTATGGACCGGCACCTTGCTGTTCATCTCGATGCTCGACCGCACGTCGCGCAGCTATGTCTTCATGCTGGCCGGCTATACGTTGCCGCTGATCGCGCTGCCGACCGTCGGCTCGCCCGAAACCATTTTCGATGTCGCGCTTGCCCGCTCTGAGGAAATTCTCATCGGCATCGTCTGTGCGAGCGTGGTTAGCGCCGTCGTCTTTCCGAGCAGCGTCGGCACCGTCCTCGGCCAGCGTATAGGTTCCTGGCTGGACGACGCCGGCACCTGGGCCGACGAGATCCTGCGCGGCGAGGGCGCTTCGCCGGCAACGCCCTTGAAGCGGCAGAAGCTTGCCGCCGACGTTTCCGGCCTGGATCTCGTCATCAGCCAGTTGCGCTATGATGCCGGCAGCCGCGACATCGTCAGGCATTCGCGCGAGCTGCGCGGCCGCCTGCTGATGCTGCTGCCGCTCTTCTCCTCCCTTGCCGATCGCCTGCACGCCTTGAAGGCTGGTGGCAAGCCGCTACCGCAGGAATTGGTCGTTGTATTGAATGAGGTGGCCGATTGGCTGGGGCAGGGTGGTCGCGGCAAGGCCGACGAGACCGCTGAGACCTTGTCGCGGAAGATCGAGGAGTTGCAGGAGAACGACCTCGATATCGGCTGGGACGATCTCGTCCGGTCGAGCGCTCTCGCTCGCCTCAAGGAAATCGTCGACTTGTGGCAGGATTGCCTGACGCTGCGCGCCCAGATCGTCTCGGGACAGCAGGTCGGCACCTGGCGCCCCGCCTTCCGCTATCGCAATGTCGTCGGTCGCAGCAGGCATTATGATTACGCCCTGCTTGCCTTCTCGGCCGGTAGCGTCATCGCCGGAATTGCCGTCGCCTGCTTCTTCTGGATCTATTCCGGCTGGGCGGATGGCGCCGGCTTCATCGCCATGGTGGCCGTTGCCTGCTCGTTTTTCGCCGCGCTCGATCGTCCCGCGCCCTTCATCACCACCATGTTCATCTGGACTGCGGTGAGCCTGGTCATCGCCTGCGTCTATATTTTTGGCGTGTTGCCGTCGATTTCCGGCTTTGAAATGCTGGTGCTGGTCTTTGCGCCGCCCTTCCTGGTGATGGGTATCCTGATTACCCGCCCGCAGACCAACATGCTCGGCATGCTGCTGGCGGTGAACGGTGCAAGTTTCATCGCGCTGCAGGATCGTTACACCGCCGATTTCGCCAGCTTCACCAACAGTGCGATCGCCGCTCTGGCCGGTGTTGGCTTCGCCTTGGTCTGGACTTTGCTTACCCGCCCATTCGGATCCGAGCTTGCCGCCTGGCGGCTGGTGCGGGCCGGCTGGAGAGATCTGGCCGAAACTGCCGCCGGCATCCGCCGTGCCGATCATGAACGCCTCTCAGGCCGCATCCTCGACCGCCTGGGCCAGCTCGTCCCCCGTCTTGCAGGCATCGAGGACCGCGAACTGAAAAAGGTCGACGGTTACGCCGATGTCCGTCTCGGCTTCAACGTGCTGATGCTTCAGAAAGAGCGTGGCCAGCTGAAGCCGGCTGCCGCTGCATCGGTCAGCGAAGTCCTGATCGGCGTATCGGATTTCTATCGTTCGCGGCTGAAGGCAAAACGGGCTGTGGATCCGGCCGAGGAACTGCGTGTGTCGATCGACCATAGCCTCGAAGCCGTCGCACAGGAAAAGCGGCAATCCGGTCGGGCGAGCCTTGATGCGCTCGTCGGCCTTCGCCGGGCGCTCTTCCCCCATGCCGAGCCGCCGGCGAGCTGGCGGCCACCGCTATCCGATACAACTCAACCTCTTCCCATTGCCGCCGAGTAATATCATGCCCGCAGAATTCGATCTTTATGGCGTTTATATCCCGCGCCTTCTCGTTCTCATGCTCCTGACGCTGTTTGTCGTCATTGTCGTTCGACGCCTGCTGGCATGGATCGGAGTCTACACTCTGGTCTGGCATCGCGGTCTTTTCGATCTCGCGCTTTACGTCCTGCTGCTCGGCGCCGTCTCCTCAGTCTCCCGTTGGTATTTCACATGAACGCGTTCAAACTCATCGGCCGTGTGGCCGTCACTCTCATCTTCGTTATTGCCGCCGTCTATGTCGGCCGCCAGCTCTGGGGCCATTACATGGATGAACCATGGACGCGCGATGCGCGTCTCAGGGCCGATGTCGTCGGCATCGCCCCCGATGTCTCCGGTCTCGTGAGCGAGGTCCTCGTCAAGGACAACCAGACCGTCAAGAAGGGCGATATCCTCTTCCGCGTCGATCGCGATCGTTTCGCCATCGCGCTTGAACAGGCGGATGCAGCCCTTGCAAGCAGCAAGGCGGCTCTTGAGCAAGCTCAGCGCGAAAGCGCGCGGCAGGCTCGCCTTGGTGATGCCGCTTCCCTGCAGCAGAAGGAGCAGGCGCTGACCACCGTGCAGCAGGATGAGGCTGCCGTTCGTCAGGCGACTGCCAATCGCGAACTCGCCCAGCTCAATCTCGACCGCTCCGAGGTTCGCGCCACCGTCAACGGCACGATCTCGAACCTCAGCCTGCGTCCGGGCGACTATGTTTCCGCCGGGACCGCAAAGGTCGCGCTCATCGACAGCGATTCCCTGCGCGTCGAAGGCTATTTCGAAGAAACCAAGCTGCCGCGCATCCAGATCGGCGACGAAGTTCATATCCACTTGATGGGGCAGGCCGAGAAGCTGACCGGTCATGTCGAGAGCATCGCTTACGGCATCGAGGACCGCGAGCGCACCTCCGGCAGCCTGCTTGCCAATATCACGCCAACCTTCAGCTGGGTACGCCTGGCGCAGCGTGTGCCGGTGCGCATCGCGCTCGACAAGGTACCCGATGGCACGAAGCTCATCGCCGGCCTCACGGCGACCGTCGAAGTGCAGGAACAGGGCCAAGCAAAGATCGCCAGCGCTGCGGAATGACTTCGCTTGAAGGGAGAGCGGCCTCCCTCAGGCCGCTCTGGAGCTAGAGGCCGCAGCTGGCCTACGTGCTGCCCGCCGCCTCTCCATCATGATCGGCCGGTAGGATCTGTATAGGATCATGGCGATCAGCAGGCCGATATAGATGAACTGCTCCACCGAGAGGACCTTAGTTGATAGCGCAAAGTGCAGAGCACCGCAGGCGGCGATGATATAGACGAGGCGATGCAGCCAGATCCATTTCTTGCCGAGACGCTTGATCGAGAAATTGTTCGACGTCACGGCCAAGGCCAGCAGCATGACAAGCCCTGCCATGCCGAACATGATGAAGGGCCGCTTCAATACGTCATCGATGACGGCCTGCACGTCCAACGCCTGATCGAGAACCATATAGACGGTCAGGTGCATCAGCGCGTAGTAGAAGCAGAGCAGACCGAGTGCGCGGCGATAGCGCAGATAGTTCCAGCCGAAGAGATCGCGAAGCGGCGTGACAGCAAGTGTCAGCAGCAGAAAGCGGATCGCCCATAGTCCCAGGAAGAGCTCGAACGTCTTCACCGCGTCGGCGCCGAGCTGATCCGTCGCCCCGAGATAGAACTCCCAGGCGGCCGGTAAAAGTCCGACAAAGTAGAGCGCCCAGACGGAGGCGGGTTGCCAGCGTTTTGGGAGAGCGAAGGAGAGGGCCATCAGAAATTCACCCTGAGATCCATGCCGCTATAGAGGCTGGCAACCTGATCGGCATAGCCGTTGAAGGGCAGGGTGGGGTGACGATTGGAGCCGAAGAAGCCGCCTTCGCCGATGCGCCGTTCCGTCGCCTGGCTCCAGCGCGGATGATCGACAGCCGGATTGACGTTGGCGTAGAAGCCATATTCCTGGCTGTTGGTCGCCTGCCATGTATTCAGCGGCTGCTTGTCGGTGAGCGTGATGCGCACGATCGACTTGATGCCCTTGAAGCCATATTTCCACGGCACGACGAGCCGGATCGGCGCGCCGTTCTGGTTCGGCAGGGTCTCGCCATAGAGGCCGACGGCAAGCAGCGTCAGCGGATTGCGCGCCTCGTCCAGGCGCAGCCCCTCGACATAGGGCCAGTTGAGAGATTGCAGGAGGCCCGATTGCCCCGGCATTTCTTCCGGCCGCACGACAGTCTCGAAGGCCACATATTTGGCGCTGCCCTGCGGCTCCACCTTGTCGAGCAGGGCGGAAAGCTGGAAGCCGTCCCATGGGATCACCATCGACCAGGCTTCGACGCAGCGCATGCGATAGACCCGCTCTTCCGGCGGGAACTCCTTGATCAGCGCATCGATATCGAACGTGCCGGGCTTGTTGACCATGCCGTCGACCTTGACCGTCCAGGGACGCGGCTTGAACTTGCCTGAGAGGCTGGCCGGATCGGACTTGTCGAGGCCGAATTCGTAGAAATTGTTGTAGGTGGTGACGTCCTTGAGCGGCGTCAGCTTCTCATCGACCGTGTAATTGCTCTTGGTCGCCGTCAGGGCTTCGGCCAGCGCCGTCTTGCCGCCGATAGCCGCCACGCCGATACCGGCCGCGGCCGCCGTCAGGAACTCGCGCCGCTTCAGATAGATCGAGCGGGGTGTGATCTCGGAGGATGCGATTTTCGGCGGGCGATAGGCGGCCATGGAACAATTCCTTTATGCGATAGCAGCTTCGATATGAGCGATACGCAACGGACACAGGTTTTGTTACACTCTTAGGCCGGCATTTCTTTGGAAGTGAAAGCAACTTTTTGTGTGCGCTTGTGATCGGGCTGTTTCGTTCCCAACTTTGGTCGAGCGACTTGTTTGCCCGGACGTGGCCCTTGCCCGGCGGCGTACCGGATTCGCTTGAGTTGATAGTGACAGTACTGCACGATTGGATTACGACAATTCCAAAAAGCGGAGTTGCCGGCGCTCTTCGGCCTGAAACCCTTGGCCGATGCCCGGCGCCGCACAATTTCCAAGATGACGAGGAAGACACCATGCCAGCTTATCGTTCCAGAACAACCACCCACGGCCGCAACATGGCCGGTGCGCGCGGCCTTTGGCGCGCAACGGGTATGAAGGACAGCGATTTCGGCAAGCCCATTATTGCGGTGGTCAACTCCTTCACTCAGTTCGTGCCCGGCCACGTTCACCTTAAGGATCTCGGCCAGCTGGTCGCGCGCGAAATCGAGGCCGCCGGCGGTGTTGCCAAGGAATTCAACACCATCGCCGTCGACGACGGTATCGCCATGGGCCATGACGGCATGCTCTATTCGCTGCCGTCGCGCGAGCTGATCGCCGACAGCGTCGAATATATGGTCAATGCGCATTGCGCCGACGCCATGGTCTGCATCTCCAACTGCGACAAGATCACCCCCGGCATGCTGATGGCCTCGCTGCGCCTGAATATTCCGACGGTCTTCGTGTCCGGCGGCCCGATGGAGGCCGGCAAGGTCGTCCTGCACGGCAAGAAGCATGCGCTCGATCTCGTCGACGCCATGGTTGCCGCCGCTGACGACAAGATCAGCGATGAAGATGTTCAGGTCATCGAGCGCTCCGCCTGTCCGACCTGTGGCTCGTGCTCGGGCATGTTCACGGCCAATTCGATGAACTGCCTGACCGAAGCGCTCGGCCTATCGCTGCCTGGCAACGGCTCGACGCTCGCCACCCACGCCGACCGCAAGCGCCTCTTCGTCGAAGCCGGCCATCTGGTCGTCGATCTCGCCCGCCGTTATTACGAGCAGGACGATGCATCGATCCTGCCGCGTTCCGTTGCCTCCAAGCAGGCCTTCGAGAATGCCATGGCGCTCGATATTGCCATGGGTGGCTCGACCAACACGGTTCTGCACATCTTGGCGGCCGCGCATGAGGGCGAAGTCGATTTCACCATGGCCGACATCGATGCGCTGTCGCGCCGCGTACCATGCCTCTCCAAGGTTGCACCGGCAAAGAACGACGTCCACATGGAAGACGTGCACCGCGCCGGCGGTATCATGTCGATCCTCGGCGAGCTCGATAAGGGCGGTCTCATCAACCGCGATTGCCCGACCGTGCATTCCGAGACCATCGGCGACGCCATCGATCGCTGGGACATCACCCGCACCAACAGCGAGACGGTGCGCGAATTCTTCCGCGCGGCTCCGGGCGGCATTCCGACCCAGGTTGCCTTCAGCCAGAACGCCCGCTGGGAGGAGCTCGATACCGATCGCGAGAAGGGCGTCATCCGCTCCGTCGAGCATCCCTTCTCCAAGGATGGCGGTTTGGCTGTCCTCAAGGGCAACTTGGCGCTCGATGGCTGCATCGTGAAGACAGCCGGTGTCGATGAATCGATCCTGAAGTTCTCCGGCCCGGCCAAGGTCTTCGAAAGCCAGGATGCTGCCGTCAAGGGCATTCTCAGCAATGAGATCAAGGCCGGCGACGTCGTCGTCATCCGCTACGAAGGCCCGAAGGGCGGTCCCGGCATGCAGGAAATGCTCTATCCGACGAGCTATCTGAAGTCGAAAGGCCTTGGCAAGGCCTGCGCGCTGATCACCGACGGCCGCTTCTCCGGCGGCACCTCGGGTCTGTCGATCGGTCACGTTTCTCCGGAAGCGGCCAATGGCGGCACGATCGGTCTGGTGCGCGAAGGCGACATGATCGACATCGACATCCCGAACCGCATCATCAGCCTGCGCGTCGACGACAAGGAGCTTGCCGCTCGCCGCGAAGCCCAGAATGCTAGGGGTTGGCATCCGGCGGAAGTGCGCAAGCGCAACGTCACCACGGCGTTGAAGGCCTATGCTGCATTCGCGACCAGCGCGGATCGCGGCGCAGTTCGCGATCTGGGTGGGAAGTAACTAGACCCCTTCTCCCCGCACAGCGGGGAGAAGGTGGACTCGAACGGTCGAGCATGGCTCGGCCGCGAGAGGACGGATGAGGGGCCTTCGAGCTTTATCGCAGCGGCGGAATTTGGCTGTCGCTGTGCTTGGCCCTCACCCTAGCCCTCTCCCCGCAGGCGGGGCGAGGGGACATCCCAGCGAAAACCTTTAAGCCATTCAAACCAAACTCTTACAGCGGCCGATTGATCTGCTTGTAGGTGTCGTTCAGCACCTTCAGGCGCTCCTCGTAGGACGTCTTCAAGCAGGCGACATCCGCCTCGCAAGCCTGCCGCTTCTTCAGCCACTCCGTCTGCTGGTCCTGCATCGTGCCCCGTGCACCCATGGCGAGGAGGCCCGAGAGCAGGTCGAAGGTCGTCACCATTTTCACATCGGCATCGTTGAGAGCGCGAACGTCGCATATCGTCTTCTCGTCCGGCTTCAGATTCTGCGCCTCGCAATCGAAGCTGGCGGCACGGGAAGTGCCGGCCATACCCAGAGAGACGAGAAAAGTGGCGGCGGCAAGATGGATCAATCGCATGTCTGGTTCCCTTTTAACGATTCCCAACGCGAAATGCATGACAGCATGTTTTTGTTCAGCGAGCCTGTTTTTTATCGCTGCAAAACTCCATTTATGCTTCATGGTTCCGCCCCCTTTTCTTTCTAGCTTCGGGCGCTACAACGTTGTTTAAAGAGAATTAAAAAGGGAAATTTCATGCACCTCCTCCTAAAGCGCACTGCCGTTTCGATGATTGCCCTCGTCATGGCGATGCCGCTTTCCGCTGAGGCTCAGACAGCGAAGACGCTGCCGCAAAGCCAGACTCAGATGCAGCTTTCCTTCGCCCCGCTGGTCAAACAGACGGCGGGCGCTGTCGTGAACGTCTATGCCGAGCGTGTCGTGCAGCGTCAGTCCCCCTTTGCCGGCGATCCCTTCTTCGAGCAATTCTTCGGACAGCGCATGCCGAATCGCACCGAGAAGCAGTCGTCGCTGGGCTCCGGCGTCATCGTGGAGGCAAATGGCACCGTCATCACCAATAACCACGTTGTCGACGGCGCTGACGACATCAAGATCGCGCTTTCGGACGGCCGCGAATTTCCCTGCAAGGTCGTGCTGAAGGACGATCGTGTGGACCTCGCCGTCCTGAAGATCCAGTCGAAGAATGAGACTTTCCCGGTTCTGCCGCTCGGCAATTCCGATGGCATCGAGGTCGGCGATCTCGTGCTCGCCATCGGCAATCCCTTCGGCGTGGGACAGACGGTAACGAGCGGCATCGTTTCGGCCCTTGCCCGCAATCAGGTCAAGAACGAGGTCGGCTTCTTCATTCAGACCGACGCTTCGATCAACCCCGGCAATTCGGGCGGCGCGCTCGTCAACATGACCGGCGAGCTGATCGGGCTGAATACGGCGATCTTCTCCCAGGGCGGCGGCTCCAATGGTATCGGCTTCGCCATCCCCGCCAATCTGGTCAAGGTCTTCCTCGCCGCCGCCGATCGTGGCGACAAGTCTTTCGAGCGGCCCTATATCGGCGCCTCCTTCGAGCCGGTGACATCCGATGTTGCCGAAGCACTCGGCCTTGACAAGGTGCGCGGTGCGCTGGTGACCAAGGTCGTCGATGGCGGTCCGGCGGCCAAGGCGGGCCTGAAGCCCGGTGAGGTGATCACGGCGCTGAATAACATTTCAATCGAGCATCCCGATGCGCTAGGCTATCGCCTGACGACGGCTGGCCTTGGTGCGACAGTGGCATTGACGGTGCTCGACAATGGGAAGGAGCATCAGGCCACGATGACGCTCGCCGCCGCCCCCGAATCCACGCCGCGCGACGAGCGGGTGATCGAGGGTAACAATCCTTTCTCCGGCGCGACCGTTGCCAATCTTTCACCGCGCGTTGCCGATGACCTGCATATGCCGCCGGATTCCACGGGTGTCGTCATCGAAAGCCTGAAGCCGAATTCGCCGGCCGACCGGCTTGGATTTGCCGCCCGCGATATCGTCATTTCCATAAATGGGGTGGCGATCAACACGACGGAAATCCTTCAGAAGACCGTCACGTCAAACCCCAGCTTCTGGCGCGTCGAGATCGAGCGCGACGGCCAGCGTATCAGGCAGTTCTTCCGATGAGCGATGACCTGTTTGCACCGCGGATACCGGAGGAGGTCGCCAATAAGCGGCCTCTCGCCGACCGTCTGCGGCCGCAAACATTGGCCGAAGTCACCGGTCAGGCACATCTGACGGGCGAGGACGGCGTATTGCGCCGGATGATCGAGGCGGGCTCGCTGGGATCGATGATCTTCTGGGGGCCGCCAGGCACCGGCAAGACGACCGTTGCAAGACTGCTTTCGGGCGAGGCGGGTCTCGCCTTCGAACAGATTTCGGCGATCTTCTCCGGCGTTGCCGATCTGAAGAAGGTGTTCGAGGCGGCAAGGCTGCGCCGCATGGATGGCCGCCAGACCCTGCTGTTCGTTGACGAGATCCATCGCTTCAATCGCGCCCAACAGGATAGCTTCTTGCCCGTTATGGAAGACGGCACCGTCATTCTCGTTGGCGCAACCACGGAAAATCCGTCTTTCGAACTCAACGCGGCTCTTCTTTCCCGGGCCCGCGTTCTGACCTTCCGTTCGCATGATGAGGAAAGCCTGGAAGAACTGCTGCGCCGCGCCGAAACGGTGGAAGGCAAGCCGCTGCCGCTGACGGAGGATGCTCGCGCCAGCCTGATCCGCATGGCCGACGGCGATGGCCGCTCGGTGCTGACGCTGGCGGAAGAAGTCTGGCGTGCTGCCCGCAAGGACGAGCTTTTCGATCCCGACATGCTGGTCAAAATTGTCCAGCGCCGCGCGCCCGTCTATGACAAGGCGCAGGACGGTCACTACAATCTGATATCGGCGTTGCATAAATCTGTCCGCGGTTCCGACCCCGATGCCGCTCTCTACTATCTCGCCCGTATGTTCGATGCCGGCGAGGATCCGCTCTATCTTGGACGCCGACTGGTGCGCATGGCGGTGGAGGATATCGGTCTTGCCGATCCGCAGGCGCTTGTCATCTGCAATGCTGCCAAGGACGCCTATGATTATCTGGGGTCGCCGGAAGGTGAGCTGGCGCTGGCCCAGGCCTGCGTCTATCTCGCCACCGCCCCGAAATCCAATGCCGTCTACACGGCCTTCAAGGCCGCGACCCAGGCCGCCAAGCAGAACGGCTCGCTGCTGCCGCCCAAGCATATCCTCAATGCACCGACCAAGCTGATGCGTACCGAAGGCTATGGCGATGGTTATCGCTACGATCACGACGAGCCAGATGCCTTTTCAGGCCAGAATTACTTTCCGGAGAAGATGGGTCGCCAGACCTTCTACGATCCGCCGGAGCGGGGTTTCGAGCGTGAGATCCGCAAGCGGCTGGACTGGTGGTCGAAGCTGCGCAAGGAACGCGGTGAACGCTAGTCCATATATCACCTGACGGTGACGGATTGCCGCTATGCTTTTTGCATGCGTGGAACGGTTACCCTGTCCACCATTTTGACGCTCGATTCCGCCAGGCTCTTATGACCTTCCATATCGACCACCAGATGCCAATGGCCGGCCTCCGGAATGACCAGCCGTATCGGCGATTTCTTGGCGACACCGCCGAGAAACTGATGCTTCAGCGTTTCGGTGAAGCGCTCGAAATTCGAGCCGTTCATCAGCCTGACATTGGCAACGGCCGAGAGCGTGATTTCGATCACCGTTCCGGCGCGCTGTTCCCCGAGATCGTAGTGGCTGTAGCGGAAGGCAGGCTTCGACATGGCTTTCTGTTCTTTGGATATCTGGCCGAAAGCTTACCTAAGGGCGGTTAAGGAAGCGTTGGGCGAGATGCTGTCGAAGCCTGCCAAGGGTCAATTCAGTGCAGATTGGAAGCGGCTTGGACGAAGCTGTCCAGATCGAGGACAGCACCTTCGGGCGCCAGGCAGATATCAGCCGGATTGTGGTTGCATTCTTCAGCTGCGAAGTGCAGGGCAGCTGCTTCATTGCGGAACAGGCCGCCGACAAGGCCTTGCCGGTCCTGAACGATCCAGCTGCCGCGGCGGTCGCGGCCGATGATGAAGCGGGCCGGAGCCGGGGAAATCGTGCTGTGAGCCGAGCGCCGCTGAATATGCTGTGCGTTTGCCATTGTTATTTCCTCTTGGATCTCTTCGATTTCACTCAGTGTCCGGTCAGATACAGCGCCATTTGCAGAGCGGCAGCGATCAGAAGGACAAGTCCGAGGCGCGGAGCGACGGAGCGAATTCCGTCCAGCAATGCGTCCGAAGAGAAGAGCCGCTCGTTGCGCGCAAACACGGCGGCACGAAGGCGTTGGAGAGGGTCGGCGGATAGGCCGACATGCCTGTAGCGTGACATCATAGTTCCTTTCAGTGTCACCAGCACCATGGGTCCGATAAGACCATTTCCGGTGCTACGCTGTTGAATCTATGGGGGAGTTGCTAGGTTTTCCATTTGCCTGAAATGGCAAAAATATAAAAATCTCATAGGGATGAGGCGATTTCACAATCCTAGGCGATAGCCATGACGCGAGGCAAACCGGCCACTGCCGTCGAGTTGAAACGGGGTGATTGCCGCCTGGATGGCCGCAGCCGTCTCTATGCCGACGCCGATCAATGGCAGGCGAACCTCCGCCTCGATATCTCTCACCAGTGACAGGGCGTGCTTGACCGTCGCCGGCTCGCTTTCGCGGGCGAGCGCGCTGAACAATGGCTGCAACCGCTCGTCGATGGATTGTGCCGCGCCGACATTGCCGCAGGCAGCCGAATGCTGCATCGATTGAAAGAGCCGCGGAACGATATTGGCCGCACCCGAGAAGCAGCCATGACCGCCTGCGGCCGTAAAGCCGAATGCGCTGGCGTCATTCGAGGTAAACAGGCCGAACCGCTCCGGCAGAAGGGGGCGCCAGAGGTCGACGCGCGAGATGTCGCTACTGCTATCGGCGATCCCGATAATCCCTCGAATTTCGGCGAACCGCGCGACGGTTGCGGGAGCGAGATCGACTGCGGTATGCGATGGCTGGTTATGCACGATGATGGGCAGCTCGGTCTGCGCCGTCAGCTGCTCGAAATGATGGATGATCCCCTTCTGCGTCGGCTTGGAATAATAGGGGACCGTCACGAAGGCCGCATCGGCGCCAAGGCGCTGTGCCTGTATCGTTTCCTCCAGGGTCGTCTTCGTGTCGTTGGTTCCGGTCGCGACGATGACGGGCACCTTGTCTTCCGAAAGTTCGATGCAGATTTCGATGGCACGAATGCGCTCGGCCTCAGTCAACGTCGGGCCTTCGCCAATCAGCGAACAGACGAGAAGCCCATCGATCCCGCTTAGCAGCTGCCACTCGATATGGGCCATCATGTCGACGCCATCGAAAACGCCGTCGCGGAAAGGCGTGACAAGGGCGGTGATCGCACCGCCGATGCGCCTTCGAAAAGTCGGTCTACTCATCTGTGAAATCTCAGAGGTAATGCAGCACGATGTACAGCTCGAGGGCGCCGAGCAGCAGCCCGAAGGCGAACATCGCCTGAAAGGTGCGCTTTTCCCGGACCTGGCGCGAATGAAGCGGGCGCTTGCGTGATCTTTTCGTTGTTGCTGCCGATGCCGCAACACGATGATGCTTCTCGTCGCTGTTATGAACGAGGACGCGGATGGATTCCGTAAGATTGGGGGCGTGCGTGTCGAGCATGGGATTGTCTCCATATTCCACCGTGAGCGTAACGCCGGCTCCCATAGGAAATCCATTCGGGGCCAAGGACGAAGGCGTAAGTGAAATATAAAGAACCGACATGCCCGGAGTTCCTCCGGAGACTGGCCTGTGGACCGCTGCCGGAGCATCGAAAAATTATCTGGTGTAGTCTGCCGCCGCTTACTCGGCGCCTTGCCGGTTCTTGCGGTCGAGCTGCGTCACCAGCGCCAGGATCGTCGCCGAGACCGGTGTCGGCACATTTACGAGCTTTCCGAGCGAAACGACCACACCAACGAGAGGCGTGATTTCCAGCGCCTTGCCGGCAAGAAGATCCTGCAGCATCGAGGTGCGTACGGGTCCGATCTGACGGGAACGCTCAAGACGTTCCTCCACGGACATGGCGATGTTCGATCCCAAAGCCTCGGCAACGGCTTTTACCTCGCTCATCACCTGACCGACCATGGTCGCGAGCGCGGGATCGTCCATGATATCGGACATCAAACCGCGGGTCAGCGCACTGATCGGATTGAAGGCGGCGTTGCCCATGAGCTTGCTCCAGATATCGTCGCGTATGCGCGAGGAAATCGTGACATTGACGCCGGCCCGCTGCAGCAGTGCTGCGATGGCTTCGATATCGCCCGTCGTCTCGCCGGAAGGTTCGCCAAGAATGAAATGTCCGTTGTTGGCGAGCTTGACCTCGCCGGCTGCGACGACTTCCGCTCCCTGATAGGCAACGCAGCCGATGACGCGCTCCGGCCCGATCAGGCGCCAGAGATCGCCGTTCGGATCAAGCTCTTCCATCTGGTACTCGGCATGGCCGCTTTGACGGTCCCGGTGGAAATACCACCATGGAACGCCGTTGAGGATCATGACGACGCGGGTGCCCGAATGCAGCAGTTTCGCAATGCCGGGGACAGCTGCGGCAAGCTGATGGCCTTTGAGGCCGGTGATGACAAGATCCTGCGGCGGAAGTTCGCCAGCATCGGCCGTTGCGGTCATCTGCGCGACGAGGGGACTATCCGCATCGGCTTCCCACAGGCTTATGCCGCCGGCGCGAATGGCCTCCAGATGGGCTCCGCGCGCTACGACGGAAACCTTTGTCTGGCCCTCATGGGAGGAGGCGAGCTTGGCCGCGATCGCCCCGCCGAGTGCGCCGGCGCCGTAGACACAGATATTCTTGAAGGGAGAGGGCGTCATGATTTGATGCTCCGAATGAAGTCGCATGCTCTGCCAAGATATGGCGTGCCCGTGATTTAGCGAGTGGTTTATCAGATTGTCGGCAATTGGAATTGAAAATCGCCAGACCTTCCGACACACTACAGCCTTATCGAAATTTCACCATACTCGTCCGAGCGCGAATGGGGTTAACAGGTAAAGGAAATACCTTCTCAGCCGTCGCTGCTTCACCCGGATTTTGTGAACAGATTATGTTTTCACTCCATACATTTGGCGGTTTGAAGCTTTTGGACGGCGATGGTCACGAGGTCGCCTTTCCCGAAAAGGGTCTGTTGATCCTGGTCTATCTGATGCTGGAACCAACGTCGCGCGCGTCGCGCAGCGCGATCGCCCGGTTTTTGTGGGGAGACGACAATGGCAGTGCGCAGGTCAATCTGCGCAAGCTGGTTTCGCGTGTCAGGGTTCGTCAGGAAGCACTCGGGAGATCATTTCTGCGTTTCAGCGAGACAGCCGTCGAACTCGACGCGCCTCCAACCACCTCCGATCTCTGGTTCGCGCGCACGGATGATGGCAGACCGATCTTTGTAAGATTGCAATCGCTGGTGAGGACGCTCGCGGCGGAATTCCTGCAGGGCACCGATTGCCAGAGCGCGGTTTTCTTTCATTGGCGGGAGGCGCAAAGCGGCAGGCATCTGTCGGCACTGAAGGCGGCGCTGAATGCCGCTGCCGCCGAAGCCAATGGTATGGCGGATGTCGCTCTGGTGAGAGAGGCGGCACTCCTGGTCTTTGGTATAGATCCCGAAGATCGCGATATTCATCGCATCCTGTTGCGGATATTCGATGCGGAAGGTGAGGTGGAGCACTTCAGGCAGATTTTCGCGCAGCGTGCCGCGCTGCTGGCCTCATGGTCGGCGCAGCGGGATTATGCTTCGGAAATTCGAGCCGGGGATGCCCACCATGAACGGATTTCAGCTGCGCGAGCGAGGGTGAAGATACCCCTCCTGCTCCTGCCTTCCACGGAGGGTCAAGGGAAAGATTATGATGCCTCATCCCTCGTGAACGATATCACAATCGGTTTCTGCGCGCTGGACAGTCTTCAGATTGCGGATCGTTACACGGCGGTCCGGGTTGGCAGGGCTGGGGAACGTGCCGTTGCAACTTTCGACCAATGGGATCGCTCCTACCTTCTCGAGATGCGGCTTAGCCTTCGCGACAACGGACCGCTGCTGTTTTCGCAACTGGTCGACGCCGCAAGCGATGAAATCATCTGGGCCGAGCGCACCAGCCTCGGACAATCCTCGCCCGAAGAGCGGAGACAGGCGGTCGCACGTCATATCGTGCTGTCGCTTGCAGGGCAGATCGAAAGGCGGGAGATGATGAGGTCGCATTTCGAGGAAAATCCAGCGGCCTATCAGCGCTATCTCGCCGGCAAGCGTTACATCGAGCGCCTCTCCGTACCCGATCTGCAGAGGGCGCGTGGGGAGCTTGAGATGGCGCTGCGCATCGGCGGCCACTTCGCGCCTGCCTTGAGCTCAATGGCCCGCACCTACTCCAAAGAATGGGTACTGACCTTCGGTGGCGATGCGGCCTTGCTGGACGAGGCGGAAAGCTATGCGATGCAGGCCATCGCAGCGCGGCGCGATATCGCCGACGGCTATCGCGAGCTTGGCATGACGAAGGTCTTCCGGAAGGCGAGTGAGGAGAGCATCGAGGCCTTGAAACTGGCTGAAGCCCTTAATCCGGGCCATGCCGGCATCATTGCCGACCATGCAGAGGCTTTGCTTCATGCGTCCCGGCCGGATCTGGCGCTGACGAAGATTGAAAGCGCCATGGCGCTCAATCCGGTAAGCCCCGATACCTATCTTTGGACTGCTTCCGTGGCGAGCTATACGCTCGGTCGCTTCGAAGCTGCCCTCGATTATATTGGCCGAATGGCGAATGCACGCCTGGCGGACAGGATTTCCGCGGCCAGCTGGGCGATGCTCGGGCATGAGGAAAAGGCAGGCTTTTTCGTTCGGCGCGTCCAAAGAACCAACCCGGATTTCGATGTTGATCGATGGCTTTCCGTCGTGCCGTTCAAGGAGCAATGGCAGCGTGACATCTATCGGGAAGGGCTGCGCCGGGCAGGTTTCTGGAAGGCAATCCCGAACGTGACCATGGCATAGCAGCAGTCCGCCATCGGATGAAAGTGTCGTCCTTACTCACGTCAGTGTTTTCCGATCGACACGGGGTCGGGCTAGTCTTTACCACAATCGCATCCTAACCTCTGCCATATCGCTCTGGACCGTGGACAACCGGTGCGGTATCGATTTGTTAATTGTCCTTTCTAAGTTGATGAATTCGCCGGGGAAGATCGTTGCGTTTCGAAGCCCTCAACCGTCTCTGGGATAGCGTTCGGGAGACCAGCCATGATTTCCGTGCCTCGACGGATGTGTTTCCCGTCGTCGATATCGAAAAGCTGGGCACGACTCTCGACCTGAAGGAAAAGGGTGCCGCTGCCGGGCGTCAGAACCGGCCGCCGCCGGATGCGCAATCGCATGACGAGACGGAGCAGCGCATCATCGCCTGGGTCGAGGCGGAAAAGAAAAGCTCCTACCAAATCCTCGAAGATCAGTTCCAGACTTTTGACAGCCGCTTGCGCAACCTCGATTTCGAGGGCCAGTTCGGACTGATCCGCCAGGCGAACGCATCAAGCGTTTCGGATTTCAAGGCGGAAGTGGCAAGCGGCGTGGACGAGCTTCATGGCCTGCGCCGCAAGCTGAAGACGGCCGAGGATGAAATGGTGGGCTTCAAGGCCAGACATAAGCTGCAGCGGGCCGCCAAGGTTTCAAGCAGGGCAGCCTGGGGCTTCAAGGTCTCGCTGATCGTCTTCCTCGTGCTCATCGAAATGGTGATGAACGGCAGTTTTCTCGCCAAAGGAAGCGAGCAGGGTCTCGTCGGTGGTGTAACCGAGGCGGCCGCCTTCGCCTTCCTGAACATCGGCACGGCATTGATGTTCTCTTTCTTCTGCGTCCGTTTTCTGGTGCATCGCTCCTTTGCGCTGAAGCTGCTCGGCCTGCTGGGGCTTGTCGCCTATGTCGCCGTGGCTTTGGGCATCAATATCGCGCTAGCGCATTATCGCGAGGTCTCTGCAACGATCCTGAGCGGAGCCGGTGCCGAGGTGATCCAGCGGCTCAAGACCGCACCGCTCGGGTTGCAGGAGCTGAACTCCTGGATGCTCTTTGCCATTGGTCTGATGTTCTCGCTCGTCGCCTTCATCGATGGCTGCTATCTCACCGACCCCTATCCCGGCTTTGCCGGCGTCCAGAAGCGTCTCGATGCGGCCAGAGACAACTACATCGACCGCAAGCTTGATCTGATCGAAGATCTTCGCGAGATCCGCGACGAGCACAACAGCAAGATCGAGGAGATCATCCGCGACCTCTCGCTGCGCCGGCAGGAAACGGCTGCCATCATCGCGCATCGCGCCAGGACCGCAGGCCTCTTTGCCGAACACCAGAACCATCTCGAGCGTGCCGCCAATGTGCTGCTCACCTCTTATCGCGATGCGAACCGGGCCGTGCGCACCGAGCCGGAGCCGTCATACTTCAAAGCCGCTTACAAGATGGAGCGCCTGACGCCCGTTATTCGCACGGAAGAGGAATGGGACGACAAAGTGCTGGGCTCGCGTATCCAGAGCGCCCAAGCGGAGCTTTCGGAGCAGATCAAGCGGATCGGCGACGAATTCGAGCGCGCCATCGAAAAATACCATCAGCTCGATAATCTTTTCCCGGAGAGCATCCTTGGCGCGACGCAAGCGGCGTAGCCGGCGCGGCGGATCCGCCGGTCTCATCATCGCAACGGTTTGTCTCGCCGTCCTGTCCCTCGGGATCGTCGGCGCCTATGGTTGGCTGCGCTACAAGGCAAGCGGCAATGTCGCCGTCGACCAGGCCTCGCTCTGCCCCGTGGATGGCCCGAAGGCGGAAACGGCTATCCTGCTCGATGTCACCGATCCGATATCAGATACGACGGCGCTCGATCTGCGCAACCAATTCCAGAAGATCGTCGCGGACGTGCCGATCGGCGGCGCCATCGATATCTATGCGCTCACCGAAAAGGAAGGTGAGCTGATCCAGACCTTCCATGGCTGCAATCCCGGAAGTGGCGCGAACGTCGACGAATGGACCAGCAATCCGCGGCTGGCGCAGGCGCGATGGGAGAAGGGTTTCCAGAAGCCGCTCGCCGATATCGCCGGCAAGCTGACGGCGGGCGAGTCCGGCCGACTGTCGCCGATCATGGCCGCCATTCAGAAGATCAATCTGGAGGTTTTCGCAAATGCACCGATCGGCATCTCGAAGCGGCTCTACATTGCCTCCGACATGATCGAGCACACGGCCGCCTTCTCGAATTATCGAGATGGGGTCTCCTATCAGAAATACCAGCAAAGCCCGGCAAATGACCGTTTCCGCACGTCACTGGACGGTGTCACGGTCAAGATCCTTGCCTTTCAAAGGCCCAACATGAAGTTCAGCATGGAGGATCTTGCGAACTTCTGGGCGCAATGGATCAAGAACAACAAAGGTGATTTTGGCGGCTTCGTGCGGCTGGAGGGGATACGCTGATGGCCAATACCGACGCCAGATATCTCGTCCGGGATTATGGGCCGATGGTGCTATTCGCCTCCATCACCATTGGCGGCATGATTTTCATCTGGTCGTCGAAGCTCATGGGCTGGTCACTGCCTGTCGTGACCGGCGTGCCGCTGGTGTTGATGGGGATCTACTTCATCGTATCGCTGGCCGTTGCCGGGTTCCGGCTGCACAATGAGCAGGCGGGCGACAACCTCTATTACATGGGTTTTCTCTTCACCCTATCGAGTCTCGGCGTATCGCTCTATCTCTTTGCCGGGGAAACATCGATCGAAACCATCGTCCGCAATTTCGGCATCGCGGTTACCTCGACGATTGCCGGCGTGACGCTGCGCATCCTCTTCAACCAGATGCGGCGCGATCCGATCGACATCGAACGCAGCGTACGCCATGAGCTTGCCGAGATGACGCGGCGTGTCCGCACGGAACTCGATTCCTCCTCGCGCGAATTCTCCCATTACCGCCGCGTCAGCAATCAGATGCTGTCGGAAGGGTTCGAGGAGATCGCGCGGCAGGCCGAGCGCAATGGCCAGGAGATCAACAAGATCCTGGAATTGCTGGCGAAGCAGGCGGTAACCCCGATCAACGACGCAGCCGCCCAGTTGACGACGACGACATCGCAGCTTTCGGAGATCATCGGCACATTCGGTACTGCCGTCGAGAATGTCGGCAAGAAGCTCGAGGAAATCCGCGCGCCGGAGGACGTCGTACGCGCCGAGCTGGCACCAGCGATTGCCGCCATCAAGGAGATGTCGGAGGCGCAATTACAGCCATTGCGCAATATCGAGCTGGCGCTCGGTCGTGTGGCCGAAGCGATGGGGCAAGCGCCGCTGCCGAAGCCCGATGGCGATATCGCGGCTGAGCCCGAGGCCGTGCCGCGAAAACGCTGGTGGCATCTATGGTAGCTGGAGGCTCGGACAACAAGCCGAAACTGGAGCACAAGGGCTATAATCGTGGCCTCATCCTTGGCCTGACGATGGCCGAATCCATGCTGCTTCTGGTTTTCTGCCTGCTGCTCGTGGCTGCCGCCATGATTTCCGCTGAGAGAAACAAGCGCTACGAGGTCGAGCGGAAGCTTGAGAAGGTCGAGCAGCAAGTCGCTGCGCTGGAGAAGAAGCGAGCTGAGCAGGCGGCTGAGATCGTGCTTCTCCAGTCCAAGGTCGTCTCCGGCGATCTCTCCGCTGCCGACAAGGCCGTGGTGGACAAGCAATGGCGGGAACTGGTGCTGGCGAAAGAAACACTCGACAGCATGGCGGATGAGGGGGCGACAACGGCCGATCTGCAATCGCTTTCCAAGGTTGCCGCCGTTCTAAAAGAACATGGCGTCTCGCTGGCGGCGGCACCCGATGAGGTCAACAAGCTCTTGGCCGGCAACGCGGGCGGGAAGGGCGCACACGACTGGCCGCCCATCATCAATCTCGACGATGCCAAGAAGAACTATTTCCAGTCGGGGAGCGCCGAACTCACGGGCACCTTCTCCCAGCTCCTCAGCACGACCATCACGGATGAAATCGCCAGCAATCTGAGCCTCTATGGCGCCAATATCGTCGAAGTGATCGGCCACACGGACGAGCAACCGGTGGCGCGCGAAAAATCCAATCTCGACGATACGATCATCGGCGCGATGGACGGCAAGCTGCCGGTTTCCGCCCTGCTGCCGGCTGACAATGCCGGCCTCGGCCTCGCCCGCGCCATTGCTGTTGCCAATGTGCTCAAGGCCAATCCGAAGCTGAAGAGCGCCACTATCCTGCCGATGTCCGCCGCACAGCTGATCTTGCCCGGCGATACCGTCACGTCTGGCCAAAGCGGCGCCGTCGAGGCACGACGCCGCATCGAAATCCGCGTGCGCGGCAGGACAACGCCCGTCGCCGTCATCAACGCCGGTGCCGCCCCATCAGTGAATACGCAATAGTGCCCAATCGGCAAGGCATCAGCTTCTGAGGCCGGGTGCCTCGTAACCTGTGCGCTCGACATATTCCGTGTAGCCGCCGGGATATTGATGGATGCCTTCGGGTGTCAGCTCCAGTACCCGGTTGGAGAGCGCCGCCAGGAAATGCCGGTCGTGCGAGACGAACAGCATCGTGCCTTCATATTGCGAAAGCGCCTCGATCAGCATCTCCTTGGTGTCGAGATCGAGATGGTTGGTCGGCTCGTCGAGCACCAGCAGGTTCGGCGGATCGAAGAGCATGATCGCCATCACGAGCCGCGCCTTCTCGCCGCCCGACAGCACCCGGCATTTCTTTTCGATATCGTCGCCAGAGAAGCCGAAGCAGCCGGCCAGCGCCCGCAGCGAGCCTTGACCGGCCTGCGGAAAATCATGCTCGAGCTGCTGAAACACGGTGCGCTCTCCATCCAGCAGATCCATGGCGTGCTGGGCGAAATATCCCATTTTCACGCTGGCGCCGAGCGCAACGCTGCCCTCGTCCGGCTGCGTCGAGCCCGCAACCAGCTTCAGGAGTGTGGATTTGCCGGCGCCGTTGATGCCCATGATGCACCAGCGCTCGCGGCGTCGCACCATGAAATCCAGTCCTTCATAGATGGTGCGGCTGCCATACTTCTTGTGGACGTTCTTCAGCACGGCCACGTCTTCGCCCGAGCGCGGCGCCGGCTGGAATTCGAAGGCGACGGTCTGTCGGCGCTTCGGCGGCTCGACGCGATCGATCTTTTCCAGCTTCTTCACGCGGCTCTGCACCTGCGAGGCATGCGAGGCACGTGCCTTGAAGCGCTCGATGAACTTGATTTCCTTGGCGAGCATCGCCTGCTGGCGCTCGAACTGCGCCTGCTGCTGCTTCTCGTTCTGCGCGCGCTGCTGCTCGTAGAATTCATAGTCGCCCGAATAGCTGGTGAGATTGCCGCCATCGATTTCGATAATCTTGGTGACGATGCGGTTCATGAACTCGCGGTCGTGCGAGGTCATCAGCAACGCTCCTTCGTAGCCCTTCAGGAAGGATTCGAGCCAGATCAGGCTTTCGAGATCGAGATGGTTGCTCGGCTCGTCAAGCAGCATGACGTCGGGGCGCATCAGGAGGATGCGGGCAAGTGCCACACGCATCTTCCAGCCGCCAGACAGCCCGCCGACATTGCCGTCCATCATCTCCTGGCTGAAGCTCAGGCCATCAAGCACTTCACGGGCGCGGCCCTCAAGCGCGTAACCATCGAGTTCCTCATAGCGCGCCTGCACTTCGCCATAGCGCTCGATGATCTCATCCATCCTGTCGGCCTGGTCCGGATCGCTCATTGCTGCTTCGAGTTCGCGAAGTTCGGCGGCAACGGCGCTGACGGGACCGGCGCCCTCCATCACTTCCGCGACGGCACTGCGTCCCTCCATCTCACCGACATCCTGATTGAAATAACCGATGGTGACGCCCTTATCGACGGAAACCTGCCCCTCGTCGGGCTGCTCCTGGCCGGTAATCATCCTGAAAAGCGTCGTCTTGCCTGCGCCGTTCGGCCCGACGAGACCGACGCTCTCGCCCCTGTTGAGCGCCGCGGATGCCTCGATGAAGAGGATGCGATGGCTATTCTGCTTGCTGATATTTTCGATACGAATCATGGTTACGCGAGGCCCAAAGAAAGTTTTTCGGGGGCCTTATGCCATGGGTGGGGCGCTCTGTCGCAAGTTTTCGGCGAATTGGCCAAAGGGTGTCATGTAATTGCCTGGTAAACGATTGCCGCGGGTGTCGTTGCACGCGACATGAACGTCGCAGATCGCACGATCACGCCGCGGCAAGCTTGGGCGCTTCCTATAAGTCGGGTAACAAGACATATTCCGGTGCGTCCAAATACCTTCGGTGGAACCTGCCAAAGCGAAAATTTCAGACGGGTGTGCAGAACAGCTGCACGAATTTAAACCTCATCAGCCAAGAGACATTGAGGGTTGTGCCGACGTCGACGATGCAGTTGTCGTCATAAGCGTCTACTTTGAAGCTGTATTTCAGGTCATGAAATATTTCGACGATTTTGGAGACTGTTTTCGCCGGATCGTCGAAAAGGAAGTTGTGCAGCTCAAGGTTGATGAAGGGCCGATCAGACAAGATTCGCTGTGCCCCAAGCATAACTTCCAGCTCGGCGCCATCCACGTCGATCTTCAGGAAGTCGACCTTTTTGGAATGATCATAATCATCGTCAAGCCTAACGACTTCCACTTTCGTCGACATACGTGGATCCTGGTCCGAGGGCAGGACCATGAATGAACCCATGCTATCTTGGACCGGGAGCAATCCACCTCTGTCTCCGGCTGCGCGCGGATGAACTATAATATTGCGGAGATTGTTCAGCTTTGCGTTGCGCTCGATCATCGCTGCGTTACTGGGAGATGCCTCCCAAGCATGAACCACGCCCGTTGGTCCCGTGCAGAGGGCAAGGATAACTGTTGTAAGGCCCTGATGCGCGCCGCATTCGAGCACCGTTGAACCCGGCTTGATGGTGTCAACCCACCACTGCCGTTCGCTCTGCCATTGATCGGGGTAGTTGTACCACTGGCGCGCCAACTCATCCTCAATATGGACATCGAACTTATGCGGCCCAACGAACCGCTCTCTGGCAATAAAGGATTCAAAGGCATCGGACATATCAGTGGCTCCCTGTTCAGCATCGAAATCATCAATTCAAAGACGAACCGATTTCGCCATGTGCCAAGCCTTGCATAGCTGCCAAAGAACAAGGCAGGCTCAGTTATGTTATACACGTACTGCGTCGATTGCCTCTTCGTCGCAGATGACGTCCCGGCGTACGGGGTCTGGTGTGATCGGCTGGCTCGCCGCGTTCTGCTGGTCCGTTGGATGCGACGGATCGGATGTATAATTGTTGACGAAGCAACGCATCGCATGTGCGACGCCACGTGAATTCACCTCTCGATGGTCGGCTTCGTAGTAAAGGCCGCCAGCGTAGCTTCCAGTAATGATTTCATAAGAGGGAAAGTAATCAATCCAGTCAAAGCGAGAAACGATTTGATCAGCGACGACTCTTAGAACAGACTTGCTGTAGGTGGTCGATACGAGCACGTTTCTATTTTCATACGTAGCGATCAGCGGTACAGGGGAAACTGTCAGCAACACTTTGATGTGCGGGCTCTTTGCCTTGAGCTTCCGCAGGAAAGTGAGGAGATCGGCTTCAACATCAGTGACACCGAAATTGACGAACTCATGACGCTTACTATCAAAGGAGCCCGCTACGACGCCCGGCGCGAGAGGATATACAGAGCCGTCAACCTTGGATCGCCATGCTTCGGTAAGACCAAGGGTGAAGACCAGCACATCCGCCCTCGTAAAAACCGAGCGGACGGCAGCAAGATGTTCGACCCGCGCATCTTTCACCGCTTTGACCGTTTCGAACCCGTCAGGCTCTATCTGCGGCCGATAGGGATCCACATACCGCCCGTCAGCCCGCTTCCATGAATCTTCAGAGAGCTCCCGTCCCTCGAAAGCTTCTTCATATAATTGCAGCAGCTGTCGGGCCGTGTAGAGATTGCCATAGCGTGCCGAGAAGACCCCGAAATTGCGCCGGATTCGTTCGTTTTCGGATAATCCTCTGCCATCTTCGGCTACGAAATAATAGAATCCGATCCGCTGCAATTGACGAGAAATATGTTGAGCGAAGCAGCTGCCCGCCGTAGCTATCTTCATCGTCTTGTTAATGCGGAATTTCGGATCGACGACTGGATCGAAAAGATGAGGTTCGATGCGCGATATCGAGCGCCGCCAGAGCTGGTAACTTTCTATCGCCGCATAAGGATTTGTCATCGAGTTGCCTCCGCTATGACTGCCTTGACGTTATCGTATCGAGGGCGAACCGCATGCTCGACCAGGATCGACCGGGGCGGGAGCCTCGAGTAGATCGCGAAACTGAATTCGATAAATTGCTCGAGCGAGATGAGGCGATATTCATTCGGCAATTTGAAAAGGTAGGATCCCCCTGCACCAAACGTCTCGGCAATCTCTGGATATACGGGATAGCACGGCCCGTTCAGAAGATTATCGGCAGGCAGAACTTCGCCGTCGGTGGTATCGACTCCTAACCGTCGTAGGAATATTCGGGCAATATCGTAGATACAGCGGATCTTCGGATGATTGACGGAATACATGAAAGGCTCACCGCGGGACCATTGCACGAAAGACGATGAAATATCCAAGCCATGTTCGGAAAAATGCCGAAAGAGTTGCGTCCGCTCTTGCTCCCAACGCGTGAAAAATCCGCAGGCCTCGAAGATATCACGTCTGAAGAGCTTGCGCGTTGCTTCGACGCTCAGGCCAGCTTCGTATGAAGCCAGAACGATCATGGAATGATAGGATCCCATGGGGCCCTCGAGCGGACCGTCCGAGAAGGCGTAGCAGATATCAGGATGGTAGGCATCGAAGTTGATAGAGGGAATGAAGTCGAGGTTCTGAGCGCTACCGAAGTCGAAATCCATGTCGCGAAACTGCGGATGAATAATGACCCTGAAATATTGGGACAGTTTCTCCTTATATTTTCCAATATTCTTTCTGAACGCCCATATGTCGACCGCGTCTATATGGAAGCGAGGGCCGAGAAGCTTCAAGGAATTCGCGAGACCGAATGTTTGGCAATTCGATACTAGCAGCCATGTTTCCATCAGAACTATCCCAAGCGATCGCATTCAGGCGGTCGCTATCATGTTGAAATACGTTAGATAAACGTCGTGAAATCTTTGAGGTCTCGATCAATGTCGCATTGACGATCCCATTGTTTTCTGGCCGCTGGAACTTGTCCATATAAATGGCGTCAGGTCTGGCTGATTTGCGTAGGCCTCTGCAGGGCCTGCCTGATATGCACTGTCATATATGGGCGGGACGTGCCATCGACCAACCATTCATCAGTCACATTCCCAGCTGTCTTGGGTAGTTAAAAATCGGCACTCGCGACATTCGATTATTTGTTTGGAAAAATTTTTGGCGGATGCGACGGATTTCGGTTTGACCTGACGTTTATAAAGGCGTCGCTGTAAGGATCAGTAATGCCGGTGCGCATAAGGAATGCTGATATTTAGAGCGAACGAAGGTCTACAGGATCGAAGATGCTATCCGTTTCAGCCAGCAGTCATCCAAGTTTATTGGGACGCGTTTTGCGGCAGGTTGAGGATCTGGCTTGCGTTCTGTTACTGAGCGCGGCGCTTGCCACAGTCGGGGTATCATCCAGAGCTTGGTCCGCCAATGCGGCTTCCCAACACCAGCGGCTCAATGAGCCAGTCAAGGAGATTGCGGATCAGCGCCTGCTTCTTAATACGCCCGAGGGGATGGGTGAGTTGCCCGTCTACGCGGATCATGCGATCGAAGCGGCGTCGCCCGACGTGACGAAGGTGCTGATCATCGTCCACGGCACGCTCCGAAACGCCGATGCCTATTATGCGACCGGGCAGGAGGTGCTCGCAAAGGCAGGCGATCTCGCTGACGGTACGATGGTGGTTGCGCCGCAATTCCTGATAAGACCGGATTTGAACGCTTTCTCGCTGTCTGCGCAGACGCTGGCCTGGACGCAGAATGGCTGGAAAGCCGGAAAACCCGCCCGCCAGCCGGCGCCGATCAGTTCTTTCGCCGCGCTCGATGCCCTGCTGCAGCATTTCGCTGACCGTCGCCTGTACCCTTCGCTGAAGACCATTGTCGTGATGGGGCATTCGGCCGGAGCACAATTGGTCCAGCGCTATGCCGTCGCCGGACGGGAGGCGGAAAATCTGACGAGCGCCGGCATCGCCGTCCGCTATCTCGTGGCCAATCCCTCGAGCTATCTTTATTTCGACAACGAGCGGCCGGCCTTACCGGATCAGCAGGCAGGGCTGGCTTCCTGCCCGAAGGCGACGCAATGGCGATACGGACTCGCCGGCGCACCACCATACGTATCGTCACAGGACCCGAAGCTTCTCGAAACGAGATATGCCGCGCGCAACGTGGTCTATCTGCTGGGGCAGGCGGACACGAATCCCTATACCCATTTCATCGACCGCTCCTGCGGGGCGATGGCGCAAGGGCCGTATCGGCTTGCACGCGGGCTCACCTATTTCGACTATATGAAGAAGCGGCATCCTTCCGATCTCGATCAGAAGGTCGTCGAGGTACCCGGCGTGGGGCATGATGATGAAGGGATGTTCGCCTCGGATTGCGGCATTGCCGTTCTGTTCGATCGACCGGTGCCGCCGTCTTGCCCGGTTATCGATGGGACTGCAAAACTATCCGGAGCGGTGCCGTAAGTTTTCTCGAGTGGTCGATCCCCATCGTGATCCCGCCGTCTATTTTCATGCGTCAGCTGCGATAGGCCGGCTGCGGGCGCGATGATCGGATTTTTCGCTGTATCGGGCGCTCGATGCCCAGGTAGCAAACGATGGCAAAGGCCAGCGAACCCAATGCGATAGGCATCGGCTGCATATCGTGCGGCACTCCGATGCGCAAAAGCAGTGCAGTGACCAGGATGCCGGTCAGGACGTGCCAAACATAGATGGAATAGGAGGCATCCCCCAGGAAATGCAGGAACGCCAGCTGTGGCACGCCTCGTTCCCGCTCGGCAAAAACAGCGCCTGACAGCAGCAACACTGCCGGTATGCCCCAGCGTACCGCCCGCTCCAAATGGATCAGCGGGTCGCTCGCCACAAGCAGCACAACGCCGACGATCATCAAGCCGACGGCGGCGGGAAAAGGCAGTCGAAAACCCTGTTTCCACAGGCGCCCGATGATGATGCCGGCGGCAAATTCCAGAATGACCGGCTGTGTGAAAACACTGAGGTAGCCGGGAGGCAGCAGGTAATGCGCAATCACAATGGTCACCAGGGCCACCATCAGGAACCATAGCCGCCTGAATTCCGGCACAAGCAGCGAAATTGAAAAAATGAGATAGAAGAACATCTCGTAGGACAGCGTCCATCCCTGCTCGACGACAGGGTGCAGGGCTTCGTCCTTCATGAAGGGCACGAAAAACAGCGAGCCAATCAAGTTCTCGATGCTCGAATTCGTGTCGAAGAAGAATTGCGGCTTCAGCACGGCAACGATGAAGGTTGCCGCCGTCGCGATCCAGTAAAGCGGCACGATCCTGATGAGCCGGCGCCACATGAATTCCTGCGGACCGAGCGATCTTCCGTCGGTCGTGACCCACATGATGAAGCCGCTGATGACGAAGAATATATCGACCCCAGCTGCTCCGCTCTTGAACTCCAGGCCATATGTTTCGCAGACATGGAAGCAAAGAACGGAAATCGCGGCGATGGCCCGCAGATATTGAATGCTCGCGATATCGCTGCCGATTTTCAAAGCGGTGCCTCACACGATTGAACTGCTATCTCCGATGCCCCGAGGGCCAGATTCAGCGATAAAATGCGTCGAAAGGCCGGGCACCGTGCATGACGGGTTTGAGGCTCGGCAGACCGAATATTGCTGCATGTTGCTGCAGCAACAATTTCAATGAAAATGGATCATTTCCCGCCGGTTTCGTGGCCGAAATCGGGCAATTGGATGTAGGGACGAGTGCTCATAAAGCCGAACGCTTGTGCAGGAGCTTCGCAATCCGCCGAAACCGCTTAGACCGCTCGAACTTCGGCAAGCCGCTTGACCGAGTATTCGTCCTGCCAACAGACAGCAGCTTCCCATGCGGCTGATGCCTGTGCGGCGATATCATATGCACCATCGTCAAGATCGGCAGCGTTGTCGGGCAACACGAGGTCGAGGTCTGGAACGTCGACATGTGACTCATCCCAGTCGATCAAAGCGACGCGATCTGCAGTCATGCGGATATTGCCAGGGTTGTTAGGATTTCCATGGACGACGCATGTCTGACGCCCGACGAGCCGCGCCCAAGCTGCTCGGCATCGGGTGACGCCCTCGGATGGCATTGCGGTAAGGTTGACCCTCGTTCCGGTTTCGACATGCAGAAGGTCGGTTGACGATCTCCAACCGGGACGCTGCGGCCAGCCTCGCGTCAATCGGTGCAGCTTGCGGAGCGTCTCGGCAACGCGACGCCAATCGGCCCCCGTTTCGGGCGGCCCGCCCTCCATGTATTTCATTACCACCAGACCATCCACGAAGAGCCGGCCATCCGTCGTCGGGATCGGCGTCGGAACGGTCATGCCTTCGCGGTCGAGGTATTGGAGTAGCTCCGTTTCCCAGGCGAGATCAGCGTCGGTTCTGAAGCCGAGACGAGCGACGGCAATCCGTCCATGGATGCGAACGCTCCATACATCGTTGGCAACTCCACCGGTGAGTGGTTCGAGGCGAACCGCGTCCTCACCCCATTGCCCGAGCGCTTCCCATCCCATTGGCGATATCCTGGCGCATGACTAGTGCCTGACCCGTTTCGTCCGCAGGCGCTGGCGATGCTAATTAACGCGATTGGCGTAATATGCAACAGTGATGGCATGTTTCGCCAATGATCTGCCGCCAGCGAGCTTCTATTTGTGATCTTGCGAACAGAGAGGCAGATATGAGCAATACACGCAAGAAAACAGCGCTCGTGACCGGCGCATCCTCCGGCATGGGCAAGGAAATCGCCAAACGCCTCATCAGCGATGGCTTCAGGGTCTATGTAGCGGCGCGCAGCGTCGATAAGATGCTGGATCTCGAACGCCTTGGTGCACGCGCTCTGCAGATGGACGTATCCGACGATGACGAGATCAACGCTGCCGTTAGCACCATCCTGGCAGAAAGCGGCGGCGTCGATGTTCTTGTCAACAATGCAGGCTTCGGACTGTATGGTCCTGTCGAAGACATCGCCATGGACGAGGCGAGATATCAGTTCGAAGTCAATGTCTTCGGCCCGGCGCGCCTGACCCAGCTTCTCTTGCCCGCGATGCGCCAGAGGGGCTCCGGCACCATCGTCAACATCACCTCGATGGGCGGCAAGATCTATACGTTGCTCGGCGCGTGGTACCATGCCACCAAGCATGCGCTTGAGGGCTGGTCGGACAGCCTGCGGTTGGAACTGGCCCCGTTCGGCATCGACGTCGTTGTCGTCGAACCGGGCCTCATCGAGACGGGATTCGGTGATGTGGTCGCCGACGGTCTCGTGAAACGTTCCGGAGCAGGCGCGTATGCCAAGGTCTCGCAGGCGGTCGCCAAGACCACGAGGGCGACCTATGGTCATGGGCGCGGCACGGATCCGAAAGTGATCGCTGATGTCGTCTCGGCTGCCGTGCATGCGAAAAGGCCGCGGACGCGGTATGTCGCCGGCAAATATGCCAAGCCGATGATTGCGATCCGTAAATGGCTCGGTGATCGGATGTTTGATCGCATCATCATGAGCCAGATGCGCTAACATTCCCGCCAGCGGATGACAGACGAGCGTACTTCTGCGAGATCGGGCTTAGAGGATCGACTGAGATGAGTGTGATGCCAGCAGACAAATGCAAGGTGCCGCAGGCCTTCTGGCGTGCGGTCGAGCGGGTCGGCTTGCCACCGTCTGCGGTTCTGCGTCAGGCCCGTTTGCCCGCCACCTTGCATCTGGGCGAGAATGGCATGGTGACGACCTCGCAGTATTTTTCGATCTTCAGGGCGCTCGAGGAGTTGATGCCGGAGCCTGCACTCGGACTTCGGCTCGTCCGCGAGGCAGACACGGCAGTTCATCCGCCATCGACCTTGGCTGCCTTTCACGCCAGGGATTATCGCGATGCGCTTTACCGGGTCGCGCGCTTCAAGCGGCTCTGCACGCCCGAGCAGTTGAGTTTCCATGAGGACAAAGGCGAGGTTTCGATCGCAAGCAACTGGGTTTACGCGACCGAGCTTGAGCCCGGGATCGCCATCGACGTTGCCTTCGCCTTCCTGGTCGAGCTTGGTCGCCGCGGAACCGGCCAAGCCCTGACACCGGTTCGGGTCGAGTTCATGCGCTCCGGGCCAAAGAGCGATCTGTACCAGCTCTTTTTCGGGTGTCCCGTGAAGTATGGTGCTCTGCAGAACAGGCTCGTCTTGAAATCGGCCGATCTTGACCGGCCGTTTCCGGGCCACAATCCCGAACTCCTGGAAATCCTCACGCCGGCACTTGCTGCCGCCATGGGTGAGCTGCAGGCCCGCAGTTCCGTTGGCGACCAGGTGAAAGTCGTCCTGAAGCGATCGCTTGCAAGCGGACGTCCGGAGTTGTCGCAGATAGCGCAGGATCTCAACATGAGCGAGCGAACGCTGCAACGGCGTATCACCGAAGAGGGTAAGACCTTCCGCGAGCTTCTGTCGGAAGCGCGCCAGGAACTCGGACGGCAACTGCTGTCCAACCCGTCCACCGACATCGACGAGGTCGCGTGTCTTCTGGGCTATCAGGATCGCAGTTCCTTCTATCGCGCCTTTCGCGACTGGGAGGGGCTGACGCCTCTGCAATGGCGCGAGCTGAACGGACGGGATGCCTCGCATTTCAATTCGCTGCATTGATGCGGATCAGGCCTCGCATGCTCCAGCCATAGCGGCGGAAGGCAGGCAACTACTTTCCAGCCATCGAAGGCAAATCCTTTGGCGCCTGCTGCAACGGGATCGGCAGCGTCCGCCACTGCGCCGGCATGCCGGTGCTGATACCAAAAGATGCCGTAGCCGATAGAGGGTTGTTGTCAGAATGGAGCTGAAGAAATGTGCGTTGCGCCAACGCACGAACAGCGACATCGGTGCCGTTAAAAGCATTCGCCGACAGCAACCTGCTGAATTGTCATAGCGGATTCCTGTTTTGTTCTTTGGTGCATTTTCCGGGCACCGAAGTGCCCGGAAAATTATTGATTGAAACACACTCAACCGTTTTGGGACAATCCACTGGCTTCCCAGGCTCTTGTTGTGCCAATACTCAGCTGCAGCCGCTCGTCGCCCCACACGTGTCGCACTTCTCGCAAGTTCCATTCCGAACCATCGTGAAGTTCTGGCACTCGGTGCACATGTTGCCGGTGTAGCCCTGCATGATGGAGCGGGCGCGGCGTTCGGATTCGAGCTTCTTGGCTTCCGTCTTTGCGTTGGCAGCCTCGCTTGCCGCGTTATCGGTGAAGAGGCCCGTCGCGGATTCGGAGATGACTTCCTCTGCGATCTCTTCGGCCAGTTCCTTCGCACGCTCCTCATAATCGCGCTTGAAGGCGACGACTTCTGAGGTCGAGACCGAGCTTGCCGGTTCCAGCTTGCGGACCGTGTTGCCGGCAAAAGCCGTCACCGTGCCGAGGGAGGCGGCGCGGGCCGGGGCGGCTGATGCGGCGCCCTTGGCTTCGGCTGCCGGACGCTCGCCGCCGGTCGGAACCAGCGTCGGCTTGTAGCCGCGGGTCAGGCCCTTTGAGACAACATCGGCCTTGCCTTCGGAAACGCCGCGGCCGAGCGCCGTGTTGTTGAAGTCGGACGTGTCGACATGAGCGAGATCGTGGCGGCCGAGATAGGAGATCGCCAGTTCGCGGAACACGTAGTCGAGGATCGACGTGGCGTTCTTGATCGCGTCGTTGCCTGTGACGATGCCGGCCGGCTCGAACTTGGTGAAGGTGAAGGCGTCGACATATTCCTCGAGCGGCACGCCATACTGCAGGCCGAGCGAGACGGAGATCGCGAAGTTGTTGATGAAGGCGCGCAGAGCCGAGCCTTCCTTGTTCATATCAAGGAAGATTTCGCCGAGACGGCCGTCGTCATATTCGCCGGTGCGCAGGAAGATGGTGTGACCGCCGATCTTGGCCTTCTGGGTATAGCCCTTGCGGCGGCTCGGCAGCTTTTCCTGCGTACGCACGACCTTCTCGATCACGCGCTCGACGATCTTTTCCGTGATGGTGACGGCCTGGGCCGCTACCGGTGCCTGCAGGAATTCTTCCAGCGCATCCTCGTCGCTGTCATCCTCGATCAGCGAGGCGTTCAGCGGCTGGCTGAGCTTGGAGCCGTCGCGGTAAAGAGCGTTGGCCTTGAGGCCGAGCTTCCAGGAGAGCATGTAGGCGTTCTTGCAATCCTCGACAGTCGCCTCGTTCGGCATGTTGATCGTCTTGGAGATGGCGCCCGAGATGAACGGCTGAGCGGCCGCCATCATGCGGATATGGCTTTCGACCGAGAGGTAACGCTTGCCGATCTTGCCGCAGGGGTTGGCGCAATCGAAGACGGCCAGATGCTCTTGTCTCAGGAACGGAGCGCCTTCCAGCGTCATTGCACCGCAGACATGGATGTTGGCGGCTTCGATGTCCTTCTTGGAGAAGCCGAGATGGTCGAGCAGGTTGAAGCTCATATCGGCCATCTGCTCGTCGGAAACCTTCAGCGTGCCCTTCAGAAAGTCGGCGCCGAGCGTCCACTGGTTGAAGACGAACTTGATGTCGAAGGCGCTCTTCAGCGCAGCGTTGACGGCATCGACCTTCTCAGCGGTGAAGCCCTTGGCCTTCAGCGTCGAGGGGTTGATGGCCGGAGCCTGGTTCAGGTTGCCGTGGCCGACAGCGTAGGCCTCGATTTCGGCGATCTGGCTTTCGGAATAGCCGAGCGTGCGCAGGGCTTCCGGAACGGCGCGGTTGATGATCTTGAAGTAGCCGCCGCCGGCGAGCTTCTTGAACTTCACCAGGGCAAAGTCCGGCTCGATGCCGGTCGTGTCGCAATCCATGACGAGGCCGATCGTGCCGGTCGGCGCGATCACGGTTGCCTGGGCGTTGCGGTAGCCATGCTTTTCGCCGAGCTCCAGCGCCTTGTCCCAGGCAGCCTTGGCATGGGCGACGAGATCCTGGTCCGGATTGTCGGAATGGATCAGCGCCACCGGATTGACCGACAGGCTCTCATAGCCCGAGGTCTCGCCGTAGGCGGCGCGGCGATGGTTACGGATGACGCGCAGCATGTTTTCGCGGTTCGGCTTGAACATCGGGAAGGTCCCGAGTTCGGACGCCATTTCGGCCGAGGTCGCATAGGCGATGCCGGTCATGATCGCCGTCAGCGAGCCGGCGATGGCGCGGGCTTCGTCCGAGTCGTAGGGAATGCCCGACGACATCAGCAGGCCGCCGATATTGGCATAGCCGAGGCCGAGCGTGCGGTATTCGTAGGAAAGTTCTGCGATGCGGCGCGAGGGGAACTGCGCCATCATGACAGAGATTTCGAGAACGACGGTCCAGAGGCGGACGGCATGTTCGTAGTCGGCGATGTTGATGCGCTTCGTCGCTGCGTCCTTGAAGGTCATCAGGTTCAGCGAGGCGAGGTTGCAGGCCGTGTCGTCGAGGAACATGTATTCCGAGCACGGATTGGATGCGCGGATCGGGCCGGCAGCCGGGCTGGTGTGCCAGTCGTTCATCGTCGTATTGAAATGCAGCCCCGGATCGGCCGATGCCCAGGCGGCGTAGGAGATGGACTCCCAGAGGTCGCGGGCTTTCAGCGTCTTGACGACCTTGCCGTCCTTGCGGGCGGTCAGGTTCCAGTCGCCGTCATTCTCGACGGCACGCAGGAAGTCGTCCTTGATGGAGACGGAGTTGTTGGAGTTCTGGCCGGATACGGTCAGATAGGCTTCCGAGTCCCAGTCCGTGTCGTAGGTCTTGAATTCGAGATCCTTGTAGCCCTGGCGAGCGAACTGGATGACGCGCTGGACGTAGTTTTCCGGAACCTGATCCTTCTTGGCAGCACGGATCTCGCGCTTCAGGGCAGGGTTCTTGGCTGGGTCGAAGCAATCGTCATTGTCGCCTTCGCAATTGACGGTCGCCTTCATGATCGCCTTCAGATGCTTGGCGACGATCTTCGAGCCGGTCACGAGGGCGGCAACCTTCTGCTCTTCCTTGACCTTCCAGTTGATGTAGTCCTCGATATCCGGATGGTCGATGTCGACGACAACCATCTTGGCGGCGCGGCGGGTCGTGCCGCCCGACTTGATAGCGCCGGCAGCGCGGTCACCGATCTTCAGGAAGCTCATGAGGCCGGAAGAACGGCCGCCGCCGGAAAGCTTTTCACCCTCGGCGCGCAGCATCGAGAAGTTCGACCCGGTGCCGGAGCCATACTTGAAGAGGCGGGCTTCGCGAACCCACAGGTCCATGATGCCGCCTTCGTTGACGAGATCGTCCTCGACCGACTGGATGAAGCAGGCATGCGGCTGCGGATGCTCATAAGCCGACTTGGACTTGGTGAGCTTGCCGGTGAAGGGGTCGACATAATAGTGGCCCTGGCCGGGGCCGTCGATGCCGTAGGCCCAGTGCATGCCGGTGTTGAACCATTGCGGGGAGTTCGGCGCGACGCGCTGGGTGGCGAGCATATAGGCAAGCTCGTCGCGAAACGCGGAGGCGTCTTCTTCGGACGAGAAGTAGCCGCCCTTCCAGCCCCAGTAGGTCCACGTGCCGGCGAGACGGTCGAAGACCTGGCGCGCATCGGTTTCGGAACCGCTCTGCTGATCCTTCGGCAGGTCCTTCATGGCCGCATCGTCGGGCACGGAACGCCACAGGAAGGAAGGAACGTCGTTTTCCTCGACCTTCTTCAGCTTGGCAGGCACGCCCGCCTTGCGGAAATATTTCTGCGCCAGAATGTCGGCCGCGACCTGCGAAAACTGCGCGGGTACGTCGATATTTTCGAGGCGGAACACGATCGAACCGTCAGGATTCTTGATCTCGCTCGTCGCCTTGCGGAATTCGATGTCCGCATAGGGTGACTGGCCGGCCTTCGTAAAACGACGTTCGATGCGCATGGTCCCAATCCTTCATTCGTTGGTATGCGCCTGCATGAAAACAGGGCGCAAAAATTCTCATTCCGGCATTGCGAATTCAACGCGCAGCCAGCTTCCGATCCGCTCTTTGACAGGAGGTGTCACCCGGAGATGTCTTTCCTGTATCTTGTGGTGATGGTGGCTGCAAACACTAAATATAGTATTAACAGCTTATTGCCGCCAGTCCCCGCATGTATTTTTTCGGCAGCTCGAGATCGACACAAAAACCCTCACGGCGGGCCACCTGCACAGGTGAATCGCGTTGAATCCAAATCCGATTTCGAATTGAGAACCAGTCCTCGTAACCCCGCCTGGTCCAGTCGCCGCCGCAACGTCGTCCATTAACTTTGAAAGACCCGATTCCGTCAAGGGGTGGTTTGTAATGGATTGCTAACCACAATATCTTGTGGGCTCGCCTGTGGAAACTGGGGAAATGCCAGTAGGCTAAGAGATTCAAGAGCTTGAGGAGGGATGCTCGCCCTTCGCGCGACCGTTGGTGCAGCAAGTATCATCACCGGCGGTGTCGAAAGCGACAAAATTGTGACCGTGACCTCGATGCCATTGGCAGCGCCGCAAATTCATGCCGTGGCGCATCATGATTCGCGCGGAAAGCCTTGAATCTCACGCTTTCTCGCCTTTGTGATGCCCACTAAATCTAGTGGGCGCCGTAGCGCCCACCTCTATTACCACTATTCGAATCGCATTTCGCGACGGCGCGTGAATCGTGACTGATTCGCGTGCCGGCAGCGGGAGATCAGCCGCGATGGCCCTTGGCGATTGGCTCCTGATAGGTGAAGCCCATGTCCCAGGGGAAGTAGATCCAGGTGTCCTGGCTAACCTCGGTGATGAAGGTGTCGATCGTGGGAACGCCGGTCGGCTTGGCGTAGACGCAGGCGAAATGCGCCTTGGGCAGCATGGCGCGGACTTCGAGAGCCGTCTTGCCGGTATCGGTGAGATCGTCGATGACAAGGACGCCTTCGCCGCCATTGACCGATAGTTCCGGTGCGATGCCCTTGAGCAGGTTCATTTCGCCCTGGCTGGAATAATCGTGATAGGAAGCGACACACACCGTCTCGATCAGCCGGATATTGAGCTCGCGAGAGATGATGGCCGCCGGCACGAGGCCGCCGCGGGTGATGCAGACGATTGCCTTGAATTCACGGTTCAGGCCGGCAAGCCGCCAGGCAAGCGCGCGCGCATCGCGATGGAACTGATCCCAGGATACGGGAAAGGCTTTATCGGGCAGGGACATGGCAGAAAGCTCCGGGGCATGGAATAACGACGCACCGGCAGCGCCGGTGACCCTGAGCAGACCCCGCGGCGGGCGCGGACCAAGAACCAAATCCGGAACGCGATTCGCTTGCTATCTGCCTGAACGGGATCTTATCCGGGAAAGCCTGGGCTTTTCGGGATCATGCCCCTTCGACCGCGCGAACGGTTCCCTGGCGGGAATTCTGTCATCGGTCGCTGCTTTCTGCTGGATTTACGGGCAAAAGGCAATAGCCGCGAAGCGGCCAACCGATGCACATTTGCACCGGTTGACACAGGATTTGAGCTTTCAGCCGCTCAGCGGGCCAGCAGCGTCATTGCTGTCATCGATTGCAGCAGAGTGCGCGTCGTGCCACCGAAGATCATCTGCCATAGCCAGGAATGCGTATAGGCGCCCATAACAAGCAGGTCGATGCTGTCATCCGCCAGGCGGTTTTCGATGACCTGCGACGGCGTCGACTTGCCGGTGCAGGCTGCCGTTTCGAACTTGGCGCGAACACCGTGGCGCGTCAGCGCCGCGGCTATCCGGACGCCGGTTTCCTTGGACGGATGCGGGTCCTTTTCCGACGTGCTGACGGAAAGGATCTCGACCGAATCCGCAGCCTTGAGGAAGGGCAGGGCGTCGAAGGTGGCGCGGGCCACTTCCTTGGAGCCGTTCCAGGCGATCAGCACGCGGCGGACGGGCTTCGGCTCCTTGAGAATATAGGGGATCAACAGGACCGGCCGGCCGCTGTCGAACAGGAAGGTTTCGACATCGACCTGGGTATCGGCATATTTCGACGGGTCCGGCTGCACGGCCACCAGCAGATCGGCACTGCGGGCACTTTCGATCAGCGGTTCGGTGCCGTAGCCGACCGTACTGGCAAAGCTGTGCCATTCATAGTCGATACCAGCGGCTTCCATTCTTGAGCGGAACACCCGTTCGATTTCGACCGCCTGATTATGGGCGACATCCTGAAGTGCCTGAACCGCAACGGGGTCCGGAATCTCCATCGGCGCCACCAGCGGCACGGTCGAGACGATTTCCGCATGAAGCCCGACGACATGGGCGCCGTGCTCCTTTGCGAGCGCCGCCGAAAACGCGGCAGCGATGCGCGTATTGTCGGGATTGTCGAGAACGGTCACTATCGTTTTGTAGGACATGAAGAGATCTCCCATGCGGAAGGGTTGGATCGGATCATGATATCAGCATTCCGCTACAAGATAATGCTCCGAATGGTCTCAGAGTTCCCTGGAACGTACACACCTTCGTTAAAGGTCAGGCCTCAGCCGACTGATTTTCCTTGGCTTTCGACTGTCGGATGGCTTCGATCATTGCGCGTACTTCCGCTGCGACACTTTCGACCAATTCCGCCGAGCGGCCCCTGACGACGATCTCGGTCGAGAAGAATTGGCCGACATAGCGCGGGTAGGAGCCGATGCTGGTTTCAGGATGCGCCTTCTGGATGAGGCCGAGCGGCGTGCCGATCTCGCCTTCGCCATAGGGGCAGGAAATCGCTGTTGATAGCACCTTTGCGCCGGTCCTTAGCGTCGGTATGACATTGTCGAGCATCGCCTGGAAAACCTGCGGCACTCCGGCCATGACGTAGACGTTGCCGATGTTGAAGCCGGGCGCAGTCGAGACCGGATTGGCGATATGCTTCGATCCCACAGGCATCCGGGCCATGCGCTGGCGAGCCTCGGTGAATTCCATCTCGCGCCGTGCGTACATTTCGCCCATGATCCGCATGGCTTCGGCATCGTGCTCGCAGGGCACGCCAAAGGCCTTGGCGACGGCATCGGCGGTGATATCGTCATGGGTCGGGCCGATGCCACCGGACGTGAAGACGTAATCATACTGGCCGCGCAAGGCATTCAGCGCCGAGACGATGGCATCTTCATCGTCGGCCACGATGCGGACTTCCTTCAGGTCGATGCCGGCCAGCAGCAGCACATCGGCAAGATGGCCGATATTCTTGTCCTTGGTCCGGCCGGAGAGCAGTTCGTCGCCGATGGCCAGCATGGCGGCTGTGACAATGATTTCGTTCGACATGAAGATATCCAGGACAATGCGCAGTCGGCGCGTTCAAAAGTGTTCGAGATAGGTAGCGCTGTTTGCAGCGATTGCAAACGCTCGTTTTCACTCGACCGCAGGTCCCGGCAAATATTGCAAATGAAATTGCGTCTACGCAGGATGAACAGTGCGTTCTGAGCGTGGGGGCTGCGCCCTTGTCGCATCGCTGATACAAGATTCCCCGACATTCAACGCGTCCAACAAACGGGAGACGTTCTTATGGCTAAGGTTCTGGTTCTCTATTATTCTTCCTACGGTCACATCGAGAAGATGGCCTATGCCGTCGCAGAAGGTGCAAAGTCCACCGGCGCCGACGTCACCGTTAAGCGCGTACCGGAACTCGTTCCGGAAGAAGTCGCCAAGGCATCCTACTTCAAGCTCGATCAGGAAGCCCCGATCGCAACCCCGGACGAACTGGCAGACTATGACGCTATCATCGTCGGCGCCGGTACGCGCTTCGGCACGGTCGCCTCGCAGATGCGCAATTTCTGGGATCAGACCGGCGGCCTGTGGTTCGGCGGCAAGCTCGTCGGCAAGGTCGGCTCGGTCTTCACCTCATCCGCAACCCAGCACGGCGGCCAGGAATCCACCATCCTCGGCTTCATTCCGACGCTTCTCCACCACGGCATGGCCGTTGTCGGCCTCCCTTATGCTTTCCAGGGCCAGATGGGCACGGAAGAAGTCAAGGGTGGCTCGCCCTACGGCGCTTCGACGATCACCAATGGCGATGGCTCCCGCCAGCCTTCCGAAATCGAGCTGGAAGCGGCAAAATATCAAGGCGCGCACGTCGCCAAGATCGCTGCCAAGCTCACGGCTTGATTTGAATCTGCATATCGATTGAGAGAGGCGCGGCGAAGGCTGCGCCTCTTTTCATTGGGATTTTGATGAAATTTGATTTTTGGTGCGGACGACGGGGGTCGAACCCGTACAGCCAAAGGCCGAGGGATTTTAAGTCCCTTGCGTCTACCAGTTTCGCCACGTCCGCGCGCCTTTCCCCATCAAGCACTTGAGCGATTCAGTCAAGGATTGTTTTGCAGGAGGGAGCCGATCGGCGTCAGCCTGACATGCTCGGCTCAGCGACCCTTGAGAACGCTGACAAGCGCCGGTGTCACCTTCTTCTGTTGGAACATGGCCTTAAAATCGGCATAGCTGATCTTTCCCGATACCACACCGTTCATCAGTCGCTGACAAAAGAGCCGCTTTGCGTCGCTTCTTTGAGATTTGACGTAGAAAGCGATTTCATCCAGCGTTTCCGGTGGCAGGCGCTGCGACATGCACTTGTCGATGACCTGCGCTCGTGCCGTCGGGCTTTCCTTCATAATGGGGATGTTCTTCTCGAAGCTTTTTTCCTGCGAGGCGCAGGAAGCAAGCACCGCAAGAGTGAAAGCGATTATAGCTGGGCGCATAAGGCGCATGACGATGTTCTCCCCTTGAACAAAACTGGGATAAACATCTTTTGCGCGATTCTCAATCTTATGTGCAAGTATAAGTTAATGCCAGCATGGATAAGCGAAGCCCGCCGTAGCCGACGATCGGATTTAAGGCGGGCCTCTAACCATCATCATGATGGCTGTGTCATATTGGACGCAGGGGGAGCTTGGCTGTCAATTCACAGATTTAGGGGTTTCGACAGTCAGGGGCATAAATGGTTAATGACTTGTTCGGTGCGGCCAATCTTGCCATTGCAGGACCGAAAGCGCGATAAAGAGGCTTTCTTTGCTCATCTTTCCTGTGTCATAGCGGGGGTGATTGAAGAAGGACGGACAAGCCGTGGACAACCAGACTGTTCTCGAAGCCACAGAGGCCATGCGTGGCCTCTTTCCCGCAACGCCGCTGCAGCTGAACGAGCATCTTTCCGCGCGCTATGGCGCCGACATCTGGCTGAAGCGTGAGGATCTCACACCGGTTCGCTCTTATAAGATCCGCGGCGCCTTCAATTTCTTTCGCAAGGTGATTGCCGAGGGTGGTACGGGAAAGACCTTCGTCTGCGCATCCGCCGGCAATCACGCCCAGGGCTTCGCCTTCGTCTGCCGCCATTTCGGTGTGCCCGGCGTGGTCTACATGCCCGTGACGACACCGCAGCAGAAGATCGACAAGACCCGTATCTTCGGCGGTGAGTTCATCACCATCAAGCTCTTCGGCGATTTCTTCGATCAATGCTATCAGGCCGCGCGCGATCACGTCGAGAGCATCGACGGCGTCATGGTGCCTCCCTTCGATCATGCCGATATCATCGAGGGACAGGCGACGGTCGCTGCCGAGATCGCCGAGCAGCTGCCTGATGGCGTTATCCCCGATCACGTCCTTCTTCCCGTCGGCGGTGGTGGCCTAGCTGCCGGGATTACCGGCTATTTTGCCGATAAGCTCCCGCGTGATGCATTCACCTTCGCCGAGCCGGCCGGAGCGCCGAGCCTGCGCCGCAGCATCGAGGCGGGGCAAGTGGTCACGCTCGCCAAGGTCGACAATTTCGTCGATGGCGCTGCCGTCGGTCGTATCGGCGAGCTGAATTTCGCGGCCCTGAAGGACTTTGCGGCCGAGCAGGTGAAGCTCATCGAGGAGAACGCCATCTGCGTCACCATCACCGATATGCTGAATGTGGAAGGCGTGGTGCTGGAGCCAGCCGGCGCCCTGGCGATCACGGCGCTGGAAAAGCTCGATCGCGACAGCATCCGCGGCAAGACCATCGTTGCCGTCGTCTCCGGCGGCAACTTCGATTTCGAGCGCCTGCCTGATGTCAAGGAGCGTGCCATGCGCTATGCGGGCTTGAAGAAATACTTCATCCTGCGTCTGGCGCAGCGTCCCGGCGCGCTTCGCGATTTCCTCAACATGCTCGGCCCGGAAGACGACATCGCCCGCTTCGAATATCTGAAGAAGAGCGCCCGCAATTTCGGCTCCATCCTGATCGGCATCGAGACGAAAAATCCGGATAATTTCAAGCAGCTTATCGCCAATTTTGAAAGTTCCGGCATGGGCTACGAGGACATCACCGAAAACGAGATCCTGGCAAACCTGATCATTTGACTTTGCGACCTTGCAACCTTCATGCTAAAGGCGATCCATGGCTTCGTTCTTTTCAAATATCCTTTCGATTTTCACCGGTGGCGCATCGCAGGCTGGCACTGAAAAATCCGGCGGCTCGACTGTTAGCGTCGAACCTCAGGTACATGCCGGCTGCACGATCTATGCGACGCCGCAGCGCGAGGGCAATCAGTTCCGCCTCATGGGCCGGATTGAGAAGGATGTAAATGGTGAGATCCTGGTGCGCAATTTCATCCGCGCCGATGTCTTCACCTCGTCTGATGATGCCGTGGAATCGACCTTCCGCAAGGGCCAGCAGATCATCGACCAGAATGGCGCCGGCCTCTTCGGCGACGGCGAAAAGGTTCGCCAGGTCTGAAGCAGCCAAACTCCTTTAACATGCATCAGACGCAAGGCCGCCTCTGCATCTGCTTTGGCGGCCCATAACACTCATTGAAAATTGATGGCTGATAATTCGCAGGCTTCAAGCCGTGCGGAAGAGCTTCGCGCCGGACGGGGCGTTGATCGCGCCGCCGTCGACCGTGATCTCGATGGCCGTCACGTTGGCGGAATCGTCGGAGGCGAAATAGAGTGCAGCTTTCGCGATTTCGTCGGCTTCACTCATGCGGCCGAGCGGGCTGAGGCTGCCAAATCGGGCCTGCAGCGCATCCAGCGCCTCCGGCGTGCTGGCGCGCGGTTCCCAGATCGGCGTCTTGGTGGCGCCGGGCGTCACCTGATTGACGCGGATGCCGCGGGGCGCAAGCTCGGAAGCAAGATTGCGTGTCATGGCGCGAACGGCGCCCTTGGTGCCGGCATAGGCCGAAGCGCCGGGAATGCCGAGAACGGCATGGACGGAGCCGTTCAGGATGACGGAGCCGCCGTCGTTCAGATATGGCAAGGCGGCCTGCACGGTAAAGAAGACGCCGGTAAAATTGACGCGAACGATGGTTTCAAACTGCTCAAGCGTGGTTTTGCCGAGCGGCGTATCCCCGGCAATGCCGGCATTGGCAAAGACCACATCAAATTTCCCAAGTTTCTCCGCAGCCTCGGCAAAAGCCTTTTCCATGGCCGGGATATCGGTGGTGTCGGCCTGCAACGCCAGCACATCGCCGCCGAGTTGCTCGGCCGCCGCAGCCAGTGTCTTGGCGTTGCGGCCCGTTATGGCGACCTTGGCGCCTTCGGCGAGGAAGAGGCGGGCGGTGGCAAGGCCAATACCGCTATTTCCACCGGTGATGACGGCAACCTTGTTCTTGAGACGCATGTTCGTAGCTCCTGTTGGCTTTTGTCACGATCTGGATTATGATCGTTCTCTATAAGGATTATGATCGTAATCCATTTTGTCAAGCCGGGCACGAAAGGATTTTCGATGGGCCGCTCACAATTGGAAAAGCAGAAGACGCACGAACGCATCGTGACGCTCGCTGCCAAGCGTTTGCGTGAGAAGGGATTGGAAGGGATCGGCGTTGCCGACCTCATGAAGGAGGCGGGGCTTACAGTCGGCGGCTTCTATAAGCATTTCGCCTCTCGCGACGAATTGGTCGCGGAAGCCGTGGAATCGGCGATCGGGTCGTGGCGGCGACAGCAGGAGGAAAAGGGGATCGATCCCGCAAGCATCTCGCTCAACGAGTATGTCGATACCTATCTCAGCGAACGTCACCGCGATCATTGCGGCGAGGGCTGTGCCTATGCGGCGCTGACGGCGGATATGGCGCGCAGCAGCGATATGGTCCGGGCCGTTGCGACGGAAGGCCTGCGACGGAATTTCGATGCGATGACGGCGCGCATGCCGAAACCGGAGACAGCCGAAGCAAGACGCAAAGCGATCATCGCCTCCTGCATGATGACCGGCGCGCTCGGCCTTGCGCGCGTGGCGGATGACGAGGCTCTTTCGACCGAAATTCTGGAGACCGTAAAGCGGTTCGTAAAGGCGCTGCCGCAGGCGGAATAGCAAAGCGGCCGGTTGAAGCCGGCCGCCTGTCATCATCAAAAAAATGCAGTCGCTTAAGCGGCGAGAGCCAGCTCCGACGCGCGGGCCTGGGCGGCACCGACGGCCTTTTCGGCAGCTTCCGGACCAAAAGCAACGCCTTCGATGTAAACGGTCTCGACATCGGTGATGCCAATGAAGCCGAGAACCGACTTCAGGTAGGGAACGGCATGGTTCAGCGGGGCAGCCGGGCCTTCGGAGTAGACGCCGCCGGAAGCGAGCACGATATAGGCCTTCTTACCGGTCGCCAGACCCTTCGGGCCGGTTTCCGTGTAGGTGAAGGTGCGGCCGGCGCGAGCGATGTTGTCGATCCAGGTCTTCAGCGAGGAATAGATATTGAAGTTGATGAGGCCGGTGCCGATAACAAGCGTGTCGGCTGCCAGCAGCTCGTCGACGAGTGCGTCGGAAACCTTGACCAGTTCCTGCTGCTCGGGCGTGCGGGCGTCGGCCGGCGTGCGGATGGCGGCGGTGAAGGGGCCATCGATATGCGGCAGGTTGTCGGCAGCGAGGTCGCGCTTGACGAGCGTCTTGCCCGGATTGTTGGCCTTGATCTTCTCGGCCAGTTCGGTGGCGATCTTCGTGGAGAGCGAGTCCGGACGCGGGCTGGAGGTCAGAAGCAGAATGGAGGACATATCCGTTTTCCTTTTCAATGAGTTGCTAAATCGGCTGGGAGAGTCCGATCACGTTCGCCTCCATAAATAAGTCGTCAGTGCTATCGAGAAAAACTGTGATAATATGGATCGGAATTATCGATAGAATGGATGGCAGATGCTCCCCAATCCCACCCTCGACCAATTGCAGGTCTTTCTGACCGTCGCCGAGTCAGGCAGCTTCTCGGCCGCTTCACGAATGCTGAACCGCGCACAGTCGGTCATCAGCTACACGATTGCCAATCTGGAGGCTCAGCTCGAAATGCCGCTGTTCGAGCGCTCCGGCTCGCGCCAGCCGAAGCTCACGGATGCGGGCAGAGTAATGCTGGAGGATGCGCGCCGCATTCTTTCCGATCTGCAGGTGATGCGCGCACGCGTGAAGGGCCTGAAGAGCGGCCTTGAGGCGGAGGTGGCTGTTGCCATCAGCGTCATGGTGCCGGTGCATGCCACGGTCGATGTGCTGCGGGAATTTCGCGATCGCTTCCCTTATGTTTCCCTGCGCCTCGACACCGGCGAACTTGGTTCGATGCTGGAGCTGGTTGCCAGCGGCAAGTCTACGATCGGTATCGGCGGCTCGGTGTTGAAGCAGGATGATGCCCTGGTTATCGAGCGCATCGGACATTCCTTCATGATGCCGGTTGCCGCTCCGACGCATCCGCTCGCTTTGCTGGGACGGCCGCTGACGCTTGCCGACGTGCGCGAAGAAGTGCAACTGGTTGTCACCGACGCGTCAAATCTCACCAATGGCAAGGATTTCAACGTCCTGTCCTACAAGATCTGGCATCTCAGCGATATCGCCACGAAGCATCAGCTGATCCGCGGTGGTTTGGGATGGGGCGGCCTGCCGGCCTCGTTCATCATGGAGGACCTGCAGAAGGGACGGCTGGTGCCTTTGGCTCTCGATGCCTACGACCAGAGTGAATATCCGCTCTATGCCATCCGTAAGGTGGACAATCCCCCTGGCCCTGCGGCTGCCTGGATGATCGAAGCTTTCCGTGATCGTCTGTCGCGATGCCCGAATCAGGAGGACTTCAAGTCTGCTGTCGAGATGTTCCATCCGGGAGACAAGCGTCTGGCGGCGGAGTGAAAAAGTCCTCTCCCCAAATGAGAGGAGAGGACGATAGCATTCGTGCTTACAGCACTAGCCGGTAGTTGCGGAAGCCGTCGGCACCTTCGCCGGCGTCTTCGATCTTGACGCTCTTGACCTGATCGAGAAAATCCTTTGCCTTCGGCGAGCTCTGGAACCGCACGGTCGTGTCCGCCAGCGGCTTGAAGGTCCAGTTGCCGTCGGCGGTCGGGTTGATCGTGCCCTGCTCGTGGACATAGCGCACGATGACGTCACGGTTGGTGTCCGGCGCCTGGTAGACGACCTTGTCCGCCGCGATTTCCGGGAAGTTGCCCCCGCCGCCGGCGCGGTAGTTGTTGGTGACGACCAAGAACTTCTGTGCGGGGTCGATCGGCTTTCCATCGAACTGCAGGTTCTGGATGCGGTTTGCATCGGCATTCAGAACCTTGCCGTCATCGCCGAAGCGGCGCGGCTGCGAGACATCGATCTGGTAGGTCACGCCGTCGATGACGTCGAAGTTGTAGGACGGGAAGCTGCTGTTGATCAGGTCCGCATCCTTGGCACCCGGCTGAACCTGGTTGAACATCGCGGCCGACATTTCCAGCCAATTCTTGACCTGCGCGCCATTGATGACAACGGCCTGGACGGTGTTCGGATAAAGGTAGAGATCGGCGACGTTCTTGATGGCGATATTGCCCGCGGGAACGTCCGTATAATAGTCGGCGCCGTTGCGCCCGCCGCATTTGAAGGGCGCTGCAGCCGACAGAACCGGAAGGTCCTTGTACTGCGTCTCCTTCAGTATGTTCTTGATGTACCAGATCTGCGCCTGGCTGACGATCTGCACAGAGGGATCGTCGGCGACCAGCGCGAAGTAGGAATAGAGCGGCGCAGAGGTCTTGCCGACGGGCGTGCGGACATAGGTCAGCGTCGCCTCATGCTCGGCCTTGGCGGCTTCGACGACTTCCTTCTTGTCGGTGACGTCAGCGATGACCTTCTTCTTGTCGTCGCGATGGTAGATCGGGCGTGCTTCGGAGGTGAAGTCGACGATCCTCCAGCTCTTGCCATCCTTTTCGAGCAGCAGGTCGATGAGGCCGAGATGCGAGCCCCAGAAGCCGGCCATGACGGCAGGCTTGCCGTGCAGCGTTCCCTTGACCGGATCGGCGTCCTTGATGCCATCCCAGGTCTTTGGGCCGGGGAAGACAAGATGCTGGTGGCCAGTGAAGACGGCATCGATGCCGTCGACCGCAGCGACGTAAAGCGAAGCGTTTTCCATCTTCTCGCTCGGGCCGCTGCCGTCGATGCCGGAATGGGAGAGGGCGATGATGATATCGGCGCCTTCGGCCTTCATGACCGGAACCCAGGCCTTGGCGGCTTCGACGATATCGCGCGTCTGCGCCCTGCCTTCGAGATTCTTGATGTCCCAAAGCATGATCTGCGGCGGCACGAAGCCGATGAAGCCGATCTTGATCGGGCTTTCATTGCCGGCGCCGTCTTTGATCTTCTTTTCAAGGATCAGATAGGGCTTGAAGAACAGGTCGTCCTTGGTGGGATCGGAGGCGAGCTTGCCCTTGGTCAGGTTGGCGCAGACGAACGGGAAATTCGCGCCGGCCAGCACCTTGAACATGAAATCGAGGCCATAGTTGAATTCGTGGTTGCCGAGCGTGCCCACAGAGTAGCCGAGCGTGTTCATCGCCTTGATGACCGGATGGACGTCGCCATCCTTCATGCCGTGCTGATAGGCCATGTAATCGCCCATCGGATTGCCTTGCAGCACGTCACCATTGTCTATCAGGAGCGAGTTTGTGGCCTCGGCGCGGATATTGTCGATGATCGTTGCGGTACGCGTCAGGCCCATCGTGTCGTTCGGCTTGTCGGCATAGTAGTCATAGGGGAAGACGTTGACGTGAATGTCGGTCGTTTCCATGAGGCGCAGATGCGCCTGATTGCTCGCAGCGCGGGCTGCGAAAGGATGCAGCACGATCAGCGCCGCCGTGGCGCTGAGGCCTTGCAGCAGGGAACGGCGCGACATGCTGGGCAAATCCAGAATGGAAGACATAAGGCACTCCTTCAACGATGGGGCTATGGTCCGTCGATCATCTCTCGGGCGAGCGAGATTAGGACGATTTTTGAAGGTGTGCACCAGGAATGTGACAGGCTTATTGTGGATCGTAGCCGGCTTGCGCCGACATTCGATCAGCGCTTGAGAACCGGCTTTATGTCCTTGTGGAAAAAGCGGAAATAGGAGGCGACCTTAGCCGAGGCATTGGACGAGCGATCGAACTCGATGCCGATGCGGCCGTTGTGAGCCCAGCGCACGAAACCATCCAGTAGGCCGATATCGTCGCACTCGACGCGAACCTTGCTGCCCGCCGCTGCATAGAGCGGCGCCTGCAGATCGAGCGCGATGCCGCTTGTCGAAATATCGACGACGCGGCCGGCGACAAGCTTGGTGAAGTAGCGAACCTGCCCCATGAGCCGCGCGTGATGGCGCGGCGAGCCGCGTGTCTTTATTTTCAGATTGCCCTGAACGGGAGATTTCGAAGAGAACTGCATGATGTTATCCCGGCTCATCCGTCTTTTTCTCGATTTGGATATCAGATGTGCCTTGCGGGATGTTTAGCATAATCGCTAAAATTGTAGCCGGGCGTCCCGAATCGGTACCGTATCGAGATGGCCGCTGCGATCGGCCATGTGACTATGAGAGGTGCGGGATATGCGTATCGTTTCTTTGAATGCATGGGGCGGGCGGCTGCATGAGCCATTGATACCCTATCTCGTCGATGTCGAGGCGGATGTTCTGTGCCTGCAGGAAGTGGTCCGCACACACAACGCACAATCCGAATGGCTGGTTTATCGCGATCACGGAATCGAGCTTCCGCAGCGTGCCAATCTTTTCGAGGAGCTGAAAGCTGCTTTGCCGGCTTATGATGCCTTCTTCCTCCCCGTCGCGCGAGGCGATCTCTTCGACGGTGACACGCGATTGGACTCTGAATTCGGAATGGCAACCTTCGTGCGCAGAACCTATCCGATCATCGGCCAGGGAGCCGGTTTCGTTCACGGCGAATTTTCTGCTGATGGCTATGGACCGCATCCGCGCTCCCGCAATGCCCATTGCATCCGCCTTTTCCACTATGAGCGCGGCTATCCCGTCACCATTGCTCATATGCATGGCCTTCGGGATCTGGAAGGCAAGGGCGATACGCCGGCCCGGCGCCATCAGGCGCAAGCGCTGGTTGAGATCATTCGCCAGGTTCGGCAAGAGGGCGATCGGCTGGTGGTTTGCGGTGACTTCAACGTGCTGCCGGATAGCGAGACCTTCGAGATCCTCGGCAGCCTGGGGCTTGTCGATCTCGTCACTTCACGGGGACATGACGACACGCGCACCTCGCATTATAAGAAGCAGCCGCGTTTTGCCGACTACATGCTCGTGACATCGAATGTCGAGGTCATCCGTTTCGATCCTGTCGCGGAGCCAGAGGTGTCCGATCATCGCGCATTGCTGCTGGATATGTGCTGACGAAGATCACAAGCCGACATTCGGCCGGTCGATGATCTCGCGCAGTGCAAAGCTGGAATTGATCTTCACGACATGGGGCAGGGCGGAGAGCCAGTCGCGATGGATGCGCTCATAGTCTTCGAGGTCCCGCGCGGCGACCCGGAGTATGTAGTCGTATTCCCCCGACATGAGGTAGCAGGAGAGCACGTTGGGGCAGCGCTTCACCGCCGTTTCGAATTCCGAAAGCGTCTTAGCGAACTGACCGGATAGCGAGATGTGCACGAAGGCGATCATCTTGTAATCAAGCGCCTTGTGCGAGAGATGCGCGTGATAGCCGTCGATGACGCCGCTCTTTTCCAGGATGTCGAGCCGGCGTGAACAGGCGGAGGGGGAAAGACCGACCTTCTCGGCCAGTTCCGCATTGGTGATCCTGGCATTCTGCTGCAGCATCCGCAGAATCGAATGATCGATGGCATCGAGGTCGGACATTCGAAGATCTTTCGAAGAAATTCCTATTTGCGCAATAAATCACGAAAAATGACTGCAGCGCAAATCGTCTTTGCAAGGACATTGCGGGACGGTGGTGGTCTGATTTCACTTGGAGAAAATGAAAGACGCAAAAGCATTCGAGGAGGAATGAAATGCGCGTTGGCTGCCCCAAGGAAATCAAGAACCACGAGTACCGCGTCGGGCTGACGCCGGCATCCGTTCGCGAATATGTCGCCCATGGCCACGAAGTCTGGGTCGAGACAAAGGCCGGTGCCGGCATCGGTGCCGATGACCACGCCTATGCGGCTGCCGGCGCCAAGATCGCCGCAAGCGCCAAGGATATTTTCGAGAAGTGCGACATGATCGTGAAGGTCAAGGAGCCGCAGCCCTCGGAATGGGCACAGCTCCGCGAAGGCCAGCTTCTTTACACCTATCTGCATCTGGCCCCTGATCCGGAACAGACCAAGGGCTTGCTCGCCTCGGGCGTGACCGCTGTTGCTTACGAGACCGTGACCGACGAGCGCGGCGGCCTGCCGCTGCTGGCGCCGATGTCCGAAGTCGCCGGCCGCCTGTCGATCCAGGCGGGTGCAACCGCTCTGCAGAAGGCCAATGGCGGCCTCGGTATCCTGCTCGGCGGCGTGCCCGGCGTGCTGCCGGCGAAGGTGGCGATCATCGGCGGCGGCGTCGTCGGCCTGCATGCGGCCAAGATGGCAGCCGGCCTCGGTGCCGACGTCAGCATCCTCGATCGCTCGCTGCCGCGCCTGCGTCAGCTCGACGACATCTTCAACGGCCGCGTCCATACACGCTATTCCAGCATCCAGGCTCTGGAGGAAGAGGTCTTTTCCGCCGATCTTGTCATCGGTGCTGTGTTGATCCCCGGTGCCGCCGCGCCGAAGCTGGTGACGCGCGAAATGCTGTCGGGCATGAAAAAGGGCTCGGTCATCGTCGATGTCGCTATCGACCAGGGCGGCTGTTTCGAAACCTCGCATGCGACGACGCATTCCGATCCGACCTACGTGGTGGAAGGCGTCGTGCACTACTGCGTCGCCAACATGCCGGGCGCGGTTCCCGTCACCTCGGCCCATGCGCTCAACAACGCCACGATCTATCACGGTCTCGCCTTGGCCGATCGTGGCCTGCGCGCCATCGCGGAAGACAAGCACCTCCGCAATGGCCTCAATGTCCACAAGGGCCGCATCACCAACCGGCCAGTGGCCGAGGCGCTCGGCTATGAAGCCGTTGCACCCGAAAGCATTCTGAACGTCGCGTAAAGCCCAACGCGTGCACGTCAGATGGAGGCGCCGGCATCCGCGTATGCCGGCGCTCCCATTTTATCGATCCGGCACTGGTAGCAATTGTTGCGGGCCGAGCGGACATGGACATAGGCTATGTCGGGCCGCTCAAGCAGCGAAGCTGCATAGGCTGGGATATCGCCGGTCGGCGTCACAGCACCGCTCCCATAGACGATGCGGTCGTTCTTGCCATAACCACGCACGATGAAATCCTTGCTGGTCGTCAGCACCGGCGGCAGGATTTCTTCTGCTTCGTAGCGCTGACATGGCGTCTTGTGCAGGAAGATAGGTCCCGTCTCCGCATAGGGCTGCAATTCCGGGAAGGGGCGATAGGCGAAGACGAGCAGCTCCTCGCCGGCATCGATATTGCGCAGGCAGTGGCGGCAGGGATGGCCGGGACCATCGGAAATCATGGTCTCCGGCCGGTGACCATAGGCATCGACGCCGCCGTTCCACAGAACTTCGGCATCGGAGGTGGGCATGGCTGCAAAGGCGATGGAAGGCATGGCAAAGCTCCTTTCGAGACTTGCCATGTGATGCGCCCGAACAAGAAGCGAAACCACCCGATTCCTGCCGAAAGCTAACCCTTAGCTCTTCTTGGCGAGCTCAAGCAGTTCCTTGTCACTCAGCGGCCGGACGATGCCTTCGCCGGTCGAAATCGGTGAGAAGCCGAACATCTGATAGAGCTGCAGCGCCCTGGGATGATCGAGATTGTTCGTGGTCGTGATGATCCGTTGCGGGTTCAGCGTCCATATGGCGTAGAGCGACTGCAGCAGGAACCATTTGCCGATACCGAGGCCGAGTGCGTGTTCGATGAGGCCGAAATGGCTAAGCTCGATCGTCTCCTCGTCCTGCGGAAATATTCGAAGAATCCACCCGGCGCGCCATTGACGTAAAGCACGCTGATATCGTTGCGTTGGTCGTGAAGAATAGCGGTCAATTGCTCGTCGGAGAGGCGCAGACGCTCCACCCAATGCCAGCGAGCGCCCACCTGGCGATAGAGATAGCGATAGAAGGGCAGCGGAATGCCAGGCGCCCGCATGATCGCAGTCTGGATATTGACCGGCACCGGCAGGCTGGCCTTGGGCGGCGCAGTCATTTCCAGGCGCGTGATATGAACCTTGATGGAGGAGGGCGTCTTCACGATCGATACGCTCAATCTTGACCTGTGACGATGGGCGTATCCGCCCGGCTGCCCCATTCCGACCATGAGCCGTCATAGAGCTTATTGTTACCGTGGCCGAGGGATTCGAGGGCCAGCGTGATGATGGCGGCGGTAATGCCGGACCCGCAGGTCGTCACCACAGGCTTGTCGAGATCGATGCCGGCCTTCTCGATGGTTTCCCTCAATTCCGGTAGCGACTTGAACTTGCCATTCGTAGCAAAGACGCCGGATGGCAGACTTCTCGCGCCCGGCATATGGCCCGAGCGCATGCCTTCGCGCGGCTCTGGCTCGGTCGCTGCGAAACGGCCGCCACTGCGGGCATCTGCGATTTGCACGGAATGGCTGTCGACGATTTCTCGCATCTCTTCAAACGAGACGACGCGGCTGCCGTTGAACTTAGGCTTGAACGTTGCCGGCGCCAAGCTGGGCGTCGTCGTCTCCAGCGGCCGCCCTTCGGCCTTCCAACCATCCAGACCGCCGTCGAGCACGAAAACATTCGGCGCACCCATGACGATGTGGAACAGCCACCAGACGCGCGGCGAAGCAAACAGGCCCGGGCCATCATAAACCACGATCCGATCGCTCTCGCTGATGCCGAGCTTGCCGACTTCGGACGCGAAGAATTCGGGCGAGGGGACCATATGCGGCAGGTTGGTCGAATGATCCGCGATCTTGTCCTGGTCGAAGCGGACGGCGCCGGGAATATGGCCGCTGGCATATTCGGCATCGGCATCGCGCTTCTGTGCCGGCAGATAGAAGGACGCGTCGAGGATGCGCAGATCCTTGGCACCCAGCTCGGCCTGCAGCCAGTCGGCGGATACGACGAAACGGCTCTTGTCCGCTGCCATGATGATCACTCCCTGCTATGGTTTATTGGTCTTGATATCGAGATATAGGCGCTTGCCCGGTCAATTCTCGTCGGTCGGCGCGCCGAAGCGAATGCGGAAGCGGCGGTTTTCCTTGCCCTTCTTCTCGATCTTGGCGATGTGGATCGCGCCGACCTCCTGCGTTTCCGACACATGTGTGCCGCCGCAAGGCTGGCTGTCGATGGCCGAATCCTCGCCGATACAGACAAGGCTGACACGACCGAGGCCCATTGGCGGGCGCACATTCTTGGATTTGACGATACCGGGATTGGCAATCAATTCTTCATCCGTGATCCAGCGGACGAAAACCGGATGGTTTTCGTTGACGAGCGCCATCAATTTCGCCGTTACTTCATCCTTGTCGATCGTCTCGCTCATGTCGAAATCGACGCGGCTTTCATCTTCGCCGACTGCCGCGCCCGTGATCGGATAGGGGCAGACCACCGAAAGAAGATGGCAGGCCGTATGCATGCGCATCAGCTTGTAGCGCCGCGCCCAGTCGATGTGCAGCACCAGCTTCTCGCCCACGATGGGCAATGGCTGGCCCTCGAGTGGAACATGGATGATGATGTCCTTGATCGGCCCATGCTTCGTTTGACCGAGCATGATCCTAGAGCCGTCGCCGCGCTCCAGGAAACCTGTATCACCCGGCTGGCCGCCTGAGGTTGCGTAAAAGCAGGTCTGATCGAGCTCGATGCCCCCATCTTCGTGGATCGCGGTGACGACGGCTTCCGCAGTCGAGAGATAGAAATCGTCACGATAAAGGGCATGGACGGTCATATGATCACGCTGTTGTTTCGTATGGGACGGCGATTTCAGCCCGTTTTTCCAAATAGCTTGGCAGCGGCAAACCCTTCGACTTCAGGAAGTCGGGATTGAAGAGCTTGGACTGATAGCGATTGCCGTAATCGCACAGGATGGTCACGATCGTATGCCCGGGACCGAGATCCTTGGCGAGACGAACCGCGCCGGCAATATTGATGGCCGTAGAGCCACCGAGGCACAGGCCCTCGTGTTCAACCAGATCGAAGACGTAAGGAAGTGCCTCGGCATCGGTGACCTGATAGGCGAAATCGGGCGTGAAACCTTCCAGGTTCGCTGTAATGCGGCCCTGGCCGATGCCTTCGGTGATCGAGGAGCCGGAGGATTTCAGCTCGCCATTCTTGTAGAATTCATAGAGCGCGGCACCTTCCGGGTCGGCAATGCCGATCTTGATGTCCTTGTTGAAGGCATGCAGCCCCATGGCGACGCCCGCCAGCGTGCCGCCGGAGCCAACCGAGCAGATAAAGCCGTCGATCTTGCCGTTGGTGTCGGCCCAGATCTCCTTGGCGGTCGTCTCGATGTGGGCCTGACGGTTGGCGACATTGTCGAACTGGTTGGCCCAGATCGCGCCGTTCGGCTCGGTCTTTGCGAGCTGTTCGGCCAGCCGGCCCGAAACCTTCACATAGTTGTTCGGGTTCTTGTAGGGAACGGCGGGAACCTCAACCAATTCGGCGCCGAGCAGCTTCAGCGCATCCTTCTTTTCCTGGCTCTGTGTCTCAGGAATAACGATGACGGTACGGTAGCCGAGTGCCTTGGCAACCAGCGTCAGGCCGATACCGGTATTGCCGGCCGTACCCTCGACGATGACGCCGCCCGGCCTCAGTAGCCCCTTTTTCTCGGCATCGCGAATAATGTAGAGCGCGGCGCGATCCTTCACCGATTGACCGGGATTCAGGAATTCGGCCTTGCCGAGAATGGTCGAGCCCGTCGCCTCTGAGGCGCCCTTGAGCTTGATCAACGGCGTATTGCCAATTGCTTCTAGGACGGAGGGATGGACGGTCATCGGAATCTGCCTTCTGTTCGCAACTACTGTAAGAACGGTCTTTTCCCTTCACAAGGCGGCATAGGCAAGAAATTCTGTTCCTTGCTACTCCTTTGCCTCGCAAAATTCGACTTGGCGGGTCTCTTGGCCTCTCTCTTTCATCCAAGCCCGCAGTCTCCAATTGGTGACATTGTTTTCCCGATGAAGCCGTCAGTCTGGCCGAAAGCGGCCACAATGATACGCTATTTCTAAAATGCCACGACGGTCGCTGTTGAAAGCGTTTGATGTAGGCGGCCGCCAGCCAAGGAGAAGAGCCATGAGCCCGTTCATCGCACGTCCTGAACATGGAGTGGTCTGGATCACCGGCGCCAGTTCCGGTATCGGCCGCGCGCTTGCGCTGAAACTGGCTGAAGAGGGATATAAGGTTGCCGTTACGGCTCGCAGCCACGATAAGCTTCTGGCGCTGCAGGCAGAGGCCAGCGCGCTTGCCGGCAGCATCGTCGTGCTCGATGGCGATGTATCCGACACGGAGGATATGGAGCACACTGTCGCCGCGATCGAATACCAGCATGGCCCTGTTGCTCTGGCAGTTTTGAATGCCGGGATTTATCTGCCAGCCCGGGGAGAAGACCTCAATCACGAAGTCTTCGAGCGCAGCTTTGCCGTCAATCTTCACGGTGTCGTCAATTGTCTCGTTCCGGCGGTGCGGCATATGCGGGCTCGGGGATATGGCCAGGTTGCCCTTGTATCTTCCGTTGCCGGATATGGCGGACTTCCCGGCGGTGCGGCCTATGGGGCCAGCAAGGCCGCACTGATCAACATGGCCGAAAGCCTGAACTTCGAGCTCGACCGCATGGGCATCCACATCCAGCTCATAACTCCAGGCTATGTCGACACGCCATTGACGGCACAGAACAAGGTCGTGATGCCTGATATCGTGTCGGCACAGCAGGCGGCTGATGCGATCGCCGCCGGATTGAAATCCCCATCCTTCGACATCAGTTTCCCGAAGAGCCTGGTCTATCGGGCAAAACTGTTGAAGTTGCTGCCCTACGGCCTCTATTTCAAGGCGCTCAGGTATTTTCTCGGGAGCGGCAGCAAGCGCAGATCGGTAGGGCCGCGCATAACCGCGCATCCGGCCGAATAGCGCCTATCCGCCATCTTTGAGCGATGCATGGGCGGCGAGTGCGCGCTGCCGCGCCATGGCATGATCGACGATCGGCCGAGGATAGTGCTTGCCGAGTTCTATGCCCGCACGCTTGAGCACGTCATCAGGCGCCTCGAACGGCCGATGGATATATTTGCGGTGGAGGGTGGCTAGCTCCGGCACGAAGGTCCTGACATAGCCGCCCTCCGGATCGAATTTCTCGCCCTGCAGCACCGGGTTGAAGATGCGGAAGAACGGCGAGGCATCGGCGCCGGAGCCCGCAACCCACTGCCAGTTTGCCGTATTGGCGGCCGGATCGGCATCAACGAGCGTATCGCGAAACCAGGCTTCCCCGTCACGCCAGTCGATCAGCAGATCCTTGATCAGGAAGGAAGCGGTGATCATGCGGACACGATTATGCATCCAGCCATGGCGCCAAAGCTGCCGCATGCCGGCATCGACGATCGGATAACCGGTTTGCCCGCGCTGCCAGCTTGTGAGCAGCTTGGTATCGGATAGCCAGGGAAAATCATCGTAGCGATCGTTCCAGTTTTCTGTCCTGAGCTTCGGGAAATGAAAGAGCTGATGATAGCAGAATTCGCGCCAGACCAGCTCCTTGCGGAAGCGGACGACGTTATCCTTGGCGATATTGTCGGCCAGTCGGCGCGTCGCATGCCAGATACGGGCAGGCGAAATCTCTCCGAGCGCCAGATGCGGCGAGAGCAGGGAGGTTGCCGGTCTGTCCGGAAAATCGCGGCCGACCGCATAATCATCGATGGCGCCATCGATGAAGTCCTTCACCTTCTCTTGCGCCGCGGCTTCGCCCGGCTTCCACATGTCCGTAAATTCTGATGCCCAGTTCGGCTTGGTGGGCAGCATTGACCAAGAGGCGAGCGTGTCCGATTGCGGCCAGCGGCCGGGTGCGAGGAGCTTTGCCGGCGCTTCTATCGGAAACGGCGGTTCGCCGGATTGCTCGAATGCGCGCCAGAAGGGCGTGTAAGTCTTGTAATGGTCGCCTGCGCCCGTGCGCAGGCGTGTCGGTTCATGCAGCAGCTGGCCGGCAAAGCTGTTGGCCTCGATACCCTTGCTCCGCAACGCCTTCTTGATTTGGGTGTCCACGTCGATCCCGGCCGGGTCGTATCGACGGTTCCAGACGACGGCCTCAGCCTTGGTTTCCTCAATAAGTTTTTCGAGCACCGTCAGCGCATTGCCCTGGCGGAGGATAAGCCTGCTCCCGAGGCCATCGAGGGCGGTTTGCAGGGCGGCGAGCGAATGATGTAGCCACCATTCCTGCGCTCCGCCAAGCGGCCCGCGCTCCGTCACGCCCGGCTCGCGAATATAGACGGGAATTACCGCGCGGCCTGAAGTTGCCGCCGCCTGTAACGCGTGGTTGTCGTCGAGGCGGAGATCCTTGCGAAACCATAGGAGAACGGGGCTCGGCTCTTTTGTCGGTGTCGTCATGGTCCTGGCCGATCGCCCATCCTCTGTTGTGTCTCGCATGTCTTATAAAGGCGAAAACCCTTATACGGTGCCAGCCGTCAAATGGTTCCACTACCGCGCGTTACATAAGCGGATGCCACACGCAACTCTCGTAAGGAAAACTGGATGCCGCTTATGATATAGGAATGCTTGTCACTGTTCTGTAATGCAAATTCGCTAGCAGTCCACCCGATTGACGTGCCGAGAATGGACAGGCGGGGAAGATTAAAATGGCGGAAATCCGCATCGAACAAGTTCGCAAGGCCTATGGACGCAACCCGGTCGTTCATGGCGTCGACCTGAATTTCCGATCGGGCGAATTTGTCGTCATCCTCGGACCTTCCGGCTGTGGCAAGTCCACGCTGCTGCGCATGATCGCCGGCCTTGAGGACATCACCTCGGGCGAGATCATTATTGACGGCAAGGTTGTCAACAAGCTCGAGCCGCGTGAGCGCGGCTGCGCCATGGTCTTCCAGAATTACGCGCTCTATCCGCACATGGATGTCGCCGCCAACATGGGCTATGCGCTCAAGGTTGCCGGCGTGCCGCGCGCAGAGCGTGATCGCCGCATCAAGGAAACCGCCAAGATCGTCGGCCTCGAGGATTTCCTCGCTCGCAAGCCGGCCGAACTCTCCGGCGGTCAGCGCCAGCGCGTCGCCATGGGCCGTGCCATCATCCGCGAGCCGAAGGTCTTTCTCTTCGACGAACCGCTTTCCAATCTCGATGCCAAGCTGCGCGTGCAGATGCGCGTCGAAATCCGCCGGCTGCACAAGCGCCTGTCGGCAACATCGGTCTTCGTGACGCATGATCAGGTCGAAGCCATGACGCTCGCCGACAAGCTCGTCGTCATGTACAAGGGCAATGTCGAGCAGGTCGGCACGCCGCTCGAGGTCTACAACACGCCGCGCACCCGTTTCGTCGGTTCCTTCATCGGCTCTCCGGCCATGAATTTCCTGGAAGGCACCTTCGCGGCCAATGGCGAGCAATTCATCTTCGACGGCATTCCGATCGCCATCGACGCCAACATCGGCAAGCGCCATGCCGGCCAGCCGGTCGCCCTCGGCATCCGGCCGGAACATGCACGCCTCGTTCCTGCCGGCACGCTCGGTGCTATCCCGGCAACGGTCGATTTCGTCGAAGAACTCGGTGCCGGCCGCGTCATCCATTGCGATATCAACGGTTCAAGCTTTGCCGTCGCCGTTGCCGATCATACGACGGGCCAGACCGGTCAGTCGGTAGCGCTGGAACTGCCGCAGCAGCACACGCATCTATTTGCCCAGGATACCGGGCTGCGGCTAGACGCCGTTGCCTCCGTCACGCCGCTCAAGGTGCTGGCGAGCTGATTTCAAACATAAATTTTCAGTAGTTGAGCCCGGAAGTTTTCCCGACTTCCGGGCTTTTTATTTGTGTAGGTCGACGGAGCTTGCCGATGGCAGAGACCGCTCACGAGCGGATATCCCGTGGAATGTCAGCCGGCGGCGATTGCGGGCAATGACACGAAAGCAGGCATTGCAAGGCATCGGACGGGAGCCAAGTCGATGCATCATGGGTTTTGATCTGTTACAAAGAGGAGAGAAGGCTCGGTCTAGCTCGGGATGTTACTGCACGATGCAGATCGATATGCTCTCGTTAAAAAACTGCCGCGCTCACAAATGCCGCGCGGCAGGTTAGCAAGGTCACTTCTCGGTGGCGATCACGCCGCGAACCACCCAACGCTGCATCAGCACGACGATGGCAAGCGGTGGGATCATGACGATCAGCGTACCGGCCATGGCGATATGCCACTCCGGAAGGCCACCGACGTTCGGGATGAGCGATTTGAGCTCGATCACAGCAGTCATATATGCCGGATCTGTTGTGACCAGCAACGGCCACAGATACTGGTTCCAGGCCCATAGGAACATGATAGTGCCGAGCGCGGCCATGTTTGTGCGCGACAACGGTATGAGGACGTCGATGAAGAAACGCAGCGCTCCAGCGCCGTCCATGCGAGCGGCCTCCGTCAGCTCATCCGGTATCGTCAGGAAGAACTGGCGATACAGGAACGTGCCCGTCGCCGTCGCGATCGATGGCAAGATCAGACCAGGGTAGGAGTTGAGCAGGCCGAGATTCAGCGAGACCTCGATGCCTGTGAGTTTTTGAATGAGCCAGGTGACGCCGGTGATGTCGAGAAGCCCTTGAAAGGGCGATAGGACGTTCGCCGCGACTGCGTAGGTCGGCACGATACGCACTTCGAGCGGCAGCATTAGCGTTATGAAGATCAGCCAGAAAATGAAATGGCGGCCCGGATAGCGAAAATAGACCAGCGAAAAGGCGGTGATCGCCGAAATGAACACCTTTCCTATCGCGACACCCCCAGCGAAAATGAAACTGTTCAGCAGCTTGGGGCCGAGATTGGCAGTCGTCCAGGCTGTTTGCATGTTGGCCCAGAAGTCTGAGCCGGGGACCAGTGACATCGGCACTTTGTTGACGTCGGCGAGATTGTGGGACGCGGCGATGGCAACGATGGCCAAGGGCCCCACCGCGACTACGAAGCCGATGAACAGGATCAGGTGCGTGAAGAAATTAAGAATGGGTGTGCGCTCGATCATGTCGGCCTCAACGGTAATGCACGCGCTTCTCGATGAAGCGGAACTGGAAGACGGTAAGCACGATGATCAGCAACATCAGGACAATGCTCTGCGCCGCCGCACCTGAGTAATCGAGGCCTTTGAAGCCGTCGAAAACGATTTTGTAGACCATGAGATTGGTTGAGTTGTGCGGGCCACCGGAGGTCATAATGTCGACCACGCCGTAGGAATCCTGGAAGCTCTCGGTGATGTTGATGACCAGCAAGAAGAAGATCGTCGGTGTGATCAATGGGAGCTGGATATCCCAGAAGCGACGAAGCACGCCCGAGCCGTCCATAGCAGCCGCCTCGATCTGAGAGCGGGGAATGCTCTGGAAGGCTGCGAGGAAGAAGATGAAGCTGTAGCCGATATATTTCCAGGAGAAAGCGGCGATGATCGATGCCATCGCGGCCGTGCCATCGAGGCCCGGGTCCCAGAAGCCTGGCCAATAGTGATTGACGACGGACATGAAGCCTGCTTCGGGCGCCAGGATGAAGCGGAAGGCCATTGCCGACGCGGGAGCTGCGATGCCGTAGGGCCAGATCAGCACCACGCGATAGAATTTTGAGCCTCTCAGCTGCCGGTCGGTCAGAGCCGCGAGTATCAGCGCGGCCCCCATGGAAATAGTGGTACTGATGGCCGCGAAAATGATGCTGATCGTGACTGAGTTCCAATAGTCGGCATTGGCAAGAATGGACTTGAAATTGTCGAGACCGACCCAGATGTTGCCGCCGCCCCAGGGTTGCTGCAGCGTCAGTGACCAGAAGACCGCCTGACCGGCCGGCCAATAGAAAAAGGTGAAGATGAGGAGCAGCTGCGGCACCGCGAATAGAATGCCGACGCTCCATTTGCTGAAAGTTATACGCTTTTCCATTGTCTCTTCCGGCTTGGTATCCCGATGCCACGCTTGCTCTCATAACGAACGTCCGCCGGGGTTCCCGGCGGACGCTGTCTGTCGCGAGCTTGCGCTGCTTACGGCAGCTGCTTGCCCTTGTAGGTGGCTTCGAAGCGGTCGAGGACGGCGTTGCCGTTCTTGACCAGGTTGTCGATGCCTTCTTGGACGCTGACCTTATTGGCGAAGATGGCCTGCATCTGGTTGCCGAATTCGGCGCGGATCTGCGTGAAGTTGCCGAGGCGGACGCCGCGGGTGATCGGGGTCGGCTCGGAAGCGGTCAGGCTGGCGATAGCGACTTCGCGGCCCTTGTATGGAGCCTTGTCATAGAAACCGGAGGACTTCATGAAGTCGAAGCCGGACTTCTTGACCGGGATGTAGCCGGTGTTGGTGGACCAGAACAAAGCGGTTTCGGGCTTGCCGATGAAGTCGAGGAACGCTGCGGCACCCTTGTACTCGTCAGCCGACTTGCCGGAGAGGACCCAGAGCGACGCGCCGCCGACGAGCGAGTTCTTGCGCTCGGTGCCGGCGTAAACCGGGAGCTCGGCGACATCCCAGTTCATGCCGGCCTTCTGCGTCTTGCCGACCGTACCGTGGTCGCCGACCGAGGTCATGATCATCTGGCAATCGCCGGCGGCGAAGGCCTGAACCATGTCCTGGCCGAGGTCCTTGGACTTGATCTTGATGAGGCCCTGGTCGTACCAGCTCTTGAGGTCCGTTACGTATTTGACGAACTTCGTCTTGTTGACGGTCAGGCGGGCGTCGAGGCCGTCATAGCCGTTGTTCTTGGTGGCAACCGGCTGGTCGTGGATGGCAGAGAACTGTTCCATCAGCTGCCAGCTTTCATTGCCGGAGATGTTGATCGCCATCGGGCAATCATAGCCGGCGCCCTTGAGCGCCTTCATATCTTCGGCAGCTTCTTCCCAGGTCTTCGGAGCGGCGGTCTTGCCGATCTTGGCGAAGGCGTCCTTGTTCCAGTAGAGCAGGGCGGTCGAAGAATTGAACGGGAAGGAAAGCAGTTCGCCCTTGGAGGTGGCGTAGTAGCGGGCGATACCCGGGAAATAGTCGTCCCACTTAACCTTGTAGCCGTTTTCGGACATCAGCTTGCTGACCGGGTAGTAGGCGCCCGAAAGCATCATGGTGGCGGTGCCGACGTCATAGACCTGGACGATCGTCGGCTGCTTGTTGGCGCGGAAGGCGGCAATGGTGTTCTGCAGCGCGGCGTCGTAATTGCCTTGGCTGATGCAGGAAACTTCATAATCCTTCTGGGAATCGTTGAAGTTCTTGCAGAGCGTCTGGACGACGCGTTCCAGGTCGCCCGAAAGGCCAAACCAGAAATCGAACTTGGTCGGAGCAGCAGCGGCCGGCATCGCCAAAGCGACGCTCATGACGCCGGCAGTAGCAGCCGAAATGAAGTTTTTAAGTTTCGACATAATCCCTATTTCCTTTTTGAAAGCTCGGAACCGGTGGCCTTGCGCAAGTCCGCGGTAGCGGCGTTATAGACAAGCTGTGTGACAGTTTGTTGTGGGCAAGAATCCCGCATTGACGGGCTTTTTCACACGCGCAGCGGCTTTGCGGAGCAGCGCTTATCGCAGGATCGTGCATTTGAGGTTCTGCTGATCAAAAGGTGTGGGCTGCGCCTGTTCGCCCACAGATTGCTGGTCGGTTGGAAAGACGCGATGGTCCTCCTTGCCTGTGCCCCGAGCCGTGTTGCAAGATCACCGGCAGGACGTTCGGATGGCATTGGAGGAATGAGAATATGGGTCTCAGCGAGCGGCAGAAAATGGCAGCGGGGGAGTGGTACTGCTGTTTCGATCCGGAGCTCGATGCCTTGCGCTGGCAGGCGCGCGAGGCAGTGCATGCACATAACACGATGCCGCCCGCCCAGCGGGGCAATCTTGCGCCGGCTTTGTCTGCGCTCTTTGCCGAGATCGGCGAGAGCGTCTTCATCGAGGCGCCGTTTCATTGCTCCTATGGCATCAATATCTCGCTCGGCCGTCGGGTCTATATGAATGCCGGCTGCACGATCCTCGATAGCGCCAGCGTCCGCATCGGTGACGGCAGCATGCTGGGACCGGGCGTCCATATCTATTGCGCCGAACATCATAGGGATGCCGAATTGCGCGGGGCGGGTCTGGAAGTCGCCCGGCCGGTGAAGATCGGTAGAAGCGTCTGGATCGGCGGCGGCGCGATCCTAGTCGGCGGCGTGTCGGTGGGGGACGGCGCGATCATCGGCGCCGGCGCGGTCGTCACCAGGGATGTTGCCGCTGGCGCGACTGTGGTCGGCAATCCGGCTCGTCCTGTTCGTGCGGGATAAGATAAAAGAGTTAGTTTGCCGGGCGGCGTTTTCGCGTCCACCATACGGCAAAGCGGCGGCGCCAACGGCGCACCATAGGCATATCGTGCGAGAGCACGATGAAGCCCAGCGGCAGCATCCAGAAGCCGAGCACCGGCAGGAAGCCGAGCAGTCCGCCGAAAATGAGGGCTATCCCCACGCCGACGCGGGCAAGACGCGATCGAGGTAGGGGAATTCTCACGGAGCCGAAAACCAGCTCGCGGGTCGAGGGATCAATGCCAAAATGGCGGGTTTTCCGGCCATTCCGATCGGCATTTGCTGTCGTTTCGCTTTGATCGGTCATCCACAGGAAATGGTGGCGCGAGGAAATAATGCAAGAGAATGCATTTTTTTTGAAAAAACCGCTTGGCAAATCGGGAAAGCATTTGTATTACCCCGCTCACACCGCGCCAAGCGCATTCCCTGGTAGCTCAGCGGTAGAGCATTCGACTGTTAATCGACAGGTCGCCGGTTCGAATCCGGCCCGGGGAGCCACTCTTCTTCTACAGAATTGAAGCTGATATCGGAGCAAGCGTGCCCGATTGACTTAATCCTGTGTTCGTAATTCATCAAAGCTGATGAGTGCGGCCAGGCTTATAGCAGCACATTTTTACAGTTTTATTGTGCATGCCCCGCAGCACTGACTTCGGCCGAGGCTCGCCTGGTTCGACAGCGGTATCTTCGTTGACCGGTCTTTCCCATTCATGCCAGATTGCCGCCACCTGTCAGCCAGGCGTCAATGCCGGTGGGGCAATCGGGGATGTGGGCCAAATCTGGCACATTTGGGGGATAAGATGGCCGAGAATGCGAGCTTTCGTGGTGGAGTGGCGGTGGGATGGGTTCTTAGCGTAATTGTGATTCTTGCATTGGTGGCCGATGGGGCGGTTGATCTGTTTGCGCCAGCCTTGATCAGCGCGCAGATGGAGGAGACGGGCTTTCCCGCCAATCTGGCTACGGTGGTGGGTTTGATCATCTTCGTCTGCGTCATTCTTTACGCAATTCCGCGCACGGCAGTCCTTGGAGCGATCCTGACGACCGGGTTCTTCGGCGGTGCAATTTGCGCCCATCTGCGTCTCGGAGAAATCGGGTCGCCTCCACAACTTATAAGTTTATTACTCGGCGTCATGGCGTGGGGTGGTCTTTATCTTCGCGACGAACGTATTCGGCGCCTGCTGCCCCTTCGTTCGGTGGACGACTGAAAATCGAGCGCATGACTCATTCAGGATTTTTGCGGTGCAATAACAATATCTTGCGCTGCACTTTTCTTCCCACGGGATGGTGAATGGTAGCGGGCTAATGAGATCGTGCCAAAATGATGCATTCGTGATTGTCGAGAGCCCGCCAAGGGATCTCTCGGGTGGATATATGTGGTCTTTCTGAAAAAATTAGTTCAAGGTATGGTTGCTCTCGCGAATGTGAGAGCATGTTCATGTGTCGTTAATGCCATGCGGCGCATGAACGTAATGCGCGATCCGCGCAGCATAGTCCCCCAATGCTTTAGAGGTTCGACATGAAAAATCTGATTCTTGCTTCTGCAGTAGCTGTGGCGTCGGTCTTTGCCTTCAGCGTGCCGTCCGAGGCCGCTCCGATGCATCATCATCGTCATCACCACTATCATCATCACTGCCATGTGAAGAAGGTAAAGCGCAAGATTCATGGGCGCTGGGTTGTGCGCCACGTGCGCGTCTGCCGCTGATCGGAAGACTTAAGGGCCGGCGCAGGTTCCTCTTAAACCCATACGGCCGCTGCCGGAGTTCCGGTGGCGGCCGTATCGTTTGCGTTATACCTCGAAGTGACCGGTTGCCTGCGTGTGGCGGCAGTTTGGCAGCCGGCACATCAGCTGCGATGTGCCAACTGCCCGCAGCGCCGGTACGCTAGGGCCGAATCTCGAATATTACGCCGCCATGGCGGCGATGATGATAGCGACGGTCGTCCCGCCATCTGTCATCCCAATGACGGCGGCGATCCCAGCCGCGGTCACCATGCCAGTGACGGCGATCGCGATCGCGCCAGCGGGGACGGTCGTCATCGCCCCATCGGCGCGATCCACGCTCTTGCACAAGGATAATATCAGACGCGCGCGATATGGATGGATTGCTCGGCGGCGCGGCCATTGCGGGCAGGGCGGCGGGTAGCGCCGAGCCTATGGCCAGCGTCACGCTCAAGGCGAGTGAGGCAAGGTGGTGTTTCAAGATTCTAACTCCTGTATTCAGCCATGTCCCTTTCATCGCTAAACGCCAGGGCAGCGACTAGGTTCCCCTTTTCGTTGACTGGAGATCCTTATGACACGCGTATTGATCGCAGGAGGAGCCGCTGATTGCGGGTGTTACAACAAAAAGGGGGCCGGCAGGGAAAGCCGGCCCCCTTCCTTCTCTGATCGGAGGTCAAGTCTGATCAGGTTAGAAGTTGCGTTCGAAGCGCAGGATGCCCGAAACGGTGTCGTCGTGGGCATAGTCATAGTGAACGTAGGTCAGTTCCGGCTCGACCAGGAGGTTCTTGACCGGGTTGAACTTCAGGTTCGTGGTTGCTTCGAAGATCTTCGAGTCGCTATAGGCGAGCTGGAGGTTCCACTTCAGCTTGTCGTTGAACGGAACGCCAACGCCGCCCCAGACAGCCCAGTCACCCCAGCCGCACTTCGATGCATTGACGGTACCGTTCGGTGCCGTGCAAGCGGAGACGTCCTGGTTGGTGCCTGCGTACTTGTTGAGCTTGTCGCCGTCGGTGTTCCAACCGCCCATCAAGAAGGCCGTGAATGCGCCGAAGTCAGCGTCAACACGAGCCTTGATGGCGCCTTCTTCGACGATCGAGTCGTAACCGCCGACGACCTTGAAGCCCCATGCGCCAGACTTGAAGCCGGCACCGGCGACGACGTCAGGAGCGTAGTGGTTCGTCTTGTCGTCCGTCCACCAGCTTGCACCGTAGGATGCCGAGCCGGTCGTGGCGGAGTTGGAATCTTCGAGCGAGATCACAGCCGAGAAGCCGTTGCCGGCATCATATTCATAGGTCAGCTGGTTGAGTTCGTACGGACCGTCATAGATCACGTCGTCGTTGATGACGTCGCCGGCGTAACCGATGTACAGGTTGTACTGCGAGTCCTTCTTACCAACGGTGAAGCCGCCGAGGCTGATGTAGGACCACAGCAGGTTGGTGGATGTGGAGCCGCCGTCGTTCCAGTCCCAACGAACGATGGTTTCGGTCTTCAGCGGACCGTACTCGGTGTCGGTCGCGGTGTCGACGTTCAACTCAGCACGGGTGTGCCAGAGTGTGCCCTGATGGCTGTCGCGGTTGTAAGCGTTGTACCATTCACCTTCCGTACGAACCTTGCCGCCGATCTTGAGGCAGGTTTCGGTGCCCGGGATGAAGAAGTAGCCAGCGCCGTATGCGTCGCAGATACGGACGTATTCCAGCGGCTCGGGCTCAGCTGCTACGATAGCGTCAGCAGCGTGAGCACCGGATACTGCTGCCAAAGCAGCAGCGGAGCCGAGAAGAAGGCTCTTGATGTTCATAATAACTCCAATCTTTCTTGATTGGGCATGAGATATCGCGCCGAGAAACGACGTGCCCAACCCCATCCCGTTCATGTTCCCTATCAGTAGGTGCGAAGTAATAAGCTTCGCGAACTATTTCCTGAACCTGCTTCAGTGATTTGGCAAGATACTAAGGGGACGGAACTATATGTGCACTACTCGAAAACCGGCGTTGTTGCAAAAATGACGCAATTCACGGGGCGTCTGATCCCAGCCTGTTTGCCATCTCGTTTGGATGGCTTGTCTTCTATAAGTCCAGAAAGCGTTTACGTCTCCGGCTGTTAAGGCGATACGCGCGCTGATTTGGGGCGGGCGAGGGCAGGAAGCCGCCGCCATATGATTATGGGCACTCCTGAGACCGGGCGCAGCCGATTGCCCCTCAATCCGGATGGCCGCCCGAGTCGCGGTTCTTCTGAGTCGCAACTATTGAAACGATTCCCGGCAACGAAACCCGTGGTGGCGCACGCGCATCACTCTATAAAAGAGAAGGTGAGAGACCGTCTGGAATCGCGCTTGGTTGCGATGCGGTTGATGGGCGCTTGGCCATGGTGCGTCCGACGACATTACTGGGGGCGTAGTCTCGTCGGACGCGGCACTGTCCGGTCCGTGGGTGGCTTACAAACCGGTAGTACGAATGCTAACAGCCACCACAGGTTTCCATAACCTACCTGAATGGGCTGGCAGCTCCAGGCGCCCGATAGGATGGCTGCGTCGCGATCCAGCAATGAATTTTCGCCCTCAGTTTCCATCGGTTCGCCAAAATCCAAGATGGTCGCCACAGCATCTGAAATGAAGCGTCATCGGCAGCAGCGCCTCATGGCGCGGTCGGTCTTTGCCATCGCAAATGAAGGATCGGGTAGGGGCGGCCCTGATCGTCGACATCGGCGCGCCCCGTCCCCTTGAATCCGAGCCGCTCGTAAAAGCCGACAGCGCCCGCATTCTGCTCGTTTACGTCGACGGTGACGACATCTTTTCCAGCATGAAAGCCGTTCGGCCGATATTGGCACATCTGCGACGCTCCTGCCGTCTTGGGCGCAATGCATTTCATCACCCGCATTGAAGGCTTACACACGAGCAGCGGGCAATTCTCTCTTCAGAGTGAAAAAAGGACAGAATTCAGAATAAGCCTCTTGCGGTTTTCTTTGGATCATTCTAAATCCGCGCCACCACAACGCAAATTGCTTTCGGATGGCCTCGTGGCGGAGTGGTTACGCAGAGGACTGCAAATCCTTGCACCCCGGTTCGATTCCGGGCGAGGCCTCCAATTTCCCTTAATCAACAATAAGCAATTGATTTTTCTGCGGAATTTCAGCGCGATTTGGGCCTGAAGCATTCAGCTATACCGAAGTTAAATGTGGCAATCCGTTCTATGTTCGGTTTTCTGTCTCATTGGCTGCCAGCAATGATCTGGTGCCTATTCCATTTGCTCCGATCACGGGTAGTCCGGCATCTGCCTGCCCAGTGTGCAGGACGGCGGTGGCGCGTTCGATCTTTCGAAATTCTCTATTGAGCAAACATCATAAGCGACACGATACCGAGCAGTGCCAAAGCACCGAAGATTGGCAGCAGTCGAATCATAATTAGGCGAGCAAGCTTCCTGCGCTCGACCGGTGTCAGCGCAAGCCACTGCGACTTCGGTAACGACATTGATACTCCCTATCCCCGTCACAGCGTCGCATTCGAAACTGAAATGACGCTTAAGGTACTGAGGAGTTGCGGGAGTTGAGGATGGCGGGTGTCGGCGTTTCAGCTTCGGGCATCGCCCAAGTGACAAATGCAATCGAACGCCGATCCGGTTCGGTGCTGAAAGTGCGAAGCAAATGAATAGAGAATTCGTGCTTCCACAAAAGCAAAAGCGGTCCAGTCTAGGGAAAAAACTGGGCCGCCTTTCGCTGGACTAGAGGTCAATCAAATTCAGCGTCCTAATTATAAGTCGTACTTAGTAATTGTCAACGCAAATGCGATGTGACGTCTTCGCGCATCAAGCCTCGCGATCTGCGGCCTGACTGAGATCTTCGCTTGAGCTACCGGTTCCGTTGCGTATTTGGTCCGCGGACGGGCAGGGGCGTGGTCGCTTCGGATGATTCTCAATCCTCAGCGAAAGTTTTAGCTGTCTCGTGTCGGTTCTTAGCCACCATTGCGGAAGAACGACTATTCCTCAAGGCAAGGAAAGGCGAATTTGTAGGCGCGTGCGATCAACGAGCTGGCAGGTCGCTCGAGCTGCCAGGAGTGCTCCGCCATCCATTTGCAGGCTATTGTCGTCGCCTTTGTATTGCTGAGCTCGGGCGGCAGACAGAAAGCGCCGACGAACTGTTGAAGGTAGCGCTCATAGCGCGATGAGTTTTTCGGAGTCTGCTTCGTGGCTCGGATTGTCAGGCTCTTCGTCCGCTGGGCCTCGTCGAGAATGCCCTGGATATAGACAGACGCAAGCGTTCGGTCCTCTTCGCACCATTCGTCGAGCTGTTTTCCGGTAACGACATGTCCGATGATCGGGGCTGTCTCTTTCGGCTCATCCTCGCTTGACGTTTCCTCGCTCAACGCGACCTGGGGTAAGAGAAGGAGAAGCGCGGCAGCGAAGAGCGAAAGCCTCATTCGGAAAACCTACATCATCGAGGAAAGGCTCGCGGCCAGAAAAACCACCAGCGGCAGCGACGTTACGACGAAAAGAACGAGAGAAACAGGCATCCCAGCCACCTTCTATTCAAATTTAATGTTTGGGCCGAATAGCTTCGGGCCGGAAGGTCGATTGGTCACCCACCCGGGCGGGTCCAATGTCCTGAAGCGTGGTCGTGTGAAGTTAACATTTTGCTAACGGGCGTTCCGGTCTGGGACATGGCGGATTAGCAATCCTTGCAGAATCCCGAGTATCAAAAGGCGCTGGCTCGAATTTAAGGGGTCGATTGTTGTTCGTCGGCGACGCCTCACCATGAATCTCGGCGCCTGTTGCGGCAATGCCTTGAAAGCGCAGCGTCAGGCGATTAAGACACGCGTAACAGAAAGTAGAGCCAGCCCGTTCGGGCACCAAGGGCGCAAGAGGATAAGATGGATTTCGAAGCAGCGCGCGTGAAGATGGTCGAGAACCAGATCCGGACGACGGATGTCACCTCCCATTCCGTGTTGAATGCATTTTTCGCCGTACCGCGCGAAAACTTCGTACCGGAGAAGTCGAAGCTCCTGGCGTATGTCGATTGCGATATCGAGGTCGCTCCCGGGCGCTTCCTCATGGAAGCCTCGCCACTTGCAAAGCTGCTGCAGCTCGGCGCGATCACCAAGGACGACAAGGTTCTCGATGTCGGCTGTGGCACGGGTTACGTGTCGGCCGTCCTCTCGCTTCTCGCCGGCAAGGTTATCGCGCTTGAATCCAACGAGGAGCTCGCAGCTCAGGCGAAGACCAATCTTGCCGCGCTTGGCTATGACAATGTAACCGTTGTTGGCGGTGACCTTGAAAAGGGGCATGCCGCCGATGCACCCTACGATGTGATTTTCCTCAACGGCTCGATCGAGCAGTTGCCGCAGGGCCTGCTTGACCAGCTCGGCGAAGACGGCCGCCTGATCACGGTCATCGGCTATGGTCATGCCGCCCGAGCCACCGTTTTCATGCGCGAGCGCGGTGCCTTCTCGGAAAACGTCTTCTTCAACGCCTCGATCAAGCCGCTTCCGGGCTTTGCCAAGGCCAAGGAATTCGTCTTCTGATTTTCTGGACGAGCTATTTTTGAGCTTGCGACGGGCGCCTTTTGGCGCCTGTTTTTTATTGTCGCCGCCTGTGGCAGAATCGTGCTTAGCAAAGCGATTCGTCGTGATCGTAACAAAACTGTGCATCACCGGGTTTAGTGCTTTTCAGGTGATTTTTTTCCCGAAGGCAGTCATCTAGGGTGGCCCTGATTCGGGTGCCGCCTGGCGAGTTTGTGGTGCGGGTTTCCGGTCGCTGAATATGGGAAAACGGGGATGAATATGGCTCAGCCAAATGTAGTGCGTGAACCGTCCATGGAAGAGATTCTGGCGTCGATCCGCAGGATCATCGAAAGCAACGAACCCGTAGGCGCCAAGCCGGTTCCCTCAACGCATTTCGCCGGCACCGGCATGCGTGATGACGATATTCAATTGACTGTGGATGAAGAGTTCGCTGCCGCCGATCGGGCGCGCGCAGCGGAACAGGATCCTCGTTTCGTTGCGGCAAACTCCCAGGTGCCGGTTGCAGAGCCGGAAGCTGGCGGCCGCGGTCTGTCGCTGGCCGATGTTGCCGCGCGTGTGCGTGCTGCTTCCGAGCGTAATACCGCCGCATTGCTGAATGCGGGGCGTGAGCCGCCACAGCCGCGCGAGCTGCCGCCCGCCATGGCTGCGCGCCTTGCCGAGGTGCACGTCGAGCCGATCGCCGACACCCCCCTGAGACAGGCCATTGCGGATGTTGCCGCGCCGGTCGCTCCGCCTGTTATGCCGGCGGTGGCCGAGGTTGAACCTGAGATGGAAGCGCAGAGGCCGACGGCTGCCTCTGCGGTGCCTCAGGTCGCAGCATCCGCCGAGACACCGATTTTTGAGGCGTCAGAACTAACCATTGCGGTGCAAGCGGAGGCTGCATCCTCGCCATCGGCCCAGGCCGTATCCGCATCGCCGCTGATGTCGGAAGCCGCCGGCGCACAGGTTTCCCGCTCGTTTGAAGAGCTGGCTGCCATCGTCGATGGCGGCCCGCGCCGTTCTCTCGATGAACTGGCGCAAGAGATGCTCCGACCCATGCTTCAGGAATGGCTCGACGACAACTTGCCGACCCTTGTGGAACGTCTCGTGCGTGAAGAAATCGAACGAGTGGCCCGCGGTCCGCGCCGCTGACAAGCCTGAGCTTCGGGTAGCTGATCCGCCGCTCCGGGCTCCGGGGCGGCTTTTTTATTGACTTGCCCACGGCCATCCTATTTACAACCCGCATCACCCAGTCCTCTAGATCCGGTCATAAAATGCTCGACAAAACATATGATTCCGCCACCGTCGAACCGAAGATCGCCCAAAAATGGGATGAGGCCGACGCCTTTCGCGCCGGTGCGAACGCCAAGCCGGGCGCGGAAACCTTCACCATTGTTATCCCGCCGCCGAACGTGACCGGTTCGCTGCACATGGGTCATGCGCTGAACAACACGCTGCAGGACATCATGGTGCGGTTCGAGCGCATGCGCGGCAAGGATGTTCTCTGGCAGCCGGGCATGGACCATGCAGGCATCGCCACGCAGATGGTCGTCGAGCGTCGTCTCGCCGAGCGCCAGCAGCCGGATCGCCGCAAGATGGGCCGCGAAGCCTTCATCGAGAAGATCTGGGAATGGAAGGCCGAATCGGGCGGTTTGATCTTCAACCAGCTGAAGCGCCTCGGCGCGTCCTGCGACTGGTCGCGCGAACGCTTCACCATGGACGAGGGCCTGTCCAAGGCCGTTCTCGAAGTCTTCGTCACGCTCTACAAGGAAGGCCTGATCTACAAGGACAAGCGCCTCGTCAACTGGGACCCGAAGCTCTTGACGGCGATCTCCGATATGGAGGTCGAGCAGCATGAGGTGAAGGGCAATCTCTGGCACTTGCGCTATCCGCTGGAGCCCGGCGTTACCTATCAATATCCGATCGCCTTCGACGAGGAAGGCAAGCCGACCGAATTCGAAACGCGCGATTATATCGTCGTTGCGACGACGCGTCCGGAAACGATGCTCGGCGATACTGGCATCGCGGTCAATCCGGAAGACGAGCGTTATCGGGGTATTGTCGGCAAGCATGTCATCCTGCCGATCGTTGGCCGCAGGGTCCCGATCGTCGCCGATTCCTATGCCGATCCGACTGCCGGCACTGGCGCGGTAAAGATCACGCCGGCGCATGATTTCAACGACTTCGAAGTCGGCAAGCGCGCCGGACTGCGTGCCATCAACGTCATGGACGTCGATGCCTCGATCACCATCAAGGATAACGAGGACTTCCTCCAGGATCTCGATCATCCGGCAGCGCTGCATGGCGCCTGGGACGAGCTGGAAGGCAAGGACCGCTTCGAGGCTCGCAAGATCATCGTTCGTATCTTCGAAGAGGCGGGCCTGCTCGACAAGATCGAGCCGCATACGCATGCCGTGCCGCATGGCGATCGTGGCGGGGTGCCGATCGAGCCGCGCCTGACGGAACAGTGGTTCGTCGACAACAAGACGTTGGGGCAGCCCGCGCTGGAATCCGTTCGCGAGGGCAGAACCAAGTTCGTGCCCAGGAATTGGGAGAATACCTATTTCAACTGGCTCGAAAATATCGAGCCGTGGTGCATTTCCCGTCAACTCTGGTGGGGTCACCAGATTCCGGCATGGTATGGCCCGGACGGGCAGGTCTTTGTCGAAAAATCCGAGGAAGAAGCGCTGCAGGCCGCGATCCAGCACTATCTCTCGCATGAAGGGCCGATGAAGGCTTATGTCGAGGACCTGCTGGAGAATTTCAAGCCCGACGAAATTCTGACGCGCGATGAAGATGTGCTCGACACCTGGTTCTCGTCCGCACTCTGGCCGTTCTCCACGCTCGGCTGGCCGGACGAGACGCCGGAACTGGCGCGCTACTATCCAACGAACCTCCTTGTGACCGGCTTCGACATCATTCCGTTCTGGGTCGTTCGCATGATGCAGATGGGCCTGCATTTCATGAAGGATGAGAACGGCAATCCCGTCGAGCCGTTCAGCACGGTCTATATTCATGCTCTCGTTCGCGACAAGAACGGGCAGAAGATGTCGAAGTCCAAGGGCAACGTCATCGATCCGCTGGAACTGATCGATCAGTACGGTGCCGATTCGCTGCGTTTCACGCTGGCGATCATGGCCGCGCAGGGTCGAGACGTGAAGCTCGATCCGGCCCGCATCGCCGGTTACCGCAACTTCGGCACCAAGCTCTGGAACGCCACGCGCTTTGCCGAAATGAACGGTGCAAAGAGCGATCCGCATTTCGTGCCCGAAGCGGCCGAGCTCACCGTAAACCGCTGGATCCTGACAGAGCTGGCGCGTGCGGAGCGTGACGTTACCGAAGCGCTGGAAAGCTTCCGCTTCAATGATGCCGCAGGCGCTCTCTATCGTTTCATCTGGAATCAGTTCTGTGACTGGTACCTTGAGCTCTTGAAGCCGATCTTCAATGGCGAAGACGAGAATGCCAAGGCGGAGGCTCAGTCCTGCGCTGCCTATGTTCTCGAAGAGACCTACAAGCTTTTGCACCCGTTCATGCCCTTCATGACCGAGGAGCTCTGGGCGCACACGGCAGGCGAGGGGCAGGAGCGTGAGGGCCTGATCTGCCATGCGGATTGGCCGGCACCGTCCTATGCCGACAATGTCGCCGCCGATGAAATCAATTGGCTGATCGATCTCGTTTCCGGCATTCGCTCCGTTCGTTCGGAAATGAACGTGCCGCCGGCCGCGACGGCGCCATTGGTTGTTGTCGATGCCAATAGCCTGACGCGCGAGCGCCTCTTCCGTCACGATGCCGCCATCAAGCGGCTGGCGCGCGTGGAAGCGGTTTCGCTTGCCGATACCGCACCGAAGGGTGCCGCTCAGATCGTCGTCGGCGAGGCGACGATCTGCCTGCCGCTTGGCAGCCTCATCGATCTCTCCGCCGAGAAAGCGCGCCTCGAAAAGGCGATTGCCAAGAACGATCAGGAAATTGCCCGCATTGCCGGCAAGCTTTCGAACGAGAAGTTCGTTGCCAATGCCAATCCGGACGTCGTGGCCGCCGAGCGCGAGCGCCTCGGTGAGCTCGAGGGGCAGCAGTCCAGCCTCAAGGTGGCGCTGGCCCGCGTCAGCGAGGCCGGCTAGGACACGCGTGCGATCGAAGGTGAAAAGCACAAGAAGCGAAACTGAGGAATCGCGATTCGCTTAAGGAAGTAGAGATCTGGGATCGAAAAAGGCACGCGGTGTTCGCCGCGTGCCTTTTTGTTTATTTCTCTCGAATCGATAGGATTGACGGGATCTAACACCCTGGATCCGCCGTCAGTTTCGCACAGGCGAAACAGATTACCCCTAAAGTTGCTGGACACGCTCGAAAAGCAAAACTGTTGTCATATTGTAACAGAATTGTTGCCGTGAAGAATGAGATTCTATTAGGGGCTAAAAATGCTATTTCGAAAGAAAAAATTACCTACACCGATGGATTTTCAGAGGCGGCGTTCGTTTTCTTACGTAAATCAATCACTCTCTTACATGGCCAGTGCTCTTGTGGGCCACATTGCCAATTCACGCGATCGTCGCAACAATCAAACCACTGAATGCACATGTGGGGGAGATACAATGGCATTTTCTGTTGCGTTGAGGAGCGCAGTCACACTCGTTATCAGCTCGTCTTTCGCGACCGCTGCTTTTGCGGGCGGCCTTGATCGTGGCGGCTATGATATTGATTTGCTTTTCGACAAAGGCCGTTATGTATTCGAGTCAGGCGTTACTTACGTCATGCCCGACCGTAAACTGAAGAACGCCAAGGACATCAACCCGGCTGACGGCAACCTCAACAACCGTAGCCGTTCGACGGATGCGTCGGAAAATTACGCCATTCCCTATGCCGCTTTCAAGATCGGCATCACCGATGATCTCGACTGCATGGCCGACTATTCGCAGCCTTTCGGCGGCCATCTCAACGAAGGTTCAAATTGGGCCGGCGCCAATAACGAAACCGAAGTCAAGGTTCGCACGAACAACTATTCGGCCACCTGCTCGTACAAGTTCGATGCGGGTCCGGGTCAGCTGCGTCTGATCGGCGGCGGTTTCTATCAGGAAGTCAGCGGCTACAAGTCGCGCCTCGTCTACGCCACTCCGGCTCCGATTTCAGCCATTTACAACGGCATGGGTTCGCTTGACATCGACGGTCACGGCTGGGGCTGGCGCGCGGGTATCGCCTACGAAATTCCGGAATATGCCTTCCGCACGAGCCTCGTCTACAACAGCCGGGTCAAATACGACAACCTGAAGGGCAGCGTCGACCTGACCGAAGTACCGCCACCTGTTGTCCCCGGCTTCGGTGGCAAGGTAACGTCTGTTTTCGGCTCGGCCGATGCTCCCGACTCCCTGGAATGGAAGGTACAGACCGGCATCGCGCCTGATTGGCTGGCCTTCGGATCGGTTAAATGGACCAACTGGAGTATCCTTCAGAGCATAGCGCTCTGCCCGAGCTCCACGCGCAGCATATCCTGCAGAGCCAATGGCCCCACAGAGCTTACCTCGCTTGATCTGCTGTACAGGGACGGCTGGACGATCACCGGCGGTGTCGGGCACAAGTTCAATGACAAGTGGAGCGGCGCCGTCAGCCTGACCTGGGATCGCGGTACAAGCGATGGCTATGGCATGAACTCCGATACATGGACCCTCGGCGCGGGCGTGGCCTATAAGGCGACAGAGCATGTTCAGTTCAATTTCGGCGGCGCTCTCGGCCTCATGACATCAGGCAAATCCGGACCGGTCACGCGCGGCGGTGTCGTCTACGGCAATGATGCGACCTATAGCTTCGGCAATGACTTGGTCGCCGCTCTTCAGACATCGGTGAAAGTCAGCTTCTGACGATAAGCCATTGAATTGAAGGAGCTAGTTGACTGATCCTTCACTCTATCATCAACGTCGCGAGCTTTTCCGAGCCTCGCGACGTTTCTTTGTCTGATCGGCAAAAGGCGGAACGCAAACCGCCCCTTTTGCCTGATTTATGGTTAAAGAAATCTCAAGTTCGATAAAATCTTTGTGACGAATTAGCAACACTCTATTTCAAGACATTGCAGCCACGTGATCAGATTACAATTTGTCCATTTCCCGCCACAAATGGGGAGCAGCGATTACGTGGGCACAGGGGCAAGCTTGTAGAAAGTGCGTAAGCGGTCGATGGGTGAACTTCCACTTTGGCATAAGCAACAATTCGGGATCGGAGCTGCGATGCTTCCGACGCAGCCGAAAACGCGTTGTCTGCCAAGGGAAGTCGTCAGCCGGCCGATCTTTGGGCTCCATCATCGGAAGGCGAACGAAGGTGCTGCTTCGATGGTGGGATGCGATAGCGGCCGCGCAAATGCTGGTTTGGACATAATTGCAAGCTATGCTCGCAATTGTGGCAAACAGCATCGGTTGGATGCCACAGGAAATGCCTTTTCGAAGGACGATCCAGTCTCGTGCGCCATCAGGGAAAACATTCGTGAAGCTGGCGGCGATTATGCAAGTGCCGTGACAGGTCCGAATGGAGCGAAAGAAATCGACTGTTATGTTTAAGTCCGAGTTCATATCAGCGAGAGTCATGATGCTCAGCCTGTCCCTTGCCACCGCGGTGGTACTGGCGGGTCAAGCCAAGGCATTCGATATCAATGCCGGCGTCACCAAGGAATCAGGTCCGTTCGATCTCTTCAAGTTCGGCTTTAAGGCCTACAAGAACGGACAGAAGGAAGAGGCAGTCGAAGCCTATCGTTATGCCGCCGAAAAAGGCCATACCGGCTCACGCTGGGCCTTGGCCAATATGTATGCCGATGGCGACGGCGTGGCGCAGAACGATTTCGAAGCCTTCAAGATCTATAGCGAGATTGCCCAGCAGGGTGTGGAACCGGGCTCGGAAGACACCGGCTTCTTCATCAATGCGCTGCTGGCGCTCGCGAGCTACTACAAGACGGGCATTCCCAACAGCCCGGTGAAGATCGACCTCAACCAGGCCCGGCAGCTCTATTTCCAGGTGGCATCGACATTCGGCGTTCCGGAAGCGCAGTTCCAGTTGGCGCAGATGATGCTGTCCGGCGAGGGCGGCGCCACCAATGTTCAGCAGGCCAAGAAATGGCTGAACCAGGCCCGCAAGAGCGGCCATCCGGGCGCCATGGCCGTCTTCGGCAATATCCTGTTCCAGGAAGGCCAATCCATCCGCGGTCTCGCCTTCATGACGGCGGCGCTGGACAAGTGCAAGCCGAAGGACTGCAGCTGGATGGAAGACCTGCAGGAGCAGGCATTCTCCGTTGCCAACGAGAACGACCGCCGCGTAGCGGTCTCCATGGCCCATCAGCTTGATGTTGCCGGCTCCGATTGATCGCGCCGGCTTTACTGACGTTGTTGTTGCTCGGGCCGCGCGGTGTGCTTGCAGCCGAACGGACTAGCTCCCGAAATCAAGATGCGCGATGACGGGCACGTGGTCCGACGGTTTTTCCCAGGCGCGCACATGTTTCTCGATTGCCGTTGCGGTGAGGCGATCGGCAGCCTCGGGCGACAGCATCAGATGGTCGATGCGAATGCCATTGTTCTTCGGCCATGCGCCCGCCTGATAATCCCAGAATGAATAAAGCTTGATTGCATCCGTCGTCGCGCGCACCGCATCGGTAAAGCCGAGATGTTCGAGCTGACGGAAGGACTGGCGCGTCTGTGGCAGGAAGAGGGCATCGCTCTCCCAGACCTTCGGGTCGAAACAATCATGTGGCTCCGGAATGACGTTGTAGTCGCCGGCGAGTATCAGAGGCTCCTCCATGGCCAGGCGATCCAAGGCGAATTTGCGCAGGCGCTCCATCCAGGCGAGCTTGTAGGGGTATTTTTCGGTATCGACCGGATTGCCGTTCGGCAGATAGAGGCAGCAGACCCGCAGGGCGCCGTGTCCTTCAACGGAGAACACAGCCTCGATGAAGCGGGCCTGTTCGTCGCTGTCGTCGCCGGGTAAACCGCGCCTCACCTCATCCGGTTTCGTCTTCGAAAGAATCGCAACGCCATTGAAGCCTTTCTGCCCATGTGTCTCGACGTGATAGCCGAGCGCTTCGATCTCCAGACGTGGAAAGCCTTCGTCGACCGTTTTGATTTCCTGCAGGCAGACGATGTCCGGGTTCGAGTCCTTCAGCCATTGGCAGAGGTTCTCGATACGCGCTTTGACGCCGTTGATGTTCCAGGTGGCGATTTTCATGGGCGGCTCATTCCTTTGCTTCGCCTTGTTGTATCCGCAGCCGATCGGCTTGACTACAGCCCATATGAAAACCGGCCCGGAGCGAAGGCTCCCGGCCGGTCATCAAATTGTGGAAAAAGAGGGTAGGGATCAGATCGCGAAACTGGTGCCGCATCCGCAGCTTGCGACTGCATTCGGATTCTTGATCTGAAAGGATTGGCCGAGAAGATTGTCGACGAAATCGATCTCCGAGCCCGCCATATAGACCAGCGACAGCTGATCGATCAGGACGGTCGCATTGTCCTTTTCGACGACGATATCGTCATCCTCAGGGCCTTCAACGAGATCGAATTTATAGGAAAAACCCGAACACCCGCCGCCTTCGACGGCAACGCGAAGAGCGCGCTTTCCGGCATCCGCGCCGACGATAGCAGCGATTCGCTTGGCCGCAGCATCCGATAGGGTAACACTTGCCTCAGTCATATTTTCCTCCTGCCGGGGTCAAGATCCGGAGAGAACCAATAATAAGCCGTCGAACTTTCAAACGGCTGATATCCGTAGCCTTTATCATGAAAGTCAGGCCGTTGACAGCTATGGTTTCGTGGTTGAGCCACACACCATTTTGCTGTTTTCTTGTCTATAGGTATGAAGGCCGCAAAGCGGCGTCAATGGGCCGGAATGTACGAAGAGCGGGCATATGTCCGTACTGCCGGACAGGGCCGGGGACCGATTGCAGGGAAACGACTGTCGCGCCGATAGCGGTGCGGGAGCCAAATGCCGGAATGGATTGATAATGACGATTGATACGCATGCATTGGGTTTCGGGTATGGGGAAAAGGCAGCCTATGCGACAAATCCCTGGGAATCGCGTGGAAGGCTCTACGAAGAAGGATCGAGCCCGACACGCTCTGAATTCCAGCGCGACCGCGACCGGATCGTCCATGCGACCGCCTTCCGTCGGTTGAAGCACAAGACGCAGGTCTTCATTGCTCAGGATGGCGATCATTACCGCACTCGATTGACGCATACGATCGAAGTTGCCCAGATTGCCCGCGCCTTGGCGCGTGCCCTGAAACTCGACGAGGATCTGGCGGAGGGTGTGGCACTTGTTCACGATTTCGGCCACACACCCTTCGGCCATACGGGCGAGGATGCGCTTCATGAAGTGCTGCTGCCCTATGGCGGCTTTGATCACAATGCCCAATCCCTGCGCATCGTCACCAAGCTCGAGCGCCGTTATGCCGATTTTGACGGACTCAATCTTACCTGGGAAACGCTTGAGGGCCTCGTCAAGCACAATGGGCCATTAATGACGCCTGATGGTAAGGGCATCCGCGGTCCGGTGCCGCAGCCAATCCTCGATTATTGCGAGATCCACGATCTCGAAATTGCTTCCTATGCCAGCCTTGAAGCGCAGGTCGCCGCGATCGCGGATGACATTGCTTACAATACGCACGACATCGATGACGGCTTGCGCTCCGGTTATCTGACCTTCGATATGCTGGAGGAGGTGCCCTTTCTCGCCAAGCTGATGGCCGAGGTCAGGGCCCGCTACCCGCATCTGGAGGCGAGCCGCTTCACGAACGAGATCATGCGCCGGCAGATCACCCGCATGGTCGAGGACGTGATCGCCGTTTCGCAGCAGGCGCTCGCCGAAATCAAGCCGGGCAATGTCGCTGACATCCGTGCTGCCGGACGGATCATCGCAACCTTCTCGCCCGAGATGGCCGAAACCGACAAGCTGATCAAACAGATGCTGTTCAAGCGTATCTACCGTCATCCGGACATCATGCGCATCCGTGCCGGCGCGGCGCAGATCGTCACGGACCTTTTCGGCGCCTATATGGAAAATCCCAGGGAGATGCAGAGCCATTACTGGGTCGATCATATTGCGGGCCTGGCGATCGCCCCCAAGGCAAGGCATGTCGGCGACTATCTCGCCGGCATGACGGACACCTACGCCATCAGCGCCCACAAGCGCCTGTTTGACCAGACTCCCGATTTGCGGTAGGCAGCGGCGGCGTCGGGCCGATAGCGGCTCGCGAAGCTCATGCGTGGACGATATGATGAACCTTTTCACCGACTTCGAAGTAAGAATTAATAACGCTCTCGAACAAATTGATATTGTGCGAGAAAAGCGATCTGAGCTCGACTTCGGACGTATCGGCGTAGAGCCGCCGCGCGATGCCAGCCACGGTGATGTCGCCACCAATGCGGCCATGGTTCTCTCCAAGCCGCTGGGCACGAATCCGCGTGCGCTTGCCGAAATCATCGTCGCCAAGCTGAAGGAAGATGCCGACGTTGCCGAGGTTTCGGTCGCAGGTCCAGGCTTCATCAATATCCGCCTTTCGGTCGGCTACTGGCAGCGGCTGCTGGCAACCATGATCTCCGAGGGCGAGAAGTTCGGCCGCTCCAAGCTCGGCGCGGGGCAGAAGGTCAATGTCGAATATGTTTCGGCCAATCCGACCGGACCGATGCATGTCGGTCACTGCCGCGGCGCCGTGGTCGGCGATGCGCTGGCAAACCTGCTGGCCTTCTCCGGCTATGAGGTGACGAAGGAATATTACATCAACGATGCCGGCTCCCAGATCGATGTGCTGGCGCGCTCCGTCTTCATCCGCTATCGCGAGGCGCTCGGCGAGCAGGTCGGCGAAATTCCGGCTGGCCTCTATCCCGGCGATTACCTCGTTCCGGTCGGGGAGGCGCTGGCCAAGGAATTCGGCACCAAGCTGCGCGGCATGCCGGAAGAGCAGTGGCTTCCGATCGTCAAGGATCGTGCTATCGATGCGATGATGGCGATGATCAGGGAGGATCTGGAGGCGCTGAACGTCCATCACGACGTCTTCTTCTCCGAACGCACCCTGCATGCCAATGGCGCGGCACTGATCCGCACCGCGATCAATGACCTGACCTTCAAGGGCTATGTCTACAAGGGCGCGCTGCCGCCGCCGAAGGGACAGCTGCCGGAAGATTGGGAGGATCGCGAGCAGACGCTCTTCCGCTCGACGGAAGTGGGCGACGATATAGACCGCCCGCTGATCAAGTCGGACGGCTCCTATACTTATTTTGCTGCCGACGTTGCTTACTTCAAGAACAAGTTCGACCGCGGCTTCAACGAGATGATCTATATCCTCGGCGCCGACCATGGCGGCTACGTCAAGCGGCTGGAAGCGGTAGCCCGCGGCGTTTCCGACGGTGCTGCGAAGCTGACTGTGCTGCTGTGCCAGCTCGTCAAGCTCTACCGCAATGGCGAGCCGGTGAAGATGTCGAAGCGCTCGGGCGATTTCGTCACGCTGCGCGAAGTCGTCGATGAAGTTGGCCGCGATTCGGTGCGCTTCATGATGCTTTACCGGAAGAATTCCGAGCCTCTGGATTTCGATTTCGCCAAGGTTACAGAGCAGTCGAAGGACAATCCGGTCTTCTACGTGCAGTATGCGCATGCCCGCTGCATGTCCGTCTTCCGTCAGGCCAAGGAAGCCTTCCCGGACCTCGACATCGCCTCGCTTGATCTGTCGAAAGCTGTCATTGGCGCGATCTCCGATCCAGCTGAATTGCAGTTGGTTGCGAAGATTGCGGAATTCCCGCGAATCATCGAAGCTGCAGCACAGTCGCAGGAGCCGCATCGCATCGCTTTTTATCTTTACGATCTGGCCAGTTCCTTCCATGGACACTGGAATAAAGGTAAAGATTTACCGGAATTACGTTTTGTTAACGATAAGAACCGAGAATTGAGCATTGCCAGACTTGGGCTGGTGTACGCTGTCGCGTCGGTTTTGAAGTCGGGTCTTGGTATAACTGGGACCGCAGCACCGGACGAAATGCGATAAACGTCACCATTTACCCACATTGCGCTGGCATTAACTGTAGTGTTTGCGAGTGGAACGGGTGATGGCAGAAAAACAGTTGGCGTATCGCGCAAGCGGAAACGACGAGTTCTTTGCGGATGATGATCCGCTCGCAGAACTCGCTCGTATCGTGGGTTTTGAGCCGCGCCCCGCTGCTCAGGCAACTCCTGCGGCTCAACGGCAGGAGCCGGCCTTCAACCTGGAAGACGAGCTTCTTCGCGAATTCGAACGCTACGATACGCCACGAATGAGTCCGGCAAATGACATCGCCGCTCCGGTCGAGCAGGTGTCACCGCCGAGCCATGAAGACGTTACGCTCTCCGCTGAGCCGGTGCAGGCCGAGCCCAAGTTTGAAGAGCCGAAGTTCGAAGAACTTGCGCCGCAGCCTGTGGCTCCGGTGAAGCCGACGATCGGCGCTCGCGATCTGATCGACGAGCTGGAAATGTCGATCGCGCCGGTTCTGCAGCCAGCGCCGAAGGCTGCACCTGTCGAGCCGCAGGCGGCTGCGCCAGTGCTGAAGCCGACGCCGCAATCCGCTGCCGCCACCATACGGTTGCCGCTTGCCAACTTTGCCCTGGCAACGCCCGTCGCCTCGCGTGAGCAGTTCACGCCGCCGGTCGCGCCTGCTGTTGCTCAGCCGGCGCCGAAAGCCACGTCTGACGAAGCGCTGTTCGATGATGCCCTTGATTTCGAGGCGTTTGATCCTGTCGAGCCTCCGCGCGCTCCGGAAGCCGTCTCGCAGCCTGCTGCATCCCAGCCAGCTGCGGCCGTCTTCCAGGCACCAGAGCCGCCTAAGGTCGCGAAGGCCGATCCGGCTGCGCTTTCCGCCGAGATCGACGCTCTGCTGGCCGATGTGAATCGCTATCCGGTTCCATCCAGAGCCAATGCGCCTGCAGCGAAGGAGGAGCCGGATTTCGGCAATTTCAGTGCGTCGTTTTCCGAGCCTGCAGAGTTGTCCGCCGCTCCCGTGGCAGCCGCACGGCATGAAGAGCCGAAGCCGATTACCTTCGGTGCGGAGGATCCTTTTGCCGGTCAGGACTTTGAATTCGATTTGGCCGATATCGAAATGGAACTTGCCGGCCTCGATTTCGCTGAAGCCGAAAAGTCTCCCGCTGCTCATCAGCAGGCTCCGGCCGCTCCGATCGCAGAGCCGATCCTTTCGCGCGCAACGCCGGTCGCTCCGGGCCCCGCCGCTCCGGTGATTGCCGCCGCAGCGCCGCAGCCAATGCGACCCGCACCGGCGCCGGCTGCACCTGCCGCAAATGTTGCTCATGCCGCAACCACGGCAGCGCCCGTATTTGAGGCCGACCAGCCTCTGCCGTTCGATCCCACGGAAATCTCCGAGACGGAGGATCGTGTCGAGACCTTCGAGGGTTCGCATGTTCCTCATCTGCCGGCGATCGAGCCGGAGGAGCCGATCGCTGTTCCGCCGGAATTTGATTTCGATCTCGATTCGGAAATGGCGAGCCTGCTCGGTACGCCTGCCAAAGAAGCCGCACCCGAGCCGATCAAGCCGGCCGTTGCCGCACTTGGCAGTGCTGCCGCCGCCGCTTCCTGGTCCAAGAATGCGGCAGCCCAGCCTGCTGCGCCCGTCGCAAAGCAGCCGATCGAGGAGTTCGACGAGTTCGAGCGTGCGCTGGAAGAAGACTTCCGCCGCAGCTATCGCGAGGCGGCTACGCCTGTCGAGAACGTCGCCAGGATGACGTTGAACCCCGCCGCCAACCGTCGCCCGGTCCGCTCTGTGCGCGGCATGGTCACGACTGCAGCCGTCATCGTTGTTCTTGGCGTCGGTGCCTATGGCGCCTACAGCTGGGTTCGTCACGGCGCGCCGATCTCCAGCTTCTCCGGAGAGCCGCGCGTGATTGCGGCCGATAGCGATCCGATCAAGGTCGCTCCGGAAAATCCGGGTGGCACCGTCGTTCCGAATCAGGACAAAGCCGTCTACGATCGCGTCGCTGGCGATAGTACGGCGGCGCCGAAGCAGAAGGAGCTTGTCTCCTCCAACGAGCAGCCGGTTGATGTCGTCCAGAAGACGCTGATTCCCGAGGCGGTATCGCCTGACGACAGCGATGGCGATCAGGTGACGTCGACGCCGGTCGGTGAAACCGAAGATCCGCGCCTGCTGCCGAACCAGAATGGTGGAAACACCAACGTCGCCGCCAACAACGACGATCAGGTGCCATCAGTCTCTCCGCGCAAGGTGCGCACGATGATCGTCAAGCCGGATGGCTCGCTGGTTCCGCGTGACGAGCCGGTTGCCGATACCACGACCGCAGCCGCCAAGCCGGCGAACAGTCAGGTCGCATCGACCAATTCGCGCCCGTCTCAGTCAAATACTCCCGCAGCAGCCCAGCCGGATAGCGCCGACGCTGCCAGCGCCGAAAGCACGCCGATCCGCGTCGTCAAGACGAACCCGGTGCCGACGGCACGCCCCGAACCTGCCGCCAAGGCCAGTACGGCTGCCCCGGCCCAGGAAGCCCAAGCTCAGCCCAAGGTTCAGCCGAAGCAGGTCGCATCGGCTAGCCCCCCGGCGGCAGCCCCGGCTGCGACCTCTGCCGCGGGCGGCGGCGCTTACGGAGTGCAGATCGCATCCCTGCCGACCGAAGCCGACGCGCAGAAGTCGCAGGCGAACCTCAAGGTCAAGTTCGCCAGCATCATCGGCAATCATCCGCTTGAAATCCGCAAGGCCGACATCGCCGGCAAGGGCACCTACTATCGCGTCCGCGTCGTCGCCGGCTCGAAGGATGAGGCCGCGGCCATCTGCACCCGCTATCGCGCAGCCGGCGGCACCTGCCTGATCTCGAAGTAATCAAGTTGGGCTTTCAGCCTGGGTGTTCGATAAAGTTGAAAAATCCGCCCGCAGAGATCAATCTGCGGGCGGATTTATTTTTGATGCGCTAAGCGCGGGACATGGCGAACGATGCGGCATCTACAGCTATCGACGCGTCGAACGTTCATCAGGCCGTTTGTTCCTGAGGACGCCCCGGATATCTTCGCCAACATATCGCCTGGCATCACGCGTTTCATGGCCTGGCATCCGCCTGAGACTGAAGCGGCTTTTGCGGATGTTTGGCGGGGTTGGCTGAAGGCAATTGAAGACGGCTCGGAATTGCACTTCACAGCCCGCTGCAGGAATGACGATCGCTTTCTGGGTGTTATCGGTATGCATGCCGCGCTGACCGACACGCCGGAGCTTGGAATTTGGCTTCGCAGCGAAGCGCAAGGTCTGGGATTCGGCCGCGAATTGATCGGCGCGATCATCGGATGGGCAAGTGCGAGCTTTTCTATTCGATATTTCGTATACCCCGTCGCAGAGGAGAACATCGCCAGCAGACGGATAGCTGAAGCCTATGGCGGCGAGGTGAGGGAGTGCAGGTCAAATCCTAAATACCGCTCAGTCGTCTATCGTATACCGCCCAAATAGCCTGCCGAAGACGGTTGTTCCTGTGTATCCCAGCTTGACCTCACTCGCATTTCCCAGCGCAAGCCTTATGATTCGGGTATGAGCGAATCGAAATCCATGATCCTCGGCTGTAGCGGCCACACCATCACGCCCGAAGAGCGATCCTTCTATAAGGGGGAGCAGCCATGGGGCTTTATCCTGTTCGGACGCAATATTTCCGAACCGGCACAGATCGCCGATCTCGTTGCGTCTCTGCGCGATAGCGTCGGACGCGACGCTCCGGTTTTCATCGACCAGGAAGGCGGCAGGGTGCAGCGCATTCGCCCGCCGATCCTGCCGCATTATCCCTCGGGGCAGGCACTCGGCGATATCTATCGCCAGGATCGCGAACGAGGCCTCCGTGCTGCATGGCTGATGTCGCGGCTCCATGCCTTCGATTTGCTGAAATTCGGCATCAATGCCGATTGCCTGCCGGTGCTGGACGTGCCTGTGGAGGGATCGAGCAACGTCATCGGCAATCGCGCCTATGGCTCCGATCCGGTGACGGTGACGGAAATGGGACGCGCGGCGGCGGAAGGGCTCAAGGCCGGCGGCATGCTGCCTGTCATGAAGCACATGCCGGGGCATGGCCGGGGCTTTGCCGATTCGCATCATGAGCTGCCTGTCGTCTCGGTGCCACGCGCGGAGCTGGAGGCGCATGATTTCGCTCCCTTCGTTGCAATGAAGGACGAACTCATGGCGATGACCTGCCATGTCGTCTTTACCGATATCGATCCGGAGAACCCGGCCACGACGTCGCGCAAGGTGATCGAGGAGATCATCCGCGGGCATATCGGTTTCCAGGGACTGCTCCTGTCGGACGATACCTCCATGAATGCGTTGAAGGGCACGATCGGCGAACGTGCAGCAAATATTATTGCGGGCGGATGCGATATCGTGCTGCATTGCAATGGCGTCATGGACGAAATGCAGCAGGTGGTTCGCAATGTTCCTGCTTTGGCAGGGGCGTCGCTGAAACGGGCCAAGGCGGTCGAGGCGGCATTCGGCAGAAATGATGGCGCCGATGAAGCCTCTATTCGGGCGGAATTCGACGCGATGTTCGCAGTGGCGTAAAGCCGGGCTTCGAGGAACGGGCGGGTGACAGAGTGAGCGGCAGCACGGACAAGCTTCAGCAGGCGGCAACGCCGATGGACAAGCTCTGGCAGGAGGGTGAGACACAGCGCGGCTCGCATGAGCCGTCGCTTGTCGTCGACCTCGCCGGATTTGAAGGACCGCTTGATCTGCTGCTGCATTTGGCACGCAACCAGAAGGTCGATCTGTCCCGTATCTCCGTTCTAGCGCTGGCCGAACAGTATCTTCAGTTCATCGAGAGTGCGCGGCGTATCCGCATCGAGCTTGCGGCCGATTATCTCGTCATGGCCGCTTGGCTCGCCTATCTGAAATCCAAGCTGCTGATCCCGCAGCAGAGCAAGGAAGACGGACCGACCGGCGAGGAGATGGCGGCGACGCTCGCCTTCCGCCTGAAGCGGCTGGAAGCCATGCGCGATGCTGCTACCGATCTTGTCAATCGCAACCGCCTCGGCCGCGATATCTTCGCGCGCGGCGCGCCGGAACATATTCCGGATCGACGCCAATCCGCCTTCGACGCCAGCCTCTATGATCTGCTCACCGCCTATGCGAGCCTGCGTCAGCGTCAGGCCGTGACCCAGGTGACGATCGAGAAGCGCCGTGTCTGGTCGCTGGCCGATGCCCGCGTTATTCTGGACCGGATGATCGGCGAAATCACCGATTGGACGGCCTTGGAACATTACCTGCTGAGTTACATGACGACTTCGAGCGAGCGGGTGACGGCGATTGCCAGCGCCTTTGCGGCATCGCTGGAGCTGGTGCGCGAAGGGCAGCTGGAAATTCGCCAGGAAGGCGCGTTTCAGCCGCTTTACATGCGGCGCGGGCCGAAGCATTCGTCACTGGAAGCAGCGGAATAGGGCAGGAAAGCGCGTGACTGAACCGGACGACGAGCAGCAGCAGCATGTGGAGCACGAGGCGGAAGCGCCCGATGTAGACGATCGTCGGCTGAGCGAGGCCGAGCGGATTGCCGAAGCGCTGGTCTTCGCCTCAGCGCAGCCGGTTTCCGAGGCCTTCATTGCGGAGCGCGTGGCGCGTGGGGTCGAAATTCCCGCCATCATGCAGAAACTCAAGGCCGATTACGCCATGCGCGGCGTCAATCTCGTCCAGGTGGATGGCGCCTGGGCCTTTCGCACGGCTGCGGATCTCTCCTTCGTGATCCGGCGTGACGAGAGCGAGGTGCGCAAGCTGTCGCGTGCGGCGCTGGAGGTGCTGGCCATTATCGCTTACCATCAGCCTGTCACACGCGCCGAGATCGAGGATATCAGAGGCGTGCAGACCTCCAAGGGCACGCTTGACGTTCTTATGGAGTCTGGTTGGGTCCGCTTCCGTGGCCGTCGCCGCACGCCGGGGCGACCGGTGACCCTTGGCACGACGCGCGATTTCCTCGATCATTTCGGTCTCGAAGAGCTGCGCGATCTGCCCGGTCTCGAAGAGTTGAAGGGGGCGGGGTTGTTGTCAGGCCGGATTCCGGCCAATTTCAACATTCCCTCGCCGTTGATGAGCGACGAGTTGACCGAAGACGAAGATCCGATCACGCAGATGGATCTGGAGGAACTCGGCATCCTGCCGCCGAGCGGCGCAAGCTCCAGCGATTGAGCGTTGGCCGGCTCGTTCAAGGGGTTGCAACCCTATCTGCGGATTTTCGCGAAACTGCCGGCAAAGTCTCTCTTTCGCCATCAGCGGGTGCGAATATAACAATCATCCTCTCGGCTTGGAGACGCTTGATCGCCCGCATCGGCGCTTGTCATCCCGATATGCGTGGATGCATTGCATTTTGGTGTTTGAAAAACATCCGCAAACGTCTTACATCGAAAAGACACTGTAATTGGGAGTTAAAGCAATGGGTTCTCTAAGCATATGGCACTGGCTCATCGTCCTGGCCATCGCGCTGTTGTTGTTCGGCCGTGGAAAGATCCCGGAGCTGATGGGTGATGTCGCCAAGGGCATCAAGAGCTTCAAGAAGGGCATGAACGACGACGAAGATACGTCGACATCCGCGTCGACGGCGTCCCGTACGGTCGAGCATAAGGCTGACGAAACGAAGTAATCATGTCGGGCAGGCGCAAGCTGAAAGGCTTGCCGTTAGCCCAGGAGCCTTTGCATGTTCGATATAGGCTGGTCCGAGCTGGTGGTTATTGGCGTCGTGGCCTTGGTGGTGATCGGCCCCAAGGAGTTGCCGTCGACATTGCGGACCATCGGTAAGATGACGGCGCGGGCCAGGAAGGTCGCTGGCGAATTCCGCGCTCAGTTCGACGAAGCCATGCGCGAGGCGGATCTGGATGATGTGCGCCAGACGATCGCCGATGCGCAGAAGCTCAATCCGGTCAATTCGTTGCGGGAAGCCATGAACCCGCTGCGAGAAATGGGCAATGAGATAAAGGCTGATCTGCAGCGTGCGGCAACACCGGACAAAGCAGCCCCGGCCGCGACACCATTGCCGTCCGAGCCGGTTTCGGGTGTGACGTCCGGCCTGCCGGAAGCACTTGCGGCCACATCCACAATGCCTGCCGTTTCGAGCAATCCGTCGCCAGCGGCGGCTCCAGAGGCGGTGGCAGCAGTCGTCCCTCAGCCGATGGCCGCTGTGAATGACGCAGTAGAGAAGCCGAAGGCCGCTCGTAAACCTCGCGCTAAAGCCCCGGCGAAGACCGAGGATGTTGCGGCTGCCGCCGTCCAGACGCCCGTCGTCACGGAAAAACCAAAGCGAGCCCCGCGCAAGGTCGCGGTCGCTGCTGCCGTAGAGAAGACGCCCCCAGCTCCCAGGAAGCGTCCGACCGCTACAGCCAGCAAGGCGACGCCTAAAACGCCCAAGAAGAAGGACCAGGCATGACGGGTGACATCGACGATAAGCCGCAACCGCTTATCGAACACCTTATGGAATTGCGCACACGGCTCATCTGGTCGCTCGTGGCTTTTTTCATTGCCTTCATTGGCTGTTTCGCAGTGGCGAAGCATCTCTTCAATTATCTGGTCTATCCTTATAAATGGGCCGTCGAATGGGCTCATCTCGATCTCGCGAAGTCAGAGCTGATCTACACCGCGCCACAGGAGTTCTTCTTCACCCAGGTGAAGGTCGCCATGTTCGGCGCCTTGGTAATTTCCTTCCCGATCATCGCTTCGCAGATCTACAAGTTCGTCGCGCCCGGCCTCTATAAGAACGAGCGTAATGCCTTTCTGCCGTTTTTGATCGCTTCGCCCGTACTTTTCCTCATGGGGGCAGCACTCGTCTATTTCTTCTTCACGCCCATGGTGATGTGGTTCTTCCTGAAGATGCAGCAGACGGGTGGCGACGGTCAGATCGGCATTGCGCTGATGCCGAAGGTCTCGGAATATCTGAGCCTCATCATGACGCTGGTCTTCTCTTTCGGGCTCGTCTTCCAGCTTCCCGTCATCACCACGCTGCTGGCACGTGTCGGCTTGTTGACGTCGGCCTGGCTCGCAGAAAAGCGCAAGTTTGCCATTGTTTTCGCCTTCATCGTCGCTGCTGTGCTGACGCCGCCGGACCCGATGTCCCAGATCGGCCTTGCACTGCCGACAATCCTTCTCTACGAGATTTCCATCTACGCGGCGCGACTCGTAGAACGCCAGCGTACCCGGCAAGCGCTCGAAGAGAGTGGCGGAAGTTCCGATATCGCCAAGACGGATTAACGTCCAGGCGGGGAGGCCTTCGCCTCGTTTCTCAGGTATTTGCCGGTTCGACCTCCGACCGAAGCCTCGGTCGGAGCTGTACTTATGTCAAACGACCTGGAACGAAGATGCTTGATATCAGATGGATTCGTGAGAATGCCGAGGCTTTTGATGCAGCGCTTGCCAAGCGCGGTGCGGAGCCTCTGTCGCAAAGCCTCATAGCGCTCGACGAGAAGCGCCGATCCGTCATTCAGTCCGTCCAGGATATGCAATCGCGCCGCAACGCCGCTTCCAAGGAAATTGGCGCGGCGATGGCGCAGAAGAACAGCGAGCTTGCCGAGAAGCTGAAGGCCGAGGTTGCCGACCTTAAGCTGTCGCTTCCGGCTGCGGAGGAAGAAGAGCGCACGCTGACGGCCGAGCTCAATGACGCGCTGTCACGCATTCCGAACATACCGCTCGAAGACGTGCCCGTCGGCAAGGACGAGCACGACAACGTCGTCAAGCATGTCTGGGGCGCCAAGCCGACCTGGAACCATCAGCCGAAAGAGCATTTCGAGATTGGCGAAGAACTCGGCTATATGGATTTCGAACGCGCGGCAAAACTGTCCGGCTCGCGCTTCACGGTGCTGACCTCGCAGCTTGCTCGCCTTGAACGCGCACTCGGTCAGTTCATGCTCGATCTGCACACAAGCGAGCACGGCTATACCGAAGTTAGCGCGCCCTTGATGGTACGCGACGAGACGATGTTCGGAACAGGTCAACTGCCGAAATTTGCAGAAGATTCGTTCAAGACCACGGACGGTCGCTGGCTGATCCCGACGGCTGAGGTATCGCTGACCAATCTCGTCTCCGGCGAAATTCTCGATCAGGAGAAGCTGCCACTGCGCTTCACCGCACTCACGCCGTCCTTCCGATCGGAAGCAGGCTCGGCCGGTCGCGATACCCGCGGCATGCTGCGCCAGCATCAGTTCTGGAAATGCGAGCTGGTGTCGATCACCGACGCCGAAAGCTCCATTGCCGAGCATGAGCGGATGACGGCTTGCGCAGAAGAAGTGCTGAAGCGCCTCGGCCTGCATTACCGCGTCATGACGCTTTCGACCGGAGACATGGGCTTTGGCGCGCGCAAGACCTATGATCTCGAAGTCTGGCTGCCGGGACAGGATACTTATCGAGAGATTTCCTCCTGCTCCGTCTGTGGTGATTTCCAGGCCCGGCGCATGAATGCGCGCTATCGCGGCAAGGACGACAAGAACACAAAGTTCGTTCACACGCTGAACGGCTCGGGAACGGCCGTCGGCCGCTGCCTGATCGCCGTGCTTGAGAATTATCTCAATGCTGACGGCTCGGTCACTATCCCCGACGTACTCCTGCCATATATGGGTGGTCTGAAGAGGATCGAAAAAGCAGCATAATCAGGTGGTGGGGCGATGCGTATTCTTTTGACCAATGATGACGGCATTCACGCCGAAGGTCTGGCGGCATTAGAGCGCATCGCCCTCACGCTGTCTGATGATGTCTGGGTCGTTGCGCCTGAGACGGATCAGAGCGGCCTTGCTCACTCATTAAGCCTTTCCGAGCCGTTGCGCATGCGCAAGGTTTCCGACAGGCATTATGCGTTGCGGGGAACGCCGACCGATTGCGTCATCATGGCGATCCGCAAGGTTCTGGATATCAAGCCGGATCTCGTGCTCTCCGGCGTCAATTCCGGATCGAATGTCGCTGACGACGTCACCTATTCCGGCACCATCGCCGGAGCCATCGAGGGCACGCTGCAAGGCGTGCGCTCCTTTGCTTTGAGCCAGGCCTATCTCTATGAAAACGGCGCGCGCGTCGTGCCCTGGGAAGTGGCAGAAGCACATGCTCCGGCTTTGCTTAACAAGCTCATGAACGTCGATCTGTCTGACGGTACCTTCCTCAATCTGAATTTTCCGAATTGCCGCCCCGAAGAGGTCGACGGAGCGGAAGTGACCGCACAGGGCAATCTTGCCTTCAACGTGCAGGTCGAGGAGCGGGCCGATGGCCGCGGCTTCCCTTACTATTGGCTTCGCTTCGGTGAGCGGAGCGGCATCTTCCGTCCAGGGACCGATATTCAGGCGTTGAAACAAAATCGTATTTCGGTAACGCCTTTGAAACTCGATCTGACGGATTATTCGGCGCAAGACCGCGTGGCGCGGGCGCTCGGTATGGAGTAGCGGATTGACACCTCGTTTGGTGGAAAAGGAAGGCTTTGCGGCCGTGGTGTTGCGGCTGCGGGCGGAAGGCATATTGGACATCGATCTGATGACGGCGGTCGAGCAGACGCCGCGCCTGCCTTTCGTGCCGGCGCAATTTGCCGATGATGCCTATTCCAGCCGCACGATTCCGATCGATTGCGGTGCCTTCATGGAAGGCATCGATCTTGTGGTGCGTATTCTCCATGGCTTGAAGATCAAGCCTGGCCATCGCGTTCTCGAGATCGGCACGGGAAGTGGTTTCACTGCGGCTGTTATGGGACGAATCGTCGAGCGCGTGCTGACGGTCGATCGCTACAAGACGCTGACGACATCGGCGCAGCAGCGCATGGATACGCTTGGGCTGCGCAATGTCATCATCCGTCAGGCTGATGGCAGCGCCGGTCTGCCGGGCGAGGGCACCTTCGATCGCATCCTGGTGACGGCAGCTTTCACGACAATGCCGCGCTTTTATGCCGAACAGCTCGTGTCCGGCGGTTCGATGATAGCCCCGCTTATTATTGATGAGCGCACATGTCGCTTGGTGCGACTGACGAAGACGGGAAGCCGATTCGAGCGCGAAGAATTGTTCGACGTTCCCTATCAGCCCATCGTGCCGATGCTCGCCTCCTATCTTTGAGGCTCAATTCGGGCTGATGCCCCTATGAAACGGGCGCATTGGCGCCGTTTCATTCTCTATGGTTAGCAATTCCTCAAAAAAACACATGCCGCACCAGTGCTTTAACCGCATGGTAAGATTAACGCGCTTTAATCGACCCATAATCGGTTGCGTCTTAAGTGGGTCGAGTCATGGGTTTCAGTCTTTCTTCAAACGTCAGCAAATCGGCAGGGAAGGTCCTGGTGGCCATTCTTCTGGCGAGTACGGCCACAGCTTGTAGTTCGGACACGACCCGTTTCAGTGGTCTCTTCAATAAAACGGACAATGTAACGACCGGCTCGATCAATCGTCGCAGCCTGAACGGTCCGAACGGTGATCTCGTACCGCGCGCAGACGTTGCTCAAGCAGGCGGTTACGGCCAGCAGGATTATTCGCAGCAGAGTGCGCCGGTATCGCAACCCTATCCCAACTCGCCGGCTCGCTATAACCCGTCCTATTCCAGCGCACGGGCTTCGACCGCTCCCGTCGCAATTCAGCGCACCGATCTCGCTCCTCCGAGTGCTTCCGCCAGCAATTCTCGTCGGATGCCGCAGGCGGAATCTGAGGCAATGGCGCAGCCGTTCCCCGCATCTCGCAGCAATAACGGCTCGCGCGCCGCGCCGGCACTTGCTCCCGACACCATGTCGACGGGCACGATCAAGACTGCCGCCGCGCAGCAGATGTCTCCCGGCTGGACCACGGTCAATGCTCCGAGCGTGACGCTGCATCAGGGTGAAAATATTGCGCTGTTGTCGCGCCGCTATGGCGTTCCGGAAAAGGAAATTCTGCGTGCGAATGGCCTGCGCAATGGCGCTGCCGCGCAGCCTGGCCAGCAGATCGTCATACCGACGATGAATGGGGCAGGTGTTTCAGGCCCGGCCAAGATGGCCGCTGAAGCGACTGATCTTTCCAAGGGCGGCAAGATGCCTGGTCCTGCCAAGGCGCCGCAGCAGGAAGCGCTCGCATTGCCCTCCGGCAACCAGATGCGCGGCAAGTCCCAAGCTGGCCTCGCTGACCCCAATAAGCTCGCGGCCGGTAATGGCAAGGGGCCGACGCCGAAGGGCACCTATGTCGTCAAGCCGGGTGACTCGCTGGCAAGAATCGCCAAGGAAAGCGGCGTGAGCGTCGCTGAACTGAAGCGTGCGAACAACATGCAGGCCGGCGATAGCATTCGCATCGGGCAGGCACTCGCGTTGCCACACGGTTCCGTCGCTGCTGCAGACCCGGTCAAGACTGCCTCGATAGAGCCTCAGAAGGCATCCGCCAAGCCGGGCGCGTTGCCTGTGGAGCCGAAGCAGGCCGCCGCAGACCCGATCGCCAAGCAGGCACCCAAGGCGGTTGCTCATGCCGACGCGGCAGCTGATGCCCCTGCCAAGCCGAAGGAAGTTGCCTCCGCTTCGCCGAGCCAGTCCATTAACGATGCCGCAAAGTCGGATGCGCAGGCCGATGCGCCCGAGGCGACCGGTATTGGCAAATATCGCTGGCCGGTTCGCGGCGCTGTCGTCGCCGGCTATGGCGCCAACGTCAACGGCAGCCGCAACGACGGCATCGACATCTCCGTTCCCGAGGGCACGCCGATCAAGGCGGCCGAAAACGGCGTCGTCATCTATGCCGGCAATGGCCTGAAGGAACTCGGCAACACGGTTCTCGTCCGCCACGACGACGGTACCGTCACGGTCTACGGTCATGCGGACGCACTCAGCGTCACTCGCGGCCAGAAGGTCCAGCGTGGTCAGACGCTCGCGACGTCGGGCATGAGCGGCAATGTCAGCCAGCCGCAGCTGCACTTCGAAGTCCGCAAGAATTCGGCTCCGGTCAACCCAATGACGTTCCTTGAATAGGTAGTGCGTCTCAAGGACTCTGCAAAAAGCCCGGTCACAGCCGGGCTTTTTGTCGTTCATGGCGTTGTCGATCGAAGATCAATCACGCTCCAGCACGATGCGCAGCCGGCCGGCGAGATCCTGGATATATTGCCAGGCGACACGGCCGGAACGGGCGCCGCGGGTCGTTGCCCATTCCAAGGCTTCGTGATGCATCTGGGCGCGATCGAGATCAAGCTTGAAGTGATCGGCATAGGCGTCGATCATCTGCAGATAGTCTTCCTGGCTGCACTTGTGGAAGCCGAGCCAGAGGCCGAAGCGATCGGAGAGCGATACCTTTTCCTCAACGGCTTCCGAGGGATTGATCGCGGTCGATTGCTCGTTTTCCATCATGTGGCGCGGCAGCAGGTGGCGACGGTTGGATGTGGCATAGAACAGCACATTATCAGGCCGACCTTCGACGCCGCCGTCCAATGCCGCCTTCAGCGACTTGTAGGCGGTATCGTCATGATCGAAGGAAAGGTCGTCGCAGAAGATGATGATGCGATGCGGCGTTGCCTTCAATATATCGAGCAGCACCGGCAGCGAGGAAATATCCTCGCGATGCACTTCGATCAGCTTCAGCGACACGCCGGTCGCCCGACGCACGTCTTCATGCACCGCCTTGACCAGCGAGGATTTGCCCATGCCGCGCGCGCCCCACAGTAGCACGTTGTTGGCGGCGAAACCTTCGGCAAAACGAAGCGTGTTCTCGTGCAGAATGTCGCGCACGTGATCGACGCCGCGGATGAGGGTCAGCGCCACACGGTTCGGCCGTGGCACCGGTTGCAGATGAAGTCGGGCAGGGGCCCAGACGAAGCAGTCGGCGGCATTCCAGTCATTGACGGCAGGGGCCGGGCCGGCCAGACGTTCGACAGCGTCGGCAAGGCGACGGACTTCGGCAAGGATCAGGGCGTTTTGGTCTTCAGTCACCGTTTCCTCCTGAATATTGAACAAGAAAGTCGTAAAATGCGCGCGCTGTCTTGCCGGGTATCATGCTCCTTTAGGGGCTGAAAGGCTAACAGACCGGGAAAACGGTACGGTTGACGGCTGTTTTTGTTGCATTCGCCATACGCGTAACTATATTCCGGCCACCTGACGCGGGGCCCGTTCCCGCTCGGAATTCAAGGGAGTTCTCGATGTTTATCACCAACGCATATGCGCAGAGCGCGACAGATTCGGCCGCGAGTGCCTTCGGCGGTTCCGGCTTTGAAATGATCATCCTGTTTGTGCCGCTGATGGTCGTTTGGTATTTCCTCCTCATCCGTCCGCAGCGCGCGCAGGCGAAGAAGCGTGACGAGATCCTGAAGAACATCCGCCGCGGCGATCAGATCGTCACCAGCGGCATCGTCGGCAAGGTCACCAAGGTCATCGACGAAAAGGAACTGGAAGTCGAGATCGCTGAAGGCGTGCGCATCCGCGTTGTCCGCAGCGCCATTTCCGAGGTTCGCGTCAAGGGCGAACCCGTCAAGGCGGACGCCGCGTAAGGCTCCTCCCGAGAGGCGGCGCCTGCCGCCGCTGCGCATCTTCGAAATTCGAGATCGACTTTCTTGAAGGACTGTGCACAAATTCAAGGTGTTACTGCGCCCTTTGCATTTTCCGTCGAAAGGGAGGGCGCGGTAGGGAAGCCCTAATTCGAGAGAGCGATGCTGCACGTCTCCTGGTGGAAGACCGCCCTGATCTGGTTCGTCGTTCTCTTGAGCGTGCTTCTGGCCGCTCCCAACCTGCTTGGTGAGCGCTCGCTTTCATCGTTTCCAGCATGGTGGGCACATCGAAAGATCGAGCTTGGCCTTGATCTTCGCGGCGGATCGCATCTGCTGCTTAAGATCGAACGGGGTGACGTCGAGAAGGATCGCCTGGAAAGCATTGTCGGCGATATCGCCACCCGGTTGCGCACCGTCAATGTCGCCTATTCGGGCCTCACCGGCACCGGCCGAAAAATCCAGCTTCGCATCGGCGATCCCTCGCAGGTTCAGGCTGCTTTGACGGCATTGCGGCCACTGACGGCGGGATCCGATCAGCCGTCCGTTGTTCTGTCCCAAGGTGACAATGGTGCGCTGACGCTCGATATCACCGATGCGGATATCAACAGCCATGTCTCATCGGCGATCGCACGCGCGATCAAGGTCATTCATGCCCGTATCGCGCAACTCGGTGTTGGAGAACCACTGATCCGCCGGCAGGGATCCGATCGTATCATCGTTCAGGTGCCCGACCTTGCCGATGCGCAGCGGCTGAAAAACCTTCTCGGCCAGCCAGCTAAGCTCAGCTTCCGCCTGATCGATCAGTCGATGTCGGTTCAGGACGCCATGGACAAGCAGCCGCCGGCCGGATCCGACGTGCTATTTTCCGAAGATGATCCGCCCGTTGGCTATCTCGTACAGCGGCAGCCACTGCTCTCGAACGTCGATTTTTCCGATGCCATCGCGGTCGTTGACAATCAGAAAGGCGAAGGCACCGTTTCCGTCAAGCTGACGCCGGAGGCAACTCACCGCTTCGCGCAATCGACGGCCAGCAATCTCGGCAAGATCATCGTCGTCGTGCTTGACGATCAGGTCATCTCCACTGCCTCTCTGAAGACGGTCATCGCAACAGGCGAGATCGACGTTCCCGGAGATTTCACCGCCCAGGGCGCGCAGGATCTAACCGTCATGATCAAGAGCGGTCCGCTGCCGGCAACCCTGACGACGGTCGAAGAGCGCACCATTCAGCCGGGCCTTGGCGGCGAAACGGCGCATTATGGTCTGATTGCCTGCATTGCGGCCGCTGTCTTCGTTGCGGCCCTGATGATCGGCTTCTACCGCTTGCTCGGCATCATCGCGACCATCTCGCTCGTCATCAACATGATCATGGTCGCGGCCCTCATGGGCCTGCTCGGCATTACGCTCACCCTGCCGGGTGTCGCTGCCATCGTCCTCATTATCGGCATTGGTCTCGATGCGCTGGTGCTGATCTACGAGCGCGTGCGCGAAGAGGAGAGGAAGACCCATCTTCTCGTCGATGCGCTGCGCCACGGCTTCAACCGGGCAGCTGCGACCGTCGCCGACGCCAATCTGACGGTTCTGATCGTCGCGGCCATTCTCTTTTATGCAAGCACCGGCGCGGTGCGCGGCTTTGCCGCCACGTTGATGGTGGGTGTCGTCACCACCTTCTTCACTTCCTGCTTCGTCACACGGTCGCTGGTGAATATGTGGATCTCGCGCCGCAAGCCGCGCACTTTGCTTGTTGGTGTGCGCAGCGGCATTTTCGACAATGCCAATATCCGCTTCATGGGCATCCGCCGCTATACTTTTACGGTCTCTGCGGCTCTTTCGGTCGTCACTCTCATTGCCTTCGCGACGGTCGGCATGCACCTCGGCATCGATTTTGCCGGCGGATCGATCATCGAGGTCCGGGCCAAACAGGGCGTTGCAGATCCCGTCGACATTCAAACCCGTCTTGACGCCGTCATTCCGGGCGACGTGCGCGTCGAACGGCTCGCCGATCGTCTTGGCGCAGTGGTTCGCGTTCATGCTCAGGAGGGCGGTGAAAACGCCGAACAATCCGCCGTCTCGCTCGTTCAGGACGAGCTGAGCAAGGATTACAATTTCGCCCGCGTCGAAGTGGTCGGTCCAGCCGTATCGGGCGAGATCACCACTACGGCTTCCCTTGCCGTCCTTGCGGCCCTGGCGGCAATCCTGATCTACATATGGGTACGGTTCGAATGGCAATTTGCCGTCGGCGCGATCATTGCGACTCTACACGATGTCATCCTGACGCTCGGCCTCTTCGTGCTATCAGGCATGGAATTCAACATGACGAGCATCGCCGCGATCCTCACCATGGTCGGCTACTCGCTGAACGACACGGTTGTTGTCTATGATCGCATGCGCGAGAATCTGAAGCGCTATTCGCAGATGCCGCTGCCGATTTTGATCGATGCTTCCATCAATCAGACACTATCTCGTACCATTCTGACATCGGCGACGACGCTTTTGGCGCTGTTTGCCCTCTACATCTTCGGCGGCGAGGTGATCCGTGCCTTCACCTTCGTTCTGCTTTTCGGCGTCGCTGTCGGCACTTTTTCGTCGATTTATATTGCGGCGCCCGTGCTGATCCTGTTCAAGCTGCGGCCGGACAAGTTTCAGACCGGCGGCGAAAGCAATGGACCCGCGGCCGGCGATATCCAGTCAGGCAAACCAGCGGTGTGATACAGTGGCTAAAGGTATAGAAATCCGAAACGCGCATTTCCCCGGACGCGCACCGATCGATGCTTACGGCAATGGCGGCTTTCGCTTCGCCGACATGTCGCATCGCGGTTCGCTGTTGTGCCTGCCTTCGGGCATCTACGGCTGGGACATGCTGCAGGGCGATGCGCTGACGCCGGATCGCTTCCAGAAGGTTCTCGATGAAGCCGCCGAGATTGAAGTGCTGCTCGTCGGCACCGGCATGGAGCTGCACCCGCTTCCCGCCGAGCTGAAGGCCGCCCTGCGTGGAAAGCAGATTTCCTCCGACCCGATGAGCACGGGGGCAGCGGTGCGCACCTTCAACATCATGCTTTCCGAATCGCGTGCCGTGGCCGCGGCGCTAATCGCCGTCTGACCTTCGGATCCAAGCGTATGACAACACCAGCTGCGCCTCGGAGCAACCGGGACATCTGCCTCGCTACGCTTCGCGACACCGATCGCGATCGCTATCTCGCCTGCCTGCTGGCACCGGAGGATAAGCGCCCGGCACTTGCCGCGCTCTATGCCTTCAACGCCGAGCTGGCGCGCGTACGCGATCTCGTGCATGAGCCGCTGCCAGGCGAAGTGCGGATGCAATACTGGCGCGATCTCCTCGAAGGGCAGTCCCACGGCTCGAGTGAGGCCAATCCGCTGGCTTCCGAACTTCTCACTGCGATTGAAGAGTATCGCCTGCCGCGCCAGACGCTGATCGACATGATCGATGCGCGCATATTCGATCTCTACGATGATCCCATGGAAAGCCGCAGCAGTCTGGAAGGCTATGCTGGTGAGACGGCTTCGGCCCTTATCCAGCTTGCAAGCCTGGTCCTGTCCGCCGATGAGGCGAAGCGCTCCGCCGATGCCGCCGGCCATGCCGGCGTTGCGCAGGCGATTGCCGGTCTGCTGCTCCTGATGCCGCTGCACCGCCATCGCGGCCAGCTCTATCTACCGCTGGAGATCCTGGCGGCAACCGGGCTCGATCGCGACGGTTTTCTCGCCGGCGAGGACAAGCCACGCATTTCGGCGGCGATCGAGGCCTTCGCCGGTCTCGGTCGCGAGCATCTCGCCAAGGCGAGGGCGGCAGGCGCCATACCGCAGGCCGTATTCCCGGCGTTTCTGCTTGTCACCTTGGCCGAGCCTGTGTTGCAGAAGGCACAGAAGCTCGGAGTCGGCATCTTCGATCAATCCCTGGTGCTGCCGCAATGGCGCCGGCAGCTGCGCATGGCGATAGCGTCGATCACAAAGAAAATCTAAAATACACCAAGCTCGCGCAAGTCTCGGCGTCTATGGAGATGGCGGCACTTGATTTGCATTTCAGGGGGATCTGCCGTGGGTATTGTCGTCTGGTGCATACTGTTTGCGATTGTCATCTTCATTGCCTATTACGCGACGCGCATGGCATCGCAGAACAAGGAAGACGGCCTGCACGATACCGGCCTTGCGATTCTGGAATTCGGCCGCGCTTTTCCGACGGAGGCCATTCGCCAGCTGCAGACGACCGCCGACGGGCAGGCGGTCTTCGTGCGTCTGCATGACGACAAGGCGGGGTTCATGCGCAATGTGCGCAATCATTTCAGCGTCCATCTGATCGAGCCGGGCAGGGCGCGTGCCAAGATGTCGGCAACCGGACGCGGCTTAATCGTCGATTTTCTGGATGTGCCCCACCACAACGGCACATTCGAATTCAAGACACCGACGGAAGCTGCTGAGGTCTCGCTCTGGCTGCTCGGCAACTATGTCGCCGGCGAGGACGCGAAGCTCGAGCACCACGCGCCGCCGGCAACAAGCTGAAGATCACGAAAGCGCTAAAGTCAGGCGCTTTCCGCGAATACGGGTGCAGGCAAGCCGAGCCATCCGGCGCAATCGGCAAGCGCACGCTTGGCGATGAGCTGGCGCTTCATGATGGTCTTGTCCTTGCCGCGAAAGCGCTTGACGCCTTCCGGCTTGACGATCGAACCCGGCTCCAGCTCCGGGAAAAGCCCGAAATTGATGTTCATGGGCTGGAAGGAGCGTTTGCCCGGCTCCTCGTCGGAGACGATGTGGCCGCCGGTGATGTGGTTCAGCAATGAGCCGAGCGCTGTCGTATCCGGAGGCAGCAAAGGCGCTTCGCCTTTGCGCTCGGCTGCTGCGAAGCGGCCGGCGAGCAGGCCGATGCTGGCGCTCTCGACATAGCCTTCGCAGCCTGTGATCTGGCCGGCGAAACGCAGGCCCGGGCGCGACTTCAAGACCAGCGAGCGGTCGAGCAGGGTCGGCGAGTTGATGTAGGTATTGCGGTGCAGGCCGCCGAGGCGGGCGAATTCTGCATTTTCGAGGCCGGGAATCAGGCGGAAGATCTCCGCCTGCGCGCCGTATTTCAGCTTGGTCTGGAAACCGACCATGTTATAGAGCGTGCCGAGCGCATTATCCTGGCGCAGCTGTACGACGGCATAGGCCTTGACCGTGGGATTATGGGCATTGGTGAGCCCCATCGGCTTCATCGGCCCGTGGCGCAGTGTTTCGCGTCCGCGCTCCGCCATGACTTCGATCGGCAGGCAGCCGTCGAAATAGGGCGTGCCTTCCCATTCCTTGAAGCCGACGGCGTCGCCGGCGATCAGGGCATCGACGAAGGCATTGTATTGGGCCTCGTCCATCGGGCAGTTGATATAATCCTTGCCGGTGCCGCCGGGGCCGACCTTGTCGTAGCGCGACTGATACCAGCAAATGTCCATGTTGATGCTGTCGCGATAGACGATCGGCGCGATGGCATCGAAAAAGGCGAGCGCATCCGTTCCGGTTTCAGCCTGGATGGCGCTGGCAAGCGCGGGCGCGGTCAGTGGGCCGGTGGCGATGATTGCCTGGTCCCATTCCCTGGGCGGCAGCCCCTGGATTTCTTCACGGACGACGGTGATCAGCGGATGATTTGCAATCGCCTGCGTCACGGCTGCCGAGAAGCCGTCCCGATCGACAGCAAGCGCTCCGCCGGCCGGTACCTGATGCTTATCCGCGCATGCCATGATAAGCGAACCCGCCATGCGCATTTCCGCATGGATGACGCCGACAGCATTGCTGGTGGCATCGTCGGAGCGGAACGAATTGGAGCACACCAACTCGGCAAGATCGTCCGTCTTGTGTGCTTCGGTGCCGCGCACGCCGCGCATTTCATGCAGAATGACCGGAACGCCGGCATTGGCGATCTGCCATGCGGCTTCCGAGCCGGCGAGGCCGCCACCGATGACGTGGATAGGGGAGTAAGAAGTGATCTGTGTCATGCGCGCGTCATTATCACGGGCAGGCCGGCGATCCAATGCTTTGCTAAAGCATGCCGCTCAAAACTGCGCAGCGGTCTTACGGCAAACTTAGTCTCTGGTCCGCCAGCTTAGTGCGAGCTACCTATCGAAAGGTCTTGAGGGCGGTTCTGCAAGAGTGATGCGGTTTCCGTCCGGGTCAATCAATTGGGCGATCTTTCCATAGTTGCCTTGCGATTCACCCGTGAGCTTTACGCCAAAGTCTTCGAGCAATTTGCGGGCTTCATCCATTTTCGGCACCACAATGGTTAGTCTGCCGTGCCCCGCATTCTCCCTATCATGGAAGATTTGAATGTTCGCGCCTGCGACATTGCGCCATTGGATCAACCCATCCATGGGACGATCGTCAGGTCCTCGGTCGAAAAGTTGAGTATAGAACGTTTCCGCCCTGTCCATGCTGGCCGTCGCGAGCGCGGCGTAAATTCCTTGGATTTGCATTCTCCGCCTCCCTGCTAAAAGATCTCCACCTGTAAATGAGAAACCGGCGGTTCCGTTCCAATACCGCGCGTGATGGCGGCAGGGGCTATCTTCGCCTGCTGTGCACGGGCTGCTGCGAGGCTGGACGAGTGGCAGCATTGATGTCCGGTAAGGGTGAGCGGTTCGCCGGTGATCAACTGAAACTCTGCGAGTCGATTAAAGTAATACGGCGACCCAATCGCCGGAATCAAAAACGGCGCCAAAGGCGCCGTCTTGAAGCAGTCTGCCAGTCCGTTTCTATTAACGGAAAGAACGAGCAGCGATGTTGCGAATTTCGTAGCGGCTGACGCCGATGTCCGAAAGGGTCTGGCTGGAGAGGTTGCCAAGTTCGTTCAGAGTGCGGCGGTAGCTGATCCAGTTCTTTGCAATGCGAATCGGGTTCATGATTTTTTCCTCGGTATCTTGTTTGCGGGCGGTGTGATTACCGCCTCAGCGCTTGCACTCTATATAGGCGCGAAGAGGTTGATTGTGCAGTGCAAAGAAGATGCGTCTGCTATGCATTTGTGCAATATGACGCCCAAAAAGCAGTCGATGCTCAAAATTTGTGTGCTTTGCAGATAAGGAATAGCTCGCGGCGGATCGGTTATGCTGCGCTTGCTCAGTCGGGAGGCAAAAAAGAACGCCCGCCGCGGAGGTCCGCAACGGGCGTTGAGAGGCTTTCGCGAGTGGCGAAGCCTATCCGGCGATTAGCGGCCGGTGGCTTCGCGAGCAACGCGATGGATGTCGGCGCGGTCGATGCCGAGGTCGTGCAGTTCACGAGCGCTCATGCGGCCGAGTTCGTTAACGGTCTGACGATACTTGCGCCAGTTGTTGAAAGAGCGGGTCAGGTTCATTGTAGTCCCTTTCGAGGATCAAGGGATCGAGCAGTTCCGTGATTGGTTCCGTCGTCGATCTAATGGATTTAAATATATGCTGCGCCGCGAAAACTAAAAGCGCGAAAGCTTCATGCCACCTATGCATAACGCGCAAGTCTTGTGGGGGCTTTGCCTAAGATGGTGGCTGCTTTGTGTGCATATCGCGGCCAAAGCTGGTCAGTCGCCGTAAGTCAATTCCGCGCCAGTGTCAGCCATTCCGAAGTGTTTGCCGGTAGCCGCCCGCTTTTAGCCATCTTTTCGCCAGCCCTGCTATTTTGGAGGGGCCGATGTTGCCGCGAACTGCCGTGCGGCGGTTCAGAAGTGAGCTTAAGACTCTTCCCCATACTGGCAATTGCCGGCCGATAGCCGGCATGGGCATCCGTTCAGCATAAACCGATTTAGGTGGGTAAAAAACAACGCCCACCGCGGGAGGAGGATGCGGTGGGCGTCATTTGAGATGATTGACGACTGGGAGGAGGAGTGTCGTCAATCTATCGAAGCGCACTGGGAGGAGGAGTGTGCGGCTCCGAATATCGTGTCGGGATGCTATCCCCAGGCTTGGTCCGATCTGCATCGGTCCGGCGCGCCACCGCCGTCTTGTTGTTTGATAAATAGTATGACTTTTCGAATTTGTGCAGCGCAATAATTTCATGGGAGGCATGAGCTGCGCGCATATCTTTAGTTGGTATCTCTTTACCGGCCGTCAGGATACTGCATGATCCCTTAATTCCGTATTAATATGGCACACATTCCTGTGAGCCGAAGCCTCTGCCAGAACGCTCGGCTCGCATCGATTGGGCGGCGATTTGTGCTAACTCTGTCGCGAGCAGAATCGCAGCGAGGGGAGCCGGGCATGTACAGGGGAAGGCTGGAGCGGGATCTCAAGATCTGGACCGACAAGGGGCTGGTCGACGCGGGGACGGCGAAAGCCATCCTCAGCGAGTATGACGGTCGTCAGACGAGTTTCAGCGCTGGCCGGGTGCTGACCATCATCGCCGCCGTGCTTCTCGGCCTTGCCATCTTGCTGTTCATCTCCGCAAACTGGGAGGCTCTTCCGAGAATTGCCCGTCTGCTGGGGCTGGTTGCGATGATATGGGCCTTCTATCTCGCGGCGGCATATTTATTAGCTCAGGGTCGCTCCATCCTCGCCGCCGCAATGTTGATCCTCGGCACCTTGAGTTTCGGCGGCGCCATGGGGCTGGTGGGTCAGATGTACAATCTGTCCGGCGACGAGCTCAGAATGATGCTCGTCTGGTTCGCCGCGGCCTGCATTGTTGCGGCGTTGTTTCGTTCCTCGGCGCAGGTCGGGCTCGCCGGTTTTCTCGCCTGGGCATTTTGCGGCGCCTATCTCTGGGGGCATCTCGACGAATGGTATGGGATCATGCCCTGGATGCCGCCTCTGATGGCCATGGTCCTGATTGTGCTTGTCCGCTATGTCGATGCGCCCATGGCTCGCCATCTGGCCTATCTCATGCTCGTCGGCTGGCTTGCATGGCTATTTGGCCGTCACGAGGGATTGAATACCGCGATCCTGTTTGCCGCTCTCGGCATGGCGGCGTTTCTCGTCGTTAGTGTTCCCGCGTCGCCGCTGATGCCTTTTGCCCGCACAGCTGGTGCCGCGCCGGCCTTCTACACCTTTCTGATCGCATCGATCGGCTTCTTCCTGGTTCATGCCGAGATCAGCAACGGGTCCTTTGAGAACAATGTCTGGGTGGAAGACAAATTGCCGCTCGTCATCGTGGCGGCAGCGACACTGGCGAGTTGCGTGATCGCAATCGCGCTCAGTGGCCGCGACAACGGCGCGGTGCGCTATCTGGCCTATTTCGTCTTTTCCTGCGAGATTCTTTACCTCGCCAGCGAGACGATCGGCTCGATCATCGGCACGGCCGGGTTCTTCCTCGTTGCCGGCTTGCTGGTGGCGATTGCCGCCTGGCTGGTCATCCAGCTGGAACGGCGTTTTTCCGATAATCGCGGGCAGGGGACGCGGGCATGACCGATATCGCTGAGAGGAGTCTGAGCATGGGTTCCCGCCGCCTGTGGATTGCCGCTATCGTCGTTGCCGCTCTGCAGACGGCGGTTCTTGGCTACATGGTTGGCGAGCGGGCCTGGGGCTTGCGGAGCGGCGTCGAGATTCTTTTGAAGACTGCGCCAGTCGATCCGCGCGATCTTTTGCGCGGCGACTACGTGACCTTAAACTACGACATCTCGCGGGTTCCGTTCTCGACGATGGTTGAAGGACCGCCGAAAGCGAGCCGAAGTGGCGCGCTATTGTCCGTTCGCCTGAAGAAGCAGGACGACGGTTACTGGGGGATCGTCGAATCATCATTTGGAAAGCTCGATCCGAAGCCCGATACGGTCGTGCTCAAAAGCTTGCCTGTCGACTATGTTTTCTATGGCGATGCCGCCGACCCGTCGCAGGCGATTGTCGGGGTCGCTTATGGCATCGAGCGCTACTACGTGCCCGAAGGGCAGGGACACGATATCGAAAGCGCCCGCAACGCCAATCGCGTCGCCATTGCGGCGCGGGTGTCTTCGGATGGCGTTGCCCATATCAGAAGCCTGCTTCTAGACGGCAAATCCGTCTACGAGGAGCCGCTTTACTGACGATATCTGCGCTAATGGCTCCGATAAGCTTTAAGCGTTGTCGCGGAGCCGTCATTTTTCCTTTGCGTGGTTTAAAACGGGTGATATAGAGACGCCGCGCTCCGGAAGGCCCCATGGGCAGGCATCGCCATGCGGTTTTGGGAACGCGGGTATGGTGAAATTGGTAGACACGCCAGATTTAGGTTCTGGTGCCGCAAGGCGTGGGAGTTCAAGTCTCTCTACCCGCACCAACACTGTCTTGTGGACGGGGGGAGGCTCACGAAGCCTGTCTTCCGATATGCCGCAGGACGCGCATCTTGCCCAAAGCATCCCGCTTTCGATGAGGAAAGTGGATAAGATGTTTTGGCTCGTGACGGGATAGAGCTGCCTTTTGCGCGTTCATTCGAAGGCGCGGCGCTCTTGCAAGATGAAAGAGAATTGCATCCAAGCCACGCTCGGGATTTTCCGGCGTCGTGCTCATCGAAACGAACGGCAGGCTGGGCACGGCCGCCATGAATGAAGGTAGGACAATGCAGGTTATCGAAACGCTCGCTGAAGGGCTGAAGCGCGAAATCAAGGTGGTCATCCCGGCCAAGGACATGGAAGTGCGCATGAACGAGCGCCTGGCCGAGGTCAAGGACAAGGTCCGCATCAACGGCTTCCGTCCGGGCAAGGTTCCGGTCTCGCACCTGAAGAAGGTCTACGGCAAGTCGATCATGGCTGACCTCGTCAACGAAATCGTTCGCGACCAGCCGCCGGCGATCCTGACCGAGCGCGGCGAGAAGTCGGCCACCCAGCCGGAAATCGCGATGACGGAAGACCAGGACGAGGCAGAAAAGATCCTCTCCGCTCAGGCCGATTTCGAATTCACGCTGTCTTATGAAGTCATCCCGGCGATCGAACTGAAGCCGGTCAATGGCATCAAGGTTACCCGCGAAGTCGCTGAAATCAGTGAAGACGAAGTGACCGAGCAGATCCTCAAGATCGCTGAAAGCGCTCGTAGCTACGAGACCAAGAAGGGCAAGGCTGCCAACGGCGACCGCGTCACCATCGATTACCTCGGCAAGGTCGACGGCGTTGCCTTCGACGGCGGCAAGGACGAAGACGCACAGCTCGTTCTCGGCTCGAACCGCTTCATCCCGGGCTTCGAAGAGCAGCTCGTCGGCCTCAAGGCTGGCGATGAGAAGGTCATCACCGTAACTTTCCCGGCCGACTATCCGGCCAAGAACCTCGCTGGCAAGGAAGCCACCTTCGACATCAACGTCAAGGAAGTTGCAGCTCCCGGTGAAATCGAAATCAACGACGAACTCGCTTCCAAGCTCGGCATCGAATCCGCCGATCGCCTGAAGGAGATCGTTCGCGGTCAGATCGAAAGCCAGTACGGCTCTGTCACCCGCCAGAAAGTCAAGCGTCAGATCCTCGACCAGCTCGACGAAATGTATCAGTTCGACACGCCGCAGAAGCTCGTCGACGCCGAATTCGCCAGCATCTGGCGCCAGATCGAAACCGATCTCAGCGAATCTGGCAAGACCTTCGAAGACGAAGACACGACCGAAGAAAAGGCTCGCGAGGAATACCGCAAGCTCGCCGAGCGTCGCGTTCGCCTCGGCCTCGTTCTCTCCGAAATCGGCGAAAAGGCCGGCGTCGAAGTCAGCGAAGACGAACTGCAGCGCGCTCTCTACGCACAGCTCCAGCAGTTCCCGGGCCAGGAAAAGGAAATCCTCGAATTCTTCCGCAAGACGCCGGGCGCCTCCGCCAACCTGCGCGCCCCGATCTTCGAAGAAAAGGTCATCGACCATCTGCTGACCGAGGTCAACGTCACGGACAAGACCGTTTCCAAGGAAGCGCTGCTGGCTGACGACGAAGAAGAAGACAAGCCGGCTGCCAAGAAGGCCGCTCCGAAGAAGAAGGCTGCTGCCAAGGCTGAAGCAACCGAAGCTGCCGCTGAAGGCGAAGAAGCAGCGGCTCCGAAGAAGAAGGCCGCTCCGAAGAAGAAGGCTGCTGAAGACAGCGCCGAATAATCGTCTTTCTTCTGGACTGACATTGAGCCCTACCGGAAACGGTGGGGCTTTTGTTGTTTCGTCATAATGCTTCCTCTCCCCGCAAGCGGAGAGAGGGCTGGGGCGAGAGGCCCCAGGCTATCAGCAATCAGTTCGGCGCGATTATTCCTTACCCAAAGCGCGGCGAATGGCTGTCTCGACCGGGCTATAGGCATTATCCGGCCGTTCCAATCGATAGGGCTCAGCAAGGCCGATCGAAGGCTGCGCCATAAATCGCGGCGTGGCGCCTCGATGCTTCTGGGCGGCGTGGATTATGAAGGGATGGCAGATGTAGACCGTACCAGCCTTTCCCGTTGCCAGTGCGTGAGGGCGGTCGGCTCCCATCTGCTCGAGCATCATATGAGAACGCCCGTGCTCTCCGGCAGGCTCGAGATAGCGCGCCATATCCATGTGAGAGCTGACGCGGATGCGGGTCGGCGCATCGTCTTCGCCAACATCGGAAAACAGGAATAGCGTAAGCAGAGCGCGCCCTCGCGAGGTGACATTCACGCGCCAGGCGGAGAAGTCGCTTTGCTCATTCGGATCGCAATCGTCCCCAGGAAAGCTGAGGTCGACATGCCAGCCGGCGTCGCCGGGATCGTCCGGATGCGGGAAACGCACGGGGAAGGTCCCAAGCCCATCTCTTGGCAGCCATCGCCCACGCCCGACCAGTTGATCGAAAGCAGCGTGCAAAATGGGCATATTAGCGATGGCACGGAATGGCTCGCCGCCATAGCCTGGCAGCCTCACGACCGGAAATCTCCAACTTGCCGGATCGTGCTCGCGACATGGAATATCGCGCCACATGATGGCGCGGGCTTCGGCAGCCTGTTCCTGTGAAAACGCATCATCGATGCGTATAAAGCCATGTTCAATGAAATCGTTCACCTGCGCGTCGGAAAGCGCAGCCGGATACTGTTTTTGGGATGGCATGAAATCTCTCTCGATCATCGCGCCGTTTTTCACCCTTCCTGTGCGGGCATCACGGCTGTTTCGGCAAAGACCTACCCGCGGCCTCGCGGCCGTTGAGGCGGTCTCGTCTTCATTTGGCTGAAAGCCTAGGGATTAGCGGCTTATGAAGAAGACCGAAGCGATGTTGAGAATGTTCATCATGCCGGCAGAGTAGTGAGCTCCGCCGGCATGGTCAATATTGACCTATTAGAGTTCCGACTTGATATCGCCCATGCGGTTCCAGGCGTCGAGGCCGGCGATCTTGTAGGCTTCGGCAAGCGTCGGATAGTTGAAGGTGTTTTCGACGAAATATTCGACGGTGCCCTTAAGGTTCAGCACGGCCTGTCCGATGTGCACGAGCTCGGTGGCGCCTTCGCCGACGATGTGGACGCCGAGCAGGCGGCGGGTCTTCAGCGAGAAGATCATCTTCAAGAGGCCTGTGTCGAGGCCCATGATGTGGCCGCGCGACGTCTCGCGGAAGCGGGCGATGCCGCACTCATAGGGGATGTGCCGTTCCTTGACCTCTTCCTCCGAGAGGCCACAGGTGGAAATCTCCGGCACGGCATAGATGCCATAGGGGAAGTATTTCGGCGGCTCCTTGGCGATCGCGCCGACGGCGACGCGCGCGGCAATGCGGCCCTGTTCCATCGACGTGGAGGCAAGGCTCGGGAAACCGACGACATCGCCGGCGGCAAAGATATGCGGAACCTTGGTGGCGAAGGTTTCCGGATTGACGCTCAGGCGGCCGCGAGCATCGGCCTCAAGGCCGGCAGCGGCAAGATTAACGGTGTCGGTGGCACCCATGCGGCCGGCGGCGAAGAGCACCATGTCTGTCGTGATGCGGCGGCCATTGTCGAGCGTCAGCTCGACCTTGCCGTTCTGCCGCTCCACCTTCTCGGCCTTTTGACCGAGCAGCAGCTTCATGTTGCGATCGCGAAGCTGATAGGTGAAATCCTCGACGATCTCCTTGTCGATGAAATCGAGCATGGTGGATTTCGGATCGATCAGCGTCACCTGCGTGTCGAGCGCGCTGAAGATTGTGGCATATTCGATGCCGATGACGCCGGCGCCGATGACGACCATCGATCGCGGCAAATCCTCGATCTCGAGGAGTTCATCGCTATCGAGAACCGTCTTGCCGTCGAACGGCATGTAATCCGGACGGAAAGGTTTGGTGCCGACTGCAAGCAGTATGCTGGCGGCGGACACGGTGACGACCTCGCCATCATCCTTGACGATCTGCATCGTCTGCGGATCGACGAAGCTTGCCTTGCCTCTGATGTGCTGGACGCGATTGCGCGCGAATTGATGCTCAAGCACTTCGACCTCGTGGTCGAGGGTGATTAGCAGGCGGCGGCGGAGATCCTCCGCACTGATCTCCTGTTTGACGCGATAGGCGCGACCGTAGAAGCCGCGTTCGCGCCAACCTGAAAGGTTGAGCGCGGTTTCGCGCAGCGTCTTGGAGGGAATGGTCCCGGTGTGGACCGAGACGCCGCCGACCCGCTTGCCTTGCTCGACGACGAGTACCTTCTTGCCGAGCTTGGCAGCCTGAATAGCGCCTCTGCGGCCGGCGGGGCCGCTACCTACGACTAGGAGATCGAATTGGTCCATCGGGAAGCCTCGGATGACTGGAATGGGGAATCAATGTCGCAATGCAACATGCTCCGTCAACCGGTAGCGTCTCAATGTTACAGATTATCTAACGGGAAGTTTGGTGTTCACGAGGCCGAAAGACCGAGCCAGGGTTCCAGCTTCTCAAAAGTACGGTCCATGGCATAGGCACGCGTGAAGGAGAACGGTAGGTGACCATAGATGATCGACATCTGGCCCTCCGCGGTAGCCTCATTCGTCTTGGCAATGGCGGCAAGGTAAAGTGCCGAGGCCAGGCCAGTTCTGTCGGCTCCGGCCTGGCAATGAATGAGGATCGGCTTTGGCGCATTCCGCATGATCTCGACAAGCTGCGCCGCCTGCTCCTGTGTCAGCTCTCGGGCCGAAGACATATGGAAATCGATATGGTCGATGTTGAGCGCTTTCGCCTCGGCAACTTCGGTATCGTACCAATGGTGGCCGCTATTGTAGCCACGCAGGTTGATAATGGTCTTGATGCCGTATTGCTTCTGAAACTCGGCGATGTTGGTGGCCGAGGGCTGCGAAGAACGGTAAAGCTCGCCGGCAATGACCGGATGGAAGTTCGTCGTCCAGAGCATGTGAGCATAGAAGCCGCTGGCGGCCACCAGAAAAGCGCCTGCCGCGACAAGCGCGCCGCGACCGATAGAAAGGAGGCGATGAGCAAGCTTGGGCGACATCTTCGGCATTCGATCTCCAGATGGCCGGCGCATGGAAGCGGATAAGGCCAAATCAAACAACAGCTTCCACGGGCGGATCAGCCGACAGGAACGCGGCGATCCTTCTGCCAGATGATCCTGACGCCGAGCTGAAAAATGAAAGCGGAGATCGCCATGACGAATTCGGGATATTTCGCCATGATCGAATGGATGAGATTCGATAATGATCACGTAAAATCAAAAACATACAATATAGATTTGAAGTATCGGATTATCGCATCTGCGACAATTTCAAATCAGCCGCAATGCGCGGAAGCTGACATGGCCGTTTTTTCCAATGATAACATGGTCGTGAACGGTGATGCCCAAAGGCTTGGCAGTGTCTATGATGGTCTTGGTCATGTCGATATCGGCACGCGAAGGTGTTGGATCTCCTGACGGGTGATTGTGGACTAGAATTACTGCGGAGGCGGAGAGTTCGAGCGCGCGCTTGACGACCTCGCGCGGATAGACCGGCGTATGATCGACCGTGCCGAAACCCTGCACCTCATCGGCGATCAAGGCGTTGCGCTTATCGAGAAACAGCAGGCGAAATTGCTCGCGTGCTTCATGCGCCATAGCGGCATGACAATAATCGATGAGCGCCTTCCAGGAGGAGAGCACCGGCTTACCCGTCAATTCGCTCTTCAGCATGCGCTGCGCGACGCTTGCCACGAGCTTCAGGTCGAGAGCGACGGTATCGCCAACGCCACTGACCTCCGTCAGCAGGTTGACCGGAGCGCCGAATACGCCGCCAAGCGTGCCAAAACGGGCGAGCAGGGCCTTCGCGATCGGTTTCGTGTCTCGGCGCGGGATCAGCCGGAAAAGCAGGAGTTCGAGGATTTCGTAGTCCGCCAATGCCGCGTCGCCGCCGTCGCGATAGCGATTGCGCAACCGTTCGCGGTGGCCATGATAATGGGCTTCGACGTTGGTTGTCGCGGATTTGGCTATCGGTGCGGATTTGGATGTCAAGGCGGGTTTGGCGACCTGTTGAGGGAAGAACAGCCGCTCGTCGAGTAGCGGCGCATCTTCCAACGCCTCCGTCTTCCCGCCTCTATCGAGGGGCATGTCACCATGTCCGTTAGAAGAAGCGGGACGTTTTGCCATGAATTATCCCTGCAGCGGCGGCAGGCCGGGGCGGTCTAGGCCGCCGGGCGACAGGGTGAAGATCTCGCAGCCCGTCGCAGTGACGCCGACCGTGTGTTCGTATTGTGCCGAGAGCGAGCGGTCGCGCGTGACGGCCGTCCAGCCGTCACCGAGCACCTTCACATGCGGCTTGCCGAGATTGATCATCGGCTCGATGGTGAAGATCATGCCTTCACGCAGTTCCGGGCCGTCATTGACCCGGCCATAATGCAGGATATTCGGCGAGTCATGGAAGAGGCTGCCGACGCCGTGGCCGCAGAAGTCGCGCACGACCGAGCAGCGCTCGCCTTCGGCATAGGTCTGGATCGCTTCGCCGATGGCGCCGGTGCGTGCACCCGGACGAACGGCGGCAATGCCGCGCATCAGAGATTCATAGGTGACTTCCAGCAGCCGCTCGGCCGAACGCTTGATTTCTCCGACCGGATACATGCGGCTGGAATCGCCGTGCCAGCCATCGAGCACATAGGTCACGTCGATATTGACGATATCGCCTTCGCGCAGCGGTTTGTCGTTGGGAATGCCATGGCAGACGACGTGGTTGATCGAGGTGCAGGAGGATTTCATGTAGCCGCGATAGTTCAGCGTCGCGGGATAGGCGCCGTGATCCATGCCGAATTCGAAAACGAAACGGTCGATGACATCGGTGGGCACGCCAGGCTTGACGATCGCGGCGAGTTCATCGAGGCAGCGGGCGGTCAGCTGGCACGCCTTGCGCATTCCGGCAAAGGCGTCCTCTCCGTAGATGCGGATAGCACCCGTATTTTTCGCCGGCGCCGTTGCCGCTTCGATGTAGTTCACCATAACTAGCCTTTGGTAGAGATCTTAAACTGTTCTAATGCAGCTATGCCGGGTTCGTCTATCGGGATCAACCCGGCAGGCGCGATTTCAGTCGGCGAAACCCTGCATTTCAGCGCATAGACCTCGACGCCACGCTTCAAAGCGCGATCATAGGCCGTGGCGTAGAACGGATCGAGATCGCCGCAGATGCGGAAGCGATGGCAATCGTTGCGCTGGATCACGAACAGCATGATGGCGCGATAGCCGGCCTCGGCCATATCGCCGAGTTCTTCCAGATGCTTGGCGCCGCGCGCCGTCGCCGTATCTGGGAATTCCGCAAGACCTGGCCGTCGCATGAAATGGACGTTTTTCACCTCGACATAGGTGGTTGTCCGCAAAGGGTCGGTCAAGAGCAGGTCGATACGCGAGTTGCGGCCGTAATTCTGCTCGCGCTTGATCATTGTATACTCACCGAGATCGGAGATTTGCCCAAGCGCGATCGCTTCCGCTGCAATGCGGTTCGGCATGGCGGTGTTGACACCGACGGTCGTGCGGTCTGCCTCGATCAATTCGAAGACATGGCGGTATTTTCGCTTCGCGCCCTCATGCTCTGAGAGCCATATGCGCGAGCCAGGTGTCGTAAGGCCGAGCATCGAGCCAGTATTGGGGCAGGAGCCGGTGACGAATGTCCCGTCTTCCAGCTCGGCATCGAAGAGGAAGCGCTTGTAGCGGGAAATCAGGCGGGCAGGGAGGAGAGGCGAAGGAAATTGCATAATCGGGTGACTTATGCCCGTTCCAGGACATAGCTGCCGGGTGCCTCTTCCAGCGCATTGAGGGCCTTGCCGCCGGGTTTGCGCGCAGCCGTCATGCGATGGTCTTGCGCGAGGATCCAGGCATGCCAATGCGGCCACCAGGAGCCAGGTGTCTCCTTTGCCCCGGCGAGCCAATCCTCATAGTCACCGCCGGTCGGGCCGCCGGTCCAGAACTGATATTTATGCTTGTCGGGCGGGTTGACGACTCCGGCAATGTGACCGGAGCCGGTCACCACGAATTCCACCGGACCGCCGAAATACTGGCTGCCGACGAAGACGGATTTGGCCGGCGCGATATGATCCTCCCGCGTCGCCAGATTGTAGACGGGGATGCGTACGTCCTTCAGCGACAATGTCTTGCCGTCGAGCACCATTTTGCCCTGGCTCAAGGCGTTGTTGAGGTAGCAGTTGCGCAGGTAGAACGAATGATTGGCCGCGGCCATGCGGGTCGAATCGGCATTCCAGAACAGGAGGTCGAAGGGTAGGGGTTCCTGCCCCTTCAGGTAATTATTGACGAAATAGGGCCAGATCAGTTCGGAGGCGCGCAGCATGTTGAAGGCCGTCGCCATCTTCGAACCTTCGAGATAGCCGAGCACGTTCATCTGCTCTTCGAGTGCTGCAATCTGCTCTTCGTCGACGAAAACCTTCAGGTCGCCGGCAAAGGTGAAATCGACCTGCGTCGTCAGGAAGGTTACCGTTCGGATACGCTTGTTCTTTTCCTTGGCGTGGAGGGCGAGCGTCGCCGCCAGCAGCGTGCCGCCGACGCAATATCCAACAGCATTGACTTCCTGTTCGCCCGTCGCCTTTTCGATGGTTTCGAGTGCGAAATCGATGCCTTCGCGGGCATAAGAGGTCCAATCCTTCGCCGCATGCCGATGATCGGGATTGACCCACGAAATCACGAAGACGGTGTGACCCTGCTCCACGCACCATTTGATGAAGGATTTCTGCGGGTTGAGATCGAGAATGTAGAATTTGTTGATCCAGGGCGGGCAGATCAGCAGCGGCCGCTTCAGCACCTTGTCTGTCGCCGGCTCATATTGGATCACCTGGCAGACATCGCTTTGCGCGATCACCTTGCCTGGCGTCAGCGCCATGTCGCGGCCGATGGCGAATTTCGTCATGTCGGTTTGACGCAGGCGCAACTCGCCATGGCCAAGGCTGATGTCCTCGGCCAGCATCTTCATGCCGCGCACCAGGTTCTCGGCATTGGAGGCGATAGTCTCGCGATAGACCTGCGGGTTGGTCGCGACAAAATTGGTTGGCGAAAAGGCGGCGGTGATCTGCTTCGTGTAGAATGCCGCTTTGTGGCGGGTGTGTTCATCCAGCCCTTCCGCGTCGCCGACCAGTTTTTCCGCCCAGTTCGACGTCAGAAGATAGGTCTGCTTCAAGAAATCGAAGAAGGGGTTCTTCTGCCAATCCTCGTCTGCGAAGCGCTTGTCCTTCACCGGTTCGGCTTCAGCCTCGGCGGACGAATCGCCGCTAAGGCGCTGCATGGTCTTCGTCCACAGACCAAAATAGCCGGAAAGCAGGTGAGTCTGCGCTTCCAGTGTCCGGCGGGGATCGGAAAGCCAGTATTCGCCGACTTTAGACAGCGTCTTGACCATGTCGGTGAAAGGATCGGCAACCGTATCGACCTTCTCACCGCGCTCGCGCGGTGCAAGCCAGGCCGAGGCTGCCTTGCCGAGATTTTCCAGCGCACGGGCAAAGTTGACGGCCATCGCTTCGGGATCCCTGACGATGTAAGGCTCGACTGACTTTGGATCAAAGCCGGGAAAGCCGCCATTACCTTCATTCTTGTCCCGCTTGCTGTCGGTCACGCATCATCCTCCCGGCGGCAGCTCGTGTCTTGTTTTCCATTTGTACATCTTGCGGGAAAAGGAATACAAGTCGAATGAAACGCAACCCTGCTCTTGCTTTGCTGCTGCGACAAATTTAACAGTCGCAACCCACAGCAAGGAATAGCGCAGGAAGACAATTATGGGCGGCGGCATGGTGGCAAGACTGAACCGGTATTCCGTACTCTGCAGTGCAATGTGCGGAATTCTCGCATTGACGCTCGCGGGCTGCTCGACACCCGAGGAAAAGGCGGCCTTCGCCAAGCGCAAGCAGCCGCCTCAGGCTGTCATCGTAAAACCCGCCAAGGGCACGCCGGTCGTGGAAACCAGCACGCAGCAATTTTACAAGGACGGCTATCCTTCCTTCAACGCGCCGCCGACCGCTGCAAACGTCCAAATCAATGATCAGCAGGCTGGCGATCTGGTCAAGCAGCTGACGGCACTCGGATCGCAGCGCAAAGCCGGCACGATCTCCGAGGCCGAATATCAGAGGCGTGTTGCCGAGATGCGCAAGCTCGCTGCCGAACATGGCCAGGATACGCTGCAGGAAATTCAGAAAGAGGGCAGCGCCCAGCCGGCCCCAACGCAGAATTAGCCTTGCGTTTCAGGCGATTTGGACGCAAAGCGTTCGGATAGGCCGAAATTGGATGTATCTGACCGGCGGATTGCATTTTGCGTGCATAAGCGCCCAAGATTCACCTTATCTTTCGAGATAGCATGAATACGGCGCCGCGAGTCCCAAGTTCGTATCGCGGCTGGCCGGGAGATCAACGAACTTCAGTGCGGTTTTGAGGGCCGCTGTCCCATGGGGAAAGAAATGGAAGAGTTTCATAAAGTCCGGCGTTTGCCGCCCTACGTTTTCGAACAGGTCAATCGTTTGAAAGCGAGCGCGCGAGCGGGCGGGGCGGACATTATCGACCTCGGCATGGGCAATCCAGATCTTCCGACCCCAAAGGCGATCGTCGACAAGCTGTGCGAAGTGGTTCAGGATCCGCGCACGCATCGCTATTCCTCCTCCAAGGGCATTCCGGGCCTTCGCCGCGCGCAGGCGGCCTATTACGCCCGCCGTTTCGGTGTGAAGCTCAATCCCGATACGCAGGTGGTTGCCACCCTCGGTTCGAAGGAAGGCTTCGCCAATATGGCGCAGGCGATCACGGCGCCGGGCGATGTGATCCTCTGCCCGAACCCGACCTATCCGATCCACGCCTTCGGCTTCCTGATGGCAGGCGGCGTCATCCGCTCGATTCCGGTCGAGCCGGATGACAGCTTCTTCCCGCCGCTGGAACGAGCCGTGCGCCACTCGATCCCGAAGCCGCTCGCGCTCATCCTGAACTATCCGTCGAACCCGACGGCCTATGTCGCGACGCTGGATTTCTATAAGGAAGTCGTCGCCTTCGCGAAGAAGCACGACATCATCGTGCTTTCGGATCTGGCCTATTCGGAAATCTACTTCGACGACGCGCCGCCGCCGTCGGTGCTGGAGGTTCCGGGCGCAATCGATGTGACGGTCGAGTTTACTTCGATGTCGAAGACCTTCTCCATGCCAGGCTGGCGCATGGGCTTTGCCGTCGGCAACGAGCGGCTGATTGCAGCGCTGACGCGCGTGAAGTCTTACCTCGATTACGGTGCCTTCACGCCGATCCAGGTGGCGGCAACTCACGCGCTGAACGGCGACGGTTCCGACATCGCCGAAGTGCGCAACATCTACAAGCGTCGCCGCGACGTTCTGGTCGACAGCTTCGGCAAAGCCGGCTTCGACGTGCCGCCGCCGGCCGCGACCATGTTCGCCTGGGCGAAGATCCCGGAAAAATTCCGTCATCTCGGCTCGCTTGAGTTCTCCAAGCTTTTGGTTGAGAAGGCTGACATCGCCGTTGCTCCGGGCATCGGTTTCGGCGAGCAGGGCGACGATTATGTCCGCATCGCGCTCGTTGAAAACGAACACCGCATCCGCCAGGCGGCGCGCAATCTGAAGCGCTTCCTCTCCACCGCGGATGAGACGATGCATAATGTTATTTCGCTGAACGCTCATCGTTCATAATATCGCGCGGCAGCCGTTCCCGCGGCTGCCGTCCCAAATACTGATCAGGAATTTTCCATGGCAGATGCCCTCAAAATCGGCATTGCGGGCTTAGGTACCGTTGGTGCCTCGCTCGTCCGCATCATTCAGAGCCGCGCTAACGAGCTTGCCGTTACCTGTGGTCGTCCCGTCAAGATCGTCGCCGTCACAGCGCGCGATCGCACGCGGGATCGCGGCATCGATCTGACGGGCATCGAATGGTTCGGCGGTCCTGTCGATCTAGCGCAGAAGGCCGATATCGACGTCTTCGTCGAGCTGATCGGCGGTTCCGAAGGCGCGGCCAACGCAGCGGTGCGCGCAGCGCTTGCCCGCGGCCTGCACGTCGTCACCGCCAATAAGGCGCTGCTCGCCTATCACGGTGTCGAGCTCGCACAAATCGCCGAAGAAAAGGGCGTCCTGCTCAACTTCGAAGCGGCCGTTGCCGGCGGCATTCCGGTCATCAAGGCCCTGCGCGAATCTCTGACGGGCAATACGATTTCTCGCGTCTATGGCATCATGAACGGCACCTGCAACTACATCCTGACCCGGATGGAGAAGGAAGGCCTGTCTTTCGCCGATTGCCTCAAGGAAGCACAGCGTCTCGGCTATGCCGAGGCCGACCCGGCCTTCGATATTGAAGGCAATGACACGGCGCACAAGCTTGCCATCCTGACGACGCTCGCCTTTGGCAACCGCATCGCGGCCGACGACATCTATCTCGAAGGGATCACCAACGTCTCCATCGAGGATATACGCGCTGCTGCCGATCTCGGATACCGCATCAAGCTGCTCGGTGTCGCCCAGCGCACCGAAAGCGGCATCGAACAGCGAGTGCACCCAACCATGGTGCCGCTCGATTCGGTCATCGCCCAGGTCGATGGCGTCACCAATGCCGTGGCGATCGAATCCGATATTCTCGGCGAATTGCTGATGGTCGGCCCCGGAGCCGGCGGCAACGCGACGGCTTCCTCTGTGCTCGGAGATATCGCCGATATCGCCAAGAGCCGCCCGGGCGAGCAGCGCGTGCCGGTGCTCGGTCATCCGGCCAAGGCGCTGGAGCCCTACCGCAAAGCGCAGATGCAGAGCCACGAAGGTGGCTATTTCATCCGCCTCACGGTTCTCGACCGCACCGGCGTTTTTGCGAGTGTCGCGACCCGCATGGCGGAAAACCACATTTCGCTCGAATCGATCGTCCAGCGTTCCAAGCAGCATCTGGCACCCTCCGACCACCAGACGATCATCCTCGTCACCCATGCGACGACGGAAGATTCGGTGCGCAAGGCGGTTGCGGCAATCAAGAACGAAGGCTATCTCGTCGGCGAACCGCAGGTCATCCGCATCGAGCGGCCGAAAGAATAGTCTGACCAGCGACGGCGTGCATCAAAGGGATGCCGCTCTTAAATTCCGGGAGAGATGGTGGAGCAACCGGTCGATCCAGTTCAGCGGGCATTTCTAGGTGTCGAGCGCTCGGTATCCGGCAATCGCTGGATATCCAGGCTCGATCAGGCCGGCCAGAACAGGGCGCTCGCCATTGCGCAGACCCATGGCCTGCCGGAGCTGATTGCCCGCGTGCTTGCCGGGCGCGGCGTCGGGCAGGACGAAGCCATGGCTTTCCTCGACCCGACGATCCGCGGCCTGATGCCGGACCCGCATCTGCTGACCGATTGCGAAAAGGCCGCACAGCGCCTCCTGCACGCCATCAGGAAGGGCGAGACAGTCGCGATCTTCGGCGACTATGACGTCGACGGCGCGGCCTCCTCGGCGCTGCTCTATCGCTTTCTCACCCATTTCGGCGTTCCGGCCAGCATCTATATTCCCGATCGCATCTTCGAGGGCTATGGCCCCAATCCCACAGCCATCAATCAGCTTATCGACAATGGCGCGACGCTGATCGTGACCGTCGATTGCGGTTCCACCAGCTTCGAATCGCTTGAAGCGGCGAGGGCGCGCAATATCGACGTCGTCGTCATCGATCACCACCAGGTGGCGCACGAGCTGCCGCATTGTCATGCCTTGGTCAATCCGAACCGTGAGGATGATCTTTCGGGGCAGGGCCACCTCTGTGCCGCTGGTGTGGTCTTCATGGTTCTGGTCGCGGCGCTGCGTCTCCTTCGCGAGGCCGGCGATTCCCGCGTGCGTTCCATCGACCTGCTTGCCTGGCTCGATATCGTTGCGCTCGCGACCGTTTGCGATGTCGTGCCGCTGAAGGGCCTCAACCGCGCCTATGTGGTTAAGGGGCTTATTGCCGCCCGCCACCAGGGCAATCTCGGGCTTGCTGCCCTCTTTCGCAAGGCCGGCCTTAACGGTCCTGTCACGCCCTATCATTTCGGCTTCCTAATTGGTCCGCGCATCAATGCCGGTGGCCGCATCGGCGATGCGGCCCTTGGCGCACGCCTGCTGACGCTGGACGACGGCGGCGAAGCGGAAGCCATCGCCGCGAAGCTCGATGAGCTCAATCGCGAGAGACAGGCCATGGAGGCCGCCATGCTGCAGGAGGCCGAGGCCGAGGCCCTGGCGGAGTACGGCAATGGCGACGGCGCCTCCGTCATCGTCACGGCGCGCGAGAACTGGCATCCGGGAATCGTCGGCCTCATTGCATCGCGTCTCAAGGACAAGTTCCGCCGACCAGCCTTCGCCATTGCCTTCGATCCGATGGGCAAGGGCACCGGCTCCGGCCGCTCGATCAACGGTTTCGACATGGGTCGCATGGTACGCGCGGCCGTCGATGCTGGCTTGCTCGTCAAGGGCGGCGGCCATGCCATGGCCGCCGGCCTGACGGTGGAGAGAAGCAACCTCGGAAAGCTGCGGGCTTTCTTCACGGAGAAGGCGGAGAAGCAGGTAGCCGGGCTCGTTGCCAACGAAACCTTGAAGATCGACGGCGCGCTCGGCGCAAGCGGCGCGACCGTGGAGCTGATCGACAGGCTCGAGACGGCCGGTCCCTATGGTTCGGGCCATCCACAGCCCGTCTTCGCGCTTCCGAGCCACCGCCTGCGCGATTCCCGCCTTGTCGGCCAGTCGCACATCAAGATCACGCTGGAGGCGCAGGACGGCGGCCGGGTGGATGGCATTGCCTTCCGCGCGGCGGAGACGCCTTTGGGCGCGCTGCTGATGTCGTCGCGCGGGGCGCAGATCCATGTCGCCGGCACGCTTGGCGCCGATCACTGGCAGGGCAGCCGGCGCGTGCAGCTGCGGGTTACAGACGCGGCGAAAGCTCCGTAACGCAGATTACGCCCGATACGCGTCTGCATAACAGTGTTTAGCGAGCCAAAACATCAATTTAAGGGGAAGGGGCAGTGGCACGCCCTAGGGGAGTCGAACCCCTCTTTACAGAATGAAAATCTGTCGTCCTAACCGATAGACGAAGGGCGCGTGCTGTGGCGCCCTTATAGTCAGCACCTTTCATTCCCGCAAGCGGAAAAACGAGAAAAATCGCAGAAAAATCGATGATTAAGCAAAGATTTTTCGAGGTGCTTGTGGAAAACTTCGGGACACGCTTTTGGTACGCCCTAGGGGAGTCGAACCCCTCTTTACAGAATGAGAATCTGTCGTCCTAACCGATAGACGAAGGGCGCATGCTGCGCGGTGTAAATAGGAATAGCCTATTGCGTCCGCAAGCGGTAGCTTAAATGAATTGTAGTGGAAGAAAGAACAACAGTGGCACGCCCTAGGGGAGTCGAACCCCTCTTTACAGAATGAAAATCTGTCGTCCTAACCGATAGACGAAGGGCGCGTTCAGCTGTTGTGTGGCGCGCTTATAGCGGGGCGATTTCATTCCCGCAAGCGGCAATTTTGCTTTTTTGTGGAAAAAATGACAAATGGGTGAAACCGCCGCCGGTGCTGAATAAGTGAGACTTAACAGGCTCTTGCTGGCGATATCGAAGATTCTCTGGAAACGCGGGCGTTTTTATTGCCCATTTGCACCCGGCACGGGCTGCACCAGCAGCTTGTCGTTCTGCGGCTGGTTCTTCGATGCGATGAACTGCGCCAGAGCGGCGGCCTGTCTGCCGTTCAATTCGTGGACATTCGGATTCGGCGTTGCCGCAACACCCGACGCGGTCACCTGGGCAATCGGCTGCGGCGAACCCGAAGCCGGCGAGGTTGCATTGCGAATGACGGGTGGTGGCAGCATGTCGGCCGATGTGCGGCCGTTCGGCACGGCGGCGGTGTCCATCGTTTGCGGTGCCGTCGTCTGCATAGTCGCTGGTGGCGCGCTGTAAACGCTGCGCATCATCGGCGTGATCGCCTGGCCGCCATCAGCTTGGGTTTTGGCAAGCGTCCCGTCCGGATTGACGGCGATCGGCGGCGGAGCGGAGAAGATGCTGCTTCTGTTCGCATTGACGGCCGTCGGCTGCGTGACCAGGCCGCCGATGCCGGTCTGCCCGTCCGCGGTCGGGGCTGCCGTAGGCGCAGGATAGAGTGCCTGGTTCTGCTGGGCGACGATCTGCTGACGTGTGCCATTGACGCTGTGGACCATCGGATCACGATAGGCGACATCGGCTTTGCGGCGCCGGGCATCGGCCTTGCTGTTCATATCGGCTGCCAGCTGTTCTGCCACGGTCAATGGCACGACAGGGGCAGCCTGCGAGGTCTCGATCGGCTTTTTGGCCGTGGTCGTGCAGCCCGCAATCATCACAAATGAGGCAAGAACGGCAATTGTGCTTGCTAGCTTCTTCCTGCCGTATAAAATCTCTTGATCGCACATAGGACGTTCCCTGCAAAAAAGGCTTGCATCGGAACGGCCTCCTGCGAGGGACGACGATACCGCGCGCCGACTGGGAACGATGACCGCGATATCCGATGCATGATGCTTCGAGTCGTCCAAGCATGCCGGAGGATGGGCATGGGCGGCAAGCGCGAAACGGATGGCTCCGCGCGTGCCGTAAGCCTCGCGAAAGCTTGGCTCCTACCAGGAGCCGGTGTTGGCCATGGAAGCCCAGGGCTCGGCCGAAGAAAGATTGGCGCCCTTCTGCAGGATTTCGATGGAGATGCCGTCCGGAGAACGCACGAAAGCCATGTGACCATCGCGGGGCGGGCGGTTGATCGTGATGTCGTTGTCCATCAGCTTTTGGCAGGTCGCATAGATATCGTCGACCTCATAGGCGAGGTGGCCGAAATTGCGTCCTCCGCTATATTCTTCCGGGTCCCAGTTGTAGGTCAGCTCCAGGCTGGGGGCACCGTTGCTGCGGGACGATTCGGCATCCTCGTCGGCCGCCAGGAAAACGAGCGTATAGCGGCCTTTTTCGTTTTCGTAGCGACGGGTTTCGGTAAGCCCGAATAGGGTGCTATAAAAATGCAACGAGGCGTCGAGATCGGTGACACGGACCATCGTATGGAGATAACGCATTCTATTTCCTCTCTTAATGTTGAGCTGGGCGGATCTTTGGTCGGGGCACCAGCTTCGCGCAAGTCATTGGAGCAATAATCTTAGGGTGGGAATAAACGAAAACTAGGACTTGCGCTTTTCCGTTACCAAGATGTTAATCTTGATATCAGGGAATCAGTTAACCGTAACAGTGTGACGCGTAATCGAGGGCTGGCTAGGATGGGTGACAGAATTTCATCGAAGGGAGTTGTCGACTTCGAGGAGATGTCGGGCGATACCGTCGAGCTCATCGAAATCTCAGGCGTCGTCAAGTGGTTCGATGTCGCCAAGGGCTTCGGTTTTATCGTGCCTGACAATGGCATGCAGGACGTATTGCTGCATGTGACGTGTCTGCGCCGTGACGGTTATCAGACGATTCTCGAAGGAACCCGCATCGTCGCGCTGATCCAGCGCCGGGAGCGCGGCTACCAGGCTTTCAAGATCCTCTCCATGGATCAATCGACGGCCGTGCATCCCTCGCAGATGCCGCCCGTGCGCACGCATGTGCAGGTGACTGCGACGAGCGGCCTGGAGCGCGCGCTGGTCAAGTGGTTCAACCGCACCAAGGGCTTCGGCTTCCTGACACGTGGAGAAGGCACCGAGGATATCTTCGTGCATATGGAAACGCTGCGTCGCTTCGGTCTGGCCGAGCTGCGGCCGGGGCAGGTGGTGCTCGTCCGCTTCGGGCCTGGCGAAAAGGGCCTGATGGCAGCGGAAATTCACCCGGATGCGCCGAGCCCAGCGACACGGCCGCACTGATATGAACAAAGCCGGATTTCTTGAAATTTTGAAAAGCGCCATTTTGGCGCTTTTTCTCGTTGGGGCCATCGCCCCATCGTCTTTCGCGGCACAGACCGCAGGGCAACAGTCGATGGCTTTCGATTCCGAACCGCTTTCGATCGCATCGTCCAAAGGCCAGACGCATAAATTCACCGTGGAACTGGCTTTGACGCCGGCACAGCTCGAATTCGGCCTTATGTACCGCGACAAGATGCCCGCCGATCATGGCATGCTGTTTGACTTCGGCACGACACGGCCCGTCATGATGTGGATGAAGAACACCGAGCTGCCGCTCGACATGCTCTTTCTGGATCAGAAGGGTGTCGTTACCCATATTCAGGAAAACGCCGTGCCCTATTCCGAAGCGATCATCAGCTCCGGCGGGCCGGTTGCCTATGTCATCGAGCTGAACGCCGGTATTGTTCGCAAACTCGGCCTTGCCGTCGGCGATACGGTGACGAGCGCCACCATTTCGGCAAAGCTCGGCAAGTAAATTTTCATCGGGGAAGATGTGCTAAGCAGGATTTTATCTGTTGCAGCGGGCAGATGAACCGTGTATCTCCCCACTCGTTCCGCAGGACTAAGCGTTCGGCGGTACGCAAAATCAGCTCATGACCGCATTTTGGTCATGCTGACGGGTACGGAGTGTAGCGCAGTCTGGTAGCGCATCTGGTTTGGGACCAGAGGGTCGGGAGTTCGAATCTCTCCACTCCGACCATTTAAAATCCCCTCATTGATGTCGTTGAATTCGTCCTGGTGGCGGCTGCCTTTTTGCTTGAAAACAAAGGGATTCGCAGCTAAGCAAAAGTCGTGTTCGCGCGGCCCGCAGAGGATCGCGTCGCGGCAAGAGAAGCAAGTAAGCGGATCATTCCCGCTTGATTCGGAGGCGCTGCAGCAATGCCTGCCAAGATTTATCGTCCTGCAAAAACCGCCATGCAATCCGGCAAGGCCAAAACCAATATCTGGGTTCTGGAGTTCGATCAGGAAATGCCGCGCAAGATCGATCCGATCATGGGCTATACCTCGTCGGGCGATATGCGCCAGCAGCTCAAGCTGACCTTTGAGACGCAGGAACAGGCGGAAGATTACGCCAAGCGCAACGGCATCGACTACCGCGTCATCCCGCCGAAGGATCCCATCCGGCAGACGGTATCCTATTCCGACAACTTCCGCTTCAACCGCATCCAGCCCTGGACGCACTGAAACCAGGCACTTATTGAACGCCGGCCATTGAGTTTGGCGGCGGTTTCAGGCATGTGTTGCCCGCCGCGCAAAGCGCGGCAAGGCTCATGGCCCCTTAGCTCAGCTGGATAGAGCACTTGCCTTCTAAGCATGTGGTCGCAGGTTCGAATCCTGCAGGGGTCGCCATTTTCCCGAGAAGGAGAGATCTGATTTCGCGTGCGCGGCGCCGCTTTCCGTCATGCAGACTTCATTCTGGCTATCAGCATTCAGTTCGCCGCCATCGGCCAGCCGCCGGCAGCTTTTGGCCGCGTAGCGTCGACCGCCATCTGGATAAGGTCGTAGCCGTACATTGCTCCGGCCAACTTGATGACGATGATAGCGACGCTCAGAAGAGCTAATCCGCCGATGATCCTGTCGCTTTTTTTCACGGCCCGCTTCCCCGACGTCTCGTGAATTCCGCATTATTCGCGGTGATAAAGAATATATCTCGTTTTTTGCGAAGCGCTATAGGGCTTGCTAACGCTGCCAAAATTGTCAGGCAGCAATCAGGAGGAGACGGCCTGCGAGATCCGCGTCCTGACGCCGATTACGACTGCTGAACCCGGCCGCACATAAAAAACCCGCCGGCAGCGATGCAGCGGCGGGTCTTGTTCATTCAATCGATCCGTATCAGTGCAGGATCTGGCTGAGGAACAGCTTCGTGCGCTCATGCTGCGGATTGTCGAAGAATTCCTTCGGCGAATTCTGTTCGACGATCTGGCCCTGGTCCATGAAGATCACGCGGTTGGCGACCTGACGGGCAAAGCCCATTTCGTGGGTCACGCACAGCATGGTCATGCCTTCTTCAGCAAGGCCCACCATGGTGTCGAGCACTTCCTTGATCATTTCCGGATCGAGCGCTGAGGTTGGCTCGTCGAACAGCATGATCTTCGGGTTCATGCAGAGCGAGCGGGCGATTGCCACACGCTGCTGCTGACCGCCGGAAAGCTGGCCGGGATATTTCTTGGCCTGTTCGGGGATCTTGACGCGCTTGAGGAAGTGCATGGCGATCTCTTCCGCCTGCTTCTTCGGCATCTTGCGCACCCAGATCGGCGCCAGCGTGCAGTTTTCCAGAATGGTCAGGTGCGGGAAGAGGTTGAAGTGCTGGAACACCATGCCGACTTCGCGGCGCACCTCGTCGATCTTCTTCAGATCGTTGGTGAGTTCGACCCCGTCGACGATGATCTGGCCCTTCTGGTGTTCTTCCAGGCGGTTGATGCAGCGGATCATCGTCGATTTGCCCGAGCCGGATGGGCCGGCAATGACGATGCGCTCGCCGCGCATGACCTTCAGGTTGATATCGCGCAGCACATGGAAATCGCCATACCACTTGTTCATGTTGATCATGTCGACCGCGACCTCGGTCTCGGAGACGGTCATTTTCTTCGATTGGGCTTCAGCCATTTTGTAATTTCCCTCAATTTTATCGCTTGTGGCCGGTGTCGAGATGGCGTTCCACGAAACCTGAATAGCGCGACATGCCAAAGCAGAACAGCCAAAAAACGAATCCAGCGAATACAAGACCCGTTACGGGGGTCACCGCCGTCGCCCAAGAGGCATCCGAAAAGTTCTGACGAACGATACCGAGCAAGTCGAACATGCCGATGATCGCAACCAGCGACGTGTCCTTGAACATGCCGATATAGGTGTTGACGATGCCGGGAATGACCAGCTTGATCGCTTGCGGCAGAATGATCAGCCGCATCTTCTGCCAGTAGCCGAGGCCGAGCGAATCGGCGCCCTCGAACTGGCCCTTCGGTATCGCCTGCAGACCGCCGCGGATGACTTCGGCCATATAGGCCGAGGTGAAGATCGCGACACCGACCACGGCACGCAAAAGCTTATCGACAGTCCAGCCCTGCGGCATGAACAGCGGCAGCATATAGCTCGCCATGAACAGCACGGTGATCAACGGTACGCCGCGGATGATTTCGATGAAAGTCACACACAGCATGCGAAGGATGGGCAGTTTCGACCGGCGTCCCAGCGCAAGCACGATGCCGAACGGGAATGAGACTGCGATGGCGACGAAAGCGATCACCAGCGTTACCAGCAGGCCCCCCCATCGTTCCGTTTCCACCGTCTCAAGGCCGAAGCCTCCGTGGAGCAGGAAGAACGAAACAACTGGCAGCACGAAGAATGCCAGGATTGCGTTCAATCCCTTCCGGGGAACCGACGGTATCAGCAACGGAACGAAGCTGGCGATCATCAGGATGCAGACGAGGATCGGCCGCCAGCGCTCGTCCGGCGGATAAAGGCCGAACATGAAGATGGCGAATTTTGCGCGGACAAAGGCCCAGCACGCGGCGTTCCAGCCATCCGGCTGCGTTCCGCCCTGAACAGTGGTAGCGCAGAAGGTGCGGTCGGTCCCGCTCCAGACCGCATTTAGGAATAGCCAATTGATCAGGTGCGGGATCACCCAGGCAAGGAAGGTGATGGCAAGCACGGTGAGGACAATGTCCTTGGGCGTGGCAAACAGGTTCTTTTTCAACCAGTGCCACGCGCCTCTTTCACTGGCGGGTGCCGGCTGCGCTGTGAGAAGCGCCTTACTGACGAAGTGTTGATCTACGCTGGACATTCTATCTCTCCACCAGAGCCATCTTGGCGTTGAACCAGTTCATGAACAGCGATGTCACGATGCTCAAGGCGAGATAGATGATCATCCAGATGATGACGACTTCGACGGCTCGGCCGGACTGATTGAGGATCACGCCGCCGACGGCGACGAGATCGGCATAGCCGATGGCGATGGCAAGCGACGAGTTCTTGATCAGATTGAGATATTGGCTCGTCAGCGGCGGAATGATGATGCGCATGGCCTGCGGTATGACGATCAGCCGGTTGATGGCCGACGCCCGAAGGCCAAGTGCGCCCGCTGCTTCCGATTGACCCTTTGGCACGCCACGAATACCGGCGCGTACGATCTCGGCAATGTAGGATGCGGTATAAAGGGATAGTGCAAGCAGAAGCGCAAGGAACTCCGGACTTATGACCGTGCCACCCGTCAGGTTGAATTTGCCGGCAATGGGATAGTCGAAGGAAAGCGGCATGCCCGTTACCAGGAAGACCAGCAACGGCAGGCCGATCAGGATGCCGATCGACACCCAGATCGTATGGAATTGCTGACCGGTTGCCGCCTGACGCCTGTGCGCCCAGCGCGCCACGAAAAATACGACGGCTATGGCGATGAGAAAGGCAATGCCGACGGCCCACATGCCCGCGCCGAAGATCGGGCTCGGAAAGGCGAGGCCGCGATTGCTGAGATAGCTGAAGAATGGCAGGTGCACGGCATCGCGCGCCTGCGGCAGCAGCACCAGAACGCCGCTATACCAGAAGAAGATGACGAGCAGAGGCGGGATGTTCCGGAAGATCTCGACATAGGCCTGGGAAAGTTTCGCAATCAGCCAATTATGCGAAAGCCTGCCGATGCCAATGAGGAAGCCAACGATAGTCGCCGCGACGATGCCGACCACCGAAATCAGGAGTGTGTTCAGTACGCCGACGAGAAGGGCAGTCGCATTGGTCGAATCGCTGGAGTAGGGAATCAGCGCTTGCCCCAGGTTAAAGCCAGCGCGTCCTTCGAGAAAGCCGAAGCCGAACGAGCGGTTCAATGCGCGCAGATTGTCGATGGTGTTCGTGACAACAAACCAGCAAAGTCCCGCGAGAATGATGATCGTGAGCGCCTGATAGAAGGCACCCCGAACTTTGGGGTCGTATAGCGCCGCCGATAGTGCCGAGCGCCCGCCTTCAGGCGAGTTTACAGTAATTGCCATATAGAATTTTTCCCCAATGTGCCTGTTTCAGGCTTGTTTTCTTGAGGGGAGAGAGGCGAAGCCGCCTCTCTCTTAAAGCTAGGCTCTTTGCGGCTTAGCGCACCGGCGGTGCGTACTGAATGCCGCCCTTGCTCCACAGAGCGTTGAGACCACGAGCGATCTTCAGCGGGCTGCCTGCGCCGATGTTGCGGTCGAAGACTTCGCCGTAATTGCCGACGCCCTTGATGATGTTATAGGCCCAGTCGTTGGTCAGGCCGAGGTCGGTGCCGATCGTCGAGCCCTGTTCTACGCCGAGGAAGCGCTTGATGTCCGGATTGGCCGAGCTCTTCATCTCGTCGACGTTCTTCTGGGTGATACCGAATTCTTCGGCGTTCACCAGCGCATAGGCCGTCCAGCTGACGATGTTGAACCACTGATCGTCACCCTGGCGAACGGCCGGGCCGAGCGGCTCCTTGGAGATGATTTCGGGCAGAACGACGTTATCGTCCGGGTTCTTCAGCGTCAGGCGCAGAGCGTAGAGACCCGACTGGTCGGTGGTGTAGACATCGCAACGGCCGGAATCATAGGCCGTATTGACTTCTTCGAGCTTGTCGAAGACGACCGGGTTGTATTGCAGGTTGTTGGTCTTGAAGTAGTCGGCAAGGTTCAGCTCGGTCGTCGTGCCGGACTGAACGCAAACTGCCGCGCCGGAAAGTTCGAGTGCCGATTTTACGTTCAGCTCCTTGCGAACCATGAAGCCCTGGCCGTCATAATAGGTGACCGGACGGAATTTTAGGCCGAGCGCGGTGTCGCGGTTGATGGTCCAGGTGGTGTTACGGGAAAGTACGTCGATTTCGCCGGACTGCAGCGCGGTGAAGCGGTCCTTGGCGCTGAGAGGCGTGTACTTCACCTTGGTCGGATCGCCGAAGACAGCGGAAGCGACAGCCTTGCAGAAGTCGATGTCAAAACCGGCCCAGTTACCGGATGCGTCCGGCTGTGCAAAGCCGAGAAGGCCGGTATTCACGCCGCACTGGACGAAGCCCTTGGCCTTTACGTCGCTCAGCGTCGAAGCCGAAGCGCCGGACGCGGTGTAAGCCAAGGCTGCGACTCCGAGGAATGCGGAGAGAGCAATCTTTTTCATTTTCCCTACCTTTGTCTATTTGTTTTATAGTTAAACTGTATCGCGTCCGAAGCAGGTTCCTGGAGAACCGTGTTCCTTCCCTTTCTCGGTGCGAGTGCCGCTATCACAGTCGCAAATGGTGTAGCGGTCAAGAGATCGCCCCAATTATTGCGGTTTTATTCGGCATTTTTGCTTTTCGGGGACGAAAAATGGGCATTTGGCGCCAAAATGAGCGGCATTTTGCCAAAAATCTGCGCGAAAATGCGGTTTTGGTCGCTATTTTTGTTATTTTAGCCTTCTAATAATGTGTGGCGTTGGAATGATCGGGGTTGACCCCACTGGACTTGGTCGCCACAAATCCAGCTTCCAACAGCGCCAAAGGCATATCCTGACATGAAAGACAAAGACACAAACCTGCCGAACGCCGGCATCAACACGCGCTTGTCCCATATCGGCAATTCGCCGTTCGACTATCACGGCTTCGTCAATCCACCTGTCGTGCGTGCCTCGACGGTGCTGTTTCCCAATGCGCGCGTTATGGAGACGCATGACCAGAAATATACCTACGGCACGCGCGGCACGCCGACGACGGATGCGCTATGCGAAGCAATGAACGCGCTGGAAGGTTCGGCGGGAACGATCATCGTGCCGTCCGGGCTTGCTGCGGTCACCGTGCCGCTTCTTGCCTACCTCTCCGCTGGTGATCACGCACTGATCGTTGATTCGGTCTACGGTCCCACGCGCTTCTTCTGCGATACCATGCTGAAGCGCCTCGGCGTCGAGGTCGATTATTACGATCCGTCGATTGGCGCCGATATCGAGCGGTTGATGAAGCCGAACACCAAGCTGGTCCATACGGAATCGCCGGGTTCAAACACCTTCGAAGTGCAGGATATCCCCGCAATTTCGGCGGCGGCTCATCGTCACGGCTGCGTCGTGACCATGGACAATACCTGGGCAACGCCGCTCTATTTCAAGCCGCTCGACCATGGCGTCGACGTTTCCATCCATGCCGTGACGAAATACCCCGCCGGCCACTCCGACATTTTGATGGGCACGGTTTCCGCCAACGAGACGCATTGGAAGCGGTTGCTGGACGCTCACGGTCAGCTCGGCCTTTGTGGGGCGCCCGACGACGCCTATCAGGTGCTGCGCGGCCTGCGTACCATGGGCGTACGCCTGGATCGCCATCAGGAAAGCGCGCTTGCGATCGCCCGGTGGCTCGAGGGCAGGGAGGAGGTCGCGCGAGTCTTGCATCCGGCCTTGCCGAGCTTCCCCAGCCACGAACTCTGGAAGCGCGACTTCAAGGGTGCGAGCGGGATTTTCTCCTTCGTTCTGGCCGTCGACGATCCTCAGAAATTCAAGGCGAAGGCGCATGCCTTCCTCGATGCCTTGCGGATTTTCGCTCTGGGCTATTCCTGGGGCGGTTTCGAAAGTCTGGCCCTGCACGTCAACCTCAACGACCGGCGCGTCACCAAGGTCCCGACGGAAGGGCCGGTCATCCGCCTGCAGGTTGGTCTCGAAGACGTGCCGGATCTCAAGGCGGATATCGAAAAGGGCTTTGTCGCCGCCAAAGAGGTTTGATCAACCGATGGCGCGGTAGCCATAAATCCAGTCCATGTCCGCCGCGAGGCTTTGCGGCGGACGGAGGGAGAGAACGAGGTCGCGCGCGATCCGGATGGGGCCGCGGGCATGATAGGCGAACTGATTGAAGGCGGCGCGTTGCCTCAGGCGCGCAATTCGTGGTGCCCGATGCTTTTCATAGAGTTCGAAGGCTTCCGCCGGCGAGCGCGCAGAAAGCAGCCCGCCAAGCTCGAAGGCATCCTCGATCGCCATGGCTGCGCCTTGCGCCGCAAACGGCATCATCGCATGCGCAGCGTCTCCGATCAGGATCGTATCGCGGCCATTATGCCACCGACCGTCCTTCATCTCGTAGAGCGGCCAGAAGCTTGTCTGCTCCTGTGCCTCCAGCATTTGCAGGATCGCACTGTTCCAGCCGGAAAAGCCGCGCAGCATCTGCTCGCGTTGCGCCTTGCTGCCGGTCGCACCCCAATCGCGGCTGGTGCTGCTGCCGGAGACGATGGCGACGATATTGAAGGCGGCATTTTCCAGGATGGGATAGCAGACGAGGTGGCTGGAAGGACCGAGGAATGCCGTGACGTTCGCCTTGTCCAGCAGGGCCGGAGCCGCCGCCTGCGGAATGGAGAAGCGCCAGGCAATATTCCCGGAGAAGAGCGGCGAGGGCGCACTGGGCACCATCGCATGCACTTTCGACCATACGCCGTCTGCGCCGATGACGAGATCGTATCTCCTTCCGGCGCGCTCTTCCAGTGTCTGCTTGTCCTTGATATCGATGTGCCGGCCGAGGTGCAGCCGGCATAAATCATTGGCCTTCACCGCATTGAGGAGCGCCTTTTGCAGGGTCGCGCGATGCGCGGCGCCATAGGGGGCACCCCATCGCTCTCGGGCAAATTTCCCACAGGGAATAGAGGCGACCGGCCGCAGCGACGAGCCGGATACGAGTCGGACTTCCTCCGGCTCCAGCCAAACCGGTCTGAGCGCCTCGAGCACGCCGAGCGCATCGAGGACGCGGGAGGCATTCGGCGAAATCTGCAGGCCCGCACCGACTTCGGTCAGCACCTCTGCTTGTTCGAAGATGTCGGAGGCAATCCCGTGTCTCGCCAGCGCCAGAGCCGCAGTCAATCCGGCTATTCCGGCGCCGATGATTGCGGCTGCTTTGATCGGCATTTTCTTATGTCCGATCGGATGCTATGGCGTCAGGCCGCCTTGAAATGGAAGACGCAGCCGGCCGGATTCGTCTGATCCGCCTTCAGCGAAGGATTGTAGCGGAAGAGCGTCGAGCAGTAGGAGCAGACCTTTTCGCTCTCGTCGCCGAGGTCGATGAAGATGTGCGGATGATCATAGGGAACCGAAGCGCCAGTGCACATGAATTCCTTCACGCCGATTTCGATGACGCGATGTCCGCCGTCGTTTTGGAAATGGGGAATATTGTGGCCGGCCATGATGATCTCCGAATGCGTCTTGCCTTAAGCGGCATGATGGTTGCGCCAGACTTGGTCGCCCCTCTTTATAATCCTTCTTCCCGATTGTGTAGTGCGAAAGTCCGGCTTGAGGCAGAGATTTTCGCAGGCATAGGGTTCATTTGATATCGCCGATAAAATATGGTCCGGCGCCAACAGGACCCAGTTTGTGAAGACGACGCCATGAATCTCAATGCTCCCCCGATGTCCTATTTTATCAGAGACGGATTGAAGCTTGCCTTTTTCGATGATGGCGATCCGAGCGGCCCGCCGGTGCTGCTGATTCATGGCTTCGCTTCAACGGCGATTGCCAACTGGGTCAATCCGGGCTGGCTGAAGACGCTCGGCGAGGCAGGCTATCGCGTGATCGCCATCGACAACCGTGGCCACGGCTCGAGCGACAAGCTCTATGATGCCGATGTCTACCATCCGTGGATCATGGCAGAGGATGCCGTCGCCCTTCTCGATCATCTGGGCATCCCCGAGGCGCATGTCATGGGCTATTCCATGGGTGCGCGTGTTTCGACCTTTATGGCGATCGCTCATCCGGATCGCGTCCGCTCGCTGGTTCTCGGCGGTCTCGGCATCGGCATGGTCGAGGGCGTCGGCGATTGGGATCCAATTGCGGATGCACTGGTGGCACCATCGCTCGATGATGTCACCCATGCACGCGGGCGCATGTTCCGCGCCTTTGCCGAACAGACGAAAAGCGATCGGCAGGCGCTGGCCGCCTGCATCCAAGGCTCACGCGATCTGGCGTCAAGGGAGGATGTGGCAAGGATCGAGGCGCCGACTCTGATCGCCGTCGGCACCAAGGACGATATCGCCGGCTCGGGCCAGGAGCTGGCCGCATTGATGCCGAACGCCGAGGCCATCGACATACCGAACCGCGATCACATGCTCGCCGTCGGCGACAAGATCTTCAAAGCGGCGGTTCTCGAATTCTATCAGCGCCTCGGCCAGCGCTAAGTCACTTGCCGGTGAAGTGTGGTTTCCGTCGCTCTGCAAAGGCAACGCGGCCCTCGGCATAATCGGCGCTGTCGAACGTCTCGGCGCCGATCACTTCCGCTTCGCGCAGCAGATCGCCGTTCTGCTCGATGACGGCGCGGATCGCAAGTTTCGAGGCATGCAGCGCGATCGGTGCATTGGCGGCGATGGCATGGGCGAGGGCGGAGACTTCGCCATCGAATGCCTCTGCGTCGATTTCCTCCAGAAGAAAGCCGGCGGCAACCATCTTCTCGCCAGACATGGGTGCGCCGGTAAACAGCGTGACCTTGGCCATCTGCGCTCCGAGCGCGTTGACGATGTCCTGCACGGCGTCGGCGGGATAGGCGATGCCGAGGCGGACGGCGGGGACGCAGAATCGCGCGCCTCGTTCGGCTATGCGAAGATCGCAGGCCGCTGCCAAGCCGAAGCCGCCGCCATAGCAAATGCCGCGGATTGCGGCGATTGTCGGCACGCGGCAGTGACGGATAGCCTCGAAAGCCTGGCTGTTCAGCGCCTCATAGGCGACCGCGGTCTCGGAATTCTTGCGCACGCTGTCGAATTCGCTGATATCGGCGCCGGCTGAAAAATCCGCGCCCGCGCCGTGCAGAACAATGACATGCGCATGGGCTTCATCGGTCAGGATGCGCACGGCTTGCGGGAGGGCACGCCACATGGCAGCCGTCACGGCATTCTTTCTGCCAGGATTGCCGATGGCGATCGTACCGATCGCGTCGCTGCATGTCGCGCGAATGAGACCGCCGGCAAAGTCATGCTCGAAATTCATGCGCGATCAACCCATTTGTCTTGTCTGGCTTTTATTCTATATAATGCACCCCTGACAGAAAATCGGGAGACCGCCAATGGTCGCAGCAACGGATATTCGCCAGGTTGAAGGCTTGGGCGCAGTGAAGGTCATGGACCCGATCTGGGACAGCATGCGCGAGGAAGCACGCGCCGCTGCCGAAAAGGATCCCCTCCTTGCCGCCTTCCTCTATTCGACGATCATCAACCATCGTTCGCTGGAAGAATGCGTCATCTATCGCATCTGCGAGCGCCTCGACCATCCGGATATGCAGGCTATTCTCCTGAGGCAGACTTTTGAGGAAATGCTCGCCGACTGGCCGGAATGGGGATCGATTCTGCGTGTCGATATCCAGGCAGTCTATGATCGCGATCCCGCTTGCTTGCGGTTCCTGGAGCCTGTCCTCTATTTCAAGGGTTTCCATGCGTTACAGACACATCGGTTGGCGCACTGGCTGCATAATCGCGGTCGCCGCGATTTCGCGCTTTATCTGCAGAGTCGCTCCTCCAGCGTCTTCCAGACCGATATCAACCCGGCGGCGCGCATCGGCAAGGGCATATTCCTTGATCATGCGACCGGCCTCGTCGTGGGCGAGACGGCCGTCATCGGCGACAACGTCTCCATCCTGCATGGGGTCACGCTCGGCGGTACCGGCAAGGAAGGCAGCGACCGCCATCCGAAGATCGCCCACGGCGTCCTGATCGGTGCGGGGGCCAAGATTCTCGGCAATATCCAGGTCGGCCATTGCTCGCGCATTGCCGCCGGCTCCGTGGTGCTGAAGGAGGTGCCCGCCAAGACGACCGTTGCCGGCGTTCCGGCCAAGGTGGTCGGAGAAGCAGGGTGCTCCGAGCCCTCTCGCTCGATGGATCAGCTGCTCGCCGAGCAATTGATCGTTGACCAGATCATGGGTGCAGGAATCTAGGAAATTCCAGTCCGATTTTCCGAGGCTTGCGCTGTCGCCGGATAGCTATGCGCGGTTCCGGTCTTTACACCGCCGCTTTTCCTATGCAAGAAGCGGCCAACAGAGATCCTCACGGAGAAGCATTGTGAAGCCCGAAGAAATCAAGAAGCTCGACGCCTATTTCAAGCGCACGTTCAACCCGCAGGTCGTGGTGAAGGCCCGCCCGCGCAAGAACGATTCTGCGGAAGTCTACCTCGGCGAAGAGTTTCTGGGTGTCGTCTATATCGACGACGAAGATGGCGACCGCTCCTATAATTTCTCGATGGCTATTCTGGACGTCGATCTCTGATTATATCGATCTCGTATAGTGATCGAATATTTGGGCCGTATTTCATTGAAATGCGGCCTTTTTCTTTGACGTTTGTCAATTTGATCATTCCGCTGCCGTTCTGATCTCTTTCGGCTTCTTTCTGTCCAAATGCCAATATTTTAATCAAAGCCTGTGGTTGCAGGGGGGATGATATATATTAGGAAAAACAGAATGATGCGGCGCACTCATCACTATCGACACCGCGCCGTCATCCAAAATGCAACCGAAAGGTGATATTGCGTCGCACAAGACTACTTGACTAATTGTGCGCCGCATTTAACCTTTATCCCTGTAAACCGGCCGCCGGCCGGCCAACAAGGGACGGAGAAGCATGTTCAATTTCGATGAAGCGAACAAGAAGGGCAAGGAAGCCATGGACACGGCGCTGAAGAGCTATTCCGATGTCACCAAGGGCTTTCAGGCGATTGCTGCCGAAGCCGCTGAATACTCCAAGAAGTCTTTCCAGGATGGTGTTGCACACTTCGAAACGCTCGCCGGCGTCAAGAGCTTCGAAGCTGCCTTCGAACTGCAGAGCAGCTATGTGAAGTCTTCCTATGAAAACTTCATTGCCGAAGCCACTAAGCTCGGCGAAATGTATGCCGATCTCGCCAAGGTGGCCTACAAGCCTTACGAAGCGCCCGTCGCGGCTGCAACGAAGGCTGCCAGCAAGGCAGCGGCAACGGCGACCGCCGCTTAAACTTTCGCCGAAAGGCAAAATTTCCGGAAGGACCGGCTGCGCGACGCGCGGCCGGTCTTTTGCGTTTTGGCGCACCGGACCCGACATGGCGATATGCAGCGACTTTTTTGACCGCAGCCCCCTTTGTCAGCGAATTGTGATTGCAGTGTCCCGCAAGGGGCTTAAAATCACGCCAATATGAACTAAGTTAGAGGTTCGGATATCCGGCCCGACCAAGTGAAGAATCCAATCCAGTGCCAAGTCGGAATGCGATAGCTTCTGCCGGATGATTTGAGGAATGAATGAAATGATCGCTGAGCCGATCCGGATGCAAAACAATAGCGAAAGGAACGGGGACAACGGAAATCGCGGGACCTCGGTGATTACGCGCACCAAGCCCAAAACCAAGAAACCCAATCTATACCGCGTGCTGCTTCTGAATGATGACTATACGCCCATGGACTTTGTGATCCATATCCTGGAGCGTTTCTTTCAAAAGGATCTCGAAAGTGCCACCCGCATCATGCTTCATGTCCACAACCACGGCGTGGGCGAGTGCGGGATATATACATATGAAGTAGCCGAAACGAAGGTGAGCCAGGTGATGGACTTTGCCCGGCAGCACCAGCATCCGCTGCAATGTGTTATGGAAAAGAAGTGAGGATCTGAACGTGCCAACATTTTCGCCTAGTCTTGAGAAGGCGCTGCATCAGGCACTGACCTACGCGAACGAGCGGCATCACGAGTATGCCACGCTGGAACATCTGCTTTTGGCGCTGGTAGACGACGCCGATGCCGCAGCTGTCATGGGCGCGTGCAATGTTGATCTCGACGCGCTCCGTAAGACTCTGACTGAATACGTCGATAATGAACTCTCCAACCTGGTCACGGGCTACGATGAGGACTCGAAGCCGACTTCCGGCTTCCAGCGTGTCATCCAGCGCGCCGTGATCCATGTGCAATCTTCCGGCCGCGAGGAAGTGACGGGCGCCAACGTCCTCGTCGCGATTTTCGCGGAGCGGGAAAGCCATGCTGCCTTCTTCCTGCAGGAGCAGGAAATGACCCGCTATGACGCGGTCAACTATATCTCTCACGGCATCGGCAAGCGCCCGGGTTCCTCCCAGACCCGCACGCCGCGCGGCGCCGAGGAAAGCGAATCCGAAAGCAAGCCGACCTCCCGCGGCGAGCAGGAGGAGGGTAATGGCAAGAAGCAGCAGGACGCCCTGAAGGCCTATTGCGTCAACCTCAATGAGAAGGCCAAGAACGGCAAGATCGATCCGTTGATCGGTCGTAACTCCGAGGTCAATCGCACCATCCAGGTGCTGTGCCGCCGCTCGAAGAACAATCCGCTCTATGTCGGCGACCCTGGCGTGGGCAAGACGGCGATTGCCGAAGGTCTTGCCAAGCGCATCGTTGAGGGCAAGGTTCCCGAAGCGCTGGCCGATGCGACGATCTTTTCGCTCGATATGGGCACGCTGCTTGCCGGCACCCGTTATCGCGGCGACTTCGAGGAACGCCTGAAGCAGGTCGTCAAGGAGCTCGAGGAGTATCCGGGCGCCGTGCTGTTCATCGATGAGATCCACACCGTCATCGGTGCGGGCGCCACCTCCGGCGGCGCGATGGATGCGTCGAACCTGCTGAAGCCGGCCCTTTCCTCGGGTGCGATCCGTTGCATCGGTTCGACCACCTACAAGGAATACCGCCAGTTCTTCGAGAAGGACCGGGCGCTCGTCCGCCGCTTCCAGAAGATCGACGTCAACGAGCCGAGCATTGAGGATGCCATCGAAATCATGAAGGGCCTGAAGCCCTATTTCGAAGAGTATCACCACCTGCGCTACTCGAACGACGCCATCAAGACGGCTGTCGAGCTGTCGGCTCGCTATATCTCCGACCGCAAGCTGCCGGATAAGGCGATCGACGTGATCGACGAGACGGGTGCCGCCCAGATGCTGCTGCCGCCGTCCAAGCGCCGCAAGCTGATCACCGAAAAGGAGATCGAAGCGACGATTGCGACCATGGCCCGCATTCCGCCGAAGACGGTGTCCAAGGATGACGAGATGGTTCTCGCCAACCTCGAACAGGAACTGCGTTCGGTCGTCTACGGCCAGGATACGGCGATCGAAGCACTTTCGACCTCGATCAAGCTGGCACGTGCGGGCCTGCGCGAACCGAACAAGCCGATCGGCTGCTACGTCTTCTCCGGCCCCACCGGCGTCGGCAAGACCGAAGTCGCCAAGCAGCTTGCCTCGTCGCTCGGCGTCGAACTGCTGCGCTTCGACATGTCGGAATATATGGAGCGTCACACGGTTTCCCGTCTGCTCGGTGCACCTCCCGGCTATGTCGGCTTCGACCAGGGTGGCCTGCTGACCGACGGCGTCGATCAGCATCCGCACAGCGTGGTTCTGCTCGACGAAATCGAGAAGGCGCATCCGGATATCTTCAATATCCTGCTGCAGGTCATGGACCATGGCGCGCTGACCGACCACAACGGCAAGAAGATCGATTTCCGCAACGTCATCCTGATCATGACGACCAATGCGGGCGCTTCGGAAATGGCCAAGGCCGCCATCGGCTTCGGCTCGTCCAAGCGTACGGGCGAGGATGAAGAGGCGCTGAATCGCCTGTTCACACCGGAATTCCGCAACCGTCTGGATGCGGTCATTCCCTTCGCGCCGTTGCCGACGACCGTTATCCACAAGGTCGTGCAGAAGTTCATCATGCAGCTGGAAGCGCAGCTTTCCGAACGGAACGTGACCTTCGACCTGCACGAGGACGCCATCGCCTGGCTGTCCGAGAAGGGTTACGACGACAAGATGGGCGCCCGTCCGCTGGCGCGCGTCATCCAGGAAAACATCAAGAAGCCGCTGGCGAACGAAATCCTCTTCGGCAAGCTGAAGAAGGGCGGCGTGGTCAACGTCACAGTCGGCAAGAAGGAGGACGGCTCGACCGGCATCTTGCTCGAGGCGATCGCCGACACCGCTCCGATCCGGCCGAAGCCGGAAGCCGAAGTAGGTGATGTGCCGGCTGAGGTGGAAGAGGATGACGGCGACGTCACCGTCAAGGCCAGAAGCCGCGTCGGCAGGGCTGCGACGGCAGCCGACAGCCGCCGCTCGGCCAAGGCCTCGCCTTCGAGCGAAAGCGGCGAGTCTGACGGCAAGTCACCGCGCAAGGGCGGAGGCACGGTTCCGAAGGTTCCGCGCAAGTAATCACCGATCGGTGATTTGAGGAAAAATGAAACGGCTGCATTGGAGACAATGCAGCTGTTTTTATATGGTTATAAGGAATACCTCATAAATGAGATGAGGTTGCCGGGATCAAGCCAAGGCTTCCATGATCTTTCTAGCGTTTTCCGCCAATACAGCGCCGTCTTCCATCTTGCCCGAATGCGGCTTCAACGCCACGCCCTCAAGGCGCGGGATAACGTGGAAATGCAGATGGAAAACGGTCTGCCCCGCAGGCGGCTCGTTAAACTGCGCGATATAGACGCCGTCGGCATCAAAGGCTTCCCGAACGGCGACAGCGATCTTCTGCACCACAGTGATTGCCTGCTGCAATGCAGCCGGGTCGGCATCAAAAATATTGCGCGAGGGTGCCTTCGGCACGACAAGCGTATGGCCAGGCGACTGCGGCATCACATCCATGAAGGCGACCGTGTGCTCATCCTCGTAGACGCGATAGGAAGGAATATCGCCCTTCAGGATCTTTGCGAAGATATTATTGTCGTCATAGGCGGGGATGGTCATCCGGTATCTCCTCGTCTTGCGTTTATGGTTATCCCATACGGCTAGATATCTTGCCGTTCGCCTTTGCGGAAGGGGCTGTGCTCGGTGAGAATTTCACTCATCTCCTCTACCTGTTCCCGCTCATGCTTCAGATAGTCCGCAACGGCGCGCCGCAGGCCCTGATGGCCAATGTAATGCGCCGAATGCGTGATCACCGGAAGATAGCCGCGCGCCAGCTTGTGCTCGCCCTGCGCCCCGGCTTCCACCCGCTTCAGCCCCTTGCTCAGCGCAAAATCGATTGCCTGGTGATAACAGACCTCGAAATGCAGGAAGGGATGATCCTCGATGCAGCCCCAATGGCGGCCGTAAAGCGTTTCGCCCCCGATGAAGTTGATGGCGCCCGCGATATAACGTCCTTCGCGCTTGGCCATGACGAGCAGAATGTCGTCGGGCATGCGCTCGCCGATCAGCGAATAGAATTTTCGGGTGAGATAGGGGCGGCCCCATTTGCGGCTGCCGGTATCCATGTAGAAGGCAAAGAACTGGTCCCATATGCCTTCCGTCAGGTCGCTGCCGGTCAGCCAGTCGATGGTGATACCACGCTCGACCGCCGCGCGCCGTTCCTTCTTAAGCGCCTTGCGTTTACGCGATGCCAGCGTCTCCAGAAAGGCGTCGTGATCGGCATAGCCCTCGTTGATAAAGTGAAATTGCTGATCGGTACGATGCAGATAGCCGTCGCCTTCGAAGACCGAGGCTTCCTCTTCAGGCAGAAAGGTGATGTGCGCTGAGGAGACGCCGAGCTGCCGGGTGACTTCCTTCAGGCTTTCGGCGAGCGCCGGCTGCAGCACGTTTCGATCCTGCCCCTCGGCCACCAGCAGCCGCGGCCCGGTGGCGGGCGTGAAGGGAATGGAGCATTGCAGTTTCGGATAATAGCGTCCGCCGGCACGCTCGAAGGCATCGGCCCAGCCATGGTCGAAGACATATTCGCCCTGGCTATGGCTCTTGAGGTAGCCGGCGACGGCACCAAGCAATTCGCCGCTTTCGGTTTCCAGCAGCAGGTGATTGCCGAGCCAGCCGGTCTTGTCGGTGGCGGAACCGGACTCCTCAAGCGATGAGAGGAAGGCGTGCGAGACAAAGGGATTGTAGGGCAGGACGCTGCCGGTTCTGGACGCTCCGGCCAGCTTCGACCAGCTCTCCGGGGCGATATTCTTGAAGGATCGTTCGACTCGAATGGATAATTCGTCTGTCATCAAACTCTTGCGCTTGAAAGGAAAGAAGGGGCTCTCACCGCCGCGCCATCCGCCCGAAGGTCGCACTGTCGGCGCAGCGGCAATTTGGGTATGCGCAAAGCCTCTTCTTCAATCGATGCCGATTTACGAGGCCAGGCGCGGATCAAAACCTTCGAAGGTCATCTGGTCTGCATTGGCAAATGTATGTTTGCGGGCCGCTTCGTCGCGCACGGTCCAGGTGATGACCGGAATACCGCGCTGGCGTTGCGCCGTAACAAAGGGGTTCGGCAGGTGGCCGTAGAAGTACGAGATGAAGTCTAGCCCAAGATGCATGGCTTCGTCATGCTGAAAAAACGTCTCAGGCTTGTTTCCTTCAGCCGTCAGTCCGACAGGGTAGGGCGCTTCCAGCGCCTTGAGGTCCTTGAGCAGCCAATGATCGAAGCTCATCAGCGCCACATGCCCCTTGTAGCCTTCCAGCACTTCGAGCACGGATTCGGCAAAGCCATCGTCATCGCCTTCGCGCCCTTTCAGCTCCAGCACGAGCGGCACCTTGCCGTCGCAGAGCCGCAGGAGCTGCTTCAGCGTCGGGATCTTGTCCTTGGTACCGCCGACCGACAGCAGCCCGAGCTCGGCCGAGGTGCGTTCGCGCACTTCGCCCGGCAGATTGCAGACGCGCTGGAGGTCGTCGTCATGAAAGACCACCGGAACGCCGTCGGAGGCGTAGTGCAGGTCGCACTCGATGGCAAAGCCCGCCTCGATGGCGCGGCTGAAGGCGGAGAGTGTATTTTCCCAGACTTCCTTGTTCATGTCATGATAGCCGCGGTGAGCGACTGGACGCTCGGTCAACCAGGCAAGCTTGCTCATTATGCAATTTCCAGAATGGCATCGATTTCAACGGCGGCATTGAGCGGCAGGGCGGCCATGCCGACGGCGGCGCGGGCATGCTTGCCGGCTTCGCCAAGCACGTTTGCCAGAAGATTGGATGCGCCGTTGATCACAAGGTGTTGTTCGACGAAATCGGGCGTCGAGGCGACGAAGCCGTTGAGCTTGATCAGCCGCTTGATCCGGCCGAGATCGCCGCCGAGGGCAGCTTTCGCCTGGGCGAGAATATTGATGGCACAAAGCTCGGCCGCCCGCTGCCCGCCGGCAACATCGACATCCTTGCCGAGATGACCCGTGACGCCGATCTTGCCGTTTTCCATCGGCAGCTGTCCCGACAGGTAGAGAAGATTGCCGCTGATGACATAGGGAACGTAGTTGGCGGCCGGTGCTGCAGCTTGCGGCAGAACGATGCCGAGTTCCTTCAGGCGGCCCTCGATAGCGTCGGACATTATTCATCTCCCGTTTTGTTGTAAAAACTTCAAAAATCCGGCATCAAGACTAAATTCGGTCACTTAGGATCGGCAGCCTCGTTCAGCCGAAAGCGTTCTTATAACATCGCGTGCGAGTCCAACAGGAGATAATGAATGTTCCGCTCGAGTCTTGCTGCTACCGTCGTTTCGGGCCTGAGCATTCTGTCACTGGGAACCTCGGCAGCCCATGCTGCCGGTCCGAGCGGGCTGATCGCGCATCGCGCCGTCTATGATCTTGAACTGAAGGATGCCTCCGATCGCTCCGGCATCTCCGGCATGGTCGGCCGCATGGTCTATGAGTTCGAAGGCTCCGATTGCACCGGATTCACCACCAATTTCCGCTTCGTGACGAAGATCGATACGGGGGACTCAACGCGCGTCAGCGACCAGCAGACGACGACCTTCGAGGATCTCGGCAAGCGGCTGTTCCGCTTCGAGACCAAGTCCTATACTGACAGCCAGCTCGACAAGGATGTGCGCGGCGCCGCAAGCGACGACCAGAAGGGCATCAAGGTCGACCTCACCCAGCCGCAGAACAAGCAGGTCCAGATCATCGAGAGCCGTTTCCCGACGGAGCACATGCTCGACATCATCCACAACGCCAAGCTCGGCAAGAACTTTTTCGAGGCGCAGGTTTTCGACGGTTCCGACGATGGGGACAAGCCGCTGATCGCCACCACCGTCGTCGGCAAGGAACAGACGCCGGCGACCGATGATCCCGATGCCGACAAGGCTGGCGCCTTCTCCAAGACGCCTTTTTGGCCGGTGACCGTGGCTTATTTCAACGAAAAGTCCACCGGCGACGCCATGCCCGTCTACCGGATGTCCTTCAAGCTCTACGAAAACGGTATCACGCGCGACCTCACCATGGATTATGGTGACTTCGTGCTGACCGGCAAGCTCACCAAGCTTGAAGTTCTCGGTACGAAGGCGTGCCAATAGACTCTCGTTCAACGTGCAAAACCTCTGTCATAAAACTGTGATCCAAGTTTCACTATTGTGTGAAACGATCGACACGCAGAAGTAAGTGCATATTCCCTCTGCTTCGATCTGAAATTGTAGTGGGGCGCGCGAGGGCATCGTCTTGGGGCGATTGGCAATTTTTGCGGTCGGCTCCCGAGTCTATGGACGAGAAAGCACGACCTATGAGCAATACCGGTATCTCCACGAGTTCCAATAACACGCTGCCGGTCGTCACGGCCGATCCGGCGGAAATCGCCCGCATCGGCGACAGCATAGATCTGACCGACAGGGCCGGCATTTCCGTCTATGGCGACCGTGCCCAGCAGGCCGTTTCCGATTATTCCGATCGTATCCTGCGCGAGGTGCGCAACCGCGATCTCGGCGAAGTCGGCAAGTTGCTGACCGATATCATCGTCAAGTCGAAGAAGCTCGATCCTGCCTCGTTGAAGGACGAGGGCTTCCTATCGCGGATGTTTTCCTCGTTCAGGGCGAAGCTGGAGCGTTTCAAGGAGCAGTTCGAGGACGTGGCTGGCCAGATCGACCGCATCGGACTGGAGCTTGATCGCCACAAAGACATTCTGCGCCGCGATATCGCTCTCCTCGATGACCTGCATGAGGAGACCAAGCAATCCATCGTACAGCTCGACGCCTATGTGCAGGCTGGAAAGACGTTTGCCGAGCGCTTCCGCGCGACGGAGCTTCCCCGGCTGAAAAGTGCCGCTGATGCGGCTTCGGCCAATCCCGGCGGCGGCATGCTGGAAGCGCAGGTCTATCAGGACAGCCTCCAGGCTCTCGACCGGTTGGAAAAGCGGGTCTTCTACCTGCAGCAGGCGCGCCAACTCGGCATTCAGCAATTGCCGCAGATCCGTATCGTTCAGGCCGGTGACGAAACCCTGATCGAGAACCTGCAGGCGACGTCGGCACTGACCGTGCCGGCCTGGAAGCAGAAGATGGTGATCCTGCTGGGCCTGACCCAGCAGAAGTCCGCGCTCGAACTGCAGAGGACCGTCACCGACGCCACCAACGACATGATCCGCCAGGCATCGAAAATGATGAAGGATCAGGCGATTGCCATAGAACAGCAATCGCAGCGCGGTATCGTCGACATCGACACGCTTGCTGCCGCCAACCGCGATCTGATCGACACGATCGGTGGCGTCCTGAAGGTGCAGGAGGATGGCCGCGCCAAGCGGGCCGAGGCCGAGCAGCGAATGCAGAAAATGACCATTGAGCTCAAGAAGGCGATGATCGAGGCGCGGTGAACCCATGGCAATCCGCACTTTTGCTACCGCGCTGACGCTGGCAGGCACACTCCTGTTGAGCAGCTGCAATGTCGGCGAGCAGGTCTCGAAATTCTCGATCATTTCCGGTTCTGAAAACACCGTCCTGCAGCCGATCGTCGAAGAGTTCTGCAAGGAGAAGAAGGCGACTTGCAGCTTCAGCTATGAGGGTACGCTGGATATCGGTCTGGCACTCCAGAGCGAACAGGGCGTCGAACAGGATGCCGTCTGGCCGGCGTCGAGCGTCTGGGTCGATATGTTCGACACCAAGCGTCGCGTGAAGTCGCTGACATCGGTCGCGCAGATGCCTGTTATTCTCGGCGTGCGCAAATCCAAAGCCGAGGCGCTCGGCTGGGTCGGCAAGCCGGTCTATATGAAGGACATACTGGCGGCAGTGAAAAGCGGTTCGCTGAAGTTTCTCATGACATCGGCCACGCAATCCAATTCCGGCGCCAGTGCCTATCTTGCCATGCTGTCGAGTGCGCTCGGCAACAAACCGGTGATAGAGCCGGGCGATCTCGACAAGCCGGATGTCCAGAGCACGGTTCGCGCGCTGCTTGGCGGTGTGGAGCGTTCTTCGGGCTCGTCGGGCTGGCTTGCAGATCTCTATACCGACTCCGCCGGCAAGGGTGTGCTTTACGACGCCATGTGGAATTACGAAGCGATTCTGAAGGAAACCAATGACAAGCTTGCCGGCATGGGCAAGGAGCCACTCTATGCCATCTACCCCGCCGATGGCGTCGTCGTCGCCGATTCGCCTATCGGCTTTGTCGATCATGGGCGAGGGCAGGAGCTCGAGACCTTCTTCAACCAGCTCGTCGACTATCTGCGTTCCGCGCCAGTGCAGAAACGCATTGCCGATACGGGTCGCCGCATCCCGCTCTCCGATATTGCCGCCAAGCCGGACCTGACTTGGAATTTCGATCCGACCCGGATCGTGACGGCCATCCGCATGCCGGAGCCTGCCATGATCCGCCAGGCGCTTGATCTTTATCAGGTGGCGCTGCGCAAGCCTTCGCTGACGGCTCTCTGCCTCGATTTTTCCGGCTCGATGGCGGGCAAGGGCGAAGAACAGCTTCAGGCGGCCATGCAATTCCTGTTCAACCCGGAAGAAACAGGCAAGGTCCTGGCGCAATGGACGCCAGCCGATCGCATCCTGGTCATTCCCTTTGACGCCAATGTGCGCACCACGATCGAGGCGACCGGGAGGCCCGATCAGCAAAAGATGTTGGTCGAAAGGGTCTCGCGTCAGCATGCGGGTGGAGGTACTGATATGTATGCCTGTGCGAGCAAGGCGCTCGACTGGATGAAGTCGACGCAAGAGCTGTCATCCTACTTGCCCGCGATCGTCATCATGACGGATGGAAAATCCGATGATGGCAATGGCTATTTCATGAGCCGCTGGGCATCTGTAAGCCCGCATGTGCCAGTGTTCGGCATCACCTTCGGCGATGCCGACAAGCGGCAGCTCGATGCCCTCGCGCAGGAGACCTCGGCGCGCGTCTTCGACGGCCGTGGTGATCTGGTCAGCGCATTCCGGGCGGTGCGCGGCTATAACTAGAGCATTTCTGTTCTGACCGGAGTCACAGAAATGCTCTATCTCTTTCTTTTCACGCAATTCCAGCCAAACCGCTTCGCGCTTTTGCTGGAATTGCTCTAGGACGATAATGCGCAATTGGTTCGGCAATGACTGGAATTGGATCGTGGCGGGGCTTGCTGCCGCGATCGTCGTTCCCGTGCTCAGCTTTCTTGCCGGCATGCCGATATGGATTGCCGCCATCATCGGTCTTTTGGTCTTCGTCGGCCTGATTTTCATCCTTGCACCTAAGCGCATGTTCGAGGGGCTGGATGCGAAGGCGATCGGCAGGGGGCGTCTGGAGTTCGCCCGCGACCTGTTGAGCACGGCTGCTCCCGCGGCCGAAAGGCTGGAAGCATCGGCGAACCAGATCGGCAGCAAGGATGTGGCAAAACGGGTGCGGCATCTGGCGGAGATCGCCGCGGACGTCTTTGCGAAGGTGGAAGCCAATCCGGAAAGCGCCGGCACCGTCAGGCGGTTCCTCAGCTACTATCTGCCGCGGGCCGCGGAGGTGGCGGAGGGCTTTGCCGTCATCGAAGCGAAACGCCAGCCGGATGTTGCGCGCCTTCAGGAGGTCGGTCTCGTTCTGACCAAACTGGAAGATGCTTTCGTACACTATTCCGACAGCCTGATCGAAGACAGGCTCGATACGCTTGATACGGAGCTGCGCCTCATACAGGCCTCACTCAAAGAGGATATAGGACGCTGATGGCCATTTCTCGCCGCGCTTTTGGAGTAGGGCTTCTTGCCGCCGGGGTCGCAGGGACCGGAGGCTATTTCGCCGTCAAGGACAGGCCGGAGCTGCAAGGGCTGCTCGGCAACAGCACCAAGCTCTTCGGCTTCATCGGCGGCGAGAAGGAGGCATTCCTTGCCGATGCCGACGTGGTATCGGCACTGCACAGTCATGGCCTTGAGATCAACAGCCGCGTCGCAGGCTCCGTGGAAATGGTGCGGGAGCAGGCGCTTCTGTCGCAGAATCCCGCCTTCCTCTGGCCATCCTCGTCGATCATGGTCGATATCGCCCGGCAGAATAGCATTAAGATCCGCAACGACCGCGTCATCCTCAACACGCCCGTCGTCGTCTATTCCTGGCAGCCGGTCGTCGATGGATTGACCAAGGCGGGGCTCGTCAACACGACGCCGGAGGGGCAGCACCAGCTTGATCTCAAGGCGCTGCTGGATGCCGTGCTTGCCGGCACGAACTGGTCGAAGCTCGGTGTCAACTCGCTCTATGGCCAGGCCCGAATCGTGTCGACCGATCCGAATCGCTCCAATTCCGGCTTCATGTTTTCCGGCCTGGTACTGAGCCTCCTGAGCGGCAACGTCGCGAGTCCGGACGCTCTGGCGCAGTTCGGGGACAAGGCCCAGGCGATCTTCCGCAACATGGGTTTCAAGTCGTCTTCGTCGGGCAAGTTGTTCGAACAGTATCTCGCGGGCGGCATTGGCGGCGAACCGATGATCGTCGGCTATGAGAATCAGCTGGTGGAATGGATCATCGCCGATCCGCAGCGTTGGAAGAGGGTTCAGGCGAGCAACAGCGCCAAGCCCGTCGTGCTCTATCCGCATCCAACCGTCTATTCCGCGCATCCGTTGATCGCGATCGACGAACAGGTCGATCGCATGATCGAAGCTCTCATCAGCCCGCGATTGCAGGAGCTCGCCTGGACCAGGCACGGTTTCCGCGGACCGCTCGGCACCGCGACCGGCGATGCCGACAATGCCATCGCCGGCCTGCTGCCGGCCGAGATCGATGCCGTATTGCCTATGCCGGATGCCAATGTCATGCTGGCGCTTCTTGATAAATTGGCCAGCTGAGGGCATGGCGAGATTGTTTTTTTGATCCAAAAGCCTTGCATTCCAAGCGAATCGAAGGTATGGGCACCCGCATTCCACACGTAAGGCATGGGATTGTCCGGGAGAAATCCGGATTTTTCCGCCCGGTGGCATTCTCGAAGAGGATGCTGTTCGCCTTGCGGAGGTTCAACCGGAAAAGGATACAAAGGCATGGCATTGCCCGATTTTTCTATGCGCCAGCTTCTCGAAGCAGGTGTTCACTTCGGCCACCAGACGCACCGCTGGAACCCGAAGATGAAGCCGTACATTTTCGGCGATCGTAACAACATCCACATCATCGACCTCGCCCAGACGGTTCCGATGCTGAGCCGCGCTCTGCAGGTTGTCAGCGACACCGTTGCCCGCGGCGGCCGCGTTCTGTTCGTCGGCACCAAGCGCCAGGCGTCCGAACTGATCGCCGACAGCGCGAAGCGTTCGGCTCAGTACTACGTCAACGCCCGCTGGCTCGGCGGCATGATGACTAACTGGAAGACGATCTCCAACTCGATCCAGCGCCTGCGCAAGCTCGACGAAATCCTCTCCGGCGAAGCCCAGGGCTTCACCAAGAAGGAGCGTCTGAACCTCGAGCGCGAGCGCGAAAAGCTCGACAAGGCCCTCGGCGGTATCAAGGACATGGGCGGCACGCCGGACCTGATGTTCATCATCGACACCAACAAGGAAAAGATCGCAATCGACGAAGCCAAGCGCCTCGGCATCCCGGTCGTCGCCATCATCGACTCGAACTGCGATCCGGACCTGATCGACTATCCGATCCCGGGCAACGACGACGCCTCGCGCGCCATCGCTCTTTACTGCGACCTGATCTCGCGCGCTGCCATCGACGGTATCGCTCGCCAGCAGAGCGCATCGGGCCGTGACCTCGGCGCTTCCGAAGAAGCTCCGGTCGAGCCGACCCTGGCGGACGGCACCGAAGCCTGATCGCGCCAAGTGGCGGGCAGAAGATTGCCCGCCCAAGCGCATTGATATCCGGGATAAGGCCGTTTGCGACTTCAAGAAGTTCGAGCGGCCTTATCGCGTTTTTGATAACGCCTCGCCTGGGCGGAAAATCCAGGCATGTTCCAATCAAGAATTCCACAGTATGACGCGGTTTCATAACGCTGTCATACTTACGGGTACATTTCGTCCCTCAAATCGGTGCCGCTTCGGCTCAAGCCGTTTGCCGCACCGTATGAACCGACAAGAGGAAGCTTATGACCGAGATTACGGCTGCACTGGTGAAAGAACTGCGCGAAAAGTCTGGCGCAGGCATGATGGACTGCAAGAAGGCGCTGACCGAGACGAACGGCGATATCGAAGCCGCGATCGACTGGCTGCGCGCCAAGGGCATCTCCAAGGCCGACAAGAAGTCCGGCCGCACCGCCGCTGAAGGCCTGATCGCCATTGCCGGCGCTGGTCACAAGGCCGTTGTTGTCGAGCTCAATTCCGAAACCGACTTCGTTGCCCGTAACGATGCCTTCCAGGACCTCGCTCGCGGCATTGCCGAAGTTGCGCTGTCCACCGACGGTACCGTTGAAGCCATTTCGGCTGCGACCTATCCCGCATCCGGCAAGCCGGTCGCCGACGCCATCAAGGACGCGATTGCTACCATCGGCGAGAACATGACGCTCCGTCGTGCCGCCAAGCTGGAAGTCGAGCATGGCGTTGTGGCGACCTACATCCATAACGCTGCTGGCGACGGTATCGGCAAGCTCGGCGTTCTGGTCGCCCTGAAGTCGGTCGGTGACAAGGCTGTTCTGACCTCGATCGGCCGCCAGATCGCCATGCACATCGCTGCTACGAACCCGCTGGCTATCCGCGCCGAAGAAGTCGACGCAGCCGTCGCCGAGCGCGAACGCAACGTCTTCATCGAACAGTCCCGCGAATCCGGCAAGCCGGAAGCCATCATCGAGAAGATGGTCGAAGGCCGCATGCGCAAGTTCTTCGAGGAAGTCGCTCTTCTCTCGCAGGCTTTCGTCATCAATCCGGACCTGACGGTCGGTGCTGCCCTCAAGGAAGCTGAAAAGACCGCCGGTGCCCCGATCGAAATCACCGGCATGGCCCGTCTGCTGCTCGGCGAAGGCGTCGAGAAGGAAGAAAGCGACTTCGCCGCAGAAGTTGCGGCTGTCGCCAAGGGCTGATCTGAGCATTTCCAGGAAAAGTGCGTAGCGGTTTTCTGTTCGGAATGCGTAAGGAAACAAAACGATAGAGCTTTTCCGCAATTTGAAGAAGTGCGGAAAAGCACGGTCGAAAAGGGACATATTCCGGTTTGGTGAAACCATATCAGGGAAAACGTATGGGCATCGCGTGACAACGCGGTGCCCTTCGTGTATCCGGCTTTCACAATCATTCCCCCGGTGATCACTTCAAGGAGCTACGATGTCCCAGCCGATCTACAAGCGCGTGTTGCTCAAGGCCTCTGGTGAAGCTCTGATGGGCAGCCAGGGTTTTGGTATCGATGTCACGGTCGCGGACCGGATTGCCGGTGATATCGCACAGGCGCGCGAAATGGGTGTTGAAGTCGGCGTCGTGGTTGGCGGCGGCAATATCTTCCGCGGGGTAGCCGTGGCCTCCAAGGGCGGCGACCGGGTGACCGGCGACCACATGGGCATGCTCGGCACGGTCATCAATGCGCTGGCGCTGGCGACCTCGCTGCGCAAGCTCAATATCGATACCGTCGTGCTCTCGGCCATCTCCATGCCGGAAATCTGCGAAAGCTTCTCGCAACGCGCCACGCTCTACCACCTCTCGCTCGGCCGCGTGGTCATCTTCGCTGGTGGCACCGGCAATCCGTTCTTCACGACGGATTCTGCAGCTGCGCTGCGTGCCGCCGAAATGGGCGCCGAAGCGATCTTTAAGGGAACGCAGGTCGATGGCATCTATTCGGCCGATCCGAAGAAGTTCCCCGATGCTGAACGCTTCGATCATCTGACCCATAGTCAGGTGCTCGAAAAGGGGCTGGCCGTCATGGACGTCGCCGCCGTGGCGCTTGCACGCGAAAATTCCATTCCGATCGTCGTCTTCTCCATACACGAGAAGGGCGGCTTTGCGGAAATCTTGACCGGCGGCGGCCGCAAGACCATCGTATCAGACAACTGACATTCCTGTGACGCCGGGTCAGCCCCGGTGTCGCCTCATTACAGGGGAGTATAGACATGAGTGAAGCCAGCGATCTCAAGGAACTGAAGCGCCGCATGGATGGCGCCATTGCGGCATTCAAGAGCGACATCGCATCACTGCGCACCGGGCGCGCATCCGCCAACATCCTCGATCCTGTGACGATCGAAGCCTACGGCTCGCGCATGCCGCTGAACCAGGTGGCCAATATCACCGTGCCGGAGCCGCGCATGCTGACTGTGTCGGTGTGGGACAAATCGATGGTCAGCGCTGTCGAGCGTGCCATCCGCGAATCCAATCTCGGTCTCAATCCGATCGTCGATGGCCAGAACCTGCGCATCCCGCTGCCGGAACTCAACGAAGAGCGTCGCCGTTCGCTGGTGAAGGTCGCGCATGAATATGCCGAAAAGGCGAAGGTGGCGATTCGCCACGTGCGCCGTGATGGCATGGATGGCCTCAAAAAGGCCGAAAAGGATGGCGTAATCGGTCAAGATGAGAGCCGCTCTCTCTCTGAACGTGTGCAGAAGATGACGGATGAGACGATTTCGGAAATCGACCGCTTGCTAGCCGACAAAGAAAAGGAAATCATGCACGTCTGATCGCATGCTGGGGAGTGTCGCGCTTTCGATTTTCGCAATATTGAAAGCGGCGGCTGCGCCCTAGATTATGAGGCCAGAGCATCTTTCCGCCGAACGAAACCGGACCCATATGTCAGCTCCTACGTTCTCTGTCGTACCCGAACACGTTGCCATCATTATGGATGGCAACGGACGCTGGGCCAATGCGCGCGGTCTGCCGCGCACCATGGGCCACCGCAAGGGCGTGGAGGCGGTTCGGGAGACGGTGCGGGCTGCCGGCGATATCGGCATAAAATATCTGACGCTGTTCGCCTTCTCCTCGGAGAACTGGCGCCGGCCCGAGGCGGAGGTGAGCGATCTCCTCGGCCTCCTCAAGGCCTTCATCCGGAGGGACCTTGCCGAGCTTCATCGCCAGAATGTGCGCATCCGCGTCATCGGCGACCGCACGGGTCTGCGTGGCGATATCCTGCCCTTGCTGCTCGAGGCAGAGGAGACCACCAGGAACAACACGGCCCTGACGCTGGTCATCGCCTTCAACTATGGCTCGCGTGACGAAATCACGCGTGCCTTCGTAAGTCTTGCCAAGGATGTCGAAGCCGGAAGGCTGCGCCCGCAGGACGTTACTCCGGACCTGGTCGATGCCCGTCTCGACACGGCCGGTATTCCCGATCCGGATCTCATCATTCGCACGAGCGGCGAAGAGCGGCTCTCGAATTTTCTGCTCTGGCAGGCCGCTTATTCGGAGTTCATGTTCGTGCCGGACTACTGGCCCGATTTCAGCCGCGAGCTCTTCTTCTCGGCGTTGGAGAAATATGCTGCGCGCGACCGGCGTTTTGGCGGCCTTTCCGCCAAGCAGGCGGCGGCCGTGGGGTCCTGATGAGCCGCGAACTCAGGCTGCGCATTATTTCCGGCATCATTCTCGCCGCCATCGTTCTTGCTGCCACCTGGTATGGCGGCTCAGGCTTTCGTCTGCTGGCCGCCGTGATCGGTCTGCTCGTCTATTATGAATGGTCGACGATATCGGATCTGCATGGCCGCGATCCTCAGGGAAACGCGCTCGGCTGGCTTGGGCTCGTATTGATCGCCGGTGCGACGGCTTTAAGCGAATCCGTCTACTCCATCGAGGCTCTGGCCGCCTTCGTTGCTGTCACCGCGATCATGGTCGCCATACGTGGAAAGAGCTGGTGGCTGCCGGGCGGCATATTCTATTCCGGATTGACGGCAATTGCCCTTGCCGAGATCCGCGATGACGATTTTCGCGGCTTCGTGCTGATGCTGTTCGTCTTTGCCACGGTATGGGCGACGGACATCTTTGCCTATTTCGTCGGCCGCGCTATCGGGGGGCCGAAGCTCGCGCCGAGCATATCGCCGGGCAAGACCTGGTCGGGCGCCATCGGCGGTGCTATCGCGGCCGTCATCGCGGGAACGGCGATCGTGTGGAGCTTCTTTTCAGCCGAAGACCTGTGGATTCCTCTTCTTGCCCTGGTGCTTTCCGTCTGCAGCCAGATCGGTGACCTGTTCGAATCGTTTGTCAAGCGCAAGTTTGGTGTGAAAGACTCGAGCCATCTGATTCCCGGACATGGCGGCGTCATGGATCGGGTCGATGGACTAATTTTTGCTTGTTTTGCAGCGTTTTTGTTGGCTATCGTAATAACGCTGACAATGAGCGGCGAGACCTTTTCATTGGGCGGCGTTCTGCTCGGGGTCTGATACTGGAGCAATTCCAGGAAAAGTGCGCAGCGGTTTTCCGTCTGGAATTGCGAGAAAACAGAAAGATGGAACGGTTCGGAGCTTCCGTGAAAGCTGAACCGCTCTAATACGAACAGGATCGTTGCATGGGTAGCGCGGCTGGCTTCATCGGTTTCTTGACGAACAACGTCATCACATTTGTCTTTGTGCTGTCGTTGCTCGTTTTTGTGCACGAGATGGGCCACTATCTGGTCGGTCGTTGGTCGGGCATTCGCATCATGGCTTTTTCGATCGGCTTCGGGCCGGAGATTGCCGGATTTACCGATAGACACGGTACGCGCTGGAAGCTCTCCCTCATTCCGCTCGGCGGTTATGTGCGATTCTTCGGCGACGAGGACGCCTCCAGCAAGGCCGATGTGGATCAGCTCTCGGCCATGACGGAGGAGGAGCGCGCCCAATCCTTCGCCGGAGCCAGGCTCTGGAAGCGGGCTGCAACCGTTGCGGCCGGACCGATCGCCAATTTCCTGCTCGCCATTGTAATCTTCGCAGTCCTTTTCAGCGTTTACGGCCGCACGGTTGCCGATCCGGTCGTGGCCATGGTGACGCGCGACGGTGCTGCCGCGGAGGCTGGCATCGAGCCAGGCGACCGCCTGATCGCCGTCGATGGCAACAAGGTGACGACTTTCGATGAAGTGCAGCGCTATGTCGGCCTGCGCCCGGGCCGCACTATCGTACTGACCGTCGACCGCGACGGCCAGAATCGCGATTTCCGGATCGTTCCGAAACTGGTCGAGGACACCGATCAGTTCGGCAACAAGATGGAAATGGGTCGTATCGGTATCGCGCTCGTCGATCCGTTGGTGACTGCGGTGGAACCGGCCGGACCGGCGGCAAAGGCCGGTGTGCAGGCGGGAGACCGTCTGATTGCTGTCGATGGCAATAATGCCGCTACTTATTACGATATCGGCCGTTATATCGCCGAGCGCCCCGGCAAGAGCATCGTGCTGACCATCCAGCGCGATGGCGTGATCCGCGATTTGCCGATCGTGACCGCAACATTGACGGATACGGACGCATCCGGAAACAAGAAGGATGTCGGCAGCATCGGCATCGCCCCGATCGATCCGTTGATCGCGTCGATTGGGGCTGACAGTCCGGCTCAGACGGCGGGCTTGGAACTTGGTGACCGCATTCTTTCTGTGGATGGACGGGAGATCGGCTCTATCGGCGAAGTGCAGCGTTATGCAGCTGCCCATGCCGACAAGCCCATGGCACTGTCGATCGAGCGTAATGGCCAGACCCGCGACGTATCGGTGACGCCGAGAAAGTCGGAGGAGACCGATGTCTTCGGCGCACGGACGGAGATTGCCACGATCGGAATCGGCGATGGTCAGAAGCCGATCAGGCTGCGTTACGAGGCTTATGGGCCGCTGCAGGCGCTTAGCGAAGGTGTGAAGCAGACCGGCAGTATCGTTTCCGGTACTTTCGAATATCTCGGCAACGTCATCGGCGGATATATGAAGGCCGATCAGCTCGGCGGGCCGATCCGGGTTGCGCAACTCTCCGGGCAAATGGCAACTCTGGGTTTTGCCGCGGTGCTCCAATTCGCCGCCATACTTTCTGTTTCAATAGGGTTATTAAATTTGATGCCCGTCCCGGTACTTGATGGCGGCCATCTGATGTTCTATGCGATTGAAGCCGTAAGGGGAAAACCTCTGGGTGCACGAGCGCAGGATATCGCTTTCCGGATTGGATTTGCGATGGTGCTCTCACTCATGGTGTTTGCAACCTGGAACGATATTAGTTCCAGAATAGGCTAGTGGGGCGACGAGAGGAAAATTACGATTTATTTACGATGTTTCAAAGCCGTAGTGGCGAATGAGCCACGCTTTGAAATGAAGTAAACAGAAATTAACGTGCTCCCTTGCTTGTATGTCAAAAGCGGGTAAAACGACACACGTGGCCGGAATCGGGTTCGCTCGGGGCTGGGGACGATTGAAAAAAGGTAAGAAGTGAAATGAAGGCTGGTTCAAAATTTTTGAACGCAGTGTCGGCGGTAGCGCTGTCTGCAGGTGTTGTTGCGTCGGGCGCTGGTGTGATCACCCTTGCCTCTGCTTCTGTCGCTGAAGCAGCTGTTATTCAGCGGGTTGACGTTCGCGGTGCTGGACGCGTCGGCGAGACAGCCGTTCGGGATAATATCACGATCAAGCCCGGCAAGAGCTTCTCCGCCAGTGACATTGATGCTTCGGTGAAGCAGCTCTATGCCACCGGATATTTCTCCGATGTCCACATTACCGTTTCGGGTAGCACGCTGGTTGTATCGGTCAGCGAAAACAAGCTCATCAACGCCGTGGTCTTCAACGGCAACCGCAAGATCAAGGACGACAAGCTTCAGGGCATCGTCCAGACGCACGCTGCCGGCCCGTATAACGAGGCGACCATTCAGGCTGACGTCAAGACCATCAAGGATGCCTATGCATCCATCGGTCGTAACGATGTGCAGGTGACGACGCAGACCGCCGAAGTCGCGCCGGGTCGTCTGAACGTGGCTTTCGTCATCAACGAGGGCGAGCGTACCAAGATCGACAAGATCAATTTCTCGGGCAACCAGGCCTATGGCAGCGGTCGCCTTGCTTCGGTCATCGGCACGAAGAAGAGCAACTTCCTGTCGTTCCTGACGCGTAAGGACGTCTACAGCCCCGAGCGTTTGCAGGCTGACCAGGATCAGCTGCGTCAGTTCTACTACAATCACGGTTATGCCGACTTCCGCGTCGTCAGTGCCGATGCGACGCTGAACGAGCAGAGCAACGAATACACGCTGAATTTCAACGTCGACGAAGGTCCGCGTTATACCTACGGCGATATCAACGTCATCTCGACCGTCGAAGGTATCAATGCCGACGAGCTGAAGGGCCTTGTCATCACCCACAAGGGCGATGTCTACAGCGCCAAGGATATCCAGACCTCGATCGAGAACATTTCCAAGCGTGTCGCGGCTGCCGGCTATCCGTTCGCCCGCATCACGCCGCGCGGCAACCGCGATCTGTCCGGTCATACGATCGGCATCGAATATCTGGTCGACCAGGGCGAGCGCGCCTATGTTGAGCGTATCGAAATCCGCGGCAACACACGCACGCGCGACTACGTCATCCGCCGCGAGTTCGACCTGAACGAAGGCGATGCCTTCAACCAGGAAATGATCACGCGCGCGAAGCGCCGCCTCGACGCGCTCGGCTATTTCACTAAGGTCGATATCTCGACGGCTCAGGGCAGTGCTCCGGACCGCGTCGTCGTCATCGTCAACGTCGAAGACCAGCCGACGGGCTCCTTCGGTATCGGCGCCGGTTACGCCGTTGGCAACAATGGCGGCTTGCTTCTGGAAGCTTCAGTTGAAGAAAAGAACTTCCTCGGTCGCGGTCAGTATATCCGCCTCGCCGCAGGTGCCGGTACGGAAGGTAATCGTACCTACAACATCTCGTTCACTGAGCCTTATTTCCTCGGTTATCGTCTGGCTGCCGGTTTCGATATCTTCAAGAACCAGACGTCGAGCGACGATTACTACGACTATTCGGAAGAAGGCTTCTCGCTGCGCGTCACCGCGCCGATTACCGAGAACCTGGCAACGACACTGCGCTACAACTACAAGCGCTTGACTTACGACGGCACGAACGATTGGCAGAACAACCTTTCGGCTCCGTATCTCAACCTTGTTGAGAACGGTCCGTGGGTACAGTCGACGGTTTCGCAGACCTTCACCTACAACACACTTGATGATCAGAACCTTCCGCGTGAAGGCATCATCGCCAAGTTCACGCATGAATTTGCGGGCCTCGGCGGCGATTCTGACTTCTACAAGTTGAGCGGTAAGGCTCGTTACTACCAGATGATCAGCGACGAAGCCGATATCATCGGCTCGCTGACGGTGGGTGCCGGCTACGTGATGCCGACGAATGGCAAGCTGAACGTCTTCGATCAGTTTACGCTCGGCGGCCGTGAAATCCGCGGCTTCGAGAATGCTGGTATCGGTCCGCGTTCGTCGCATGGCGATCCGCTCGGTGGTACGACCTACTTCACCGCTTCGGCTGAAGCGAGCATGCCGATGCCGGGCGTTCCCCAGGATATCGGCCTGCGTATCGCAGCCTTCGCTGATGCAGGCACGCTCTACGGCAACAAGGCGAATCTCTTTGGCGATACGCTTCATAACGACAGCTCGATCCGTGCATCGCTCGGTGCCGGTCTGATCTGGTCGTCGCCGTTCGGTGTCATCCGTGTTGACTACGCCGTGCCGGTCTTGAAGGAAGATTACGACAAGACCGAGAATTTCCGGTTTGGCATCGCCAACCAGTTCTGATATCGGCAGTCCAGAACTGCGGGCTTGAACACCGTTCTGGAGCTGGTGCTTATGGAACATACTGGTTTTTTCCCGCCCCATGGTGGCGTCAGCTTGAAACAACTGGCTGAGCATCTTGGGGCGGAACTGGCTGATACGGCCTCTTCCGAGGTCGTCATCAGATCTATCGCTCCCGTCTATCGGGCAGGCGAGGGTGACGTTTGTTATATCCTTTCCCGAAAGAATCGCGCCGAGCTGGAGACTTGCAAGGCTTCAGCCATCATTTGCCTTCCGGCACTGAAGTCTTTCGTTCCCGATCACATCCCGGTCCTTCTGTCGAAGAAGCCGCATACGGATTTCGCCATTGCCGGTGCGCTGCTGCATCCTCAAGCCATGCGGCCGGTTACGTTCACGGCGAATCCGCTCGTGATTTCCCCCGCTGCGACCATCGATGCGACCGCTAAGCTAGAGGCCAATATCGGCATCGAGCCCGGTGCGATCGTCGGCCCTGGTGCGGAGATCGGCGAGGGGACCTATATCGGCCCTAATGCCCTCATCGGGCCGGGTGTCAAGATTGGGCGTAATTGCAGCATCGGCGGCGGTGCGAGTGTGCTCTGTGCCTATCTCGGCAATGGCGTCATCATCCACAATGGCACGCGCATCGGCCAGGACGGTTTTGGCTATGCGCCGGGACCGCGCGGCATGGTCAAGATCGTGCAGATCGGCCGCGTGATCATCCAGGACAATGTCGAGATCGGCGCCAATACAACGATCGATCGCGGCACCATGGATGATACCGTGATCGGCGAAGGTACGAAGATCGACAATCAGGTCCAGATCGGACATAACGTCCGCATCGGTCGCCATTGTGCTATCGTCAGCCAGGTCGGCATTGCCGGCAGCACGGTGATCGGCGATGGCGTGCAGATCGGCGGGCAGGCGGGCCTCAACGGGCATATCCACATTGGCGACGGCGTGCAGATCGGTGCCAAGAGCGGCGTGATGAACAGCATCCCGGCGGGCGAGCGCTATGCGGGTCTACCTGCGCGGCCGCTATGGGATTTTCTAAGGGAATCGGCGGAGATCGCGAAGCGGTCAGGAGCCAGAGACAAGAAAGACGGGAGTGCGGAGCATGACTGAGGAAGCCAAGACGTCGCTGTCGTCGGCTGACATCATTGAAATTATGAAGCTTTTGCCGCATCGCTACCCCTTCTTGATGGTCGACAAGATCATCGAGATCGATAGCGATAATTCCGCGATCGGCATCAAGAACGTGACGGCGAACGAGCCGCAATTCACCGGACATTTCCCGGAATCGCCGATCATGCCGGGCGTGTTGCTCATCGAGGGAATGGCGCAGACAGCCGGCGCGATCTGCGCCCGCAAGGACGGCATCGGCGGTAACCTCGTTTACTTCATGACGATCGACAACGCCCGCTTCCGCAGGCCGGTCGTTCCGGGCGACCGTGTCGAATTCCACGTCGTCAAGCAGAAGCAGCGTGGGACCATCTGGAAGTTCCATTGCGATGCCAAGGTCGACGGTTCTCTGGTCGCCGAGGCCGATATCGGTGCGATGATCGTACGGAAGGATCAGGAACAGGCATGAGCAGCATCGCAAAGAGCGCCCGCATTCATAAGCTGGCGGTTGTCGAAGACGGCGCGGTCATCGGCGAGAATGTTGTTGTCGGCCCGTTCTGCTATGTCGGTCCCAAGGTCGTGCTGCATGACGATATTCAGTTGCTCAATAATGCCGTTGTGACCGGTCGTACGACAATCGGCAAGGGAACGAAGATCTTTCCGATGGCTGTTGTCGGTGGCGATCCGCAGAGCGTCCATCATCACGGCGAGGAAACGACGCTTGATGTCGGCGAGAACTGCACGATCCGCGAAGGCGTGACGATCAATACCGGTACGGCCGATTACGGCGGCAGGACGATTGTCGGCAACAACAACCTGTTCCTTGCCAACTCGCATGTCGCTCACGACTGCCGCGTCGGAAACAATGTCATCATGTCGAATAACGTCATGTTGGCCGGACATGTCACCATCGAAGATCGCGCCATTCTTGGCGGCGGCTGCGCGGTGCACCAGTTCACCCGTATCGGCCGCCAGGCCTTCATTGGTGGTCTTACGGCTGCGAGCTACGATGTCATTCCCTATGGCATGCTGAACGGAAATCCGGGCGTGCTCTCCGGGCTGAATGTCGTCGGGATGAGCCGCGCAGGGATTGATCGTGCCGTCATCCACCGCGTTCGCCGCGCCTACAAGAGCATCTTCGAAGGCGAAGGTTCCATCCGCGACAATGCAGCGGCTATCCGCGAGGAATATGCCGATTGCAAGGAAGTGATGGAAATTCTCGATTTCATTGCTGCCGATAGCGATCGCGCGCTTTCATCGCCGAATCGCGGCAAGAGCTGAGGGTGGTTTCGACCAGCGAAAACGGCAAGGGTAGACTGGCGATCATCGCAGGCAGCGGGCTTTTGCCGGTTTACGTCGCCGACGCCGCTCGGCAGGCCGGTGAAAACCCCGTCATCATCGCTTTGACTGACGAGGCGGACCGCGATTGGTCCGCCTTCGATCATGCCAATCTCGGTGTCGGCAATTTTGCCGGTCTCGAAGCAATGTTCCGCCGACATGGCGTCGATCGCGTCGTCATGTCGGGCGGCGTGGCGCGGCGCCCCTCCTGGCGGCAGGTGCATCCGACCTGGCGCGTCATCAGGGAATTGCCCTCGACCATCCGCACGCTTCTTTCGGGCGGCGACAATGCCGTCCTGCAGATGGTCATTCGCCTGATCGAAGCCGGTGGCGTTCGCGTCGTTGGCGCGCATGAAATCGCGCCCGACCTTTTGGCGACGACCGGGCCGCTTGGAAAATTCTCGCCAGCGGAAGAGGATCTGCGCGATATTGCACAGGGTGCGAAGGCGGCCGATGCGCTGGGATTTCTGGATGTGGGGCAGGGCGCGGTCAGCGTCGGCGGCCGTGTCGTTGCGCTTGAAGGTGCCGAAGGCACGGACAAGATGATCGAGCGGGTTGCCGAACTGCGCGCGGCTGGGCGCATTTCCACCCGTCGGCGCGGTGTACTCGTCAAGCTCTGCAAGCCGCAGCAGGATATCCGGGCCGACTTGCCGTCAATCGGCGTCTCCACGATGTTGAATGCCAAGAAGGCAGGGTTAGCTGGTGTCGCCGTCGAAGCTGGCCGAGCTTTGATCCTCGATCGCCAGGCTGTGATCGCCGCTGCCGACGAGGCCGGTATTTTTGTCTGCGGCATCGATCGTGGCCTGAGCGCGGAGGGCTTCATGTGAGCGCAGCGCCCTTGAAGCTTGCCGTCGTTGCCGGCGAAGTCTCCGGCGATCTGCTGGGCGGCGATCTCGTCGCGGCCCTGAAGCGACGCCATGATGGTCCGGTCGAGCTGGTCGGGGTAGGCGGCGAGGCGCTGGAGGCGCAAGGTCTGCGCTCGCTCTTCGATTATTCCGAACTCTCAATCATGGGTTTCATCCAGGTCATCAAGCGATTGCCGAAGCTGCTGGCCCGCATCCGGCAGACGGCGGATGCGATTATTGCTGCAAAGCCGGACGTGCTTGTGATCATCGACAGCCCCGATTTCACGCATCGCGTTGCCAAGCGGGTGCGCAAGGCTTTGCCCGATCTGCCTGTTATCGATTACGTCTGCCCCAGCGTCTGGGCGTGGAAAGAATATCGCGCACAGCAGATGCTTGCCTATGTCGACCATGTGCTGGCCGTCTTGCCGTTCGAGCCTGCTGCCATGAAGCGCCTGGGCGGTCCGGCAACCACTTATGTCGGCCACCGCCTGACGGTCGACGCCAATCTTGCGGAGACGCGACGTCAGCGCGCCTTGCGCGGTCTGGCCGGCGCCGATGTGGCGAAGACGATCCTGCTTTTGCCCGGATCGCGTGCATCGGAGATCCGGCAACTCCTTCCGGTTTTTGAGCGGGCTACCGAAGAACTTAGCCGGAGAAATGATAATGTTCGTTTTCTGCTGCCGACCGTGCCGCGGCAGGAGGCGGTGGTTCGCTCTTTGACCGCCAATTGGCAGGTCAAGCCGGATATACTCGTCGGCCAAGATGCCAAATGGAGTGCCTTTGCCAAGGCGGATGCCGCCATGGCAGCCTCCGGAACGGTGATCCTGGAGCTGGGGCTTGCGGGCGTTCCGGTCGTCTCGACCTATAAGACGGAATGGCTGGCGAAATTCGTGCTGTCGCGCATCAAGATCTGGACGGCCGCCTTGCCGAACCTCATCGCCGACTATGCTGTACTGCCTGAGCTCATCAACGATGTTCTGCGGCCGGGCATGCTGGCACGTTATATGGAGCGCCTGTCGAGCGACACACCGGAGCGTGCGGCGATGCTTGCTGGCTACGATCTGGTCTGGGAACGGATGCAGACGGAGGAGCCGCCTGGCGACAAGGCTGCGCAGATTGTTCTGGACGTTCTAGCCCATAAAAAAACCGGTCATCTCTGACCGGTTTTTTTGTTTCAATACCGAAGCTTAGCGCTTGGAAACAGGCACATATTCGCGCAGCGGAGCGCCGGTGTAGAGCTGGCGCGGACGGCCGATGCGCTGATGCGGATCCTCGATCATTTCGTTCCACTGAGCGATCCAGCCGACGGTGCGGGCAAGAGCGAACAGAACGGTGAACATGGTCGTGGGGAAGCCGAGAGCCTTCAGCGTGATGCCGGAATAGAAGTCGACGTTCGGATACAGCTTCTTCTCGATGAAATATTCATCGGTCAGAGCGATACGCTCCAGTTCGATCGCGATGTCGAGCAGCGGATCGTCCTTGATGCCGAGTTCGCCGAGAACCTCGTGCGCCGTCTTCTGCATGATCTTGGCGCGCGGGTCGTAGTTCTTGTAGACGCGGTGGCCGAAACCCATCAGGCGGAACGGATCGTTCTTGTCCTTGGCGCGGGCGATGAATTCCGGAATGCGGTCGACCGTGCCGATTTCGTTCAGCATGTTCAACGCAGCTTCGTTGGCGCCACCGTGAGCCGGTCCCCAGAGGCAGGCAATGCCTGCAGCGATACAGGCAAACGGATTGGCGCCGGAAGAGCCTGCCAGACGAACCGTCGACGTCGAAGCGTTCTGCTCGTGATCGGCATGCAGGATAAAGATGCGGTCCATGGCGCGGGCCAGCACCGGATTGACGACGTATTCTTCGCACGGAACCGCAAAGCACATACGCAGGAAGTTCGACGCGTAGTCGAGGTCGTTCTTTGGATAAACGAAGGGCTGGCCGATATGGTACTTGTAGGCCATGGCGGCGAGCGTCGGCATCTTGGCGATCATGCGCAGGCTTGCGACCATACGCTGATGCGGATCGGTGATATCGGTGGAGTCGTGATAGAAGGCGGAGAGCGCGCCGACACAGCCGCACATGACGGCCATCGGATGCGCGTCGCGGCGGAAGCCGGTGAAGAAGCGCGACATCTGCTCGTGCACCATCGTATGGTGGGTCACGCGATAGTCGAAGTCCTTCTTCTGCGCTGCCGTCGGCAGTTCACCGTAGAGAAGGAGGTAGCAAACTTCGAGGAAATCGCCGTGTTCGGCCAGCTGATCGATCGGATAGCCGCGGTGCAGCAGAACGCCTTCGTCGCCATCGATGTAGGTAATGCTCGACTCGCACGACGCGGTGGAGGTGAAACCAGGATCGTAAGTGAAAGTGGAGGTGTTCTTATAAAGGGCACCAATATCAATGACACTCGGGCCGATGGTTCCGGTCTTGACCGGCAGGTCCACCGTCTTTTCACCCCAAGTTAGTTTCGCGCTTTGTTCCGTCATGCTGATCCTCCAAGATTTGGCGGGATTGACGCCATAAAAAGCGCCAAAAGGTTAAGCGACTACCGACTAGCTATATGATCCCGAGCCTAATGCCAAGTTATCCTAACGCTGAATTGTGCGATGCAGTATCAACTTTTGGGCACTGCAGAAGCGCCTTTAATTATGCTAGGCGGCGAAACCGGCCCAATTGAGCCCTGCTTGCGTCGATTTTGGTTGAATTCACCGCCTGCTGACGGCAAAAATCGCGTGAAAGCTGTAGTTTTGCGTGAGGACGGCGGCGAGTGCCTAATTTGGAGGCATCCGAGCAGCGGAAAGAGGGTGGGGACGTTGCTGCGCTCTCGCAGCCTCGCCCTGTTGTTGCCACGAATATCTTGCCCGCCGAAGTGCAGCGACGGGAACGGACGCAGGACCAGACGCGGCTGACATCCCGGCTGCTGCGGATATCAAGCCGCATTCGGCTTGGCACCTTCAGATTGATCGAAGAGGAGGCGGCCCATGGTCGCGCGATCCTGCTTGCGCCGATCTATATGGGCCTTGGTGCAATTTTCTGGTTCAAGGCTGGCAGCGATCCGCCTCCACAGGCTGTTCTTGCAGGCCTGTTGGTCTTTACCTGTGGCTTTGCGCTCATGCGGGAAGCAGGCAGGCTGTTTCGCCATCTGCTTTTTGCAGGCATGCTCCTTTGCCTGGGCATGGCGCTGGCGCAATGCGAGAGCTGGCGGGTTTCTACCGTCATGCTCGATTCGGCCGTGACCACGACCGTGACCGGTCAGATCGAACGACGGGAATCCTATGACAATGGACGCTGGCGCTATGTCGTTCGCGTCGAGGCAACGGAAAAGCCTTCTATTCGCCGTGCGCCCCAACGGGTCACGATTTTCGTGCGCAAGCAGGCGGAGCCGTTCGATTTGGGTGATCGGGTCCGGGGTAGGGCGCGCCTGACTCCTCCGGCAGGACCAGCGTTGACCGGTCTCAATGATTTCGCCTTCAGTTCTTATTTCAACGGTATCGGTGCGAACGGCTTTGCCTACGGAACCCCGGAATTGCTGTCGCCGTCCGGTGACAATGCTGCCGGCTCGTTATTGGATGCGGCCGATATCTGGCTCGCTGGCCTGCGCAACAGCATAGGTGACCGGATCAGGCAAACCTTGCCGGGAGATACCGGCGCCTTTGCCGCCGCCCTTGTCACCGATGAGAGACGCGCAATCTCCAAGGATACGACGGAAGCGCTGAGAATTGCCGGCCTGACCCATATCATTGCAATTTCCGGTCTGAACATGGCGTTGTCGGCCGGCATTTTCTACATCGGCCTACGCTACTTGTTCAGCCTGTTTCCCGGTGTCGCGCAGGCTTGGCCGACCAAGAAGTTCGCAGCCCTCGGCGCGCTTCTCACTGTAACGGCCTATTATCTCATCTCCGGCTTCGGTGTATCCGCCGAGCGTGCCTTCATCATGATGGCGATCATGCTCGTGGCCGTGCTTTTTGATCGACCATCCATCAGTCTGCGCAACGTCGCACTTTCTGCCATTGTCATTCTTGTACTGTCGCCGTCGCAAGTGCTCGGCCCGAGCTTCCAGATGTCCTATGCCGCAACGCTGGCGCTGGTGTCGGGCTATTCGCTCTGGAAACGGCGGCGGCATCGTGAAAACATCCTGCCGCGCCTTCGTGTACTAAGTCCGCTATTGTTCGTCACACGTTTCTTCGCAGGCGTGACGTCGACCTCGTTCATCGGTGGCGCATCGACCGCTATCTTCTCGATCGAGCATTTTCACCGGTTGGCGACATATGGGCTCGCCGCCAACCTTGCGGCAATGCCCGTCGTTTCTTTCATCGTTATGCCGTTCGGGATGATGGCGATGCTGCTCATGCCGCTCGGTCTCGACGGGCCTTTCTGGAAAGTCACCGGAGAGGGACTGGAACTCGTTATCATGATCGCAAGAACCGTAGCTGGTTGGGGAGGTGACATTACCTTCGGTCGCCAGCCGGCCTGGCTGATGCCCACATTCATTATCGGCTTCCTGATCATGAGCATATTGCGAACCCGGCTTCGCCATCTGGGCCTGCTATTATCGCTCTTGTCCATGGGCTTGGCGGCATTCGGATCTGGCGTACCGAAACCCGACCTGATGATCTCCGAAGATGGCGTCCTGGTCGCGTTGCGCCAGGACGATATACTCGCGACCAATCGCGAGAAACCGCAGGCCTTCATTTTCGAACAATGGCAAAAGGCACTGGTTGCGACGGACCATCAGCCTCCGACCATGCTCCCGGCTGACAGCCGACTTCCACAAATCGGCAAGGCAGATCGTTATAAGCGATTGAACAGTGAAGAACAGAAGGCGGTCCGCACGGCAATGGAGGAGGCCTTGGACCGTACCATGCAGGGCAGTTTTGCCTGCCAGAAAGGAGCATGGTGCGCGGCCATGCTTGAAAACGGCGCGATATTGGTCACTATCGAAAACGCGGCCTACCTGCCTGCGGCTTGCGACACGGGGAACATTATCGTGACGCCAATCCGGCTACGGCTCGACCATTGCCGTTCCGGAGCGATGCTCATAACCGGTGCGACATTGCGCAAAACAGGCTCCATCGAAATGGTGCTCACCGGAGACAAGCCCATCCTCTCAACCGCATTCGAGAACCCGCAGCGTCCCTGGACCAGGCATCGAACCTATGATTGGCGCACCGGCAAATTCGACGCGCCAATTGCGCCCACGTCACCCGCCATCGACAATTCACCGTTCAGTGATAGCGACGAATAAGGCCAACGAGCTTGCCTTGGACCTTCACGCGATCCGGTCCGAAGATGCGGGTTTCGTATGCCGGGTTTGCGGCCTCAAGCGCGATGGAAGCACCCTTGCGACGGAAGCGCTTCAGTGTCGCCTCTTCGTCATCGACGAGTGCAACGACGATATCGCCTGGATTGGCCGTCGTCGAATTGCGGATGATGACCGTATCGCCGTCGAAGATGCCGGCATCGATCATCGAATCCCCACGAACTTCAAGCGCATAATGTTCACCGGAGCCGAGCATGTCGGCGGGAACAGTGATGTCGTGCGTATTGTTCTGGATGGCCGAGATCGGAACACCGGCAGCGATCCGGCCCATTACGGGCACCGACGCCGAGCCATTGTGATCGTCATTTGCCACCTTCGACGGAGCGGGCGGGGCAACGGGCTGCGGCTTGCCAAGGCTGCCCTCGATAACGCTCGGCGAAAAGCCGCGGCGCTGCTGCAGGCTGGGATTATAGGCGTCGGGAAGCTTGATGACTTCGAGCGCTCTGGCCCGGTTCGGCAGCCGGCGGATGAAGCCCCGCTCCTCCAGCGCCGTGATCAGGCGATGAATACCGGATTTCGATGCCAGATCCAGTGCATCCTTCATCTCGTCGAAAGATGGCGGAACACCGGATTCCTTCATGCGTTCGTGAATGAAGAGAAGCAGTTCCTGCTGCTTGCGCGTCAACATCGTCTTGGAACCCCAGAATCAAGAAAAGCTGTGAAACAAATCCAGAACGGACACTATATGTTCCATATGTGTTCCGCAAGTGCTTAAATTTCGGTAAAGCCTTGTAGGGTCAGTTAAATAATTACGATTTACGAATGGACCGGCTCGGAACATCGGCGCGCTATATCTACGTTAACTTCCAGAAAAATAAGAAAAATGTCGTTCTACTCGCTTCCGCGACTTTGTCGTTCAGCCCGTGTGCCGAGCATTTGGATGAACGTGCCGCGCGGCTGCATGAGCCGGCCATGGCAGAGAATCAGCAATCACGTTTGCGAGATTGCCTTCGATCCATGTCGTGTACTCCGGGTGTTCATGCTTCCATCTTGAATTGCGCGGGCGATGGGCGCAAATCTGCTTCGGCAAGCAAACAGGAGAAGCCATGATTTCGTCTCCGCATCCGCTGGATCACCTCGTGCTGCCAACCGTCGACATCGCCTTGGCGCGCGAGCGCCTCGGCAAGCTCGGCTTTACGGTGGCTCCGGATGCGCGCCATCCCTTTGGCACACAGAATGCCTGCGTCTTTCTTGCCGATAAAACCTATTTAGAGCCTCTGGGCGTGGCATCGACGGAGCAGTGCGAAAAGAGCATCTTAGATGGCAACGTTTTCGTTGCTCGTGACCAGGCTTATCGCTTCCGGGTCGGCGAAAATGGCTTTTCGGCCGTGGTATTCGGTACGGATGATGCGGTGGCGGATGACGAGCGCTTCAAAGCAGCTGCGATTTCTGCGGGGCAGATGCTGGATTTCTCCCGTCCCATGAAGATGCCGGATGGGACGGAAACCACGGCCGGCTTTCGTCTTGCCTTCGCCGCCGATCTGCGCGCGCCGGATTTTCTCGCTTTCTGCTGTCAGCGCATCAATCCGCTGCCGGCTGACCGCAGCGTGCTCGAGCGTCACGAAAACGGCGTGACTGGTATCGCGCGGGTAGCGCTTTGCGCGCCGAAGCCGGCGGCCTATCGCGGCTTCTTCGAGGAGCTTGTCGGTGGCCCGCGCATTATGGAGCATTCCTTTGGCCTGACGATCAAGGCTGCCAATGCCGATCTGGAGATTTTGACGCCGGAAGGAATGGAGGCATTCTATGATCTACCTGTTCGCACGAATGATCCGGGGCTCAGAGCACGTGCAATCCTTTTCAAAACGCGCGATCTTTCCGTGACATCGTCGCATTTCACTGCTAACGGCGTCACCTATACGCGTAAGAACAATCGTCTATTGGCGAGGTTGGCACCCGGTCAGGGCGCATTGTTCGCCTTTGAGGAGATAATATGAGCACGAATTCGGAAGTCACCGTCGGCGAGGGTGCCTCCAAGGTCCTCTTTTCCAATACTGCAAAGCTGTCGCTGATTGCCGGCCCCTGCCAGATGGAAAGCCGCGACCATGCGTTCATGGTTGCCGGCGTCCTGAAGGAACTCTGCGGCAAGCTGGGCATCGGCCTTGTCTACAAGTCCTCCTTCGACAAGGCGAACCGCACATCGCTGTCAGGCAAGCGTGGCATCGGCCTGGAAAAGGCGCTGGAAGTCTTTGAAGACCTGAAGAAGGAATATGGCTTTCCGGTTCTGACCGATATCCATACGGAAGAGCAGTGCGCCATCGTTTCCAAGACGGTCGATATCCTGCAGATCCCTGCTTTTCTGTCGCGCCAGACCGATCTTTTGGTTGCAGCCGCCAAGACCGGCCGCGTGGTCAACGTCAAGAAAGGCCAGTTCTTGGCGCCGTGGGACATGAAGAACGTGCTTGCCAAGCTGAACGACAGCGGCAACCCGAATATTCTTCTCTGCGAGCGCGGTGCCTCCTTCGGCTACAACACGCTGGTCTCGGATATGCGCTCGCTGCCGATCATGGCGGCGATGGGCGCGCCCGTCATCTTCGATGCGACCCATTCCGTGCAGCAGCCTGGCGGGCAGGGCGGCTCGACCGGCGGCGACCGCCGCTTCGTCGAGACGCTGGCGCGCGCGGCCGTCGCTGTCGGCGTTGCCGGTCTCTTCGTGGAGACGCATGAGGATCCCGACAATGCACCGTCCGACGGCCCAAACATGGTCTATTTGAAGGATATGCCACGGCTTCTGGAGAAGCTGCTGGCCTTCGACGCCATCGCCAAGGCTTGAAACGTAGCCGGCATTCAACAGGCTGACATGAATTTACGTTACGGGCCTGCAGGAGTGCCAAATCGCGGCGCGGATCGCCATTGTAATTTCCGCGCCTTCGATTAAGACGATTTAAATCGATTTATAAACCAGCGAGCAGGAAGCTATCATGACCGCAATCACCGACATTATCGCCCGCGAGATACTCGACAGCCGTGGCAATCCGACTGTCGAAGTCGATGTCTACCTCGAAGATGGCAGCTTGGGCCGCGCGGCGGTTCCGTCGGGCGCATCGACCGGCGCGCATGAAGCCGTCGAGCTTCGCGACGGCGGCAAGCGCTACCATGGCAAGGGTGTCGAGAAGGCCGTCGAAGCCGTCAATTCGGAAATCTTCGACGCCATCGGCGGCATGGACGCCGAAAACCAGATCCAGCTCGACAACATCATGATCGAGCTTGACGGCACGCCGAACAAGTCGCGCCTTGGTGCAAACGCTATCCTCGGCGTCTCGCTGGCCGTCGCCAAGGCTGCTGCCCAGAGCGCCAACCTGCCGCTCTACCGCTATGTCGGCGGCGCTCATGCCCGCCTGCTGCCGGTTCCGATGATGAACATCATCAACGGCGGCGCCCATGCCGATAACCCGATCGACTTCCAGGAATTCATGATCCTGCCGATCGGCGCTGACTCGATCCGCGAAGCTGTCCGCATGGGTTCGGAAGTTTTCCATGTGCTTAAGAAGGAACTGGCATCGCAGGGCCATAACACCAACGTCGGTGACGAAGGCGGTTTCGCACCCGGCCTTTCCAGCGCGCCGGCAGCTCTCGACTTCATCATGAAATCAATCGAAAAGGCCGGCTACAAGCCGGGCGACGAAATCGCTCTCGGCCTTGATTGCGCCTCGACCGAATTCTTCAAGGACGGCAAGTACGTTCTCGAAGGCGAAGGCCGCACGCTGGAATCCGGCGCCATGGCTGAATACCTCGCAGAACTCGCAGCCAAGTACCCGATTGTTTCGATCGAAGACGGCATGGCTGAAGACGACTGGGAAGGCTGGAAGACCCTGACTGACCTGATCGGCAAGAAGACCCAGCTCGTCGGCGACGACCTGTTCGTCACCAACTCCGCTCGCCTGCGCGACGGTATCCGCATGGGCGTTGCCAACTCGATCCTCGTCAAGGTCAACCAGATCGGCTCGCTGACCGAAACTCTCGACGCCGTCGAAACCGCACACAAGGCCAACTACACCGCCGTCATGTCGCACCGCTCGGGCGAAACGGAAGATTCCACGATCGCCGATCTCGCCGTTGCCACCAACTGCGGCCAGATCAAGACCGGCTCGCTGTCGCGTTCCGACCGTCTTGCCAAGTACAACCAGCTCATCCGCATCGAGGAAGCGCTCGGCCCACAGGCAAAATATGCCGGCCGCTCCATCCTTCGTGGCTGATATCTGACCTGTCGGATCCATCCGGATCCACGGCAAAATTATTACTTGGATTGAACCGCGCCTTCGGGCGCGGTTTTTTGTTGGTCCCGACTGTTAGAGTCAACGGACGGTTAATCTCTGCGGGTTAAATTAGTTCTAGGTGTTTGATTTGATGTGATCTTGTTCGAAGCGCATTGGCTTTGGGGAGATCGCGTAAAGCCAGAGCGTGACGAGCGAGTATGTGGACAAAGTATCATAAGAAGAGAAGGTTCGGCCGTCTCATCCTTCCCGCCATCACCATCGCTTTCGTGAGCTACTTCGGTTATCATTGCATTCATGGTGATTACGGCCTGAAGGCGACCGAAGTTTTCGAGCAGCGTCGCCTCGACCGCGCCAAGGAATTGGCTGATCTCGTCGCCAAACGCGAACACCTTGAAAAGGAGGTCGCGCTGTTGAGTGACGGCTCTCTGGATAAGGATATGCTCGATCAGTATGCACGCTATCAGTTGACCTATTCCAAAGCGAACGAGATCGTCATCTTCAACAAATAGCCATAATTAACCGAATTTCGGTTAATCGCGTTTTTGTAAGTTATATCAATGACTTGCGAAGAATATGAGCCATGCAATTATAGCATTGCTGTGGCGGGCAATCTTCCCTATGTTACGCCTCACCATAAAACGAGGCTACTCACACAGGGAGGGTTGAATGGCGCCGCGAAAAAACGCGACCGTTTCCAGCCGTAAGACAGCATCAAGGCCTGCCAAGGAAACCAATGGCGGCCCGATCGCAGATTTCGATCGTGATGCGGAGCTCAAGGCTTATCGTGAGATGCTCCTGATCCGCCGCTTTGAAGAGAAGGCCGGCCAGCTTTACGGCATGGGCTTCATCGGCGGCTTCTGTCACCTTTACATCGGCCAGGAAGCTGTCGTCGTCGGCATGCAGATGGCGCTGAAGGATGGCGATCAGGTCATCACCGGCTATCGCGACCACGGCCATATGCTGGCGACCGGCATGAGCGCCCGTGGCGTCATGGCCGAGCTCACCGGACGCCAGGGCGGCTATTCCCGAGGGAAGGGCGGCTCCATGCACATGTTCTCCAAGGAAAAGAATTTCTACGGCGGCCACGGCATCGTCGGCGCCCAGGTTTCGCTTGGCACCGGTCTCGGCTTTGCCAATTGGTACCGCGGCAATGACAATGTCAGCGTCGCCTATTTCGGTGACGGCGCCGCCAACCAGGGCCAGGTCTACGAAAGCTTCAACATGGCGCAGCTCTGGAAGCTGCCCGTGATCTTCGTGATCGAAAACAACCGCTACGCCATGGGCACCTCGACGGCTCGCGCCACCGCGCAGGCCGATTTCTCCAAGCGCGGTGCGTCCTTTGGCATTCCCGGCATCCAGGTCGACGGCATGGATGTTCGCGCCGTCAAGGCTGCGGCTGACGAAGCCGTTGCGCATTGCCGCTCCGGCAAGGGCCCGATCATTCTGGAAATGCTGACCTACCGCTACCGCGGTCACTCCATGTCCGACCCGGCGAAGTACCGTTCCAAGGATGAAGTGCAGAAAATGCGCTCCGAGCACGACCCGATCGAGCAGGTCCGTATCCGCCTGCTCGAAAAGGGCTGGGCAACCGAAGACGATCTGAAGGATATCGACAAGGATGTCCGCGACATCGTCGCCGACAGCGCCGATTTCGCCCAGAACGATCCAGAGCCGGATGCATCCGAGCTCTACACCGACATTCTGCTCTAAATCGGGGAGGGACACTATGCCCATCGACATTCTCATGCCCGCCCTTTCTCCGACGATGGAAGAGGGTACCCTTTCGAAATGGCTCAAGAAGGAAGGCGATAAGGTCGTTTCCGGTGACGTCATTGCCGAAATCGAAACCGACAAGGCCACCATGGAAGTGGAAGCCGTCGACGAAGGCACGATCGGCAAGCTGCTGATCGACGCCGGCACCGAAGGCGTCAAGGTCAACACCAAGATCGCCATCCTCTTGCAGGACGGCGAATCCGCTGACGCCATTTCGTCCGCCAAGGCTGCACCTGCCGCCGAACCGGCAAAGACCGAGGCGCCTGCCGCTGCTGCTCCGGCACCTGCTGCACCGGTTCCGGCTCAGCCGAAGACCGCTGCTCCTGCTGACCCGGAAATTCCGGCCGGCACCGAAATGGTGTCGATGACGGTGCGTGAAGCGCTGCGCGATGCCATGGCCGAAGAAATGCGCGCCAACCCGGACGTCTTCGTCATGGGTGAAGAAGTCGCCGAATATCAGGGCGCCTACAAGGTGACCCAGGGTCTGCTTCAGGAATTCGGCGCACGCCGTGTGATCGACACCCCGATCACCGAGCACGGCTTTGCCGGTATCGGTGTCGGTGCTGCGATGGCCGGCCTCCGCCCGATCGTCGAGTTCATGACCTTCAACTTCGCCATGCAGGCGATCGACCAGATCATCAACTCCGCCGCCAAGACGCTCTACATGTCCGGTGGCCAGATGGGCGCCCCGATCGTCTTCCGCGGTCCGAACGGTGCTGCTGCCCGCGTCGGCGCTCAGCACAGCCAGGATTATGCCGCTTGGTATAGCCACATTCCGGGCCTTAAGGTCGTCATGCCCTACACGGCAGCCGACGCCAAAGGCCTGCTCAAGGCTGCCATCCGCGATCCGAACCCGGTCATCTTCCTTGAAAACGAAATTCTCTACGGTCAGCATTTCGATGTGCCGAAGCTGGATAATTTCGTACTGCCGATCGGCAAGGCCCGCATCCACCGTCCGGGCAAGGATGTTACCGTCGTCTCCTTCGGCATCGGCATGACCTATGCCACCAAGGCCGTCGCCGAGCTGGAAGCCCAGGGCATCGATGTCGAACTCATCGATCTGCGCACCATACGCCCGATGGATCTTCCGACGATCATCGAATCGGTCAAGAAGACCGGCCGCCTGGTCACCGTCGAGGAAGGCTATCCGCAGTCCTCCGTCGGCACGGAAATCGCCACCCGCGTCATGCAGCAGGCTTTCGATTATCTCGATGCGCCGATCCTGACGATCGCTGGCAAGGACGTACCCATGCCATACGCCGCCAACCTCGAAAAGCTGGCGCTTCCGAGCGTCGCCGAAGTGGTCGATGCGGTGAAGGCCGTTTGCTACAAATAAGGGGAGGGCTCATCGATGCCTATCAACATCACCATGCCTGCCCTCTCGCCGACCATGGAAGAGGGCAACCTCGCCAAGTGGCTGGTCAAGGAAGGCGACAAGATCAAGTCCGGCGATGTCATCGCCGAGATCGAGACTGACAAGGCAACGATGGAAGTCGAGGCTGTCGATGAGGGCACCGTCGCCAAGATCGTCGTTCCTGCCGGCACCGAAGGCGTGAAGGTAAACGCCCTGATCGCTGTGCTTGCCGCCGATGGCGAAGATGTCGCTGCTGCAGCGTCCGGCGCTGGTGCCGCTGCTGCTCCGGCCGCGAAGGAAGCTCCGAAGGCGGAAGCAGCACCTGCTGCGGCCCCGGCTCCGGCAAGCGCTTCTGCTCCTGCCGCACCCGCTCCGGCTCCCGTTGCATCGGCTCCGGCAGCGAACGACGGTCATCGCACCTTCGCTTCGCCGCTCGCTCGCCGTCTTGCCAAGGAAGCCGGCATCGATGTGGCGGCCGTTTCCGGCACCGGCCCGCATGGCCGCGTGGTGAAGAAGGACATCGAAGCTGCGGTTTCCGGCGGCACGGCCAAAGCTGCGCCTGCAGCAGCACCGGCTGCTCAGCCGGCTGCCGCTGCTGCTCCGGCAGCGCCGAAGGGCATGTCCGACGACGCCGTCCTCAAGCTGTTCGAGCAGGGTTCCTACGAGCTCGTGCCGCATGACGGCATGCGCAAGACCATCGCCAAGCGCCTGCAGGAATCCAAGCAGACGATCCCGCACTTCTATGTCTCGGTCGATTGCGAACTCGATGCGCTGTTGGCGCTCCGTACGCAGCTCAATGATTCCGCTCCGAAGTCGAAGGACGGCGTGCCGGCCTACAAGCTCTCGGTCAACGACATGGTCATTAAGGCACTGGCGCTGGCACTGCGCGACGTTCCGGATGCCAACGTCTCCTGGACCGACAGCGCCATGGTCAAGCACAAGCATGCCGATGTCGGCGTTGCCGTCTCGATTCCGGGCGGCCTGATCACGCCGATCATTCGCAGCGCCGAGCAGAAGACGCTCTCCACCATCTCGAACGAGATGAAGGACTACGGCAAGCGCGCCAAGGAGCGCAAGCTCAAGCCCGAGGAGTATCAGGGCGGTACGACTGCGGTGTCGAACATGGGAATGATGGGCGTCAAGAACTTCGCCGCCGTCGTCAACCCGCCGCATGCAACCATCCTGGCCGTCGGCGCGGGCGAGCAGCGCGTCATCGTCAAGAAGGGCGAAATGGTAATTGCCAACGTGATGACCGTCACGCTGTCGACCGACCACCGCGCCGTCGACGGTGCGCTCGGCGCCGAGCTCCTGGCAGCCTTCAAGGGCTACATCGAAAATCCGATGGGGATGCTCGTCTGAGCTTTGGCAACACGGAGGGCATGAATGACCAAGACTGTTCTGTGTTACGGCGACTCGCTGACATGGGGCTACAGTGCCGAAACGGTCGGCCGTCATGCCTATGAAGATCGGTGGCCGAGTGTCTTGCAAAAGGCGCTCGGCAACCAAGTGCGCGTGATCCCAGAAGGATTGAACGGCCGCACGACCGCGTTCGACGATCATCTCGCCGATTGCGACCGCAACGGCGCGAGAATCCTGCCGACGATCCTGCAGTCTCACAATCCGCTGGATCTCGTCATCATCATGCTCGGCACCAACGACATGAAGCCGGTCGTCGCCGGTTCGGCCTTTGCCGCTCTGCAGGGCATCAGCCGCTTGGTCCAACTGGTGCGCAATCACGCCTGGGGGTTCGACTACGAGGTGCCCGATATCCTCATCGTCGCCCCGCCGGCAATCACCGAGACAGCCAATGCCGCTTTTGCGGCAAGCTTTCTCGGCGCGGTCAAGGAATCGAGCAAGCTGCCGACGCTCTATAGCGACCTGGCAGATGAACTGGGTTGCGGCTTTTTCGATGCCAATACGGTTGCCGTCACCACGCCGCTCGATGGCGTTCATCTCGATGCGGAAAACACCCGGGCGCTCGGTCGCGGCCTCGAGCCGATCGTGCGGATGATGCTCGGTCTCTGATAGATTCAAGGCGCCGGCTTCGATCCGCCGCCACCAATAAGGCAGGAAACACATGGCTGAGAATTACGACGTCATTATCATCGGCTCCGGCCCGGGCGGTTATGTCGCCGCCGTGCGCGCCGGTCAGCTTGGCCTGAAGACCGCGATCGTCGAGCGCGAGCACCTGGGCGGCATCTGCCTCAACTGGGGCTGCATTCCCACGAAGGCGCTGCTCCGTTCGGCTGAAATTCTCGATCATTCCAACCATCTGAAGGATTACGGCCTCGTTCTCGAAGGCAAGGTGAGCGCTGATGTGAAGGCCGTGGTTGCCCGCTCGCGCGGCGTCTCCGCTCGCCTCAATCAAGGCGTCGGTTTCCTCATGAAGAAGAACAAGGTCGATGTGATCTGGGGCGAAGCCAAGATCACCAAGCCCGGCGAAATCGTTGTCGGCAAGTCGACCAAGCCGGTCGTCGAGCCACAGCATCCGGTGCCGAAGAACGTCAAGGGCGAGGGCACCTACACCGCCAAGCACATCATCGTCGCGACCGGCGCCCGTCCGCGTGCACTGCCCGGCATCGAGCCGGATGGCAAGCTGATCTGGACCTATTTCGAAGCGTTGAAGCCGGATTTCCTGCCCAAGTCGCTGCTCGTCATGGGCTCGGGCGCGATCGGCATCGAATTCGCGAGCTTCTATCGCTCCATGGGCGTCGACGTTACCGTCGTCGAAGTCATGCCGACGATCATGCCGGTTGAAGATGCCGAAATCTCCGGCATCGCTCGCAAGCAGCTCGAAAAGCGCGGCCTGAAGATCTTCACCAAGGCGAAGGTCACGAAGGTCGATAAGGCGGCCAACAGCATCACCGCCCATGTCGAGACGGAAGACGGCAAGGTTCAGCAGATCATTGCTGACCGGATGATCTCCGCGGTTGGCGTACAGGGCAACATCGAGAATCTCGGCCTCGAGGCGCTCGGCGTGAAGACCGACCGTGGCTGCGTCGTCATCGATGGCTACGGCAAGACTAATGTCCCCGGCATTTACGCCATCGGCGACGTTGCCGGCCCGCCGATGCTCGCCCACAAGGCCGAGCACGAGGGCGTCGTCTGCATCGAGAAGATCGCCGGTCTGCCGAATGTTCATCCGACCGACAAGGGCAAGGTTCCGGGCTGCACCTATTGCCAGCCGCAGGTTGCCTCCGTCGGCCTGACCGAAGCCAAGGCCAAGGAACTCGGCCGCGATATCCGCGTCGGCCGCTTCTCCTTCGTTGCCAACGGCAAGGCGATCGCGCTCGGCGAGGATCAGGGCCTCTGCAAGGTCATCTTCGACAAGAAGACCGGCGAACTTCTGGGTGCGCACATGGTCGGCGCCGAGGTTACCGAACTTATCCAGGGTTTCGTCGTCGCCATGAATCTGGAGACGACGGAAGAAGAGCTGATGCACACGATCTTCCCGCATCCGACCGTTTCGGAAACGATGAAGGAAGCCGTACTGGACGCCTACGGCCGGGTGCTGAACGCTTGATAATTTCCTGCCATGCTCTTTATCCAAGGGGTGGAAAACAGGAAGGGAAATCAACATGTCTATCACGACGGAAGGTTGGATCGTCTTTCTTCTCATCGGCCTGGTCGCGGGTTTTCTCGCGAGCCTGATCGTTGGAGGAGGCGGGCTCATCAGTTGTCTGGTGAGCGGCGTGATCGGCGCTTTCGTGGGCGGTTTCCTGTTCCATTATTTCGGGATATCGCTCGGCATTGAAAATGCGCTTGTGGTGGAGATCATCCATGCCACGGTCGGCGCAATCATCGTGGTGCTCTTGGCGAGATTGATCGCCTAGAGCATCATCATTAAGACGCAAGGCGATGCCCGACGGAACTGTCCTGAAGGGCGCCCGAACGAGGGTTTGATGGAAAGCGTAGGTTGGCTGGGTCTGATCATCATCGGCGGTCTTGCGGGCTGGCTCGCGGGCAAGCTGATGGATGCGCGTTACGGCATCATCCTGAACATCATCCTCGGCATTGCCGGTTCGGTCGTGGCTGCAGCGCTAATGGTGGCCCTGCATGTCGGCGTTCCCGGCGGCCGTCTCGGCTTTTTCATCACCGGTTTCATCGGTGCATGCATTCTGATATTCCTCGCCAAATTCGCTCGGCGATGAAGGGCCGCATTTCAAGCGGCGGAAAGTAGACGTTCCATGGTCACTATTCTCGACACGATCAACCCGGACGCAAAGCGCGTGCGACACCCGGAAAAGGCGCATCGGCCGGATACGGAAGTCATGCGCAAGCCGGACTGGATCCGCGTGAAGGCGCCGACATCGAAGGGCTATGCCGAGACCCGCTCGATCGTGAAGGAGCACAAGCTCGTCACGGTCTGCGAGGAAGCCGGCTGCCCGAATATCGGCGAGTGCTGGGATAAGAAGCACGCCACCTTCATGATCATGGGCGAGATCTGCACACGCGCCTGTGCCTTCTGCAACGTCGCGACCGGCAAACCGAACGCGCTCGACATGGCCGAGCCGGAAAACGTCGCCAAGGCCGTCAAGCAGATGGGCCTTAGCCACGTCGTCATCACCTCCGTCGACCGCGACGATCTGGAAGACGGCGGCGCCGAGCACTTCGAGAAAGTCATCTGGGCGATCCGCGCCGCTTCGCCCTCGACCACGATCGAGATCCTGACGCCGGACTTTTTGAAGAAGCCGGGCGCTTTGGAGCGCGTCGTCGCCGCCAAGCCGGACGTCTTCAACCACAATCTGGAAACTGTGCCCGGCAATTACCTGACGGTTCGCCCCGGCGCGCGCTACTTCCACTCCGTCCGCCTCCTGCAGCGGGTCAAGGAACTAGACCCCACCATGTTCACCAAGTCCGGCATCATGGTCGGTCTCGGCGAGGAGCGGAATGAAGTGCTGCAGCTGATGGACGATCTGCGCACCGCTGACGTTGACTTCCTGACCATCGGCCAGTATCTGCAGCCGACGCGCAAGCATCATCAGGTCATGAGCTTCGTCACGCCGGAAGAGTTCAAGTCCTATGAGACGGTGGCCTACAGCAAGGGCTTTCTGATGGTCGCTTCCAGCCCGCTGACGCGCTCGTCCCATCATGCTGGTGACGATTTCGAGCGGCTTCGTGCTGCCCGCGAAAAGAAGCTGCTGCTGGCTGCCGAATAAACCGAACAAGATTCATTTTGGGATTCGAAAGAACCGCGGCGATTGTGCTGCGGTTTTTGTTCGCGCTGTCATCTCTTTGTCATTGACGCGGCCTAAGGAACACGCCGCCGTTTGTCACCGGTATCGGCGCTTTCGATTCGATTATGGAGCTGGACCGTGGAGCAGATCGTCGCGCCGCATGCGCTCGTCCGTGCCGTCGATATCGATGAGGCGGCACGCATCGTCGAAAAAGCAGATCGTATTCTCATCATTGGCTGTTCCGGCACAGGCAAGAGCACGCTCGCGCAGGCCATCGCGTCGCTGCGTGGGTTGACCTATGTTTCGATGGATCGCGATATCTTCTGGCTGCCCGGCTGGAAATCGCGCCCGCGCCCGGAAGCCATCGTGCTGATCGAGCAGGCGGTTGCCGGACCACGCTGGATCATGGACGGCAACAGCCCCGGAACCTTGCCCTTGCGGCTGCCGCGCACCGACCTCGTTATATGGCGACGCCCACCGCGATACGTGGCACTCCGCGGTGTGATTTCGCGCTGGCTGCGCTACCGCGGCCGGTCGCGGCCCGAAATGGCGCCCGGATGCCCCGAGCGGCTGGATTGGAAATTCCTTCGTTATATCTGGACGTTCGAGCGAGAAGAAGCACCGCAGTTTCAGGAGATGCTGGCACGGTACGGCAGCCATGTGCCTGTTGTGACGTTGAAATCCTACAGCGACGGTGAGGAATTGCTGTCACGCTTTCGAAGCAAGATCTGAGAGGCTGTGTGATGGATCAAGTGATGAATCCTGCGTTGCGTAGCGAAGTGTACGATCTCGCTGAAGCAGCCGATCATATCCGCAGGGCGAACCGAATCCTTGTCATGGGCTGCTCCGGCGGAGGAAAGTCGACCCTCTCGCAGCAGATAGTCACTCGGTTCGGTCTTACTTATGTGTCGATCGATCGCGACGTTTTGTGGCTGCCGGGCTGGGTTCAGCGCGACAGGGACGAGCAGCGCGCCATCATCGTCACCAAGGTGCAGGGCGAGCGATGGATCATGGACGGGACCAATCCCTCGACATTCGACATACGCCTGCCGCGTACTGATTTGGTCATATGGGTGCGGATGCCTCGCTTACTATGCATCTGGGGTGCTATTTCTCGCTGGATCAAGTGGATGGGCCGCACGCGCCCGGAAATGGCACCGGGCTGCATCGAGAAAGTCGATTGGGAGTTTCTGCGCTTTATTTGGACATTTGAGGAAAAATTCACGCCTAGAGTCCTTGCCGGGCTTGCCGAGCACGGCCCCAATGTGCCGGTTTTACAGCTGAAATCCCGTGGTGAAATGCGTCAGCTTCTTGATCTTCTCTGTCGTCCTGCTTAATTGCGGCTCATGCCTCAGTTCGAAACCCATCGCCCCGTTCCGCATTCGCCCGACCAGATGTTCGACCTCGTCGCCGATGTGGAGCGTTATCCGGAATTCCTGCCGCTTTGTGACGCGCTCACGGTTCGCAGCCGCAAGGAACGGGACGGTAAGACCTTGCTCGTTGCCGATATGACGGTCGGGTATAAGGCCATCCGCGAGACGTTCACCACACAGGTGCTGCTGAACAAAGCGGATCGCGCGATCGACGTGAAATACATCGATGGACCGTTCAAGTATCTCGACAATCGCTGGCGCTTTCAGCCGGCGGAGAATGGCGGCAGCGTCATCGACTTCTTCATCGACTACGAGTTCAAGAGCCGTATTCTCGGTGCTTTGATGGGATCGATGTTCGATCGGGCCTTCCGCATGTTCACGGATGCCTTTGAGACGCGCGCGAACAAAATCTATGCTTGAAGCCGCTCCCGCTCATTGAGCGAGCGTGACAAGCATCTCCAATGCCGTCCGTAACGTGGCGAGCCGAACCTTGTCGCGGCCGATGTCGCTGTAGCGCATTTCACGATGGATGATCCTGCCGCTTCGCCCCTTGGCGGCCAGATGAACGAGCCCGACGGGCTTTTCCGCGGAGCCGCCGCCGGGACCGGCGATACCCGTGACCGCCACGGCAAAATCGGCTCGAGAGCGGAAGAGGGCGCCATGCACCATCTGCAGCGCCGTTTCCTTCGACACCGCACCGAATTGCGCCAGCGTCTGCTCCTGAACGCCGAGCATCTCCATCTTGGCGGTATTGGTGTATGTGACGAAGCCGCGATCGACCACGGCGGACGAACCTGGAATCTCGGTGAGAGCGCCAGCAATTAACCCGCCGGTGCAGGATTCTGCCGTCGCGACCATCCAGCCTTTTGCGGTGAAGTCAGCCACGATCTTTTGCGCAAGCGCGATAATCTCATCGGGAAAGTGCATTATGCCTTGCCTCCGCGATAGACGACGGTGGCTGTCGCAATGGCGGCGATGCCTTCGCGGCGGCCGACGAAGCCGATCTTCTCGTTTGTCGTTGCCTTGACCGAACACCGATCGATGCTGATGCCGAGGAATTCGGAAAGCTTGGCGCGCATGACGTCACGATGCGGCCCGAGCTTCGGCGCCTCGGCGATCAGCGAGACATCCGCATTCATGATAGTGCCGCCGCGTTCGCGCACGATCTTTGCCGCGTGCTCGATGAAGATGCGCGACGGTGCACCCTTCCATTGCGGATCGGAGGGCGGAAAATGATCGCCAATATCGCCGGCGCCGCAGGTGGCAAGAAGCGCGTCCGTCAGCGCGTGCAGGGCAACATCAGCGTCCGAATGCCCCTTCAGCTTCTGGTCATGCGGAATGAACACGCCACAGAGGGTAACGCCATCGCCAGGCCCCAGTTGATGGACATCATAGCCGTTGCCGGTGCGCACGTCCGGCAGCAGCGCGGCACTGAGCTTTTCATCGGCCATGGCAATATCCCTCTTGATTGTCAGCTTCACATTGTCGGCGCTGCCGATTACCAATGTCACCGGTAGGTTACACCATTCCGCGATTGCCGCATCGTCGGTGAAATCAATCTTGCCGTCGGCTTCGGCCTTTTCATGCGCGGCAAGAATATCGGCCAAGCGGAAGGATTGCGGCGTTTGGGCGGCATGAAGCCCGGCGCGAGGCACGGTGTCGACGACCAGTCCATCGGCATTGCCGCGCTTCAGCGTGTCGGTGACAGGCATGGCCGGCAGCACCGCTGGCGCGCCACCCGCGAGCACTACGGCCACTCGGTCGAGCAGATCATGATCGAAGAACGGGCGCACGGCATCGTGGATCATCACGTGTGTGACATCGCTATCTCTCAACGCGCGCAGCCCGGCAAGCACGGATTGCTGGCGAGTCGCCCCACCGAAGGCGATCTTGATCTCAGGCAGGCCTGAAACCTGCTTCAGCGCCGCGCCCAGCAGCCCCTCATCATCGCGGTGGATGACGACGACGATCTTTGATGCCTGCGGCCATGTCACGAATTTTTCAAGCGTATGCGCAATAACCGCTCTGCCGCCGATCGGGCGATATTGCTTGGGGCCTTCTTCCGGAGAGCCAGCCCGCTCGCCGCGCCCGGCGGCAACGATCACGATTCCCACCGACAGCGGTTGCTTTGAATGCATTTGCGTCATAAACCCCCGAAGGATGAAAGGCTCCGTCTGCGGCATGGCTTTGAAAAGCGTAGAGCTTTTGAATAAGCACATGCTAAATAGATCGCCAAAACGGGATCCTGCTCCAGCAGGGTCTATCGCCTCGACCGATTATTTTCCAGCATCTGCCCAAAAAATATCGGGATTCTTCGAAACCCCTTGGCAAACTTTCAAAGCGTGTCTAAAAATAGTGCAGATGTATGGTGTGCCCGAAAGATAATCATTTGCTTTCTTCCAAGCTTGCAGCTCCATTTTCCATCGGCTCCGTATCCATCCGGAATCGCGTGATCCTGGCGCCGATGTCGGGCGTGACCGATCTTCCTTTCCGGCAGCTGGCTTTACGCTATGGCGCCGGCCTGGTCGTCACGGAAATGGTCGCTAGTCGTGAGCTAGTTCAGGATACTGCCGAATCCTGGGCGCGTTTGAAGAGCGCCGGCTTGAAGCCGCATATGGTGCAGCTCGCGGGCCGTGAAGCGCGTTGGATGGCCGAGGCTGCAAAGATCGCCGCGGATAATGGCGCCGATATCATCGATATCAATATGGGATGTCCGGCCAAGAAGGTGATTGGCGGCTATTCCGGCTCGGCACTGATGCGTGACCCGGACCATGCGCTGACATTGATCGAAGCGACCGTAAGTGCGGTGGACATCCCCGTGACGCTGAAGATGCGGCTCGGCTGGGACGAGAATTCCATCAATGCGCCTTATATCGCGCGGCGCGCCGAAGAGGCCGGTGTTCAACTCGTCACCATTCATGGCCGCACGCGCATGCAGTTCTACGAGGGCAGGGCGGATTGGGATGCGATCCGCGCCGTGCGCGACGCGATCTCCATTCCGCTTGTCGCCAATGGCGATGTCGAAACGGTTGAGGACGCGCAGGAAATCCTACGTCGCTCCGGCGCTGACGCCGTCATGATCGGCCGTGGCTGCCAGGGCCGTCCATGGCATGCGGGTGTGCTGGCAGGGCATCGCGAGCCCAGCCGCGATGAGATCGTCGAGATCGCGCTCGAACATTATCGCATGATGCTGGAGTTCTATGGCGAGGCGGTCGGCATTCGCCATGCCCGCAAGCATCTCGCCTGGTATCTCGACCGCTATGCGCCGGCGACAATGGGCGCCGACAAGGCAAAGATCATGACGTCGAAAGAGAGCGGCGAGGTTGCTGTATCCTTCCGAGCCGCGCTGCAGGCAGGCGCTGATCTCGCTCACCGCATTCAGGAGGCTGCATGACTTCGAAATCCAGCTCCGGTGCCGGTGATAGCCCGGCCAACTCCGTGGCCATGGCCGTTCTCAATGCGATCCAGAACCCCGTCGTCATGGTCGACGAGGCCGGCCTCATTGCCTTTGCCAACTGGGAGGCGGAAGCCTTCTTCGGCGCCAGCGCATCGCATCTGTCGCGCTACAAGATCTCCAGCTTCATTCCCTTCGGCAGCCCTTTGCTGGCGCTGATCGATCAGGTGCGCGAACGCCGCGCACCAGTGAATGAATATCGCGTCGATCTGAGCTCGCCACGTCTCGGACAGGACAAGCTGGTCGATCTCTATGTTGCGCCGGTTTCCAGCGACCCCGGCTCTGTGGTGGTGGTGTTCCAGGAGCGCTCCATGGCCGACAAGATCGACCGGCAATTGACACATCGTGCCGCAGCCCGCTCGGTCACGGGCCTTGCCTCCATGCTGGCGCATGAGATCAAGAACCCGCTGTCAGGTATTCGCGGCGCCGCGCAGTTGCTCGAACAATCGGTCGAGGACGACGATCGCGCGCTAACGCGCCTCATTTGCGACGAGACGGACCGCATCGTCTCGCTGGTCGACCGTATGGAGGTTTTCTCCGATGAACGGCCCGTCGATCGCGTTCCCGTCAATATCCATTCCGTGCTCGATCATGTGAAGGCCGTCGCCAAGGCCGGCTTTGCCCGAAATATCAAGATTTCGGAGAATTACGACCCCTCTCTGCCGGCGGTTTTCGCAAACCGGGATCAGCTCGTGCAGGTCTTCCTCAATCTGGTGAAGAACGCCGCTGAAGCGGTGGGCGACCGTCAGGATGGCGAGATCATGCTGACGACGGCCTATCGCCCCGGCATTCGGCTTTCGGTTGCTGGCACGCGCGAGAAGATCTCGCTGCCGCTGGAATTCTGCGTCATCGACAATGGCCCGGGTGTACCGGCCGATCTCGTGCCGCATCTTTTCGATCCGTTCATCACCACCAAGACGAACGGAACCGGTCTCGGCCTTGCGCTGGTTGCCAAGATCATCGGCGACCACGGCGGCATCGTCGAATGCGACAGCCAGAACCATCGCACCACTTTCCGTGTTTTGATGCCTGCCTCCAAGGGCATCACCTCAGAAGATGCCCCACTTCCGAACTCTACAGGGACTACTCGATGACAGCCACGATCCTTGTCGCCGATGACGATGCGGCCATCCGCACCGTGCTCAACCAGGCTTTGAGCCGCGCGGGTTACGATGTACGCATCACATCGAACGCCGCCACGCTCTGGCGTTGGGTCTCCGCCGGCGAAGGCGACCTTGTCGTAACCGACGTCGTCATGCCCGACGAAAACGCATTCGATCTGCTGCCGCGCATCAAAAAGGCGAGGCCGGATTTGCCTGTTCTGGTCATGAGTGCGCAGAACACCTTCATGACGGCCATCAAGGCATCGGAGAAGGGCGCCTACGACTATCTTCCGAAGCCCTTCGACCTGACCGAGCTGATCGCGATCGTCGGTCGCGCGCTGTCGGAGCCGAAGCGCAAGCCGGCAAAAATCGATGACGACATGCAGGACGGTATGCCGCTCGTCGGCCGATCCGCCGCGATGCAGGAAATCTACCGCGTGCTCGCACGCCTGATGCAGACCGATTTGACGCTGATGATCACCGGCGAATCCGGTACCGGTAAGGAACTGGTAGCGCGTGCCCTGCATGATTACGGCAAGCGCCGTAACGGTCCCTTTGTGGCCATCAACATGGCGGCCATCCCGCGCGACCTGATCGAATCCGAACTGTTCGGCCACGAGAAGGGTGCCTTCACCGGCGCGCAGACCCGCTCGACGGGCCGCTTCGAGCAGGCAGAAGGCGGCACGCTGTTCCTCGACGAAATCGGCGATATGCCGATGGATGCGCAAACGCGCCTGCTGCGCGTGCTGCAGCAGGGCGAATATACCACCGTCGGCGGTCGCACCCCGATCCGCACTGACGTCCGCATCGTTGCCGCCACCAACAAGGACCTGAAGCAGGCGATCAACCAGGGCCTCTTCCGCGAGGATCTCTATTACCGCCTCAACGTCGTGCCGCTACGTCTGCCGCCGCTGCGCGATCGTGCCGAGGATATTCCCGATCTGGTGCGTCATTTCATCCAGCAGGCTGAGAAAGAGGGGCTTGGTTCCAAGCGTTTCGATCAGGAAGCGCTCGAACTCATGAAGGCCTATCCCTGGCCTGGCAACGTCCGCGAGCTGGAAAATCTTATCCGCCGGCTGATGGCGCTTTATCCGCAGGATGTCATTACCAAGGAGATCATCGAAGCGGAGCTGCGTGCCGACGTGCCCGACAGCCCGATCGAGAAAGGCCCGGTCCGCACCGGCTCCATGACCATTGCGCAGGCGGTGGAGGAGAACATGCGGACCTATTTCGCCAGTTTCGGTGAGAACCTGCCGCCGCCGGGCCTCTACGACCGCGTATTGACCGAAATGGAATACCCGTTGATTCTCGCCGCCTTGACCGCCACACGCGGCAATCAGATCAAGGCGGCCGATCTTTTGGGCCTCAACCGCAATACGCTGCGCAAAAAGATCAGAGAACTGGGTGTTTCGGTTTACAGAAGCTCCCGCACGGCTTGACAATGCAATCCCATGCGTTGCATTTTCGCCACAATGCGTTGCTTAAAGGTCACGCAGCAGATTCGTCGTTTTTGCGGTGGCGATTCATCTGGCCGCTCTTGTAGGAACAGGAGTTCGTCTGGTTTTTCAACATGTTGCAGAAGTGACGTGAAATAAAGGTTTCGCTTCAGCGCGAAACCGAACGACAGTTTCCGCCTCTGCCTGTCTCTCGCACCCGTGCCATAGCGCTGTGCGATTCGACCAGGGCGCCGACCGTCGCTCGGGCGTGGAGATTGATGGGAATGATGCAGGACGCGGTGTCGCCGGCGGCGAGCGACGAGACGGTTGTTAAGGTGACGGACCGTCGTGCTTCCTTTGCCCTACCTGGTCTGATCTTGGCCGGCGGTGCGCTTTTGTGCGCTATCGCGACCTTGTTGATGCTTCTCGGGTTGACCCCGATTGCCCCGACCTCCTCGGTCGTCTTCACCTCTGTCGTCATTAACGGCCTGTTCGTGCTGGGGCTGATTGCTCTGATCGCTCGTGAAGTGGCGCGGCTGATGAAGGCGCGCAGCCGTGGCCGTGCGGCAGCCCGCCTGCATATACGCATCGTCGTTCTTTTCTCGATCGTCGCGATCACGCCGGCGATCCTCGTCGCCATCGTTGCCAGCCTGACGCTCAATGTCGGTCTGGATCGCTGGTTCGGCGTGCGCACGCAGCAGATCATCAGCTCCTCGCAGAACGTCGCGCAGGCCTATTTGATGGAGAATGCGAGCTATCTTCAGGGCCAGACCGTCTCGATGGCGAACGATCTGGAACGGAATCGCTCGCTCTTCAACCTCGATCGCACCGGTTTTGCCGATCTGATGACCCGGCAGGCGCGGGGACGCGGCTTGCTGGGCGCCTTTCTGGTGCGGCGCGATGGCACCGCTATCGTCCAGGCCGATATCAAGACCGAACGCCCACTGCCGGCCATCCCGAAGGATGCGTTGGACTCTTCAGCCAATGGCCAGCCGACGCTCATCCCGCCCGGTGTGACCAACCTCGTCGGCGCGGTCATCAAGCTGGACGAGCTTCCGGGTTCGTTCCTCTACACCGTGCGCGCTGTCGACCCACGCGTCATGAATGCCATGCGTATGGTTGAAGACAACACCGTCGAATACAAGGCGATGGAAGCCGGCCGCATGTCGCTTCAGATTGCCTTCGCCGTCCTCTATATCGGCTTTGCTCTGATCGTGCTTTTGGCGGCAATCTGGACCGCGATTGCGATCGCTGACCGCATTGTGCGGCCGATCCGCCTTCTCATCAGCGCCGCAGACAATGTTGCCTCGGGCAACATGAACGTGCTGGTGCCGGTACGCTCGGCCGATGGCGATGTCGGCAGTCTCTCGCGCACCTTCAACAAGATGATTTCCGAAATTCGTACCCAGCGCGATGAGATTCTGGAAGCGAAGGATGAAGTCGACGATCGCCGCCGCTTCATTGAAGCCGTGCTTTCGGGTGTGACGGCAGCGGTGATCGGCGTCGAGCATGATCGGCGTATCACCATCGTCAACACCTCCGCCGAAGATCTGCTGACGCTCAAAAGCGACGAACTAATCGGCAAGAACTTGTCGGAGATCGCCCCCGAGGTCGAGCAGGTCGTTACCGAGGCGACAACGCGCCATCGCAGCGATTTCCGCAAGCAGATCAGTCTTGTTCGCGGCGGAACGGTACGCACGCTTAGTGTTCAGGTGACGCGCGAGGAATCGCGTGACGCCAATGAATCCTATGTCATCACACTCGATGACATTACCGATCTTGTCATAGCGCAGCGTTCGACCGCCTGGGCTGATGTAGCGCGTCGCATTGCCCATGAGATCAAAAACCCGCTGACGCCCATTCAGCTGTCGGCCGAGCGCATCCGCCGCCGTTTCGGCAAGAATATCGCCGACGCCGACCGTCCCGTTTTCGACCAATGCACGGATACGATTATCCGGCAGGTGGGCGATATCGGCCGCATGGTCGACGAGTTCTCCTCCTTCGCCCGCATGCCGAAGCCGACAATGGAGCCGACCGATCTGCGCGATATTCTGCGCGACGCCGTGTTCCTGCGCGAAATGGGTAATACTCACGTCAAATTCGAGCGCGAGCTGGGCGACGAACGGCTCGAGGGCATGTTCGATGCGCGTATGCTCGGCCAGGCCTTCGGCAATCTCATCAAGAATGCCGTCGAGGCAATCGAAGGCGTGCCGAGCGACCAAGCGCGCGAACAGCCGAAAATCCTGGTGCGTTCGTCTCTGGACCCGGATCGCGACCGCTTCACGGTCGATGTCATCGACAATGGCCGCGGTCTGCCGGTCGAGAACCGGCACAGCATTCTCGAACCCTACATGACGATGCGCGAGAAGGGCACCGGCCTCGGCCTCGCCATCGTCAAGAAGATCATTGAAGACCATGGCGGGCAGATCGAACTCCACGACGCGCCGGCCGATTTCGACCAGGGCAGGGGGGCCATGATCCGCGTGCATCTGCCGCGCCGTGAGCAAGCCGCCGTCGCCCCGACAGCAAGTGACAAGGAAAGCGTCTATGGCATCTGACATTCTCGTAGTGGATGACGAGGAAGACATTCGCGAAATCGTTTCGGGAATTCTTTCGGATGAGGGTCACGAAACCCGCACTGCGCATGACAGCGACAGCGCGCTCGCCGCGATTTCCGATCGTGCGCCGCGGCTCATCTTCCTCGATATATGGATGCAGGGCAGCAAGCTCGATGGTCTGGCACTATTGGACGAGATCAAGGCGCGCCATCCCGAGCTGCCAGTCGTCATGATCTCCGGTCACGGCAATATCGAGACGGCCGTCTCCGCCATCAAGCGCGGCGCTTTCGATTTCATCGAAAAGCCGTTCAAGGCCGATCGCCTGATCCTGATCGCCGAGCGCGCGCTCGAAAATTCCAAGCTGAAGCGTGAGGTTTCCGAGTTGAAGCGCCGCACCGGCGACGCTGTGGAACTGATCGGCACCTCGGTCGCCGTTTCGCAGCTGCGCCAGACGATCGACAAGGTATCGCCGACCAACAGCCGCATCATGATCTTCGGCCCGTCAGGCTCCGGCAAGGAGCTCGTGGCCCGCATGATCCACAAGAAGTCGGCGCGTGCCAATGGTCCGTTCGTGGCGCTGAATGCCGCCACCATTACGCCGGAGCGCATGGAAATCGCCCTGTTCGGCACCGAAGGCTCGCCGGGCCAGGCGCGCAAGATCGGTGCCTTGGAGGAGGCTCATCGCGGCATTCTTTATCTCGACGAAGTGGGTGAAATGCCGCGCGAGACGCAGAATAAGATCCTGCGCGTCCTCGTCGACCAGCAGTTCGAGCGCGTCGGCGGTTCCAAGCGCGTCAAGGTGGATGTGCGCATCATCTCGTCTACCGCCTATAACCTCGAGAGCCGCATTGCCGAGGGGCTGTTCCGCGAAGATCTCTATCATCGCCTCGCCGTCGTGCCTGTGCGCGTGCCGGCTCTTGCCGAGCGCCGCGAAGATATCCCCTTCCTCGTCGATCAGCTGATGCGTCAGATTTCGGAACAGGCGGGCATCCGTCCGCGCCGCATCGGTGATGATGCCATGGCCGTGCTGCAGGCGCACGACTGGCCAGGCAATATCCGCCAGCTTCGCAACAATATCGAGCGGCTGATGATCCTGGCCCGCTCCGATGGGGCGGAAACGCCGATCACGGCGGAAATGCTGCCGACCGACCTTGGCGATATGCTGCCGAAGGTCTCCGCCAAGAACGATTATCACATCATGACATTACCGCTGCGCGAAGCCCGCGAAATGTTCGAGCGCGATTATCTCATCGCTCAGATCAACCGCTTCGGGGGCAATATCTCGCGCACGGCAGAATTTGTCGGCATGGAGCGCTCGGCGCTGCATCGCAAGCTGAAGTCGTTGGGCGTCTGATCAGCCGCCCGACATTTCAAACATCACAGAATTCGGATCAGGGGCTTCCATGCCGAGAATAGCTTATGTCAACGGTCGCTACGTCAAGCACAGCGATGCCATGGTGCATATTGAGGACCGCGGCTATCAGTTCGCCGATGGGGTCTACGAGGTTTGCGAGGTCCGCCATGGCGTGATTGTCGACCTGACGCGCCATCTCGATCGCCTAAACCGTTCGCTGAGCGAGCTACGAATCGCCTGGCCGATGACGCGTCAGGCATTGGTGCTGGTGATTCGCGAGACGCTGCGCCGCAACCATGTCCGCAATGGCCTGTTCTACCTGCAGGTCACGCGTGGCGTCGCCCGCCGCGATCACGTCTTTCCGCCGGCCGGCACGCCGTCCTCGATCGTCGTCACTGCCAAGAGCACCGATCAGTCCGTCATCGCCATGAAGAACGCCAACGGCATCAAGGCGATCACCGTTCGCGACAATCGCTGGGATCGGGTGGATATCAAGTCGGTCGGCCTACTCCCGAACGCCATGGCCCGCCAGCAGGCCAAGGAGGCCGGCGCCCAGGAGGCGATTTATATCGACCACAATGGCATGGTGAAGGAAGGTGCGGCCACCAACGTCTGGATCGTCGATCATGACGGAAATCTCGTTACTCGCCCCGCCGAGCACGGCATCCTGCGCGGCATCACCCGGACGACGCTAATGGACGTCGCAGCCAAGCTCGATGTGACGATCGTCGAGCGATTCTTCTCGGTCGAGGAGATGATGAAGGCCCGCGAAGTCTTCATCACCGCGGCGACAAGTATCTGTTTTCCGGTCGTTTCTATCGATGGAGAGACGATAGCGAACGGTCATCCGGGCAGCATGTCACAGAAAATTCGTGAAGCCTTTTTCGACGTTGCGGAAAAGACTGCGATTTGATACCAACATTCGCTGGGGGGAGAGAATGAGGGTATCTCCCGTCCGGGACCTCTGTATACCATGACATTCAACCGGCTCAGGTCGGCAAAAAAGAAAGAAGCGGCGCGATGGCGGAACGTTCTCAGAACTTGCAGGACTTGTTTCTCAATACTGTTCGCAAGCAAAAGATTTCACTCACGATTTTCTTGATTAACGGCGTGAAGCTCACAGGTGTCGTAACCTCATTCGACAATTTCTGCGTCCTGCTCCGCCGTGATGGCCATTCGCAGCTCGTGTACAAGCATGCGATCTCGACGATCATGCCGGGTCAGCCGATGCAGATGTTCGAGAGCGAAGAAGCCGCATCCTAACTGGGACTTGCCGTTATCACGACACGCGATACCAAAAATGATTCCCTCATTCCGGAGACCGTAAAACACCGGGATGATATGCGCGCTGTTGTCGTCGTGCCTGTATTGAAGCAGGCGCGTGCTGCACGGACAGCTCAAGCCGACAATGCCATCTCTGTCACTCGACCGCCCGAAAGCCGGCTGGAAGAGGCCAAAGGCCTTGCGCTCGCCATCGACCTCGATGTCGTCAACGGCTCTATCGTTCCGATCAACGATCCGCGACCGGCAACCCTGCTGGGGACCGGCAAGATCGAAGAAATCCTCGCGCTGCTCGATGAGTTCAACGCCGGCCTCGTCATCGTCGATCATCCTCTGACGCCGGTGCAGCAGCGCAATCTTGAAAAGGCATGGAACGCCAAGGTCATCGACCGCACCGGCCTTATCCTCGAAATCTTCGGCCGCCGCGCCTCCACCAAGGAAGGTACGCTGCAGGTCGAGCTGGCGCATCTGAACTATCAGAAGGGCCGGCTGGTTCGAAGCTGGACCCACCTTGAACGCCAGCGCGGCGGTGCGGGCTTCATGGGCGGCCCGGGTGAAACCCAGATCGAAGCCGACCGGCGCATGCTGCAGGAGCGGATCATCCGGCTGGAGCGGGAACTGGAGCAGGTGGTTCGTACCCGCCAGCTTCATCGCGCCAAGCGCAAAAAGGTGCCACATCCGATCGTGGCTCTCGTCGGCTATACCAATGCCGGCAAATCGACGCTGTTCAACCGCATCACCGGCGCCGGCGTACTGGCGGAAGACATGCTGTTTGCGACGCTCGATCCAACGCTGCGCCGCATGAAGCTGCCGCATGGCCGTACCGTCATTCTCTCAGACACCGTCGGCTTCATTTCCGACCTTCCGACTCACCTGGTGGCCGCCTTCCGCGCGACGCTGGAAGAGGTGCTGGAAGCTGACCTGATCTTGCATGTGCGGGACCTCTCCGATGATGACAATCAGGCCCAGAGTGCAGATGTCATGCGTATTCTCGGCGATCTCGGCATTGGCGAGGCCGAAGGCGCCGAGCGCATCCTCGAGGTCTGGAACAAGATCGACCGCCTTGAGCCGGAAGCGCATGACGCCATCGTCCAGAAGGCGTCGACCGCGGAAAACGTCATTGCCGTCTCAGCGATAACAGGCGAGGGCGTCGATCGTCTGATGGACGAAATCAGCCGGCGCCTCTCCGGCGTGCTGACGGAAACGACGATCACCTTGCCCGTCGAAAAGCTGGCGCTGCTGCCCTGGCTTTACAATCATGCCGTCGTCGACAACCGCGAAGACAACGAGGACGGCACGGTCACGCTCGACGTTCGCCTGACAGAAACCGAAGCGGCTGAATTGGAACGGCGCATGGGCAACGGTCCGAAGCCGCAGCGCGAAGACTGGGAATAGGTGTTTTAGGCCGTTTTGACTCCGGCAAGCTGCCGCTCGATGGCTTTCGCCGACTGCCAGATCTCTTCCATCCGCTCCAGCGAGGCGCCCTCCAGCGTCTCGCCTTCGGCCTCCAGCGTCGTTTCGATATGATGGAAGCGGCGGCGGAACTTGGTGTTGGTGCCGCGTAGCGCCTGTTCTGGATCGGCGTTCACATGCCGGCCGATATTGACGACGGCGAAGATGAGATCGCCGAGTTCATCACTGACTTTGGCCCTGTCGCCGCTTGCAAGTGCCGCCCGCAATTCGCCGATCTCCTCTTCGATCTTGTCGAGGATCGGCTCCGGCGCAGACCAGTCGAAACCGACCTTGGCGGCCCGTTCCTGCAGTTTCAAGGCTTCGGTCAGGGCAGGGAATGTCCGCTGCACCGAGCCCAGGAAGCCGGCCTTGAAGTCCTCGGGGATGCCGCTCGTCGCCCGCCGTTCGGCCCGTTCGCGCTTCTCCTCGGCCTTGATCCGATCCCATTGCAGCGTCACCGCATCCTCGGTCTTGGCGTCCGAGACGGCGAAGACATGCGGATGGCGGCGGATCATCTTGCGAGTGATGGCATGCACGACATCGCCGAAGGAAAATGCGCCGGCCTCCTCGGCGATGCGGGCATGGAAAACGACCTGCAGCAGGAGATCGCCGAGCTCGTCGCAAAGATCGTCGTTATCCTTGCGCTCGATCGCATCCGCGACCTCGTAGGCCTCCTCGATCGTATAGGGCTTGATGGTCTCGAAGGTCTGGACGATATCCCAGGGGCAACCACTCTCCGGGTTTCGCAGCGCCGCCATGATCTCGATCAGACGGGAAATGTCTCGCGATGCTTCCATCGTTGCCTCAAGTTTTGCTCTGTCACTTCAAGGGGATATCGTTGCCGCTCTTCGATGCCTGGTAGTTCTCGGAAAGATCGGCATAGGCTTGCTTGATGCGCGCCGTCTGGTCCTTCAGCTCGCCCTTACGCGGATCGTCTTCCGTCTCCACGAGGTCGGAAATGGCAAAGCTGTTCCAGAATACATTTTGGCGGCGATAGCCACCCGGCTCCAGACCGAAGACTTCCTTCAGGATCTTGAGATCGTGCGGGATTGCGAAAGCATCCCGGGAGTCCTCGTGGCTGAAGAAATAGTAGAAATTGTCGAAGCCCGCCCAGGTGATCGCCGACATGCACATGGTGCAGGGCTCATGCGTCGACAGGAAGATCAGATCCCTGGTCGCGGGCTTTTCGCCGAGTTCGTAGAAGCGCTTGAGGGTGTGAACCTCGCCATGCCAGAGCGGGTTTTCCAGTTCATTGTTGGTTTCCGCGATGACGAGCGAGAGATCGGACTTGCGCAGGATAGCTGCGCCGAAAATCTTGTTGCCGGCCGCGACGCCTTTGCGGGTCAGGGGCAGGATGTCATGCTCGACGACGTTGAGGAGGCGTGCAGCGATGCTATTGTCAGACAAGGGTTTTCTCCAACGATTTTCGCTGCAGTCTATCGGGATTGCAAATGCTGCGGTATGCGTAAATAACTTAAAGACTATGTTTGCCACAAGCAATAAAGCAGCTCGGCAACGGGGCCGAGTCATAAAAATCTATAGATTTTATAGGCTTATTGCAATCTGCTCGCCTGGTGAGTTTTGCTCAAATCCTTGTCATGTCGAGCAAAAGAATACGCGCATGCATGGGCATTAGAATTTCTGTTTCTTCAATCTCTTGGCCGCAGGGGCGATATTCGCCAAATCTCGAAGTGGAATAGTGATGCCTCCCAGGACTGAACAGCTTTCGGTGTTTCCCGCTTTCTTCCGCGTGGAAGGAAGGATGGCGGCTGTTTTCGGCAATGGTGACGAAGCTTTTGCCAAGGTGCGGCTGCTTTTGAACACGCAGGCGAAAGTCGTTGCCTTTGCGCAGGCGCCGGAGGCTGATTATCACGCTTTCCTCATCGCCAACCGCATCGAAACCGTACGCGGCGATTTTTCACCCGATCAGGTCAAAGGCGCGACGCTTGTCTTTGCTGCTACTGGCGATGCCGAGGCGGATCGTGCGATCGTCGATGCGGCTCGCGCTGAGCGCATCCCGGCAAACGCCGTCGACCAGCCCGACTATTGCGATTTCTACACGCCTGCGCTGGTCAATCGCGCTCCTGTGGTCGTTGCCATCGGCACGGAAGGCGCCGGTCCTGTCCTGGCGCAGATGATCCGCGCGCAGATCGACCAGATGCTGTCGCCGTCGCTCGGCAAGCTGGCGGAACTGGCGACGCGCTATCGCAAGCCGGTTGAGCGTTTCGTGGCGCGTGGCGTTGCTCGCCGCGTCTTCTGGCGGCAGTTCTTTTCCGGACCGGTCGCCGATGCCGTCAATGCAGGCCATGTCGCGCAGGCGGAGCGGGCGGCGGATGAGTTGCTGCAGTCGTCGCGTGAAATCGAGGGCCGTATCTGGCTGGTCGGCGCAGGTCCTGGCGCGGAAGATCTCCTGACGCTACGCGCACAGCGCGTCATGATGGAAGCCGATGTCATCGTCTATGATGCCCTCGTGCCGCAGGCGATCGTCGACATGGGCCGCCGCGATGCGGAGCGCCTCTCCGTCGGCAAGCGCAAGGGGTGCCACAGCAAATCGCAGGAAGAGATCAACGATCTGCTGGTGCAGCTCGGCCGTGAAGGCAAGCGCGTTGTGCGGCTGAAGTCCGGCGATCCGCTGGTTTACGGCCGTGCCGGCGAAGAAATGGCGGCTCTGCGCGCCGCCGGCATCGGCTATGAGATTGTTCCCGGCATCACCTCGGCTTTCGCCGCTGCTGCCGATTTCGAATTGCCGTTGACGCTGCGCGGCGTTGCGTCGTCCTTGGTTTTCACAACGGGTCACGATCTCACAGGCGATGTGTTGCCCGATTGGGCGAGTTTGGCCGTATCTGGCGCCACCATCGCTGTATATATGGGACGGACTGTCGCCGCTTCCGTTGCCGGCCGCCTCATGCAAGCCGGCCTGCCGCCCGAGACGACCGTCGCCATCATCGAAAATGCAAGCCGGCGCGATCGTCGCCTGATGCATGGTATTTTACGAGATCTTCCTGATCTCGAGCACCGCGATGAGTTGAGCGGGCCGGTCATGGTCATCATCGGCGATGCCGTCGCCGGTGCGAATTTTGAGCAATCCGAGCCGCTGGTCCGTCGCGAGACCGCTGCTCAAGACTATGCAAGGAACTGATTGATGGTCGACAAGGTTTTGACCGCAAACCGGCTCACCGATGGCGTCGCCGTCTGGCTGAACGCAAATGGTGAGTGGGTGACATCGCTGCAGGAGGCGCTGGTCGCTCGCCATGCGGAAGCGGAAGCCGCACTGGAAGCGATCGGCAAGCAGGCCTATGCTGACAACAAGGTCGTCGATGTCAATCTGATCGACGTGCAGGAAACCGGCGGCAAGCTTTGGCCGCTGCGCCTGCGCGAGCGCATCCGCGCCGAAGGCCCCACCATGGAATATGCGCCGGGCTATGCCGCGGCCGATCCCGATTTCATTGCAGTCTGAGAAGTCCCGAGGAAGTCATGTATCGTTACGATGAATTCGACCACGCCTTTGTTGCGGAACGGGTTGCCCAGTTCCGCGATCAGGTGGAGCGACGCCTCTCGGGTGAGCTTTCGGAAGATGCCTTCAAGCCGCTGCGCTTGATGAACGGCGTCTATCTGCAGCTGCATGCCTATATGCTGCGCATCGCTATTCCCTATGGCACGTTGAGCTCGCGTCAGATGCGCATGCTCGCCCATATCGCGCGCACCTATGACCGCGGCTATGGCCACTTCACCACGCGCCAGAATCTGCAGTTCAACTGGCCGAAACTTTCCGAGATGCCCGATGCACTGGCCGATTTGGCCTCCGTCGAGATGCACGCGATCCAGACTTCGGGCAATTGCATTCGCAACGTGACGGCCGATCATTTCGCCGGCGCTGCGGCCGACGAAGTCGCCGATCCCAGGCCCTACGCCGAAATCCTCCGCCAGTGGTCGTCCGTTCATCCGGAATTTTCCTTCCTGCCGCGCAAGTTCAAGATCGCCGTCACCGGCGCCGAGCGCGACCGCGCTGCGATCCAGGTGCATGATATCGGCCTGCATTTGAAGAAGAACGACAAGGGCGAGATCGGCTTTGCCGTTTACGTCGGAGGCGGGCAGGGGCGCACGCCCCTGGTTGCCAAGCTCATCCGTGACTTCCTGCCGGAAGAGGATCTCCTGTCCTACACCACGGCGATCATGCGCGTTTACAATCTGCATGGCCGCCGCGACAACAAGTACAAGGCCCGTATCAAAATCCTCGTGCATGAAACCGGCGCCGAAGAACTGGCGCGTCAGGTCGAGGCCGAGTTCGACAAGCTGCGAGACACCGAACTGAAGCTGCCGGAAGCCGACGTTCAGGCAATCTCAGCCTATTTTGCACCACCGGCGCTGCCAGAGCGCCCAGAAGGTTGGGAAAGCCTGGCACGCTGGAAGAAGGCCGATCCGGCTTTTGCGCGCTGGGTGCAGCAGAATGTGCAGCCCCACAAGAACCCCGATTATGGCATGGTGACAATCTCGCTGAAGCCGATCGGCGGCATTCCTGGCGATGCGACGGATGTCCAGATGGAAGCTGTCGCGGATATCGCCGAGGAATATGCCTTCGACGAAATCCGCGTCAGCCATGAGCAGAATCTTATCCTGCCGCATGTTGCTCTGGCCGACCTCGAGGCCGTTTATCGTGGTCTGGTGGCCAACGGCCTGGAAACGGCGAATGCCGGCCTGATCACGGATATTATCGCTTGTCCCGGTCTCGATTATTGCGCTCTTGCCAATGCGCGTTCCATTCCGGTCGCGCAGGAGATCTCCAGGCGTTTCGGTTCGCCCGAGCGCCAGGCGGAGATCGGCGAGCTGAAGATCAAGATTTCCGGCTGCATCAACGCCTGCGGCCATCACCATGTCGGTCATATCGGCCTGCTCGGCGTCGAGAAGAAGGGTGCGGAACTCTATCAGATCACGCTCGGCGGCTCCGGCGACGAGAATACCTCGATCGGCGAGATCATTGGCCGAGGCTTCGAGCCCGACAAGGTGACCGACGCCATCGAAACCATCGTCAATACCTATCTCGGTCTTCGCCTCGATCCTTCCGAAACCTTCCTCGCCGCTTATCGCCGCGTCGGGCCGCAGCCGTTCAAGACGGCGCTCTACGGCGCGTCCTCGTCGGCAGCGGAAGCGGCGTAAGGAGATTGACCATGACCAAGATCTGGCGTGAAACAGGTTTCGTGGACAATGATCAATGGGTCATCGAGACCGATGAGGTCAAGGCGACCGAGACGCAGAAGCCGCTGCTTAGCCTTGATGCACTGATCGCGAAGGCGGAAGAGAGCAATGAGGCAGGCCTCGGCGTTCTCATCAAGCCTGCCGATGACGTAACCCGGCTGCAGCCCTATCTCGACCGTCTCGATATCGTCGCGGTCGCGTTTCCGGCATTCAACGACGGCCGCGCCTTCAGCCATGCCTCGCTGCTGCGTCAGCGCCTCGGCTATGCCAATGAGCTGCGTGCGGTTGGCGACGTGCTGATCGATCAGATTCCGCTGATGCTGCGCGTGGGTATCGATAGTTTCGCGGTCACCAACGCAACAGCGCTGAAGCGCCTGTCGGAAAATCGCCTTCCGGGCATTCCGCACTATTATCAGCCGACCGCTCGGCGTGCCGAAGGCGGACAGGCCTATAGCTGGCGGCGATTGCCGGCAAAGTCGGCCTGATGTGGAAAGGCTCACTGTTGCGGCAATTTGACAGTGTCGGATTGCCGTATTCAAGCCTCTCGAAGGATATAATGTCGGCAATCTGGAAACTTGACTGAAAAATGCATATTTCAGTCCTGTACTGCCGGTTGGAATGGAATGCCTTTCAAAACCGGCTATATTATTATATCAGCGTCGCGAAATGAGCCTGCCGGGAAAAACGTGCCCAGGAAAACGCGTAAGACTAATACGGGATCCGAGACAGAATGAACGCCCCCGCAAAGACAGATGAATTTGCTTCAGCAGTACCCGCAGGCGTCTTCGCCGAGAAGGTGCTGAGCGTCACGCATTATACCGACCGGCTCTTTCGTTTCACCATGACCCGGCCGCAAGGCTTCCGCTTCCGTTCAGGCGAGTTCGCCATGATCGGCCTAATGGTCGAGGGCAAGCCGCTGTATCGCGCCTATTCGATCGCGAGCCCTGCCTGGGCCGATGAGCTTGAATTCTTTTCCATCAAGGTGCCGGACGGTCCGCTGACCTCGCACCTGCAGAACATCAAGCCTGGCGATGAAGTGCTGATGCGCAAGAAGCCGACCGGTACGCTGGTTCTGGACGCGCTGACCCCTGGCCGCCGTCTCTACATGTTCTCCACCGGCACCGGCATTGCACCATTTGCGAGCCTCATCCGCGACCCGGAGACCTATGAGAAGTATGAGGAGGTCATCCTCACCCATACCACGCGCGATGTTGCTGAGCTGAAATACGGCTTCGATCTCGTCGAGGAAATCCGCAACGACGAGCTGTTGAGCGAAGTCGTCGGCGACAAGCTACGTCATTATGCCACCGTGACCCGCGAGGAATTCCCCTTCAAGGGCCGCATTACCGATCTCATCGAGAACGGCAAGCTTTTCAGCGATCTCGGCGTGCCGCCGCTGGATCCCGCGATCGATCGCGGCATGATCTGCGGCTCCTCCGCCATGCTGAAGGACACCAAGTCGCTGCTCGAGAAGGCTGGCCTGAACGAGGGTGCTAACAACAATCCGGCCGAGTTCGTCATCGAGCGAGCTTTCGTCGGCTGATCGGCCCCTAAATCCGGAATGAAAGGCGGCTTTGGTAACGGGGCCGCCTTTTTTCATGTGCCGCTGAGGTAATCAATGAGTGATGCCATTGCAGTCTCGGCCGCCTTGGCATCACCGCCTCGAATGGCTTCGATGGCCTGAACATGCATGGCGATCGCCAGGCCCATGCGATCATGCGTTCCAGTGGAATACCACAGACGGCGTGCGTGCGTCTGCACGGTTGCGAGCGCCGCTGTGATGAAGTTGTTGGGGCAGGCGGCTTCGAGAATTTCGTCGAAGGCCTTATCGGCAGCGAAAAAGCCGGGAAGGTCGCCGGTAACGGCACACTCCGTCATCAGGCGGGCGCATTCCTCCAACTGCTCGCGCTGCTGCTGATCGGCATGGGTGGCGGCGAGCGCGGCCGCAATTGGCTCCAATTCACGTCTCACCTGCATGACATATTGATGGTCTTCGGGGCGAATCTCCGCGATTTGCAGGCCGACGCGCGGCCGCACATGGATCAATCCCTGCCATGCAAGTTTCTGGATTGCCTCGCGCACCGGTGTTCGCCCATGCTCGGCCACTTCGATCAGCTGCTTTTCGGTGACGAGGGCGCCTGGCTTCAACGCAAGCGTCACGATCGCGTATTCCAACGCGAGATAGGCAAGATGGCTAAGCGAATTCTGCATTCGAGGCTGCGTCCGGCTTATGCTTGAGTGGCACACAGTGTCATTTAGCATCTCCGAAGGCAATCGGATGTGATATATCAGTATATTGCAAAGCCATGCGTCATGGCCGTGCCGCTGACTATCGTGTCTGCGGGCTCGTCGCTTTGCAGTCGCCGATCTCGGGGGCATTTCGCAAGCCTGGCTGGGAAAGCCGTGCGTTATCGACCGATTGCGGTTGCAAGGCTGGGCGGCCTTCGTTTGGCAGCCATGAGCAGGTCCAGTTCGGTGGACGACGGGCCGAACTTGTAGAAGAGGCGTTTTGCCTCCGCATCATCGAGGCGATATTTCCGTGCAAACTCGGCAATGCTGTAGGGGCGGCCGCGGATGACTTTGCGGGTGGTTGTCCGATTGGCGTTTTCCGTCATGTTTCCAACCTCCTTTCGGTTCCCTTTTGGTAGATAGCGTCGAGGTCGCGCTTGGAAAGGCCTCAAAAGCCTCGGCGCATTTTCGCTGTCTTGCGTCTCACCGGGTGAGCGCAACAAAAAAGGGAAGGCGGTTTGGCCCGCCTTCCCTTTTTTCCTCTTCCCAATTCGGGTTTTCGCAGCCCGATGCGCTGCTAACGTCTGATCAGTCGGCCGACGAAAATCAGGATGCAGGCGCCGATGAAACCTGTAATCAGGTAGTTCAGCCATACATGGAACGGCAGGACGATGCCGAGCGTACGGAAAAGCCAGCTGGCAACGAGCGCGCCGACAATGCCGAGGATGATGTTCATGATTATGCCCGTGTTGCTTTTCATGATCATCTCGGCGAACCAGCCAGCTAGGCCGCCGATGATAATTGCTGCAATCCAACCGACGTTTGCGTCTTCCATAAAAGAACCTCCTGAGGGCCCGACAGGTTGTTAACAATAACTGATATACACCAAAAACGATTCGCACCCCAACTGTTGCGGATGGCGAGCCGATCGATCCGTTCATTGCAACCCTGATTATTATGGGAAATTGTTACGGTTGTTTGGGTCTTTGAGAAGCGTTTGCCTTGTTGGAGCTCATCCGCGTACGGTGCCGGATTTCTGATTTTCCTTAATAATAGGCAACTTCCTCGGCTCGATGCCGTCGTTCAGGGGTAGTGAGGTGAGGAAAAGCATCCTCGGCCACTGACAACCGCAATTTTATGGGTTGACCGCAATAGGGCGTCTGCATATGTTCCGCGCACTTCCAACCGGGGCAGCTTCTGCCAGCGGAGAGGGAGAGCGTAGCTCAGTCGGTAGAGCAACTGACTTTTAATCAGTAGGTCATGGGTTCGAATCCCATCGCTCTCACCATCGCCTTTTTGTCCAGCCCGAAGAGATAGGTAACCGAACGTCCCTAGGACGAAGGTCGCGGGCTTTTGTATTACTCGATTTTTCAGTGATATCGACGTTACGCGGATAAAGCACCTGGCCAGATGTGGCACACAGACAGGAACAGTCAATTTTGCCGTGCAATCCAGACGCAAGAATAGCCCGGTATTCGCTGCCTGCAGGGGAGATGCGCGAATCGAGATATTTATCCGGCGCCGCTGATCTACTAAATGAGCGCTCTTAATACCAAAGGATCAAGATGTCTGACCATCCGCGTTCATTAGAGTCGACGAGGCGTTGTTTATCGGATCGAAAGCCGAAAGGGACGATTATTTACATAATGGTCGCCGCAGTTGCTGTAATCATCGGGTTGACTTCCGGACGGCACGAGAGCGCGATCCAAACGGTCCCCGAGGTCGCAAAGCTGGTTCATTAGATCGCTCATCAGGCGAGCCGAAGGCTGCACGGCCCGGCAGCCTTCGCAGTCGTTTCTGCATTGCCAAATCTCATGGATTGTTGGCCTCGGCTCGCGACGTGCTTTCGTTTTCCAGGCATAACGCACAGGTTGTTGATGAGATTTGGCCGGAATTGGCTGGTGACGAATCTCGATTTGGTAGTACCATAGCTTCATCAATAAGATTGTTGGTGAAGACGACAGGCGAATGATGGAATTCGTGGCAGAGCTGTCACTATGGGAGATTTATGCAACCGTTTGTGGGTTGCTGGTATCCTTGGGACTTTTGGCCGGATTGATCGCGGGCAGGAGGCTTCCGATAGCCTTGAGGCTGCTGCCGCTTTTAGGAATCGCGATGACCACACCGGTGACCGAGCGGTTAGTGGTTCCCTTCCTTTCGGAGCGCTATCCGGTGATCTTTGCCAACAAGGATTTACCTAAGAAGATCGATCAAAAGACCACGCTGACAAAGATAGATCTCACCGATCATATCTATAGCTATTTCTACGATCTTGACGACGATGATGACGATTTCGATCCGCCTCTCGTCAAATCCGCACAGCTCACTGACCTCTGCGACTTCCTGTTGCCGAAGTTCAGTTCCGGCGAAGCATCTCTGGCGAATTACATCTATCAGCTGAAGGGTAGGGATTATTCATTTTCAGTCGACAGCACCGACTGCTCCTGACCTTTGGACAGGCGAAATATTAAGAGCACCCTGATTCAAGATCGGCGATCGCTTACGGTCGAGCAACGTCGACGCATGTTCCGTGGCCAATGCCTATAGGATTGCGGGACTATGAGTGCGATTGCGGGATTATGCGATTGTGGAAAGTGCGACGACCGCAACCGCGGTGAGGCCACCGAAGATCGGTAGCAGTTTCAACATAACAAGCCGTGCGAGCTTCTTCCGTTCGACCGACGTCATGATTAGCTTCCTCACATGGCAGTGAAGCTTAAACGCATGAAATTCATGATTCGTTTCACGTCTATCGTCGCATTATTATATTATCTGTCGCTAAAAGTACAGTGAGGTGGCGCTTTGCCGCTTCCAAAGACGAAAATCCTCCGAAATTCGCTCGGCAGTCGGATGAGAGATCGCCGACTATGATGGTGTCGTTATTTCCATCGGAACCTAATCGCATCAAGTGAGTTCCCTTTTGAAAAGACAGGAGGCGCATCTTGGCACAGGATCGACAAAGTGAATCGCATGGTGGACGTGAGAAGAAGCAAGCCCTGGCGAAGATACAGCATAGCGAGATCCGTAAGGACGACCGGCTGAATAAAGAAAAAGACGAGGCTTCGCTCGTTGCCGATCCCCGCAACAGGCTTGCCGAGGGTAAAGTCGATCCGGTGACAAAAGAGCGTAAGCCTAGGGACGCATGAGCCCCAGGGACGTCTGAGCGATACACCGATGTCGGATGGCTGCTCGCGCGCGTCATGCGCCGTTTCTCATGGAAAGATAATCGCGCAGTCCGGCAAAAGTAGCGCAGCGACGATCGCGATGCGATCATCGTTTCTGCAGTGACGTTGCTGTTTGCGTCGCCGACTTCATTCTCCATCATTCATGAATGCAACGACTTAGGTGACGATGGGTTTGTGCCGCCGTCGTTCAGCGCGATGGCCATGATGGCAAGAAGAACATATTCGCGCTTCCAGCCGGATTTCATCGCCGCAGCAACCAGGCTCTCGATGGAGGGTTCCAGGGCGAAAAGACAGGCTGTCAGATAGTTAGTCTGCGATGCTGCTTCCGAAGGGGGAGGGTTTATGGCGGGTCTCAACTTCCTGCTCCGTCTATTGATTTGACCGGATAGGGATGGACTGTAATGTCAGTCGGTTTCCCGGGTTTGTCTCGTTTATTGCAGAACGTTGCTATGGCTGCGAGAGAGCCAAGCCCGCAATCGAAGTCGACAATGAGCGGGTGATAGCCGGATAACGCACACTCACGCCGGCCGGCATCAATGGCACTAGCCTGCAAGGTCATCTTAGAAAAGGCGACAACGGTTTTCCGTCCGGAATTCGGCGAGAACAACAGGATATGTCCGACTAAAGGATCGCAGCACAAGCGATCGTCGCAAGCAAACAGCGTTCAGACGCCGCAGCTCGGTCTTTCCGTCGGGATTATTTGATGGGAGCGCCGTAGTGGTCAACTCTACCGCCAGCTGGACGGCAAAGTTGACCACGATTCGAGAATGAAACGAGTTTTAGGCCTTGCCGCCGTTCTTCTTGCAATCGCTTCGGAACTTGGCACGTGCCTTTCCATGCAGACCCTTGGCGTCAGCCTGAGCCGAACATGCCTTTGAAACGGCGGTTTGGGCAGGCTTCGTTGCCTTCGGCTTCATCGTATTTGTCGTCGACGGGGTCGACGTCGTTGCGCTCGGGGTTGTTGTGGTCGTGCTAGGGGTGGTCGCCGTTTGTGCCATGGCACTTACGCTGAAGAGTGCGACAAAGGCTGCAGTCGTGAACATAGTAGCAATACGCATGGGGGCTTTTCCTCCGCTGAGTAGCTGGGGTGGAATGTACGTTGTTCGACGAACATCAACAGCTTGAACCAATATTTTTACAAAAGCAATTCGTTCATCAGCCGGCTCCGCGACCCTTGGTCACGCCCGGAAAATTCGGGGAAAACCGCGATCTTGCGCATGGCTATGCGTAGCTCAATTCCGTCAACTTTAAGGCAAGATGCCAAGCCCGCTCGAAAAGGTGATTGGCTTTCCGCTACCCGCGCCATTAGGAAAGAATCGGAATGACATAGCCGGAGTCCATCGTGTCGCTTGCCGATATCTCGCTTCTGAGTGCCTTGCTCGCCGGAGCGCTTTCGTTTCTTTCACCTTGCGTGCTGCCGCTGGTGCCGCCTTATCTCTGCTACATGGCGGGAATTTCGGTCGAGCAGTTTCGCGGAGGCGGTGCAGCGGTAGCGGGAAGCCCGAGTGTTCCTGGCCCGAGCGTTCGCGGCAATGTGCTGATGTCGGCACTGTTCTTCACCTTGGGATTTGCCACCGTATTTGTCGCGCTCGGCGCCGGTGCGTCCTCGATCGGCATGCTTTTGCGCCAGCACCTCGATGTTCTCGCCAAGATCGGCGGTTTGATCATCGTCATCATGGGGCTGAACTTCCTCGGCATCTTCCGCATCGGCCTTCTGGCCCGGGAGGCGCGCTTCCAGAGCGGCGGCAAGCCGGCGACACTGACGGGCGCCTATATCATGGGCCTCGCCTTTGCTTTCGGCTGGACGCCTTGCATCGGCCCGGTGCTTGGTGCGATCCTCGGCATTGCCGCCTCGCGTGAAACGGTGGGAGCCGGTGCGGGCCTGCTTGCCGTCTATTCGCTCGGGCTTGCCATCCCCTTCTGGATCGCCGCCGGCTTTTCCGGCGCCTTCATGCGCTTTCTCTCCCGCTTCCGCCGCCATCTCGGCACGGTCGAAAAGATCATGGGCGGGCTTCTGGTGCTGACAGGTCTGGCTTTCATCTTCGGCTATGTGAGCGACATGGCGATCTGGTTTCAGCAGACCTTTCCAATCCTGATGCAAATCGGCTAAGTCGGGCGATACCTTCCGCCTTTTTCCCGGCAAGTGGAACATGCTCGATGGCTGACACCCATGGCTGATATTGTTGGTCTGCTGCTGCCCTTCTTCGGCTTGATCCTGATCGGTTACGTTGCCGCGCGCATTACGAAGCAGCCGGCAGAAGCGCTCGGCTGGCTGAATACGTTCATTATCTACGCAGCATTGCCGGCGCTGTTCTTCAGGCTCGTTTCGCAGACGCCGATCGAACAGCTGACTCGGATCGACTTCATCGCCACCGATATCGCCGCGACTTACTCGATTTTCCTGCTGCTGTTCCTGATCGGCCACTTCCTGCGCCGCAATTCGCTTGCCGACAGCACTATCCAGGCCTTTGCCGGCGCCTATGGCAATATCGGCTACATGGGGCCGGGGCTTGCGCTACTGGCGCTCGGCGAACGGGCCGCGGTTCCGGTAGCGCTGATCGTGTGCTTTGAAAACGCACTGCATTTCATTGTCGCGCCTGCCCTGATGGCGCTGGAAGGCGGCGACAAGCGATCGCCATGGCGCGTTGCTGCCGATATCGCCCGGAAGGTACTGCTGCACCCTTTCATCCTGTCGACAGCGCTGGGTTTTGTCGTGGCTGCGTTATCGCTGCACCAACCGATCGCCTTCGAGCGATTTGTCAATTATCTCGCACAAGCGGCTGCACCTTGTGCACTATTTGCCATGGGGGTAACGCTCGCGCTGCGTCCGCTGAAGCGGGTTCCAGTCGAGATCGGCTATATCGTGCCGGCAAAGCTCATCCTGCATCCATTGGTCGTCTATGTCGTCCTGCAAGCTGTCGGCGGCTTCGATCCGATCTGGATCGAGGCGGCCGTATTGCTGGCGGCGTTGCCGACGGCAACGAACGTCTTCGTCATCGGCCAGCAATATGGTGTCTGGCAGGAGCGGGCCTCCGCTACCATCCTGATCACCACGGCCTGTTCCGTGGTGACGGTTTCGCTGGTGCTCTATCTGATAAAGTCCGGCACCTTACCGGCGCAGCTTTTCCCGTAATGCCGACGAAAAGTTGCGCAGGCCGCCACCCGGTTCGATACCCTCGCGCATGACGATGTTGCGCAGCGGAGCAATGGCCGAAAGCACATGCAGGCCTGCCGCGCGCAGCATCTGTACCGGCAGGAAGTCCGACAGCAGCGAACGATTGAGAAGATCGACGCTTGCCGTGCGGCTGATGATGTCAGCACGTCTCTTGCGGTCGAAACTATCGCCCGATGTGGCCGGGATCGGCTGGTCCCCCCGCGTGCAGAGAATATCTGTCAGCGCCAGGATATCGCGAAGGCTGAGATTGAGGCCTTGCGCGCCGATTGGGGGGAAGACGTGGGCTGCTTCGCCGATCAGCGCTACGCGGCCCTTGCCGAAGCGATAGGCTGTCATGCCTGAAAGGGGCCAGACCTGCACGCTGTCCTCGATCGTGACCTGGCCGAGCATCGATTGCATCCGCTCCTCGACCAGCCGGCCGAGTTCTTCGAGCGACTTCTCTGCGTTGGCTGCCGCTTCGGCCGGCTTCTGAACCCAGACGAGGCTGGAGCGCCGGCCGGGCAGAGGCACCTGCGTAAACGGACCGCTTTCGGTATGGAATTCCGTGGAGATGTTCTGATGCGACAGGCTATGCGAAAAATTCAGAACCATTGCCGATTGCGGATAGGACCAGCCCTTGGTCTTGATTCCGAGCGTCTCTCGCACCATCGAATTGCGGCCGTCCGCGCCGACGACGAATGCCGCATCGATCGAATCGCCATTGTCGAGGGTGATCGATACGCCATCATCGCCGAAGGTGGTCTCGGAAGCCGTGGCCTCGATGCGGCTGACATTGCCTTCCGCTTCGATGGCTTGGCTGAGATTGTCGAGCAACACGGCATTCGGAATATTGTAGCCGAAGGCATCCAGGCCGATTTCGGACGATCGGAACGAGACGGTCGGCGCCCGCAACAGTCGCGATGTGCCGTCTATGATGCGCATCGTCGTCAGCGGCGCGGCTGAGGGTGCGATCCTGTCCCACAGCGTCAGGCGTTCCAGAAAGCGGATCGACTGATCCATCAGCGCCGTCGTCCGCTTGTCGGCCTTGTTGTGCGGCGCCGCGACAAGGGCGACGGATCTTCCGCCGCGTGCCAGCGCGAAAGCCGTGATCATGCCGGCGAGTCCACCGCCGATAACGGCCACTTCAATCTGCTTCATATCGATGCCTCAATTGCCTTTGGTTCTGAAAATAAGCGCTTAGCCTGTTGAAATCCATGGGATGAAACATCGCAACGGGTGAAAATGACAGTAAGTCGCGCTAGCGTGCCGCAATGAACGCTTTTGCGCTGGCGATGCCGACCAAAGGATGCATATTAGCAAGAAAAACCGCCTGCCGGGGCAGGTGAATAAGCTGACGAGTCGTGGGGCGGATGAAAATCTTCAATTACAAGCGGGTGCCTTATGCGGAGATGCGTGCGTTCTCCGTTCATATACTGACGGCATCCGGATCGTTTCTCGCCTTTCTCGGTGTCGTCGCGGCGTCGGAACATCGCTTCGTCGATATGTTCTGGTGGCTTGGCCTGGCGCTGCTGGTCGATGGCATAGACGGACCGATTGCGCGCAAGGTCCGCGTCAAGGAGGTGCTACCCAACTGGTCCGGCGACACACTAGACAATATCATCGATTACGTGACCTACGTGCTCCTGCCTGCCTTCGCGCTCTATGAGAGCGGCATGATCGGCGAGCCTTGGTCGTTCGTCGCCGCTGGCATGATCGTCGTTTCCAGCGCCATTTATTACGCCGATACGGGCATGAAGACGGACGAATATTTCTTCTCCGGCTTTCCGGTGGTCTGGAACATGGTGATCTTCACCCTTTTCGTCATCGGCGCCAGTGCAACGACAGCCATGATCCTCGTCGGTGTTTCCGTCGTCCTGACCTTCCTGCCGATCAATTTTCTGCATCCGGTGCGCGTCAAGCGCTTGCGGCCGCTGAACCTTGGCATATTTCTCTTCTGGTCGGCGCTTGGCATCTATTCGCTGCTGATGCATTTCGTCATGCCGCAATGGGCGGTTGTCCTGTTCATCGTCAGCGGGACTTATCTTTATTGCATCGGTGCCGTGCTGCAGTTTTTCCCGTCCCTCGGACGTCAGTAAGGATTGTGCATCATGAAGAAGACCAAGGCTATCCGTATTCATGAAAATGGCGGTCCGGAGGTCATGAAGCTGGAGGAGGTGGATTTGCCACCTCCCGGCGCGGGTGAGGTGCAGCTTCGTCACGCTGCGATCGGCCTCAACTTCATCGATGTCTACTTTCGCTCCGGCCTCTATAAGGCACCTCAATTTCCGTTGCCGCTCGGTAAGGAAGCTGCGGGGACGATCACCGAAGTCGGGCCTGGGGTAACCGATTTTGCCGTCGGCGATCGCGTTGCCTATGCCGGCAGCGATGGCGCCTACAGCATCGAACGCAACATCGAGACCCGGCATCTGGTCAAAGTGCCCGATGATATTCCGCTTGAAACCGCGGCATCGATGATGCTGAAGGGCATGACGGCCGAGTATCTGCTGAACCGCACCTTCAAGGTTGGTCCTGGAACGACGCTGTTGTTTCATGCGGCTGCAGGCGGTGTAGGCCTGATTGCCGGCCAATGGGCTAAGGCCCTCGGCGCCGAAACCGTCATCGGCACTGCCGGTTCCGCCGAAAAGGTCGAATTAGCGCTGGCGCACGGCTACGACCACGTCATCGACTACAGCGAAGAGAATTTTGCCGAGCGTGTCCGCGAGATTACCGGAGGCAAGGGTGTCGATGTCGTCTATGACTCGGTGGGCAAGGATACTTTCCCGCGGTCACTCGATTGTCTGAAGCCGCGCGGGATGTGGGTCACCTTCGGCCAGTCTTCCGGCCCGATCGAGAATTTCAATCTTGCCATCCTCAATCAGAAAGGCTCGCTCTTTGCCACGCGGCCAAGCCTTTTTGCCTATGTCGGCACAGCTGAGGAGTTGAGAGCCAGTGCAAAGGCGTTATTTGCTGTTGTGCAAAGCAGCAAAGTGCGTATCAATATTCATCAAACTTATCCGCTTGTTGATGCAGGGCGCGCGCATGCGGATTTGGAAGCCAGGAAAACGAGTGGAACTACACTACTGATCCCATAGATCCGTAAAGGGCAGGACGGTGGGAAGGAAATGAGGGGAACGTGTCGTCATCCGATGCGCCGGCAACCGGTGCACTATTGTCGGTTCGCAAACTGACGAAACTGTTCGGCAGTTTTACTGCTTGCAACGAAATCGATCTTGAAATCCAGCCAGGCGAAATTCACGCCCTTTTAGGCGAAAACGGCGCCGGCAAATCCACGCTTGTCAAGATGCTGTTCGGCGTGCTCGAACCGTCGCATGGACAGATCGTCTGGCAAGGGCAACCTGTGTCGATAGACGCGCCGGGCACTGCGCGCAAGCTCGGCATCGGCATGGTATTCCAGCATTTTTCTTTGTTCGAAGCGCTGACTGTCGCCGAAAATATAGCGCTCTCGCTCGACAGCAATATCCCGCTTGCAAGAATTTCCGAGGAAGCCGCAAAGCTCTCTCACGCTTATGGATTGCCGCTCGATCCGAATGCGCATGTCGCCGATCTTTCGGTTGGCGAACGCCAGCGCATCGAGATTGTGCGGGCGCTTCTGCAAAATCCCAAACTGATCATTCTTGACGAGCCCACTTCCGTTTTGACACCGCAGGAAGCCGATCGTCTCTTCGAGACCCTGTTTAAGTTGAGAGACGAGGGACGCTCGGTGCTCTACATCAGCCATCGGCTGGAGGAGGTGCAGCGCATCTGTTCGCGCGCTACTGTCCTGCGCCACGGCAAAGTTACGGGCGCCTGCGATCCGCGGCAGGAAACGACCGGTTCGCTCGCTCGTATGATGGTCGGCAACGATGTCGCCAGCGTGCAGCACGAGGGCCTCGGTGCGAAGGGAGATATTCTCCTGGAGATTGCCGGTCTTTCGGCACCGGCACGAACCCCGTTTGCCATGGCACTGAAGGACGTTTCCCTGCGTGTGCGCGCCGGCGAGATCCTGGCGATTGCCGGGGTTGCCGGCAACGGCCAGGGCGAATTGTTCGATGTCATTTCCGGCGAATACACGGTCGCAGCGGACGATCTCGTCCAATTGCGCGGCAAGTCCGTCGGCACCAAGGGCATTAATGCGCGCCGACTGATCGGCGCCGGTTTCGTGCCGGAGGAACGCCACGGCCATGCTGCGGTATCCGCATTGAAGCTGTCGGATAACCTCGTGCTCGCCAGGCATCAGTCGGACCGCAAGTCGTTTCTGGGTGGTGGCTTCTTCAACGTCATCAGGCACGGCGCGGTCAAGCAGGCGACGAAGCGCATCTGCGAGGCTATGGATGTGCGCAAGAGCGGCGAGGATCCGGCTGCCGGCGCGCTGTCCGGCGGCAATCTGCAGAAGTTCATCGTCGGCCGCGAATTGGATCGTCAGCCGAGCGTGCTCGTCGTCAACCAGCCGACTTGGGGCGTCGATGCCGGCGCCGCAAGCCGCATCCGCCAGGCGCTGGTCGATCTCGCTCGCGATGGCTCGGCCGTGCTCGTCATCAGCCAGGATCTGGATGAGATTTTCGAAGTCGCGACCGATATTGCCGTCATTTCGGAAGGGCGGCTGTCACCGTCCTATCCCGCCGGCGAGTTGACGCGCGAAAAGATTGGCCTGCTGATGGGCGGGCTGCATGAATCGAAAACGCATTCGGAGCCTGCACATGCGCATTGAACTTGAAAAGCGCCCGCAGGTCTCGAAACTGTTCGGTTTGCTTTCACCTCTGCTTGCCCTCGCATTGGCGCTGATCGCCGGCACCATCATGTTCGCCGTCATGGGCAAGGATCCCGTCGAGGCGCTCGATGCTTTCTTTGTCGAGCCTCTGCTGGAAGTGTGGTCGCTGCACGAATTGGCGATCAAGGCCGGGCCGCTGATCCTGATCGCCGTCGGCCTTTGCCTCTGCTACCGTTCCAACAATTGGAATATCGGTGCCGAAGGCCAGTTCACGATGGGCGCGATCGCCGGCTCCTTCATCCCGATCGTCTTCACTGATTGGCATTCGCCGATGATCCTGCCTTTGATGCTGATCGCCGGCGCCATCGGTGGCGCGCTCTATGCCGCCATTCCGGCGCTTCTGAAGGCGCATTTCAATACCAATGAGATCCTGACGAGCCTGATGCTTGTCTATATTGCGCAACTGTTCCTCGATTGGTTGTCGCGCGGGCCGTGGCGCGATCCGCAGGGCCATAATTTCCCGCAGAGCATCGATTTTCCGCCGGAAGCCGTCCTGCCGGCAATCTGGGAGGATTCCGGGCGCGCGCATTGGGGCATCGTCTTTGCCGTTATCGCGGCGATCCTTGCCTGGTTCGTTATGAAATATACGCTGAAAGGCTTTGAGATAAGCGTGCTCGGCCAGTCGGCGCGGGCAGGGCGCTTTGCCGGCTTTTCCTCGCGGAAAATGGTTTGGTTCGCCTTTCTCGTTTCGGGGGCGCTCTCGGGATTGGCCGGCATATCCGAAGTTTCCGGTTCCATCGGCCATCTGCAACCGGCGATCTCGCCGGGTTACGGTTTCACCGCCATCATCGTCGCCTTTCTTGCGCGCCTCAATCCGCTCGGAGCCATCCTTTCCGGTCTGGTGCTGGCGCTGACCTATCTCGGTGGTGAAGCCGCGCAATTATCGCCGGGGATATCAGCCAAGGCGGCCAGCGTTTTCCAGGGCCTCTTGCTATTTTTCGTGCTCTCCTGCGACACGTTGATCTATTACAAAATCCGTGTGATCTGGTCGCGGGTCCGTGGAGGTGCGGCATGAGCGTTTTCGAAGCAATCCTCCTGACGATCATCACCGCATCGACGCCGCTCGTTATCGCTGGCCTCGGCGAATTGGTGGTGGAGCGCTCGGGCGTCCTCAACCTCGGCGTCGAAGGCATGATGATTATCGGCGCCGTCGCCGCTTTTGTCGGCGCGCAGATGAGCGGATCGCCCTATGTCGGCCTGCTGACCGGTATCATTGCCGGTGCGCTCTTCTCGCTGCTGTTCGGCTTCCTCACTCTGACGCTGGTGACGAACCAGGTGGCGACCGGTCTGGCGCTGACCATCCTGGGGCTCGGCCTTTCCGGCATGATCGGTGAAGGCTATGTCAGCGTGCCTGGCGTCCAGCTGCACGAGATCGTCTTCCCGTTCCTGTCGGATATTCCGCTGATCGGCTCGGTGCTGTTCAAGCAGGATCTGACCTTCTACCTCTCAATCGCGCTTCTGATCGGCGTGAATTGGTTCCTCTTCCGCAGTCGCGCCGGCCTGAAACTGCGTGCCGTCGGCGACAGCCATGGCTCCGCCCATGCGCTCGGGATCGACGTCATCCGCACGCGCTATCTCGCTGTCATGTTCGGCGGTGCCTGCGCCGGGCTTGCCGGCGCGCAGCTCTCGCTCGTCTATACGCCGCAATGGGTGGAGAACATGTCGGCCGGCCGCGGTTGGGTGACGCTGGCGCTCGTCGTCTTCGCCTCCTGGCGGCCGATGCGTGTTCTGGCCGGCGGTTATCTCTTCGGCGCCGTAACGATCCTGCAGTTCCATGCGCAGGGCTTCGGCGTCGGCATTCCCTCGCAATTCCTGTCGATGCTGCCCTATGCGTCGACTATTGTGGTTCTCGTCATCATCTCTCAAAATCGCCGCGCGACCTTGATCAACACGCCAGCGTCGCTCGGCAAGGCCTTCGTTCCGGAGCGTTGATTGCAACGGCCGGACCGATTTCTGCAAAACATGTCAAACCAGTAGGGGTAACCATGAAAAAACTAGCACTCGCCCTCACAACGACAGCGGCAGCCATCGTTGGTTTCGCTGCCGCTGCAGAAGCAGCACCGACCAAGGTCTGCTTCGTCTATGTCGGTTCGCACACGGACGGCGGCTATTCGCAGGCGCATGATCTCGGCCGTCAGCAGATCCAGAAGGAATTCGGCAACAAGATCGAGACGCCTTATCTCGAAAACGTACCGGAAGGCCCGGACGCCGAGCGCGCCATCGAGCGTCTCGCCCGCTCCGGCTGCTCGCTGATCTTCTCCACCTCGTTCGGCTTCATGGATGCGACCGTCAAGGTTGCCGCCAAGTTCCCGAAAGTGAAGTTCGAGCATGCGACCGGCTTCAAGAGCGGTCCGAATCTCGCGACCTACAACTCGCGCTTCTATGAAGGCCGCTATATCCTCGGTCAGATCGCCGCCAAGATGTCGAAGAACCATGGTGCCGCCTACATCGCGTCCTTCCCGATTCCGGAAGTCGTGATGGGCATCAACTCCTTCGAACAGGGCGCCCGCTCGATCGACCCGAGCTTCAAGCTGAAGGTCGTATGGGTCAACACCTGGTTCGACCCGGGCAAGGAAGCTGACGCCGCCAAGGCCATGGTCGACCAGGGCGTCGATATCCTGACGCAGCACACCGATACGACGGCGCCGATGCAGGTGGCTGAAGAGCGCGGCATCCATGCTTTCGGCCAGGCCTCCGACATGATCAAGGCTGGCCCGAAGGCACAGCTGACGGCGATTGTCGACACCTGGGGCAACTACTACTCCAAGCGCGTTCACGCACTGCTCGACGGCACCTGGAAGTCCGAACAGAGCTGGGACGGCCTCAAGGACGGTATCCTGAAGATGGCCGACTATACGAACATGCCCGACGACGTGAAGAAGATGGCCCAGGAAACCGAAGCCAAGATCAAGTCCGGCGAGCTGGCTCCCTTCACCGGTCCGATCAACAAGCAGGACGGCACGCCCTGGCTCAAGGCCGGCGAAAAGGCTGACGACGGCACGCTGCTCGGCATGAATTTCTACATCGAAGGCGTGGACGACAAGCTGCCGGCTTCGAAGTAATCTCAGGCGAATAGTTAAAGTTGAGAAAAGGGTGCCTCAGGCGCCCTTTTTTGTTGCGCTGCATCATCGAATGTCGATTTACAAAAGTATTACTATATGATTTTTTGACGGCGGGCCTGAGGAGATGGCCTTTGGGAGATAATCATGAAGTTTAAGACCGCACTCGTTAGTGCTACGATTCTCGCTGCCTGCATGTTTACGTCGGCGTCGGCTAAAGACCTGGTTGTCGGCTTCTCGCAAATTGGTTCGGAGTCTGGCTGGCGCGCGGCTGAGACCACGTTGACCAAACAGGAAGCCAAGAAGCGCGGCATCGACCTGAAATTCGCTGACGCGCAGCAGAAGCAGGAAAACCAGATCAAGGCGATCCGTTCGTTCATCGCACAGGGTGTCGATGCGATCCTGCTGGCGCCCGTCGTCGAAACCGGCTGGGATGCCGTTCTGAAGGAAGCCAAGGAAGCAAAGATCCCGGTCATTCTGCTTGACCGCACGGTCGCCGCGCCGAAGGACCTTTATCTGACGGCTGTCACGTCTGACCTGGTTCATGAAGGCAAGGTTGCCGGCGACTGGCTCGTGAAGACAGTCGGCGACAAGAAGTGCAACATCGTCGAGTTGCAGGGCACGACCGGTTCCTCGCCGGCCATCGCCCGTAAGAAGGGCTTCGAGGAAGCCATCAAGGGCCACGATAACCTGAAGATCGTTCGCAGCCAGACCGGCGACTTCACCCGCGCCAAGGGCAAGGAAGTCATGGAAAGCTTCCTGAAGGCTGAAAACGGCGGCAAGGATATCTGCGCGCTCTACGCTCACAACGACGATATGGCCGTCGGCGCCATTCAGGCGATCAAGGAAGCCGGCCTGAAGCCGGGCAAGGACATCCTGACCGTGTCGATCGATTCGGTTCCGGATCTCTTCAAGGCCATGGCTGCCGGTGAAGCCAACGCAACCGTGGAGCTGACGCCGAACATGGCTGGTCCGGCCTTCGATGCACTCGATGCCTACCTGAAGACCAAGAAAGAGCCGCCGAAGTGGATCCAGACGGAATCCAAGCTCTACACGCAGGCCGATGATCCGCAGAAGGTCTACGAGCAGAAGAAGGACCTCGGCTACTAAGACGAAAGCCCATCGCACCGAATCGGCAATGCCGCGCCGGTGCGATATCGTGTGCAAGATGCCGGCGCACCCGTAGAATGCGCCGGCTATCGCTTTCGCAATTTGATTCATTCCAAGGAAATTCGCGCTTCATGGCTCACGACGTAGAGCGACTTCTGACGGCGACAGGTTTTTGTAAATATTTCCCTGGTTCGACCGCTCTCGATCATGTCGATTTCACATTGATGCGTGGCGAGGTCCATGCGCTTCTCGGCGAAAACGGTGCCGGAAAATCGACCTTGATCAAATGCATGACCGGCGCCTATCGCCGCGATGCGGGCACTCTGGTTCTCGACGGGGCCGAGATCGATCCGCATGATACGCTTGCCGCTCAGAAGCTCGGTATTGGAACGGTCTACCAGGAAGTGAACCTGCTGCCCAATCTGAGCGTGGCGGAAAATCTGTTTCTGGGTCGTCAGCCGCGGCGGTTCGGTATGGTCACCAGCCGCGTCCTGAACAAGATGGCGAGAGATCTGCTGTCACAATATGGCTTGGATATCGATGTCAGCCGCCAGCTCGATCGCTTTTCGGTTGCCATACAGCAGGTGATCGCTATCGCCCGCGCGGTCGATCTCTCTGGCAAGGTGCTCATTCTCGATGAGCCCACTGCGAGCCTGGATACGCATGAAGTCGAGATGCTGTTCGGTGTCGTCAGGCGATTGAAACAGCGCGGGCTCGGAATTGTCTTCATTACGCATTTCCTGGAGCAGGTTTACGAAATCTGCGATCGCATCACCGTTCTCCGCAACGGCCGGCTGGTCGGCACGCGCGAGGCGGACGGTCTTCCGCGGCAGACCCTGATCGCCATGATGCTTGGCCGCGAACTCGCCGAGACTGAAAGCACGATCAAGCAGAGCGAGACGGAAAGCGGCCCGATCAAATATCACTTCACGAATTTCGGCAAGCGCGGCAAGATCAAGCCGTTCGACATGGAGGTGCGCGTCGGCGAAGTGGTCGGCATTGCCGGCCTGCTCGGCTCGGGGCGGACGGAGACCGCCGAAGTGCTCTTCGGCGTTGAGCGCGCCGACAGCGGCGAGGCGAAGATCGAAGGCAAGCCCATTGCACTTTCCAGTCCGCGCGCCGCGATCAAGAGCGGCTTCGGCTTTTGCCCGGAAGATCGCAAGACCGATGGGATTATCGGTGATCTCTCCATTCGCGAAAATATCGTCATGGCGCTGCAGGCAAGGCGGGGCTGGGCAAGGCCATTGCCGCGCAGCGAGCAGAACGCCATCGCCGATCGCTATATCAAGGCGTTGGATATCCGCACGACCGACCGGGAAAAGCCGATCAGGCTCCTTTCAGGCGGTAACCAGCAGAAAGCCATACTTGCCCGCTGGCTGGCAACCAATCCGAGCTTCCTCATCCTGGATGAACCGACGCGCGGCATCGATGTCGGTGCCCATGCGGAAATCATCCGATTGATCGAGGATCTTTGCCGGCAGGGAATGTCCCTGGTGGTCATTTCATCCGAACTCGAGGAGCTTGTCGCCTATAGTTCGCGAGTCATCGTCCTGCGCGACCGCGAACATATTGCTGAGTTGACCGGCAGTGAGATAACGGCCGGAAATATCGTCGAGGCTATCGCCACGGCTCAAAAGACGCGGGAGGACGCATGAGCTCGCCAATCAAAACCTCCTTGCTTCGGCTGATGCCTCAGTTCATTGCACTCGCGGTTATTCTTCTGTTGAATTTCATCATGTTCCCGCATTTCTTTCATCTGGAAGTTCAGAACGGAAGACTCTACGGGAGCTTGGTAGACGTACTCAATCGTGGTGCGCCGGTAGCGCTGCTCGCCATTGGCATGACGCTGGTCATCGCCACGAAAGGGATCGATCTGTCCGTCGGGGCGGTCATCGCGATTTGCGGCGCTGTCGCGGCTTCCTCGATTGTTGCCGGCTACTCGCTTTCCTATACGCTGCTCTTGACGATCGGCATCGGTCTGGCATGTGGCCTCTGGAACGGATTCCTCGTCGCTGTACTCGATATCCAGCCCATCATCGCGACGCTGGTGCTGATGGTGGCGGGCCGCGGCATCGCGCAATTGATCACTGAAGGCGCGATCCTCACCTTCAACAATGACGGGCTGATCTTCCTTGGCAGCGGCTCCTTCGCCGCCCTGCCGATGCCTGTCGTGATCTGGCTTGTCGCTGCGCTTCTGGTGATTGCTCTGGTGCGGCGCACAGCTCTCGGAATGCTGGTCGAAGCCATTGGCATCAATCGCCGGGCAAGCACCTTGTCCGGTATCCGGACCCCGGTCCTGCTCATCGCTGTTTACGCATTGAGCGGCCTTTGTGCCTCCATCGCCGGCATCATCGTCACGGCCGATATCAAGGGTGCGGACGCCAACAATGCCGGTCTGTGGCTTGAGCTGGATGCGATCCTTGCGGTCGTGGTTGGTGGCAATTCGCTGCTTGGCGGCCGTTTCAGCATCGTCGGTTCGCTGATCGGCGCGATGATCATTCAATCGGTCAATACGGGCATCCTGCTCTCCGGCTTTCCGCCGGAGTTCAATCTGGTGATCAAGGCGATCATCGTCATCGTCATTCTGGTCATCCAATCCCCCGCCATGCAGTCTGCAACTGCATTCTTCTGGCGCCGGCGCGCCGAGGGGCAGATGGTGCAAAAGGAGCAGGCAAAGTGAATTCGAAATATCTCCCGCTGCTTGCGACCATCGTCATCTTCATTCTGGCTTATGCCGGCTGCGTGACACAGTATCCCAACATGCTGTCGACACGCGTGATCGGCAACCTTTTGACCGATAATGCCTTTCTCGGTATCGCAGCTGTCGGCATGACATTCGTCATCATCTCCGGCGGAATTGATCTGTCCATCGGATCGGTCATTGCCTTTACCGGCGTGTTCCTGGCGATCGTCCTTCGCGATACCACGATCCATCCCTTGATCGCTTTCGCTCTGGTCCTCGTGATCACGACAATTTTTGGCGCCGGCATGGGCGCCATCATCCACTATCTCAGCATGCCGCCCTTTATCGTGACGCTGGCCGGCATGTTCCTGGCGCGGGGCATCGCCTTCGTGCTGTCGATCGACAGCATTCCGATAGAGCATGATTTCTACTCTCAGCTCAACGATCTCTATTGGCTGATGCCCGGCGGCGGCCGGCTGACCTTGATCGGCAGTCTCATGCTACTCGTCTTTGCCGGCGGCATCGTGCTGGCGCATCGCACCCGTTTCGGTGCCAATGTCTACGCGCTGGGTGGGGGGGCGCAGACCGCGGAACTGATGGGCGTGCCCGTGGGAAGAACGACGATCCAGATCTACGCTCTGTCCGGCTTTCTCGCCGGTCTATCCGGAATCGTTTTTTCCATTTATACCTCGGCGGGATATTCGCTTGCTACAGTCGGCGTCGAACTCGATGCGATCGCTGCCGTGGTTATAGGCGGAACACTGCTGACGGGAGGAGCGGGGTTCGTCGGAGGAACACTCATCGGAATTCTCATACAGGGCTTGATTCAGACCTACATCACCTTCGATGGAACGCTTTCCAGCTGGTGGACGAAGATATTGATCGGCTTGTTGCTGTTTGCCTTTATTCTGATGCAGAAGGGTCTCCTGCTGCTTTCCCGCTTGAATCGACGATATGCCTGAGGGAGGGACAGAGCGCTTGCGCGACCGATTGCTTGAGACCGGAAAATCAGAGGGAAAATCGCGCACGAGCCACGCTCAGGTGGTCGATGAGCTGGGCAAGGCGATCGTCTCCGGCGCGTTTCCGATCGGAAGCATTCTTCCTGGCGACAGCGAGCTTCTGCAACGATTCAAGGTATCGCGCACGGTCCTGCGTGAGAGTATGAAGACTTTGGCCGCAAAGGGGCTTGTGGTGCCGCGTGCGCGCGTCGGCACGCGCGTCACCGAGAAGATCCATTGGAACATGTTCGACAACGAGGTGCTCAACTGGCATTTCGAAAGCGGCGTCAACAAGGAGTTCCTTCTCCATCTTTACGATATACGCATGGCATTCGAGCCTTTTGCCGCAAGCCTCGTGGCGGAAAGGGCCAGTCGAGAGGACATCGAACTGCTCCGCAGTCTTGCCGCTGCCATGGCAGCGCCGCATCATACCTCCGATAGCCTCGCGGTCGCCGATCTGCATTTCCACCTGGCAATTACGGAGGCTTCGCAGAACCCATTCATGCGATCGCTGGGCGGACTTATCGAAGCCGCACTCGTCGGCATGTTCCGCATGAGCGCACCGCCTTCAACCAATGGCTTCGCCAATATTGCGGATACGCATATGGCCATAGTGGACGCGATAGCGGCGCGTGACGGCCTTTCGGCCCATAAGGCGATGGAATTTGTGATCATCGATGGGCGCCAACATGTTCTCGAAGCTTTCGAGGCCCTTGCCGAAGCCTGAAGGTCGCCTTCAATTTCGCCGTGGTTCATCGCTCGACTTGTTGATATGAGGGGAGTCGCCCGGCCCCCGGGCGGCGCTTGACCGTATATCTCGGAGCTTGAAATGGAACGCAGCTGCCTCGCCATCATCCTCGCCGCCGGCGACAGTACCCGCATGAAGTCGTCGATGTCGAAGGTCCTGCACCCGATTGCTGGGCGTCCGATGATCGCTCATGTCATGGAGGCGATCGCCAGGACCGGGATTTCAGCGGCGGCTCTGGTGGTCGGGCGCGATGCGGATGAGGTCAGCGCGGCAGCATCGATTGGCGATATTGCCGTCGAATCCTATCTGCAGAAGGAGCGGCTCGGCACGGGCCATGCCGTGTTGGCGGCGCGCGAGGCGATTGCCCGCGGATATGATGATATTATCGTTGCCTATGGAGACGTCCCTCTGCTGACCGATGTGCCGCTTCGTGCGGCCCGCCAGGGACTGGCCGATGGCAATGACATCGTCGTCATCGGCTTTCATACGGAGCATCCCAACGTCTATGGCCGCTTGCTGGTCAAGGATGGCGAACTGATCGCCATTCGAGAAGCCAAGGACGCCACCGATGCCGAACTGGCGATAAAGTGGTGCAATAGCGGGCTGATGGCGATCAATGGCCGCAAGGCGCTGGAGCTTCTTGACCGCATCGACAACAACAATGCCAAGGGCGAATATTATCTCACCGATCTCGTCGAGATCGCCCGCTCGCTGGGCGGCCGCGCCGTTGCGGTCGATGCGCCCGAGGTTGAAATGACCGGCTGCAACAACCGGGCCGAGCTCGCCTTTATCGAGCGCCTCTGGCAGGAGCGGCGCCGGCAGGAGCTTATGCTGTCGGGCGTGACCATGGTGGCGCCAGAAACCGTGTTCCTCGCCTATGACACCGTGATCGGCCAGGATGCGTTGATCGAACCGAATGTCGTCTTCGGTCCCGGTGCGGTGATCGACGGCGGCGCGGTCATCCATGCCTTCTCGCATATTGAGGGCGCCCATGTCAGCGCCGGCGCGACGGTTGGGCCCTTTGCGCGGCTGCGTCCGGGCGCGGATCTCGCCGGCGGTGCCAAGGTCGGCAATTTCTGCGAGGTCAAGAACGGCAAGATCGGCGAGGGTGCCAAGGTCAATCACCTGACCTACATCGGCGATGCGACGATCGGCGCCGGCAGCAATATCGGCGCTGGCACGATTACCTGCAACTATGATGGGGTCAACAAACATGAGACGCATATTGGCGCCAATGCTTTCGTCGGTTCCAACTCATCGCTGGTCGCGCCCATCCGCATCGGCGACGGCGCATATATTGCTTCCGGCAGTGTCATCACCGATGATGTTCCGGCCGACGCGCTGGCTTTTGGCCGGGCTCGCCAGGAAGTAAAGCCAGAGCGAGCCAAGGCAATCCGCGAGCGAGCTCTTGCCATCAAGGCAGCGAAGAAGGGCGGCCACTAAAACTCGCGTGTCGACGTAACGGTCAGAAATCGAAAGTGACCGTGACGGCAATTGAGAAAATCGCAGGAATGATTAGGACTTGCCCTCATATCTGAGGCCAGACGGAGAGCTGTATGTGCGGTATTGTGGGGATCGTCGGAACGAAGCCTGTGGCGGAGCGCTTGGTGGACGCGCTGCGGCGGCTCGAGTACCGCGGCTATGATTCGGCGGGAGTTGCGACGATCCACGACGGCGTGATGGATCGCCGCCGCGCGGAGGGAAAGCTGTTCAATCTGGAAAAGCGCCTCGAGTCGGATCCTTTGCCCGGCACGACCGGCATTGCACATACGCGTTGGGCAACCCACGGCGTTCCGAATGAAACCAATGCCCATCCGCATTTCGTCGAAGGTGTTGCTGTCGTCCACAATGGCATTATCGAGAACTTCTCCGAGCTGCGCGAAGAACTGAAGGCCGAAGGCCAGGAATTTGCCTCGCAAACGGATACGGAAGTTGTCGCTCATCTATTGGCGAAATACGTTCGCGAAGGCCTGGACGCACGTTCGGCCATGCTGAAAATGCTGAACCGTGTGACGGGCGCCTATGCATTGGCCGTGATGTTTCAAAACGATCCCGGCACGCTGATGGCGGCGCGTTCTGGCCCGCCACTTGCGGTCGGCTACGGCAAGGGCGAGATGTTCCTCGGCTCGGATGCCATCGCACTTGCGCCTTTCACCAACGAAATCACCTATCTCGTCGATGGTGACTGCGCCATCGTTAGCCATGCCGGCGCGACCATTCTCGATTTCAGCGGCAAGGAAGTGAGCCGGCCGCGGCAGATTTCCCAAGCGACCGCCTATGTGGTCGATAAGGGCAATCATCGCCACTTCATGGAAAAGGAAATCTACGAGCAGCCGGAAGTCATTTCCCATGCGCTCAGCCACTATATCGATTTCGCCAGCCATCGCGTGCGCCCGGATGTCTCGGCCATAGATTTCGGCGGCGTGTCCGGCCTTGCAATTTCGGCTTGCGGCACCGCCTATCTTGCCGGCCTGATCGGCAAATACTGGTTCGAGCGCTATGCGCGTCTTCCGGTCGAAATCGATGTGGCCTCAGAATTCCGCTATCGCGAAATGCCGTTGTCGCCGTCGCAAGCGGCGCTGTTCATTTCCCAATCCGGCGAGACCGCGGATACCTTGGCTTCGCTGCGCTATTGCCGGGACAACGGCCTGAAGATCGGCGCCGTGGTCAACGTCAGGGAATCGACCATCGCGCGTGAGTCCGACGCGGTGTTTCCGATCCTGGCTGGTCCCGAGATCGGCGTCGCCTCGACGAAGGCTTTCACCTGCCAGCTTGCGGTTCTCGCATCGCTCGCGATCGGAGCGGGCGTTGCTCGCGGCACGGTCAGCGCCAAGGATGAACAGGAAATGGTGCGCCATCTCGTCGAGATGCCGCGTATCATGGCGAATGTGCTGAATATCATCCAGCCGCAGATGGAAAGCCTGTCGCGCGAAATCTCGAAGTTCAAGGATGTGCTCTATCTCGGTCGCGGCACCAGCTTCCCGCTCGCCATGGAAGGCGCGCTGAAGCTGAAGGAAATCTCTTATATCCACGCAGAGGGCTATGCGGCCGGCGAATTGAAGCACGGGCCGATCGCGCTGATCGACGAGAATATGCCCGTCATCGTCATTGCTCCGCATGACCGCTTCTTTGACAAGACCGTTTCCAACATGCAGGAAGTGGCAGCACGCGGCGGCCGAATCATCTTCATCACGGATGAGCTTGGTGCGGCAGCCTCGACATTGCCGACCATGGCGACCATCACCTTGCCCGTCGTCGACGAGATCATCGCCCCGATCATATTCTCGCTGCCGATTCAATTGCTTGCCTATCATACGGCCGTCTTCATGGGCACGGACGTCGATCAGCCGCGCAATCTCGCTAAATCGGTCACCGTGGAATAGGACAACTTCCGTCCCGCATTTGCCGTCACGTCATCGTGAGCCGGACGTTTGTTCGGCTCGCGGACGCAGCTGGCGGGTTGTATGCCGCACTGATTTCTGGCACGATTCCCATTCTGAGATGGTGGGGAGGATTTGCCGGGTAGCAGTAGGCGGCGGAACGGAGTTTTCGAGCGGCGAATGACTGAAAAACTCATCAAAATGTCCGTAACCACGCGGATCAGAAACAATTTCCTGGCCGGCCTGATTATCTGCGCCCCGATCGCCATTACCCTGTGGCTGACCTGGTCCGTCGTTCATTGGGCCGATAGCTGGGTTCGCCCCTATATTCCCGCGCGCTACGATCCTGAAAGCTATCTGAACTTCGCCGTTCCGGGGACCGGCCTGGTGATCGCGATGATCTTCATCACGATCGTTGGTTTCCTCGCCAAGAACCTGATTGGCCAGAGCATCGTCCGCTTCGGGGAGTCGATCGTCAACCGCGTGCCGCTGGTGCGGACCATCTATAAGAGCGTCAAACAGATCTTCGAGACTGTGTTGAAAGAGCAGGGCACATCCTTCAAGAAGGTCGGGCTGATCGAATATCCAAGCCCAGGCCTCTGGTCCATGGTATTCATATCGACCGATGCCAAGGGTGAGATTGCTTCGAAATTCAATGCCATGGGTCAGGACATGGTGGCGGTCTTTCTGCCGCCGACACCTGTGCCCACGGCCGGCTTTCTGGTTTTCGTTCCACGCGAAAAGATCACGGTGCTCGACATGAGCCCGGAGGATGGCGCCAAACTGCTGATCTCGGGCGGACTTGTATCGCCCGAATACAAGGAAGAGCTCATCGCGGCGAAGGGGCTGCCCAGGCCCGTTCCGATAAAATCGCTGACTTAGAAACGCTCCCGTTCCTGTCGTAGGTTGCCTGGCCTCGCGTATCACGCGAGCTGTCATGTCTCTATCATATTGACGCCTTAGATCGTCCTACGGGACAGGCAATCGGATGCATCTCATCATCGAACATTCGGAGTTTCGACCCCGGCTGTTGTTTTTCGACGCGGCTTGAGAGCGGGTCGGAGATGGATCTCATTGTCTCCATACATATTTTCACTGGAGGATATTGTCTTGAAATATATGCATTCGAAGAGCTTGCCGCTGTTGTCGGCCGCGCTGGCAGCATTTGTTTTTTCCGCACCAGTCGCGGCGCTTGCTGATAATTCCATCGCAGTCCAGGGCGTGACGCTCGTCAACAAGGGACGTGTCGCGGTCGGTCGTATCCCCGCCAATCTGCGCGACAAGTTCGGCGAGACCTTCGGTTCCGGTTCGGGAATGTCGATCGACACCAAGAGCTGGGTCCGCAATGCCGACGGCACCTATAAGGGTTCGCTCTGGCTGCTGCCGGACCGCGGCTATAATGTCGCCGGCACCACCGATTATCGCGGACGTCTCAACACCATCGATATCAAGCTGACTCCGGTCGCTCCCGGCGCGACGCCGCCGGCCGGCCAGGAACAGTCGGGCGTCGAGGCCAAGCTCGCGGATACTCTGCTTTTGAAAGACAACAAGGGCAACGAAACCACCGGCCTCGACCCCGCCAACGGCGTTCGCCAGGCAGAAAGCGGTATGCCGCTTTTGCCGCAGGCACCGAACGGCAAGATCTCGCTCGATAACGAAGCTATTGCTCGGCTGCCCGACGGTTCGATGTTCATCAGTGACGAATACGGTCCTTACATCTATCGCTTCTCGGCAGACGGGCGCATGATCTCGGCCACGGCACCGCCGGCGGCGTATCTGCCAATGCGCCACGGCGCCGTGAATTTTTCCTCGAACAATCCCGGTCCCGGTGAAGCCGCGCCCGATCCGAAGGATCCGACCAGCGGGCGCCAAAATAATCAGGGCTTCGAGGGGATGTCCCTGACGCCGGACGGCAAGTTCCTGATTGTCGTGCTTCAGTCCGCGACCCGCCAGGACGGTGGCGATTCCAGCTCTACCAGGCAGAATACACGCGCCCTGGTCTATGATGCCGCCGATCTCGACCATCTGAAACTGGTGCACGAATATGTCGTGCCTTTGCCTGTCTTTACCAATGAAAAGGGCAAGACGGCCGTCGCCGCGCAAAGCGAAATCGTGGCACTCTCACCGACAAGCTTCCTGATGCTGGCGCGCGACAGCAACAATGGTTATGGCCAGAAGGGCGATAAGTCGCTCTATCGTAGCATCGTTGCCGTCGATGTGTCCGCTGCCACCGATATTGCCGGCGGCAAGTTCGACGGCGACACGGCTGTCGCGCCAAAGGGCGTTCTTGATCCCTCCGTCAAGCCGGCTGTCGTCAGCCAGTTCATCGACATCAACGACAGCGCCGATCTTGCGCGCTTCGGTCTGCACAATGGCGCGCCGAACGACCGTAACAACCTCTCGGAAAAGTGGGAGGCCATGTCGATCGTCAGCGTTCAGGATCCGAAGCTGCCCGACGACTACTTCCTGTTCGTTGCCAATGATAACGACTTCATCACCCAGGACGGTTTCCAGGTCGGAGCCGCCTACAAGGATGAAAGCGGTGCCGATGTCGACACCATGTTCCAGGTGTTCCAGGTCACCATTCCCGGCCTCGCCGCAAAGTAATGTCGTGAGAGACAGGGATGGACGCGGCTAACGCGTCCATCCGCTCACCCCGCTCGCAGGAACCGGATCGCCTCGTCGCGACGGAAGAGATAGAGCAGGGTGCGTACCGCACTGCCACGCTCGCTGGTGAGCTCCGGATCGCGCTCAATGAGATAGGCGGCATCCTTGCGGGCAATTTCCAGAAGATCGGCATGGGCTTCCAGGCTGGCGATGCGGAAGCCTGGTGTTCCGGACTGGCGCGTGCCGAGAAGCTCGCCTTCGCCGCGCAGCTTCAAATCCTCCTCGGCAATGCGGAAGCCGTCTTCCGTCTCGCGCATGATCGACAGCCGTGCATGCCCGGTTTCACCGAGGGGGCCTTTGTAGAGAAGAATACAGGTCGAGGCTTCGTCACCGCGACCGACGCGTCCGCGCAATTGGTGAAGCTGCGCTAGGCCAAAACGCTCGGCATGTTCGATGACCATGATGGTCGCGTCGGGGACATCGACGCCCACTTCGACGACGGTCGTGGCGACCAGCAGGCGGATCTCGCCATTCTTGAAGGCCATCATCACGGCGTCTTTTTCCGGGCCGCTCATCCGGCCATGGATGAGGCCGATGCCAGACCCGAGCGCTCTCGTCAGCGTCTCGTAACGCTCTTCGACCGACATTAAATCGGATTCTTCGGATTCCTCCACAAGTGGGCATATCCAATAGGCTTTTTTACCTTCGGATAGCGCACTTCTCAGGCGCGCGACGATGTCGCCGGTTCGCTCGTTCGGAATGGTGATCGTCTGGATCGGCTTGCGTCCCGCCGGCTTCTCAGTGAGCTTCGAAACGTCCATATCGCCGAAGGCGGCGAGCACCAGCGTTCGCGGTATGGGCGTTGCGGTCATAACGAGCATATGCGGCGAGATGCCCTTCGCGGTCAGGCGCAGGCGTTGGTGAACGCCGAAGCGGTGCTGCTCGTCGACCACAGCCAGCATGAGGTTGGCATAGGCGACGCTGTCCTGGAAGAGAGCATGCGTGCCGATGATGATCTGTGCTTCCCCGGAAGCAATGCGCTCGAGGATCGCATCCCGCTCGCGTCCCTTTGTGCGGCCTGTGAGAACTTCGACGGAAAGGTTTGCACTCGCTGCGAATTTTGAAATCGTTGCATGATGCTGGCGAGCCAGAATTTCGGTCGGCGCCATCAGCACGGCCTGGCCGCCGCTTTCGATCACGGCGGCAATCGCCATCAGTGCCACCAGTGTCTTTCCCGCGCCGACATCACCCTGCAGCAGCCGAAGCATGCGCTCAGTGCCCGCCATATCCTTGAGAATATCGGCAACCGCTTCACGTTGGCTGTTCGTCATCGAGAAGGGCAGGGATTCCAGTATCTTGCGGCTGATTTCTCCAGTTGCATGCACCGGCTGCCCCGCAACCTTGCGCAGCCTTTGGCGCACCAACGAAAGCGATAATTGCCCCGCCAGGAATTCATCATAGGCAAGCCGGCGGCGCGCGGGAGATTGCGGATCGATATCGGCCGCATCTCTCGGCGCATGCAGCATGTGGAAGCTATCGGAGATCGAGGGAAAGCCCTGCCTCTGCGTAAGGGTTATATCATCCCACTCAGGCAGCTGCGGAATGCGCGGCAGCGCCGCCTCGATGGTCTTGCGCAGGAACTTCGGCGTGAGGCCGGCGGTTAGCGGATAGACCGGTTCGACGAGCGGCAGGTTTTCCGCTTCACTCTCGCGCATGATGTAATCCGGATGCACCATGGATGGGCGGCCGTTGAACCAGTCGACCTTGCCGCTGACGGTGACCGTCTCGTCGATCGGCAGCTGCTTTTCGAGCCATTGCGCCTTACCCCGGAAGAAGACCAGCGCCAATTCTCCGGTCTCGTCGTGCAGATAGACGCGATAGGGAACGTTGCTACGCGCATTCGGCGGCGGCTGATGACGGTCGACACGGCCGGTAATGGTGACGATGGCGCCCTGCGGCGCCCTCGCGATACCGGGCTGCTCGCGTCGGTCGATGATCGAATGCGGCGCGTGGAAAATGAGGTCGATGACCCGACAATCGTCGATCGTTTCGCGGTCGAGCAGCTTTACCAGCAGCTCGGATACCTTCGGCCCGACGCCGGGCAGCGAAGAGATGGAGGCAAACAGCGGGTCGAGGATAGCGGGACGCATGGCCGGCAAAATGCGACGGGCAGGGCGCATTTGGCAAGGGGCAGCGGAGAACTCGATCCCTTTGAGCCCGACACTCCCCGGAAAATTGCATCGCAGGTGCTTTTTTCTTAAAAACCGGTTCCCACCTGTGAGCGCTGGTTTTATAGAGACGCATCAACATAAAGGTGTTTTTGATGACTGGGCTGACCCTCAGCAGTGCCGATCTCGATCCTCGCCGTCGGCGCATCCTTTTCCGTTGCTGGCATCGCGGCATCCGCGAGATGGATCTGGTCTTCGGCCAGTTTGCCGATAATGAGCTGCCAGGCCTTTCCGAGGCCGATCTCGACGAGCTTGAGCGCATCATGGCTGAAGAGGACAACGATCTCCTCAAATGGATTCTCGGCAGCCAGCCGACGCCGCAGCATTTGCAGACGCCTCTCTTTGAGCGCCTGGCCTCCTACAAGCCCGATTTCGAAGAGATCGCCGAAAGGTTCGGATTGACGAAATGATCCCCGGTTTCGACGCGAAGAAGCTGCTCGCCGCCAGCGAGCCGATGACGATCGGTCATGTTCCGGCTGGCCTGGAGCCGTTCCTGATTGCCGAAATGGCAAAGGCCGGCCAACCGATTGCCTATGTCATGTCTGACGGCCAGCACATGGCCGATGTCGAACAGATGCTCGGCTTCATCGCGCCCGAAATCCCGGTTCTCACCCTGCCGGCCTGGGATTGCCTTCCCTACGACCGCGTTTCCCCAAGCTCCGACACCTCGGCGCGGCGCTTGGCGGCTTTGTCCGGCCTGATCGCGCATCATCGCAAGCCGCATGCAGCCATCGTGCTGGTGACCGTCAACGCTATGCTGCAGAAGGTGGCGCCACAGGACATTATCGAGAGCCTGGCGTTCTCGGCCCGTCCCGGCAATCAGGTGCGGATGGATGACATCGCGGCCCGCCTGGAGCGCAACGGTTTCGATCGCGTCGCAACGGTACGTGAAGTCGGTGAATATGCGGTGCGCGGCGGCATTCTCGATGTCTTCGTTCCCGGCACGGAAGAGCCGGTGCGCCTGGATTTCTTCGGCGATACGCTGGAGAGCATTCGCAGCTTCGATCAGGCAAGCCAGCGTACAACTGGGCAGGTGCGTTCGCTCGATCTCAATCCGATGAGCGAAGTGACGCTGACGCCGGATACGATCAGCCGCTTCCGCAAGAGCTATCTCTCCGCCTTTGGCGCCGCTACGCGCGATGATGCGCTCTATCTCGCCGTATCCGAAGGTCGGCGATACGCCGGTATGGAACATTGGCTGCCGCTCTTCTATGAGAAGCTTGAGACGGTTTTCGACTATCTCAAGGGCTTCCGCTTGGTCACGGATCACACCGTGCGCGAGGCGGCCGAGGAGCGCTCCAAGCTCGTCTTCGATTATTACGATGCCCGCCTGAATTCCGGCCAGCAGACCAAGGGACAGATGGCGCAGGGCACGCCCTATAAACCGGTCACGCCGGGTCAGCTCTATCTCGACGGCAAGGCCTTCGGCAATGCGCTCGACGCCTTCGGCGCCATCCGCATCTCGCCCTTCAACGAACATGAGGGTGAGGCGCGTCGCGTCATCGAGCTTGATGCCCGCCAAGGGCCGCGCTGGGCGCGCTCCGCCACCGATGGCGCCGACAGCGAGCGCATCAACGTCTTTGACGCGGTCGTCAAGCATATTGCCGACAAGCGGGCGGCAGGCGGCAAGGTGCTCATATCCGCCTGGACCGAAGGTTCGCTCGATCGCCTGCTGCAGGTGCTTTCCGAACATGGGTTGGCGCGCGTCAAGACCATCGAGGCCTTCAAGGATCTCAGCGGCCTGGCGAAGGGTGAGGCGGCTGCCGCCGTACTCAGCCTCGAAGCCGGCTTCGAGGCTGGCGATCTCATCGTCATCGGCGAGCAGGATATTCTCGGCGACCGCATGGTGCGCCGTTCCAAGCGCCGTAAGCGCGCCGCTGACTTCATCTCTGAGGTGGCAGGCTTGGACGAAGGCTCGATCGTCGTTCATGCCGAGCATGGCATCGGCCGTTTCGTTGGGCTGAGGACCATCGAGGCTGCCGGTGCACCGCATGCCTGCCTTGAGCTGCAATATGCCGACGATGCCAAGCTGTTCCTGCCGGTCGAGAATATCGATCTGCTCTCGCGCTTTGGCGGCGAGGGCACCGAGGCGCAGCTTGACAAGCTCGGCGGCGGCGCATGGCAGATGCGTAAGGCGAAGCTCAAGAAGCGCCTTCTGGATATCGCTGGTGACTTGATCCGTGTTGCGGCCGAGCGCCTGACGCGCCATGCGCCGGTGCTGACCTCACCCGAAGGGCTCTACGACGAATTCGCCGCGCGCTTCCCCTATGATGAGACCGATGACCAGATGAACGCCATCGAGGCGGTGCGCGAGGATCTTGGTGCCGGCCGGCCGATGGACCGCCTCGTCTGCGGCGACGTCGGTTTCGGCAAGACGGAAGTGGCGCTTCGCGCAGCCTTCGTCGCTGCCATGAACGGCGTGCAGGTCGCTGTCGTCGTGCCGACGACCCTGCTTGCCCGGCAGCATTTCAAGACCTTCTCCGAGCGTTTCCGCGGCCTGCCGATCCGCGTGCAGCAGGCATCCCGCCTGGTGGGCGCCAAGGATCTGGCGCTGACCAAGAAGGAAGTGGCGGAAGGCAAGACCGATATCGTTGTCGGCACGCATGCACTGCTCGGCGCCGGCATCCAGTTTGCCAATCTCGGCCTGCTCATTATCGATGAAGAGCAGCATTTCGGCGTGAAGCACAAAGAGCGTCTGAAGGAACTGAAGAGCGACGTGCATGTGCTGACGCTGTCGGCGACGCCGATCCCGCGCACGCTGCAGTTGGCGATGACGGGTGTGCGCGAGCTGTCGCTCATCACCACGCCGCCGGTCGACCGCATGGCGGTGCGCACCTTCATCTCGCCCTTCGATTCCCTCGTGATCCGCGAAACGCTGATGCGCGAGCATTATCGCGGCGGCCAGAGCTTCTATGTCTGTCCGCGTCTCGCTGATCTCGCCGATATCCACGCCTTCCTGCAGTCGGATGTGCCTGAGCTGAAGGTGGCGGTCGCGCACGGCCAGATGCCGGCTGGCGAGCTGGAAGACATCATGAACGCCTTCTACGAAGGCCGTTATGACGTGCTGCTCTCTACGACCATCGTCGAATCCGGCCTCGACGTGCCGACCGCCAATACGTTGATCGTCCACCGCGCCGATATGTTCGGGCTTGCCCAGCTCTATCAGCTGCGCGGCCGCGTCGGTCGCTCCAAGGTCCGCGCCTTTGCGCTCTTCACCCTGCCGGTCAACAAGGTACTGACCACGACGGCGGAGCGCCGGCTCAAGGTGCTGCAGTCCTTGGATACGCTCGGCGCCGGCTTCCAGCTGGCAAGCCACGATCTCGACATCCGCGGCGCCGGCAATCTGCTCGGCGAGGAGCAGTCAGGCCATATCAAGGAAGTGGGTTTCGAGCTCTACCAGCAGATGCTCGAAGAGGCTGTCGCCGAGGTCAAGGGCATCGACGAGATCCAGGATACCGGCTGGTCGCCGCAGATCTCCGTCGGCACGCCGGTCATGATTCCCGACGATTATGTGCCCGATCTGCATCTGCGCATGGCGCTCTACCGCCGTCTCGGCGAGATCACCGAGCTGAAGGAAATCGACAGTTTCGGCGCCGAAATGATCGACCGTTTCGGCCCCTTGCCGATGGAGGTGCAGCATCTCCTTAAGATCGTCTACATCAAGTCGCTCTGCCGCATCGCCAATGTCGAGAAGCTCGACGCCGGCCCGAAAGGCGTCGTCGTTCAGTTCCGCAACAAGGAATTCCCCAACCCCGCCAACCTCGTCGGCTACAT